>NZ_JACZFQ010000066.1 GCF_014904755.1 Neoluteolibacter marinus
CATGAAATTCCCCCGCATCCTGCTCGCCGGCTTGCTGGCGTTCGCTTGTTCCCCGCTCCTCCCGGCGGCACCGATCAAGGTTCTGGTCATTGAAGGTGCCAGCAACCACGACTGGCAGCACCGCATCGAGATCGTCCGCGCGATCTTGTCCCGCGACGGCTCTTTCGACGTGGATTTCAGCGTCACGCCGGGACCCGCCACCGACCCCGGCTGGACGACCTGGTCGCCGGATTTCGCGGCCTACAACGTGGTGATGTCGGGCTACAGCAACCACGAGGGCGGCGAACCGCGCTGGCCGGCGGCGGTGGAGGCGAACTTCGCGGCCTACGTCAGTGGCGGCGGCGGCTTCGTGGCCTTCCACGAGGCGGCCCAGTCCTTCGTCGACTGGCCGGAGTACAACGAGATGCTGGGGATCCGCTGGAACGACGCGTCGGTCGGCACCGCGGTCGAGATCGATGCCGGCGGCAACCTGCTGAGCTACGGTCCCGACCTGCCGGGCCCGGCGGCCTACACCAGCCACGGCCCCCACGCCGACACGCTGGTCACGAGCTTCCAGAACCACCCGATCCACGCCGGCCTGCCGGCGTCGTGGATGGCGGCGAACCTCGAGATCTGGCGCTACCTGCGCGGTCCGGCCAACAACCTGACGGTGCTCTCGTACGCCAAGGACGCCGAGACCCAGTTGCAATTCCCGGTCGAGTGGGCGGTCAACTACGGGGCCGGCCGGGTCTACGGGTCGTCCTACGGCCACCTCTACGACTTCGAGGACGAGCCGGTCGGGATGCGCTGCGCGGCCTTCCAGGAAACCCTGGTCCGGGCCCTGAAGTGGTGCGCCGGGGTCACGCCGCCGGCCACGGTGCCCGCCGATTTTCCCACGCCGACGACGACCACGGTGCGCGCCCATGCCGAGGGCTTCAGCGGTTTCGGCGGACCGCAGCCGGTCGGGCCCTTCTCGAATGGCGTCCTGCCGACGCTTTCGATCGTCCCCACCGGGGTCGAGCTGAGCGAAGCCTTCCCGGCGCTCGACTGGGAGTCGCCGATCGATGCCAAGCCGTGGCCGGAGCAACCCGGGCAGCTGATGATCGCGGAAATGGACGGCAGGATCTTCAAAGTCGCCGACGACGATGCCGCGACCACCCGCGAGCTGGTCCTCGATGTCCGGAATGTCGTCTGGTACCTGAACTGGGACCAAGGCGTGGATCCCGGCGCTCCCGGCCAACCGGACAAGATCCACAAGCACGGCGGCATCCTCTCGACCGCCTTCCACCCGCAGTTCGGCAAGGGCCTGGGGAAGGACTTCCTCTACATCTACTACCTCCACAATCCCAACGACGATGCCCCGGCGGCGAACCCGCCCTTTTACGATCGTCTGGCCCGTTACACGTGGAACGGCACGGCCTTTGTCAGCCCGCAGATCCTGATCAACCAGTACGACACGGTGAAGGGCCACGAGGGGGGCGGGATGTGCTTTGGGGCGGACGGGTTCCTCTATCTCGCGGTCGGCGACGAGGGCAATGAAAGCGGCGACGCCGAGGCCGACACGCAGAAGATCGACGACCGCTTCCGTTCCGGCGTCTGGCGGATCGACGTCGACATGCAGGGCGGCGCCATCAGTCACCCGATCCGCCGCCTGCCGGCCGGCCCGGGATCCTACACGCAGAATTACTTCATCCCGAGCGACAACCCGTGGGTGGTGGCACCGGAGATCGCCGAATCGCCGGTTCTCGAGGAATTCTACGCCATCGGCTTGCGCGAGCCGCACCGGATGAGCTTCGACGCCGCGACCGGGTTGTTCTGGATCGGAGACGTCGGGGCGAGCGCCCGCGAGGAGGTGGACGTGATGGACGGGCCGGGGCTGAACTTCGAGTGGAGCTACAAGGAGGGCACCAACCCCGGCTTCGCGGATCCGCCGGCGGTTCCGATCGGCACGGATCGTGCCCCGGTCCACGACTACGAGCACGGCGTGGGGAATTGCATCATCGGCGGCTACGTCTACCGCGGCACCGCGATCCCCGAACTGGTCGGGAAATATCTCTACGGGGACAACGGGTCGCAGCTGCTCTATGCGCTGGAATACGACCCGCAGACCCAGCAGACGCTGTCGGTCGAGCAGTTCGGCCAGGGCCGGGCGGCGGGGATCTGGGAAGGGATCAGCTCCTTCGGCATCGACTCCGCCGGCGAGCCACTGCTGCTCCAGCTCGGTGCGGGGGTGAACGGCAACGCGGTGATTTCCCGCATCAAGCCCGCAGGCCCGCCGGCGCCCGGCACCTGGACTTATCCGGCCCTGCTGTCCGAGACCGGGGTCTTCGCCGACGTCCCGACGCTGACCCCGGCCCCGGCCATGATCCCCTACGACGTCAACATGCCGTTGTGGAGCGCGGGGATGGAGAAGAAGCGTTGGGTGATGATCCCCAACGACGGCGTCGCCGATTCCCCCGCCGAGCAGATCACCTACAGCCAGAGCGGCAACTGGCAGTTTCCGGTCGGCACGGTGTTCGTGAAGCATTTCGCCCGCCCGGACACCGGCGCGCCGCTGGAGACCCGGTTGTTGGTCCACGGTACCGACGGCTGGGGTGGCGTGACCTACAAGTGGCGCGCCGACGGCAGCGAGGCGGATCTGTTGGAGGAAGGGGCCGAGGAGGTCCTGACGGTGGGCAGCGACACCTTCGAGTACCTCTATCCCTCGCGGAGCCAGTGCAACCAGTGCCACACGCCGGTCTCCGGTCCGGTGCTCGGATTCCGCACGCGCCAGCTCAACCGGATCTTCGACTATCCGGGCGGCTCCCCGGCCAACCAGATCGAGTCGCTCAGCGTGGCCGGATTCATCCCGCAGTCCATCACCGTGGACAAGCTCGCCGGGGTGCTGACGTCGACCCCGCACGACGACCCGGTGGCGTCCGACGAGGATTGGGTGCGCTCCTACTTCGACAGCAACTGCTCCCATTGCCACCAGCCCGGCGGCAGCTCGCGCGCCTTCTTCGATGCCCGCCTGAGCACCCCTCTGCCCAGCCAATCCATCATCTGCGGCCCGGTCATCGACGGCCTCGGCGCCCCGGCGCCCGCGGTGATCAAGCCGGGCAGCATCGAGAACTCCGTCCTGCTGCAGCGGATCAACACCATCGACGAGTGCTGTTCGATGCCGCCGCTGGCCAAGGGCATCGTCGACGACGTCGCGGTGGCGCGCGTCGCCGACTGGATCCTGGGGATGAATGCCGACTCCTGCACCAAGACCGGCAGCTTCTACGGCGGCGGATTCCTCGGCAGCACGCCGTCCCCGGGGCCGGATCCCGAGCTCGACCTCTGGCATTCCAACCTGGTCGTCAACGAGGCGGCGACCTTCACCAACCCGACCGCCGGTCCGCTGGTTCTCACGCTCGATCGCTTCCGCTTCAATGCGGGCATCGCCGGCGACCCGCTCACGCCCTTCGTCGTCCGCGTCAATGCCGACAATGATTTCACCGTGCTCGCCATCGGCAGCACCCGCGTCACCTACGTCCCGGGCGCCAACGACCTGCCGTTCTCCGACAGCCCGGCGACCGTCACGGTCGGGGCGGGGGAAACGATTGCCGTCGGCTTCCTCGATGCCTTGCCCGACGGTTCGGGCGGGACCGGGGCCGGGGTCATCACCTGGCAAGCGGGAGGCGCGGAGGTCTGGCACAGTGGCGGGCCGCTGGACGGCGATTCCGCGAGCCTCACGATCGGCCAGCCGCCGGTGCCGGGAGCTTCGGTGGTTACCATCGAGACCCGCGACTACGACTTCGCCGTCACCTATCAGGTCGGCGAGTTCGAGCTCGGCGACGGCCTCGACGTGGCACCCGATGCCATCTCGGACGGGGCCTATTCGAACTTCGTGATCAACGAGACGGACGTCTTCACCAACAACACGCCGCATTCAATGAACGTGTCGGTGCAGCGCTTCCGCTTCCACGCGGCCCTGCAGGGCGATCCGGTCACCCCGTTCGTGGTCCGCGTGAACGCCGACAATGACTTCACCGTCCTGGCGATCGGCACCACCCGCACCAGCTACGCCCTCGGCGACAACAACGTCGCCTTCTCCGACAGCCCGGTCAGCGTGATCCTCGCGCCGGGGGAAACGCTGGCCACCGGCTTCCTCGATGCCCTTCCCGACGGCACCGGCGGCACCGGGCCCGGCGTGGTTTCCTTCGACTACTACGGCACCGACGAGGTCTACTACAGTTATAATATCGGTAACACCGGCAGCAGCATCGCCGTCGGCCAGGCCCCGGTGACCGAGGGGGTGCTGGTGACCGACACGCCGCGGAGCTACTACTATTCCATCTCGCTGGCGGTCGCCGGCGGAGCGGATGCCGGAAGCCCGGAACTCTGGGCGGCCAACCTGGTGATCGACAAGCAGGCCACCTTCACCAATACCAGCGGCGCCGGGCTCACGCTCCTGATGGACCGCTTCCAGTTCAACGCCGCCGGTACCGGCGAGCCGCTGACACCCTTCATCGTCCGCGTCGACGGGCCGAACAGCTTCACCGTCCTTGCGGTCGGCAATCCGCGGACCGGCTATGCAAGCGGCCAGAATGACCTGCCGTTCTCGGATGCCAGCACCAAGGTCGAGGTGGCGGCCGGCGAGACGATCGCCATCGGCTTCCTCGATGCCAACCCCGATGGCAGCGGCGGCACCCAGCCGGGCATCGTCGTCTCGCAGCCCGACATGGCCGGGGTCTGGCACGGCGGCGGTCCCGCGGAATCCGACTCGGGCTCGGTCACGGCCGGCCAGCCACCGGCAGCCGGGGCCTTCCTGGTCGAGAACGACCTGCGGCACTACGACTTTTCCATCAGCTATCTGGTCGTCGAGTACCAGCTCGGCAACGGACCCGCCGTGGTGCCGGGCTACGTCGCGGACCAGGTGATCTCGAACCTCGTGATCAACGAGTCCGACGTTTTCACCAACAACACGGCCCAGGCGATGACGGTGACGGTGGACCGCTTCCGGTTCCATGCCTCGAGCAACGCCGACCCGCTGACGCCCTTCCTGGTCCGGGTCAATGCCGACAACGACTTCACCGTGCTGGCGATCGGCACCACCCGGACCGCCTACGCGCTCGGGGTCAATGACCTGCCGTTCTCCGAGGCGCCGGCGCAGATCACCGTCGCGCCCGGGGAAACCATCGCGCCGGGCTTCCTCGACGCCTATCCCGACGGCTCGGGTGGCACGGGCGACGGGGTGATCTCTTTCAACTACTTCGGCACCGACGAGATCTTCTACAGCTACGACATCACCCCGGTGGCCAGCACCATCGCCCTCGGTGAGGCGCCGGTGCCGAAGGGCTACCAGCACACCGATTTCACCCGCGACTACTTCTTCTCGGTCTCGCTCGGCTTCGGCGGCAAGGAGGACGAGGACGGCGACGGCTTGCCGGACAAGTGGGAACTCGCCTGGTTCCCCGACCTCACCACGTTGTCGGGACTGGCGGATGCCGATGGCGACGGCATGAGCGACGCTGCGGAATTCGAGTCCGGCACCGATCCGACGGATCCCGCGAGCGTGTTGCGGGCGACCTCCCTGCTGCCCGCACCAGGCGCAGGCGGAGCTTCGGCCGCCGTGCAGACGGTTCCGGGCCGCTACTATGAGATCGGGCTTTCCTCGGACCTTGACGGGTGGGTCCCCACCGGCCCCTGGAAGGCCGCGAGCTGGCCGGCGGCGACGACGGTGTTCCCGATCCCGGCGGCATCGTTGCCGCCCGGGGCGGACCGGAAGTTGTTCATCCGCGTGACGCCCGCGTCCGGGAACTGATCATTGGATCGGGGCCAGCAGGCGCGCCACCTTGACTCCCAGGCGGAAGCGGAATTCGCGTTCCGCCAGGTCGTTGGCCTTGGCGCGGGTGCTCTTGTCGAAGTCCAACTGGAGCATCGTCTTCACCTCGCGGGCGAAGGGCTTGTCGTTCACGCCGATCATGACCTCGAAGTTCAGCCGGAAGGAACGGTTGTCGAGATTCGCGCTGCCGATCGCTGAGAACTCGTCGTCGATCAGGATCACCTTCTGGTGCAGGAACCCGTCCTGGTAACGCCAGACTTCCACGCCCGCGCGTTCGAGCTCGTCGAGGTAGGAGAAGGACGAGAGGTAGACCAGCTTGCTGTCGGAAAGCTCGGGAACCAGGACCTTCACCTCGACCCCGCGCCGGGCGGCGAGCTGCAACGCCATCACAACGGCGTCGTCGGGCACAAAGTAGGGTGTGGCAATCCATACCCGCTTCTTCGCCGCGTGGATCGCTGCCTGGAAGAACAGGCCGCAGGTCTCCATCGGATCGGCCGGCCCGGTCGGCAGGCACACCGCTTCCGCGTCACCGGGGCGGCTGGAGAGATCCCAGCGGAGGTGATCGAGCTGCTCGCCGGTTGCCCAGTGCCAGTCCTCGACGAACGGCACCTGCACGCTCGCGACGACCGGGCCGGAGATCCTCAGGTGGCTGTCGCGCCAGGGGGTCAGCGAGGGGTGCTTGCCGAGGTACTCGTCGCCGACGTTGTGGCCGCCGACGAAGGCGACCTTGCCGTCGACCACCACGATCTTGCGGTGGTTGCGGAAGTTAAGCTGGAAGCGGTTGGCATCGCCGCCGAGATTCATGAACGAACGAACCTCGGCACCTGCCTCGGTCAGGTCGCGGGTAAACGACCGGTCGAGGCCGAGGCATCCGTAGTCGTCGTAAAGGACATGGACCTTCACTCCCTCGCGGAGCTTCCGGATCAGCCGCTCCTTGAGCTCGTTGCCGGTGCCGTCCGCGCGGATGATGTAGAACTGCACCAACACATAGTCTTGGGCATTGTCGATGGCATCGAAGATCGAGCGGAAGGTGTTTTTCCCGTCGACCAGCAGCTCGGCCTTGTTCCCGGAGGTCACCGGCAGCGACGAGATGCGCGAAAGGGTGGTCATCAGGTCGGTCGTGGCGGCGGGCGGGACGCCGGCCTCGCCGATGTCGCGGATCATCTGCCGCGCGACCGGCCGGATCTCGGCGAGCCCGGCGCTACGGGTCGAGACGTAGGTGTCGAAATCGTCGTTGCCGAACACCCAGTAGGCGGGGACGGCGAGGTAGGGGAAGGTGTTGAGGGTGATCGCCCAGGCGATCGCCCCTTGGGGCGTGCGGGTCTCCATCACCGCGGAGATCGACTGGAAGAAGCCGATCACGTGCATGGTCAGCACGAACAGCGCGGTCAGGGGCCGGCGGCGCCGCTTGGCGAAACCGAGCAGTCCGGCAGTCCGCGGAAAGCGGTCGCAGAAAGCGCCCGAAGCGATCCGCAGCCGGGCCCGCAGGGAAGAGAACATGGGAAGGGGTGGCGGGGGTTCGGGCAGGGCGGTCACCTCGGGTGGAAGAGCCCGGCCCGCGCAGCTCCCATGGGGAGACGGCGCACGGGCCGGGAATTCCGGGCTTCAGAGGATCACGATGAGGGCGTGAATGAGCCCCGGGATCCACATGAAGAGGGTGAGGATGAGGTTGAGGACGAAGGTTTTGTCCAACCCGGTCTTGAGCGCGACCGCCAACGGGGGCAGGAGCACCGCAAGGATCACCAGGAGGAGCTTGTTTGCAGGAGCGCTTGCTTGTTCCATGGCTCGCCGGGGTTATTCGTTGTCTTCTTCATCCGGAATATCGACGTCGACGGTGGGAACCTCGACTTCGACCTTCTTCTTGCCGACGGTCACTTCCGGACCTTCAACATCGAACTTCGGAGCCTTGAGCTCGCCTTCGACCTTCACTTCCGGCAGCTCACCATCCTCCACCTTGTCGACGTCGCACGACGTCATGGAGAGGGCGAAGAGGGCCGCGGGAAGCAGGAACAGTTTGGTTTGCAGTTTCTTGTTCATGGCGAGGATTCTATCGCAACCGCCGTGCCGCCGCCGCCCGCCCGGCTCCGGGTTGGTTCCAACAAATTGGCCAAGAGTTTGTTAGGGAAGGTGATCCCGTCGCGAGGGGTGTCCGAAACGAACCGGGAATTCGTGCGCGATGCGGGATGGATCGTGCCTCTTGCATGATTCGCGGTTCGAAAAGGCGGCCGGGGAATGATCGACTCGCAAGTGGGCATCCGTAGCATCGGCCCATGCTCCGAACCTTGCTCCTCCTGTTGTTGGCGCCGCTGGTCGCGATGGCCGCGCCCGATCCGGATCCCGCGCGCTTCGCCAAGGAAATCGATGCCTTCGACGCGGCGGACGCGAAGAACCCGCCGGAAAAGGGCGGCATCGTCTTCGCCGGCAGCTCGAGCATCCGGATGCTCAAGATCCCGAAAGTGTTCCCGGGCCTGGATGCCCTCAACCGCGGTTTCGGAGGCAGCCACATTTCCGACGTCAACCACTACCTCGAGCGCTGCGTGTTGCGCTACGAGCCGTCGATCGTGGTCTTCTACTGCGGCTGCAACGACATCTGGGACAAGAAGTCGCCCGAGCAGGTGGACGAGGATTTCACGGAGTTCCGCACCCGGCTGTTCAAGCGGGTTCCGGAGGCGAAACTGATCATCATGCCGATCCGTCCCTGCGAGTCCCGCGAGTCGGCGCGCGACCGCGAGGCCGACATGAACCGGCGCTTCCTGAAAGCCGCCGACGCCGATCCGCGCATCACCTACGTCGCCGGTTCGGCGGACCGCTACCTCGACAAGGACGGCAAGCCGATCCCCGAGCTGTTCATCGGTGACAAGCTGCACATGAGCGACGCCGGCTACGAGATCTGGAAGGAGTTGCTGACGCCGTTGCTGCCGGTACCGGCGGGCAAGCCCTGAGCGATCAGTTCTTGAGGAAGCTGGCGGCCTTGCGGGAGTCGGTGCGGGCGAAAGCGTTGACCTTGGTCGCCTGTTCGGGCGTGAGATCGAGCTTTGAGAACTTCGTGCCTTTGAGCTGCCGCTTTTGGTCGGATGCCGGCGCCTTGCGGTAGGAGTCGTCCAGAAGCGTGGCGTTCCCGAAGCCCGCGGCCCCGGCGGGGGCGGCCTGGTCCTCCCCGCTGAGATAGACCGCGTCGGCCACCCCCGCCGTCCGGGCGCTCCGGATGAGGTCTTCCAGCCGGATCGTCGCGGGATCGTAGTCGACCAGGGTCACCTCGCGGCCGCGGAAGAAGCCGGCCTCGGTGCGGACGGTTCCTTCGATCGCGCCGAGTTTCATTTCGCCGGTCCAGAAGCAGTGCTGGGCGAAGGCAACCTGCCGGGTCGCGGGGGCCGCCGCGGCTTCCTCGCGACCCGCCTTGGCCAGCGCTTCGCGCATCCGGCGGGTCAAGGCCTCGCGGGTCCACACGTGGTCCTTGCGCGGGATCAGGTCCTTGCCTTCGCCGTCGAGGAAGCGGACGACCTGGTAGTTCCAGGCTCGTTCCTGGTAGCGCCTCAGGATTTCGGCGTCCTTGCCGTCCTTGTTGTTGTGGACCAGCACCGGGATGAAGTTCCGTTCGATCATCCCGACGATCGACGGGGCGCTCAGCACCTCGCGGCCGAAGTTCTTGCAGCCGGCACATCCCGGCACCTCCTGGAAGAGGAGGAAGACCGGCTTCCCGGATTGCTTGGCGGCGGCGAGCGACTGGTCGAGGTCGCGGCTCCAGTTCACCGTCCCGACTTCAACCGGATTGCCGGTGACCGCTGCTTCCGGCTGGCATCCGGACAAGGCGGCCACCGCCAGCACGAGGGGAACGCATCGGATCTTCATGGCTGTCCGGTGGGAGCCTGCCGCGCTCCGCTTATTCCGATCAGGATTCTCGTCGCAAAACGAAACCGCCGGGCCCCGGATGCGGGGCGCGGCGGCACTTTCCTTGGTTGAGAAGCGTGACGGGCTCAGTGGCAATCGCACGATTCCTGGATGGCCTTTTCGACGGCCTCACGCGACTCGCCGGTGCGCTTCTGCACCCGTCCGACCATTTCGTCCACCTTGCCTTCGGCGTAGTCCAGATCGTCGTCCGTGAGTTCTCCCCACTTCTGCTTCAGCTTACCCTTGGCGATGTTCCAGTCTCCTTTGATTTCGAGTGTGTTCATGATTTGATGTTGGTTTTGATGGATGCCGCCGCAGCAGCATCGCCTGCTTTCATCTCAACAGGCAACGTGCCACGGATTTCGATTCGTTTGTGAAGTGCTCATTTCCAAGGAGTCAGGAGGGATGCGGAGCGGGCGTGCGGAGGGTGCCCGCGCGGGCATCCTGCATGGGACCGGCCGGGCGGCCGTTGCAAATCGAGCCGGCTGGCGCCGACTCATTCTCCTCTCATGTCCGGCGGGTAGGGTGTGCGGCGTTGTCGATTTCATTCCACGGACACCATGAAAGCCACCGCCCTGCAGTTTGCCCGCCCGCCCGTCGATGACGGCGGCAGTGTTCCCCTGACAGTTTTGGAGAAAGACCGCGTGTTCGACACGCCGATGGACCACCTGCCCGACTTCAAGTTCGGCGAGCAGGTCGTCTCGGTGTTCGACGACATGGTCGGCCGCTCCGTTCCATTCTACGGCGAGATGCAACGGATGATCGCCGAGATCGCGGGCGATTACGCGGTGCCGGGCACCACGGTCTACGACCTCGGCTGCTCCACCGGAACGACCTTCCTCTGCATTGACCCGAACGTCGCACCGGACGTGAAGTTCGTCGGGATCGACAACTCGCCGGAGATGCTCGAGCGCTGCCGCCTCAAGCTCGACCGGCACGGGATGAAGCGCGACGTCGAACTCCGCCACGGTGACCTCAACCAGGGGGTCGAGATCGGGAACGCTTCGCTGGTCCTGCTCGTCCTGACCCTGCAGTTCGTCCGTCCGCTCTACCGCGACAAGCTGGTGGCAAGCATCCTGGACGGGATGAACGAGAACGGCGCGCTGATCCTCGTGGAAAAGGTCATCGGCGAGGACTCGCTCTTCAACCGGCAGTTCATCAAGTACTACTACGACATGAAACGCCGCAACGGCTACAGCGAGTTGGAAATCTCCCAGAAGCGCGAGGCCCTCGAGAACGTGCTGATCCCCTACAAGCTCATGGAAAACCGGGAGATGCTGCTGCGGGCGGGCTTCCGCCACTGCGACACCTTCTTCAAGTGGTACAACTTCACCGGAATGATCGCCGTCAAATGAACGTCCGCATCGGAAACTTCCTCTACCACTACCGGAACATCCTGTTTCCGGTGGTCTACCTGCTCTTGTTCCTCAAGGGGCCCGATGGTCCCTTCCTGACGGCGGACTACCGGATCGCGGCGCTTGCCGGGATCCTGATTGCGCTGGCGGGACAGCTGGTCCGCGCCGTCACCATCGGCCTCGAGTACATCAAGCGCGGCGGCAAGAACCGGATGCCCTACGCCGACGACCTGGTCCAGGGCGGGATCTTCGCCCACTGCCGGAACCCGCTGTATGTCGGGAATTTCACCATCCTGCTCGGCACCGGCATCGCCTCGAATTCCTTTTGGTTCATGGCTGTCGGCATCCCGTTCTTTTTCATCGGCTACCATTTCATCATTTCGGCCGAGGAGAACTTCCTGCGTGGAAAATTCGGCGGGCAGTACGACGACTACTGCCGCCGCGTCAACCGGGTCATCCCCAGGCTGGGAGGCATCGGCGCGACCCTCGGCAGCATGTCGTTCAATTGGAAGCGGCTGGTCAGCGCGGAGTACAACAGCACCTTCGCGTGGATGATCGCGGTCTGTGCCTCGGTGCTCCAGAATGTCTGGCTGAGCGGCAGCTATTCGCTCTCCAACCCCGTCGTGATCGCGATGTGGACCGGTGCCGGGCTCACCGTCGCCGGTTACATCGTCGCCCGGGTGCTGAAGAAAACCGGGCGCCTGCGGGTGCTTCCGGCGGGAGCGCAGGCGGCCTGAGGAAGCACTTACTTCTTCGGCCTGCCGTAGCCGGCCTTGGGCCGGCCGTTGGCGTCGAGTTTGTCGGCGGCCCAGAGCAGGCCCTTGGCGACCATGTCGAGGTAGCGGGCGTCCTCGACGGTGGCGTTGTTGTGGCCGATGGTCGTGGAGAAAACCCGGGTGTGCTTGTCGCCGTAGGTGTTGGTCCAGACCACCACCGTCTCATCCTTGCCCTGCTTGCCCTTGGCCAGCGGGTGGGCGTCGTCGAAGAGCCGGACATTGTTGTAGAGCTCCTCGTTGATGGTGGTCCAGTCGGCGGCGCCCTTGGTCACCGGGTGACTTGTGTCGACGAACGAAATGTCGATCGGCTGCTGGCGGCCGTGGCCGCTCGATTGCAGGCCGAGGAACTCGAACCACAGCGAACCGTCGCCGCCGAGCTTGGTCACTTTCTTGCGGAAGTCGCCGGTGCGGTAGCTGTGCATCGCGCAGTGGAGGTTGACGGCGGGCATGCCGTCGCGATGGGGCTTGAGCACTCCCTTGACGACCTCCGGGTCCTTGATGTCGGCGGCGCATTCATCGTGGATGACGAGATCGTAGCCGGCGGCGTAGTCCGGGTTGCCGTAAATCGGCAGCGCCGGCTTGGTGCTGCCGTCGTCGACGTGGACCTGGTCGACGGTGACGTTGATCCGTTCTTCCAGTCCCTTCTTCAAAATCTCGGTCTGCGCCTTGTAGTCGTGGCAGCAGCCGCCGGTGATCAGCATGACCTTGAGGGGTTTGGCGGCGTCCTGTCCGTGGACCGTGGGAACAAGGCCGAACAGGGCGGTGGTGGCGGAAACGAGCAGCAGGTTTTTCATGACTGGGGACGCTAGGGTCGAGGTGGAGATAGGCAAGACGATTGGGGCGCCGCCACCCTTTCGAGGGGTCTGTCATTCGGGCGGCTTTCGCCTCGAAAATGTCGCTGCCGTTGGCCCGTCAAACCGGTTTCCGGGTGCTTGCGTCCTTCCCGGGCCTGTGGCATCTTGCACGGTGCGAAAGGAGCTTTGACGCCATGAAAGAATTGCTGGATGCGTGGAAAACGGTGGATCGAAACACGATCGCCGCCTTGTTGAGCGTGCTTCCCGGGGCGGGGCATCTTTACAAGCATCACTACCTCGCGGGCGCGGGAATCCTGACGGTCGGCAACACGCTGATGGTTTTCGTCGCCCTGTGGCTCTCGATCGCCACCCTCGGCCTGTCGCTGATCCTGGTGCCGGCTCTTTGGATGGCGGGGGTTGCCTACGCCGCTTATTACGCGCCAGATCACCACGGCGCGCATCCGTGGCTGCATTTTTGGGAGCACCGCCGGGTGCACGCGGGCCGGGGCAAAGACGGGCACTAAGGTCCACCGGAAGACGGGGATGGGACGAAAGTCCCATTGCCGGGGCGGCGGCCGTTGGTTTGATTCGGGCCATGGCGATCGAACTTGTTCCCGCGACGGAGGAGGCCATCCCGCGGCTGTCGGATATCTGTCACCGGGCGTTTTCCGCGCTCCATGACCGCTTCGGGATCGAGCGCGACATCCCGACCCCGGAGGTCGGGGAAATGATCCTCTCACAAACCGTCAAACGGCCGGATTACACCGGAATCATGGCGGTCCTCCACGGCAAGGTCGTCGGTTCGAATTTCCTGACCTTCGTCGACGAGGTCGCCGGGGTCGGACCGATCACGGTGGACCCGGACCTGCAATCGAAGGGGATCGGCCGCCAGCTGATGCAGTGGGCGATCGACGAGTCACGGCGGCGGGGCATCCGCCAGGTCCGGCTGTTCCAGGAAGCGCTCAACACCGCGTCGCTTTCGCTCTACACCTCGCTCGGTTTCGAATGGCGGGACTCCGCGGCGCTGATGCAGGCGATGCCGGCGGCGGAGGACGACGACGCGGTCCGGCCGATGGGACCCGCGGACCTGCCGGCGGTCGCCGAACTGTCGCGCCGCGCCTATGGCTATTCGCGCGCCGGCGATGCGGGGCAATTGCTCGAATGGCAGGTGCCGGGATTCCTCATGCTGCGAGACGGCGAACCGGTGGCCTACCTTTTCGCCACCCTCTTCGGCCATGCGGCGGCGGTGTCGAACGTGGAGCTCCTCGCCCTGGTCGCCCAGGCGGCCCGCCAGCTGCCGCCGCCGCTCGCCCGCTTCATTTGCCCGCTGTCCCGGCCCGGCCTCCACCGCGAAGCGCTGGCTGCCGGGCACCGGACGGTGAAGATGCTCTCCTACATGTCGCTGGGGGACTATGTGCCGCCGGCGGGGGCGCAGTTTCCGTCGATCCAGTGTTAGATGACTCCCTGACCTCCTGCAGGAGTTTCGTCTTGTCCGGACACGACCGCTCCGGGGAGATTTGGGGCATGTTGAACGAGCTTTCTTCCTCATTGCGCCGCGGCTTCGCGTCGGCAAGGGAAGAACGGCTCGAGGAATGGACGGTTGTCCGGCAAGCAGGATTCTGGTGCTACTGGTCGAGGCGGTGGGCCCGGATCCTTTGCTCGATCTGGATCGGTGCGGCCGTCGCGAGCTTGCGCACCGCCCGGCCGGTATTACCGCAACTCCTGCAGGGGATGTTCCTGTTTTCCATGGTCGCGCTGTCCTTTGTCCTCATCGAGCTTGTGATATGGCGCCGAGCGGAGACGAAATGGTCCAGATGGATGGCTGCAGGTGAGGATTCACATGCTGGATCAAACCGGTAGCCACGATGAAGCGGACGAACGCCAGATTGCGGGATCAAACCCGACGGGCATGGCTGGACGTTATTTTACTACTATGGCTGTCGTGCCTGTCGGCGAGGGCCAATCCGGTGGGAGATCCACTTCAGGAAGTGGGCCAAGGCCTGGGCCAGGCGACGGCGATGTTTTCCCTGGCAGTGGAGATCGCGCTCACCGCGGCGATGCTGATCGGCCTTTACCGGATTCAACGTCGGGCCCTGCTGGTTTGCTGCCTGATTGCGCTGAATGCCGCGACCTTCGGGCTTTTCGTAGTCTGGATCTACCCGCACCTGAAGAACGTTTGGGTCATCGAGGGCCTCATCTGGCTGGTCGAATCCATGGGAATCGCGGCCATTCTGCGCGGCTTCCAGGTGCCCCCGTTCTCGATGCGCACGGTGGCGCTGGTTGCCCTGTTAGGCAACCTCGTCTCCTTCCTGCTGGGCAACTAGCGGGGCGATCAGCGGCAGCCGAAGAAGTGCCGCTGCTTGATCAGGCCGGCGACCTGGGGCGGCACCATGTCGGTCCAGACCTCGTCGCCGTCGGCGATCTTCCTCAGGACGTCGCGCGAGAAGATGCTGAGATACTCCTCCTTGAAGTTGTCGAGGGCGACGAAGCTGCCGCGCTCGACCAGCACGGCCTTCTTGTAGAGGGCCTCGGAGGGCTGCAGGACGGAGCCGTCGGGGCCGAACATGGCGGCACCGCTGAGACCGAGTTGCACGAGCTTGAGGCTGGTCAGGCGGTTGTCGACGGCGCGGAACTCGATCCCGCGGAACTCGATCATGTCGATCTCGATGCGGCCGGTGGTGAGCTTGTCGAGCAGGCTCTCGATCAGCAGCTCGGGCTCGTGGTAGAGGAAGAAGGCGCCGTAGAGGAGGTTGACGCCGACCACCCCGAGGGCCTCCTGTTGGAGCGAGGCCTCGTTGTCGAGCATGCGGACGTGGATCAGGATCTGGGACGGTTCGTCGCGCGGGCGGGACTGGAATTTCACGCCCATCCAGCCGTGGCACTCGTTGCCGCCGCGGTAGCTGCGGGCGACCACCGTGTCGGCGAAGGCGAAGAAGGCGGTGGTGTCGCCGCGCTGGTCGGCGAGGCGCTCGACATTGAGCGAGAACTCGCGGTCGAGCATCGCCTGCAGGCGCGTGCGCGAGACGTAGCGGTCGCCGCTGCCGTAGATGGCGTCGCTGACCATCATGTCGTAGGCGGAGATGCTCTTGGCGACGGTGCCGGCGGCGCCGCCGACGCGGAAGAACCAGCGCACCACTTCCTGGCCGGCACCGATTTCGGCGAGGGTTCCGTACCAGCGCGGGTCGAGGTTGATTTTGAGCGCCTTGTGGTGGGTATCGAGATCTTCCTCGCGCATGGGTGCAAAAAGCACCTGCCGCGCCACATTGGCCGCTTTACGTGTCTGCAGGGTAGTGGCGGAAGGCCTCGCGGGCGGTACGGTCGACATAGCCCTCGAGGGTGCCGCCGCCGTGGCCGGCGAAGTACTCGTGCTGGGAGCGATGGGCGCGGAAGGCGGCGAGGCGCTGGTCGCGGTGGCGGACGCCGTCGATGACCAGATCGGCCGGGTCGTCGCGGTTGAGGAGCCCGGGAAGGGCGTGTCCGGATTGCCAGGCGTGCAGGGTGAGGACGGGCACGTGGCCCGAATTGGCACGCATCACCGCACTTCGGATGAGGAGGTGGGCGGGGTGCCAGTACTCGCCGCCGCTGCCGTGGGTGATCAGCAGGGAAGGCCGTAACGCTTCGATGACGGACCTCACCTGCGATGCCAATTCGCCCGCCGGCACGGCCGGTGCGAAGACCCGATGGGCCTGGCCGAGCGGGTCGATGTGGCCGAGGAAGCTCACCGAGGCGGCCCCGAGCGCCGCGGCGGAGGCCCGTAGTTCCGCTTCGCGCCGCCGGCCGAGTTCCTCCCGGGAGCTGTCGCCGGTCACGCCGCCTTCGCCGCGGGTCAGGCAGATCAGGTGGAAGGCCTTGCCGCGCGCTGCCAGTTCGCACAGCAGGCAGGACGCGAAGAGCTCGTCGTCCGGGTGGGCGATGAAGACCGCCACCGGGCCTGCCGCCGCGATCAGCGTGGCGAGCTCGACCGGGCGCGGTGGCCGCGGCGGAAAGAACGGTCTCAGCAACTGGCGGGACCGCTTGCGGTAGAACAGCGGGTCGGTGAGGCGTTGGCTCAGCTTGCTCCACATGACGAGCGGTCAGGATGGGGTGAGCGTGTGGCCGCTGAAACGCTGGACGATGCCGCGCAGGTTCTCCGCGAAGCGTTCCGGCCGGAAGCGCAGCGTTTGTTCGTGAAGGGCGTCGCGCAGGGCGGGCAGCGATTGCGGCGACTCGATCCGGGCGATGATCTTTTTCACGGCGTCGTCCGGGTCGGAGAAGACCAGCGATTTCTCGCCGATGACCTCGCCGCTGCCGCCTTCCGCGGGGACGAAGGGAATCAATCCCGCCGCCGCCATTTCGGCGACCGAGATGCCGAAGGCCTCCACCCGGCAGGCGTGGAGGCCGAAGGTGCGGGTGGCGAAGAGCTCGGCCTTTTCGTCGGGACCGAGGAAGCCGGGCGTGCGGATCCAGTCGCGCCGGGCATCGACCAGGCCCCGGACCGACTGGGCGTAGGTGCTCGTGGAAAAACGGCCGAGAAGGTCGAGGGTGACCGGGTGGCCGGCCGCGCGGACGCGGTCGAGGATGCCGATGATCGTCTCAAGTTCCTTCTCCGGGGTGATGCGGCCCATGCAAACGAAGCCGAGCGGCTGGCGTTCGCGCTCGCGCCGCGGCTCGCAGTGAAGCGACGGCGGATAGAGCACGGGGATGTCGTCGACGCCGAAGATCTTGGCGACCTGGCGGGCGGTCCACCTTGAGTTCGCGACGTAGCAATCGTCGGCGGCCCTGAGGCGGGTGGCCGTGCGGCCGGCGATCAGGGTCCCGGCCAGCAGGTAGCCGCGCCGCAGCACCGAGGGGCGGTGGTGCGCCCGTTCGGCGGCATTCGGATAAAGCTCGAGCCGGGACTCCTCGCTGAAGCTGAAGTCGCCGATCAGCTGGATCGCCGGGCGGCAGAAGCGGATCGGGTTGTAGGCGCTGATGCACAGGTCGAAGTGCTTGCCGAGGCGTTGGCAATGGCGCTCGAAGTAGGCGCGCTGCCAGTACGCGAGGCGCGTGCCGCTGTTCACCCCGGGGAGCTTGGGGGCGGGCAGGGTGCGGATCTTCTCCGGCGACACGGCGGTGCCGTAGATCCCGTTGAGCGTGTCCCAATCCACCGGCGAGGCCGTGGTGAAGGCGAGCCGCGCGCGGTCCTGGAGGCTGTGCAGGGCCCACATCGCGGTGGCTTCGGAGCCCCCGCGCCCCATCCAGGGATGGGCGATCAGGATCTCAGGCTGGAGGGGGGGGGCCATCGATTCGGAGTTTCTCGCCGGAAACGGGCGGCGCGGTGACGCCCGGTCCGGCTGCGGTTAGAGAGCCGCGTTGCCGCCATAGATGAAGAGAGCGCGCGGGAGATGTCGAACCTTTTGACATGCAGGGATGTCATGGCGTGCGGCGGGGCAGGGCATTGACCTGTCGAATCACGGATTCCATCCCGGTCCCAAAAACTCCAAGCCCGCCGCCTCGCCTGCGCAGTTGGACCGCCGATGCCGCCGGGGCCGAGGAATCCCCTTCCCATGCCCGGGACCGGATGTCAGCCTTGAGGTCGACCCATGGGATTCCAAGCAGCGCAGAAGCATCTTTTCTACACGGAAATCGCCAAGCTGCTGGAGGCGGGCTTCGGGATCCGCGAGGCCGCCGCCGCGATGCTCGACACCAAGCTGCCCGGGGTGCAGTCGACGTTGTTAGAGGAGATGGACCGCGAGCTGGAAGCGGGCAAGTCGATCACCGAATCGTTCGGGCGCGACAACCAGCTGATCACGCCGCTGGAGCGCAGCGTCATCGGCGCGGGCGAGCGCGGCGGGCGCATGGCGGCGGCGTTCCAGCACCTCGCGGACTACTATGGCATGCTCGCCGCAGCGCGCCAGGAGGCGATCCGCGGCATGGCCTACCCGGCCTTGCTGCTGCACCTCGGCCTGTTCGTCGGCGTGCTGGCACCGGGCCTCCTGCACGGCTCGCCGTGGACCGACATCCTCAAGAGTTTCGTCCTCGCGGTGCTGGCTGTTTATGCGGCCGGCTTCGTGATCTGGCTGGGTGCCCGCGCCTTGCTGGCGGCGGCACCGGGGAACGCCTCGCTCGACCGGGCGATCAACCTGATCCCGGTGATCGGCAAGGCCCGCCGCTCGATGGCGATGGCACGCTTCACCAAGGTCTATCACATCTGCCTGCTGGCTGGACTTTCGATGGAGGAGACGGTGAAAACCTCCGCCCGCTCGTCGCGCAGCGGGGTGATCGGCGAGGCGGGGCTGAAACTCGAATCGGCCCTGGCCGACGGCAAGCCGTTGGGCCCGGAGTTCATCGCCTGCGGAGCCTTCCCCAAGGCCTTTGCCCGCTCTTACGCGACCGCCGAGGAGTCCGGCGGCCTCGACAAGGATCTCGCGCGCTGGGCCGGGGTCTATCAGGACGACGCGGCCGCCGCGGTGAGAACCCTGTCCGCCGTGGCGTCGAAGCTCGCTTACTTTCTCGTCGTGCTGTTCATCGCCTGGACGGTGATCCGCGTTTACAGCGGAATGTACAGCGACATGTACGAGATGCTGGAAGAATGACGACCGCTACTTCTTCATCCACTTCCAGATCAGCAGCACGAGGAGTGCGCCGACCGTCGCCGTGATGACCGAATCCGGCGAGGGCAGCCATTCCCCCGGTTCCGGCGCCTGCAGGTAGCCGAAATGCCTGCCGATCCAGCCGCCGACCACCGCGCCGAGGATGCCGAGGACGATGGTGAGCAGGCAGCCGCCCTTTTCCTCCCCGGGCATGATCTTGCGGGCGATCAAGCCCGCGAACAGGCCGAGCAGGATCCATCCCGCCAGCTCGGCAATGCGGGGATGACCGGATGCCGGGAGCCCGGAGGCACCGATCAGCAAATCGCTGGGGCGGACATTCATGTGCTCTGAATATCAGATTCGTTGAAGTTTGCACGCTGTCTTTCCGGTGGACGGCGGCCGGCGGGCCGACAAGGCTCCGACCCATGGGACAGGCGAAACGAAAGCAGCAGCGGGATTGTCCGGCGAAGGGGGCGGCGATTACCCCCGAGGAATGTGGTCGCGGCCGCAACTCGGCCATTTCCTGTCCGTTGGATTGTCCCTTCAATCCCTTTTCGCCCGGCAACTACCGCGACGTCTTCCTCGGCTTGGAGAGCAAGGTGATCCACCAGCTTTCGCGCAAGCTCGCCGCTGACCTCTCGCCGTCGCAGGCCCGCGAGATGGCGGACGCGATCGGCGACGACGACCTCTTCACCAGCCACGCCCTGCATGTCTGGCTGGTCCACGGCAGCGGCCGGCTGGAGCAGTGGCGGGAGCAGGGCTTTTTCCGCGACTGGAAGAACGACGAGCAGGTCCTGCTGGGTTGGATGGCGTCGATGCGTCCCGCCTTGATCGAGTTCCGGGAAGGGATCGACGGGAGCCGCACGATGGCCGTCGACCTGTTGCGTCCGGAACTCCCGCCCTTCGCCGTGACCGACGAAGCCGCGGCGTCGCAAGTCGGGCGGTTCCAGGTGCAGCTCGGCTGGCTTTACGACCTGCCCGCCGGCCAGCGCCTGAGCGGGGGATCGATCGCGGTGCCGTCGATCGACGGTCTCGAACCGCAGGAGGTTCTCGATGCCTTGCTCGATCACCTCGATGCGCCGGCGGAGAACCGGACGTCGTGGCTTCTCGAACACATGACGCTGGTGGCCGATGCTTTCGTGGCCATCGGCGTCGCCTCTCAGGTGAAGCAATTGGCGATGAGCGACCTGAGGCAGTTCACGCTGAACTACCCCGTGCCCGCCGGGATTCTGAGCGACTTGGAATCAAAGCTGCGCGACAGCAAGCGGGTTTTCGTCGAGGAGACGGACAGCCCGCTCCAGCGTTTCCTGGGCAGCCTGTTGGACGAGGGCTCGGATCGCGACCGCGACCATCAGGCGCGCGTGCTGGGTGAGTTGCAACTGACCGATGAGGGACTTGAGTTCCAGGCCATCGGGGAGACCGCCATGGTCGCCGGCCGGCAATTCATCGCGGAGCTCGGCCTCGAGCTCGGCGCGGAAGAGCGGTCTTCCATGGATCTGGCGCCTTCCGGCGCCCCGTCCGGCTTCGATCCGGACCTGGTGCCACCGCGATTTCTCGATGGCGTTTCGCCGCTCGATCTATCGACCATGATCGAGCTCCAGGAGCCCGGCGATCCGCCCGGGCCGGAACTCCCGGCCCACTACCTCCGATTCGCCGATACCGCCCTGCCGGCATTCGGCGGCCGGACGCCCCGCGAAGCGGGGGGCGAGCCATCGCTCCGGCCGCGGCTGGTCCGCTTGATGAAAGAGCACGTCGCCCGCTGCGACCAGCAGCGGCGGGCGGACGGGATCGACATCGACCTCAACCCCCTCCTCGCCGACCTCGGTCTCGACGAGCTGATCCTGCCGCCGCCGCCAATCGGCTTCATCGAGGTCGAGGATGAAGGCGAGCTGCCGCTCGATCCGCCGCCGCGGCAGGGTTTGTTAGAAGGCGAGCAGCTTGAGATCCGGATCCAGATGGTCACCGGCGACGAGGCGATGTGGAACCGCCTGGAGATCCGTCTCGCGGACATCCTCGATGCCTTCAACGATCTCTCCGACCAGATCAGCCCTCACGAGCTCGAGCTCCTCCAGACCACCGCGCTGGCCATTTTGGGTGCGTTCCATCCCGACCAGGTGCCGGGCTACGACCCGGATGCCGAACGGATGGTCGCCCGTTACGAAAGCTGGATGGCCAGCGGCGATGCGGAGGAAACTCTCGAGGAATATCTCGACCGGATTTTCGCGGAAACCCGCCAACAGCAGCTCTGCGAGGCCGCCGTCGACTTGCTGTTTCACCTGGAGGACCGGAGCGGCAAGAAGATCCGCAAGAAGAAGCTCGACGCGCTGATCACCGCCCTCGCCGCCGCCATCTGGGAGGCCGCCCACTGGCCGCCGCTGCTGGATTGAGGGAATGACTACAAAGGTAGTAGGCGGGGTGTCCTGACCCGATTCGTCCCGAGTGGCCCGCCGCGCCTTCTCGTAGCGGAAGGACTGCGTCCTTCCGGCTGGGTGCGGCCGTAATGAGAATTAGACGCCCGAATTGCCGGTCCGGACCGCCTCCCGCCGGAGCGGCGCAGCCGCTCCGCTACTTCCGTGGTGGTCAGATTGTGCAAGCCGTCAGCGGCCGCGTGGTGAAACCCAGGCGATTCCGTCCCCTTCGCGGCTGAACCTGGTCAGATTCAAAAAGGGGGCGCCCATGGTCTCCCGCGGAGACTCTCACATCTCATTGTTGTGCGATTGACAATTGAAAGACAATCAAGAGGATATTGTTATGAAAAGGAAGCATGGGCTTGCTGGGGTCGCGGTCGCAGGGATCGCCGCTTCCATTCTGATCGGGCTGTTGATCTGGCCTGAGGCGCCGTCAGTCGACGAGCCTGTTGACCCTCCGGTCGTTTCGCTTCCCAGGGAAGGTCCACGCAAGGAGCTTCCCAAAAAGTCCTCACCGCGGCAGGAAGCTCCTGAAATCAGCCCGAAGATTCCAGCCCGGCCCGAACCTGAGGTACTTGAAGCGAAGGAGCTTGCCGGCTCGCAGGAGGAGGCGGTTGACCCCGACGAGGAGTTCATGAAGAAAATCTCCGGACTCCCCTTGGATAGGGCCGAATATGAGACTCGCCTTGAGGTGGAAGGTCGAATCAAGGACAGCGAGAAGATCCGGGCGAAATTGATCTATTCCAAGAGTTCGGATGGGAAGAATATCTTCGCATACGCGGTCTCTCAACCTTCCATGGAAGAGGTTCGGAAAATGACACGTCCCTACCAGCTTCTGTTGGAGAAGCAGGACAGCCCGTCGGGCAGAGCCTACGTGGACAAGCAGATTGAGAGTTTATTCAACACCTTTCGACTGACGGATGGTCGGTATCGACTCCTGTATTCCATTGTTCCCGAGGTCGCCGATGGCGGCTTTGTGCAGCAGTACTCAATTGCCGCCTCCAGTGAGGCGGAATGCCTGGAGATCCTGCATGACGATCTGGCTCCAAGGCCCCCGATTGTGATGGGGGTGACCTACAGGGACTCCAACTATGAGAGGATCGGAGGTCGCTCCTATGGAGTCACGCCCGGTCATTGGAGAATGGATCACCTGGTGTCAGGTGACCTGCTGGCTCCTTTCAATCGGAGTTCATATCGGTTTACAGGCAACAATACCGGGCAATCGTCGGCTGAGTAGTGATTCGAATTGGGGTCCCTTCTGATACCAGTAGCCGGGGCGACCTGTTCCAATCCGTCCCGAATGGCTAGGATACGAGCCACCTTTTGCCTGCCGTTGAAGTCGGCTCGCCGTTCCTTCTCGTAGCGGAAGGACTGCGTCCTTCCGGATGGGTGCGGCCGCGACGAGAAAAAGACGCTCGGATTGCCGCTCCGGACCGCCTCCCGCCGGAACGGCGCAGCCGCTCCGCTACTTCCCTTCGGTCCAAGTCCCTCACCCCAGCGCCTCCGCCAGGCGGTCGCGGTCGACTTTGACGACCCAGTTCTCGATGTCGGCGACGGCGCCGTTACGGGAACCGTCGTAGCTGCGCTCGACGCGGCACTGCAGGACCGTCTCGGCGTGGCCGATCATCGTCGGCAGGCGGTCCTCGGGGAAGGCCATGACGAGCTGCAGGCCGAAGTTCCGCGCCAGCGCCAGGCAGGCGTCGATGCGGTCGCCGGAGAGCTTGGAGAAGGCCTCGTCCATGATGATCACGCCGAGGTTCGGCTTCGGGTGGCGGTCGCCGAGGTCGTAGACGCGCTGGAAGGCGGCGAGCATGGCGACAAAGAAGGGCGCCTGGTTCTCCCCGCCGCTCTGCTTCTTGGCGCTCTTGTTGAGTGAAACCGCGGCACCCTCGCCCTGGCCGACCGGGTGGGCCTGGATGTCCCAGTGGTGGTAAAAGCGGTAGTCGAGCGCGCGCTGGTTGCGCGGTTCCTCGGGGTTCTCGATCGCGGCCATCAGCGCGGCCTTGGCCTTCTCGATCTCCTCCTTGGCGCCGGTGGCCAGCAGCTCGAGGCCGGGGCTGAGGCCCTTGTCGACCAACGCCCAGATCGCGGTGTGGCTGAGGTCCTTGCGCATGCTCAGCTGGTAGCGCCAGCCGCCGATCTCGTGGTCCATCGCCTTGTTGAGCTCGCGCTTGGTGCGATCGGCCTCGTCGAGCTTCTCCTTGAGCACGTCCAAGACCTGGTGCTGCAGGCGGTCTTCCCACTCGCGGCGGGCGTCGTCGGCCTCGCGGGTGTAGCGGTCGAGGTCGTGCTCCTCGAGTTCCCTACGGCGGACTTCGTAGCGGGTGTTGTCGTCGTCCTCCGGGTCGAAGGCGTCGGCGGTCTCCGGATGGGCCTCGGCCAGGGCGAAGCGCTCGCGCTGGCGTTCGGCGCGGGCCTTGTCGGCATCGTGCAGCTGGGTCTGGGCGACCAGCGCGGCGGCCTCGATGCGTTTCGCCCAGGTCGGGAACTCGCCGACACAGGCGGCGAGGCGTTCGCTGATCTCGGCGTCGCGGAAGCCCTCGAGCGACTCGCGGCTGCGCTGGCGCTCGATCTTGAAGCGCTCCTCCTCGGCGGCGAAGTGCTCTTCGTTGTCGCCGAGCTCGCGCTCGCGCTGCGAGGCGCGCTCCATCGCGTTGGCGAGCCGGCCGATGCGCTCGACCACGCCCTGGAAGGTCTTCTCGAGCACCCGCAGCTCCTCGACGATCTTCTCGCGCTCGGGTGTCGCCAGCAGGCGGATGGTTTCCTCGAGCTGCTGTAGCTCGCGGCGCAGGTCGGGCAGCTTGTGCAGCCGGGTGGTCCCCTCCGGGCGGGTCGCCTTGTCGAGCTCCCAGTGGGTGCCGCGGTGGAGGAAGGTGTTCCAGGCCTCCTGCTGGCGCCGCAGGCCGGCGATCTCCTCCTCCAGGGCGGCGAGGTCTTCCTCAAGCCGGGCGCGCAGGCGGCGGCGGCCTTCCTCGCCGATGGTCAGGTCCTTTGCCGGCTGCAGGCGGACGCGCAGCGGCGGGTCCTTGAGCCAGCCGTCCTTGGAAAAGGCCCGCGGGTGGGCGTCGAGCTTGTTCGACTTGTCGACCGCGACGAGGTCGCCGTAGTGCTGCTGGAGAAAGCGCGCGGCGAGCGGGTTCCTGGTGTCGAAGAAGGCGGCGACCGAGCCCTTGGCCGGCTTGCCGTCGGCGGTGAGCTCGTCGCTGTTGACGATCGGCTCGTCGCTGTGACCGAGCTTGTGCGCCTGCTCCCAGGCGGCCTTGTAATCTTCGGCCAGCACGGCCTGGCGGTGGTTGCCGAGCAGTGACTCGAGCAGCGGCCACCAGTCCTCGGCGGCGGGCTTGACCTCGATCACGCGGCCGAGCGCCTCGGCCTTCTGGCCGCGCGACTTGAGGGCATCGAGCAAGGGCGAGGCGTGGGCACTGCCCTTGTGCTCGAGGTCGTCGAGCTCGCGCCGCAGCCGCAGCTCGCGGGCCTCCAGTTCGTGGAGGCGGTCGCGGACCGGGCGCAGTTGCTCGGCGGCGTCGTTGTGCAGCGCGTGGTAAATGCGCGGCATTTTCTCGGCGGTGTCGAGGCCGGCGGCCTCGTTGGTGCCGCGCATCGTTTCGAGCCAGGCCTCGGCCTCGGCGGGCGGCTCGAGTTCGAGCTCGGCGGCCATCTTCAGCCACTGCTTCCAGTTGGACACGCGGTCGTGGAGATACTCGCGGGCGGTCTTGGCGGCATCGCGGAGCGAATCGAGCTCGCGCTCGACCTCGTCGCGGCGGCCGCGCTGATTGGCGAGGGCGGCGATCTGGCTGTCGTTGCCGGCGACCAGCCGGACCTCGCGCAGCTGGCTTTCGAGTTCGTTGCGCTCGCTCAGCGCCGCCTCATGGTCGCTGCGCTGGCCGGCGTGCTCGCTGCGCAGGCGCTCGAGCTCGGCGCGGCAGGCATTGAGCTTTTCGAGCCGCTCCTCATGCGAAAGCGCGTCGCGCAGGTGGCGGAACAAGGCGGATTCGCGGCGGGCCTCGAGCCAGGCCTGGTGGCGCTCGCCGACGCGGCTCAGCCGCTCGTGCTGGTCGCGCATCTTTTCCAGCCGCTCCTGGGCGCGGCGATGGGCGTCGACGCTGCTGCGCACGGTGGCGACGTCGGGCAACGCCTGCTCCAGCAGGTAGTCGCGGATGAACTTCTCGAAGGACTCGACCGGCTGGAAGGCCATCGAGTTCGGCAAGGTCTTGTTCATCTGCTTGCGGTCGAAGCCGAGGTGCGCGCGCGACCCCATCTCCTCGAGGTAGGTCGTCTGGCGGTCGAAGACCTCGCCGCCCATCTCGCGCTTCACGTGGACGCGGAACTCATCCTCGGTGAGGAATTGCAGCGACTCGCCGATCAGGTCCTTGGTCAGGAAATCGTCGCCCTCCAGCCGCGAGGGCACGGTGAACCACAGCGTCCGCGGCTTGGCGGTCGGGCCTTCGTATTCGATGCGGGCGCCCCAGGTCTCGCGCCGCGGCTCGTCGCCGGGCCAGGAGAACTCGAGCGCCGCGAGGGTCACGCCGGAAGGCCGCAGGTAGCGTTCCTGGCCGTCCTTGCCGAGGGTGTTGGTGTCGCAGAGGCAGTAGCCGCGCAGGGTGCGGCCGCTGCCCGCGCCGGCGGCGGCCTTGTTGAAGCGGCTGTGCTGCTCGCCGAGCAGGACGAACTGGAGCAGGTCGAGCAGGGCGCTCTTGCCCGAGCCGTTGGCCCCGGTGATGAGCGAAAGGCCGGACAGCTCGATGATACGACGGTAGCCGTACCAGTTGTAGGCGATGATGCGGCTGAGGTGAACGCGCATGGCAGGAATGGGTGAAGGTCAGTTTCCGGCCGCGGCTCCGGCGGCGGGCTCCGGCGCGCCGGCCGGTTCGTAGAGGTCCTTGCGGGCGGTCCATTCCTCGATCGAGTCGAAGGGGATCACGCGCGGCAGGCTGGGCAGGATCTCGATCAGCGTGTCGCCGGGCTGGGTGGCGCTGTCGGGCCGGTGGGTGCGGATCAGGCGGTGGCGCTTGAGCCTGGCCAGGATCGAGTCGAGGTGGGTCGCCTGCGGCGGCTCGATCTTGTCGAAGGTGGTGCGGAACTGGTTCCACAGCTCGTCGACCGCGAGGATCACCTTGTCGGCGGCCTGGTTGCTGCGCTGGTCGTCCCAGCAGCGCCACAGGACGAGCAGCACCAGGGTTTCATCCTTGCTGAACTGGCCGAGCAGCAGGCAGGCCTCGGGCCGCGGGCGGGCCTGCAGGACCAGCGCCTCGTCGTCGATGATGAGCTCCAGCCCGAGCGGCGCGAGGTAGTCCTCGAGGTGGCGGCGGTAGTGGTCGCGGGCCAGCCGGAACAGGTCGCGGCCGGCGCCGCTGTCGCCGACCACGGTGCCCCGGCCGAGCAGCTCGGCGAGCAGCTCGCGGATGGGCGCGCGGTCGTCGGCGGGGACATCGGGCCAGAAGCCCGGCCAGAGGGGATCGCGTTGGGATTCGCTCATGATTGACGGGTGATTTCGAAGCGGTCCATCCGCCAGCCGGCCTGCTCGACTTGCGGCACCGAGCCGGGGTCGAGCGGCGTGGTCCGGCCGGGGCCGTCGATGCTCCAGCGCACCGACTTGCCGCCGGCGGCGGGCGAGTGGTGGTAGGCGGCGACGGCCAGCAGGTCGAGCATCTCGTCGACGTTGCTGGCGGTGAACTCGGCGGACGAGACGGTCCCGCCCTTGTTGGGCAGCAGGCGGGCGATCAGGCGGGCGGCGCGCTGCGGGGTGAGGGCCAGGCGCTGGCGCTCGCGCAGCGCGGCCAGGGCGTCGCTCTCGTCGTCGTCGCGGTCGCGGATGCCGCCGAAGCTGAGGTCGGCCGGCGCCTTGATCCGGCGGGTCCGGGCCAGGGAACTGGATCCATAGTAGAAGCGCAGCTCCGGAGCCAGCACCGGGAAGTCCGGGGCCTCGTCCTTGAGCTGTGAAAGGCGGCTGCCGGCGTGCACGTCATTGAGTGCGTCGCAGTAGGCCTTGATGATCTCGGGGCGGCGGCCGCGCAGCTCGGTCTGGTAGCGGTAGCGCTGCTGGGAGAGCTGGTTGAAGCCGGCCATGCGGGCGTCGATCGCGTCGGCGACCAGGCGGATCGACGACAGCCGCGACTCGAGGTCCTTCAGCGCGCGGACGGCGCGATCCCAGGCCTCGGCCTGCGACCAGCCGTAGTGGCTGGCGATGGCCTGGGCGAGCCGGTCCTTGAGCTGCTCGTTGTCGCGCAGGTCGGCGACCTTGCCGCGCAGCGCGGACAGCCGCGGCAGCAGGCCGTTCCTACGGAGCGCGTCGTAGCAGACCATGTGCTGGCCGGAGCCGAACTCGGAGTAGAGCAGGCGCAGGGTTTCGGCGGGGGTTTCGCTGAGCCGCTGCTTGCGGTCGAAGATCGAGATGATCTTCTCGACGCCGTGGAGCTGGATCAGTGCATTCTCGAGCCGCGAGTTGAGGTCGGTGAGGGTGGCGCGAAGCTCGTCGGGCTCGTGCAGGCGGGGGTCGAGCACGCCCTCGCGCTCGAGCGACTCGCAGACGCCGCGGACGCTGTCGGCGAAGGTCTTGAGCTCGGCGATCTCGTCCTCGGCCAGGTCGCGCAGCAGCCGCAGCATCGGCCGCAGGCCGGGCGAGACCAGCGCCCAGCGCTCGTGCAGGCCGAGCTGCTGGTCCTCGATCCACTTGGCGTCGCAGAGGCGGTTGAAGATCTGCCCGGCGCGCTGGCGGATGTCGCGCAGCGCGGCGCCCTCGTCCTCGTCGAGCGAGATGTCGGGGTGGGCGGCGAGCACCTCGCGGACGATCGCCACCGCCTCGTTCTGGGCCAGCCGGCCGGCCTCGCCCGCTTCCTCGGCGAGCCGTTCGGCGCAGTCGACGTAGATCGCCGCGCTCGGCCGGGTCAGCGGCCGGAAGAAGTCGCGGGAGACGTGGGTGAGGAGTTTTTCGCTGAGGGTGGAAACAGACATGCGGCGGCGGGAGGCGCATGCTAGCGGTGACTCGGGGCGAGTCCATCGCGGAAGCCGGACATCGCCGGGAAGAATCCGGCGGACACCCGAAATCGCAAAAAGAAGGAATAAAACGCGTCTTTACGGTAAAAAAATGAGGACGTAAGACGAAGCTTCGCGCGACGGCGCCTATATGGTCATGAAAATCTGGACGTTCTTTTTGATGGCGGGGATGGGGGTGCTCACGGCGGCGCCCGAATGGGAGGACGAGCAGGTGACGGCGATCCACAAGGAGCCGGCACGGGTGTTCTCTTTCCCCTTCGCCAGCCGCGCCGAGGCGCTGGAGAAGGATTGGCGCGACTCGTCGCGGGTGATGACGCTCAACGGCGAGTGGAGCTTCCATTTCGCCAAGCGCCCGGAGGATCGGCCGGTGGATTTCTACAAGGCGGACTTCGACGTCTCCGCGTGGCCGGCGATCCAGGTGCCGGGGAACTGGCAGACCCAGGGCCACGGGGTGCCGATCTACACCAACCAGACCTACCCCTTCAAACGCGACGAACCGCGGGTGACCAGCGAGCCGCCGAAGGACTGGACGGCCTACGAGAACCGCAACGAGGTCGGCTCCTACCGGCGCGCTTTCACCTTGCCGGAAAACTGGGACGGCAAGGACGTGTACGTCCATTTCGCCGGTGTCGAGTCGGCCTTCTACCTGTGGGTCAACGGCGAGAAGGTCGGCTATTCGCAGGACAGCTACCTGCCGGCCGAATTCCGGCTGACGCCGTACTTGAAGACCGGCGAGAACAGCATCGCGGTCGAGGTCTACCGCTGGAGCGACGGCTCCTACCTGGAAGACCAGGACTTCTGGCGCCTGTCGGGGATCTTCCGCGACGTGATGCTCTATGCGACGCCGCGGACCTGGCTGCGCGACTATGCGTTCACCTACGAATTGTCCGATGACCTCGCCTCCGCGTCGCTCAAGGTGGGGCTCGAGTTCGCGACACCCGACGGCAAGGCGCCCCTCGGGGTGATGGCCGGGGTCCAGTTGCTCGATCCCGAGGGCCAGGTGGTCTGGAGCGGCGAGGCCGAGGGTACGGCGGAGCTGGAGGGGACGGTAAAGGGCCTGCGGCTGTGGACCGGCGAGACGCCCGAGCTTTACACCCTGGTGATCACCAGCAGCGACGGCCACGGCGGGGTGCTCAGCGCCCAGCGCCACAAGGTCGGCTTCCGCAAGGTCGGCTTCAGCGACGAGGGCGAGTTCCTGGTCAACGGCAAGCCGGTGATCATCAAGGGCGTGAACCGCCACGAGCACGATCCGGACACCGGCCGCTACGTCAGCGACGCCTCGATGCTGGCCGACGTGAAGTTGATGAAGCAGTTCAACGTCAACTGCGTGCGCACCAGCCACTACCCAAACCACCCGCGCTTCCTCGAGCTGTGTGATGAATACGGCATCTACCTGCTCGACGAGGCGAACATCGAGTCGCACGGCTATTATTACGGCGAGGATTCGCTGAGCCATCCGCCGCGATGGAAGAAGGCCCATGTCGAGCGGGTGATGGACATGTACCAGCGAGACAAGAACCGCGCCTCGGTGGTGATCTGGTCGCTCGGCAACGAAGCCGGCCCCGGCGAGAATTTCGAAGCGGCGTCGAATGCGCTGCGGGCGGTCGACCGCAGCCGGCCGATCCAGTACGAGCGCTTCCCGGATCCCTCGGACTTCGACGACATGGATTCGCACATGTATGCCGGCGTCGGCTGGCTGAACCAGGCCGGCGCGAGCAAGTCGTCGCGGCCGATCTTCATCTGCGAGTACGCCCACTCGATGGGCAACGCGACCGGCAACCTGGACGAGTACGTCGAGGCCTTCGAGACCCACAAGCGCCTGATCGGCGGCTGTATCTGGGACTGGGTCGATCAGGGTCTGCGCAAGAAGGCACCGGCCGGGCAGGTGTCGCCCGACGGCCGCGACTGGTTCTTCGCCTACGGCGGGGACTTCGGCGACAAGCCGAACGACGGCAACTTCTGCCTCAACGGCGTGATCAACGCCGACCACACGCCCAACGCCAAGACCTGGCAGGTCAAGTCGAGCTACCAGCCGGCGGAGTTCTGGCTCGAGGGCCGCACGCTGAAGTTCCGCAACGAGTTCTTCCACACCACCCCGGACCTGCATCACGAGCTGGTGATGACGGTGACGGCGAACGGCCGCGAGCTGGCGAGCAAGGTGATGAGCCCGCCGGCGGTCGGGCCCTGGGAGACCGTCGGGATCCCGCTGCCGGACGAGATCCAGGCCGGCAGCGAGCCGGGCACGCAGTACCTGCTCAAGGTCGCGCTGGTGCTGAAGGCCGACACGGCCTGGGCGAAGAAGGGCCACGAGGTGGCCTGGCGGCAGTTCGAGCTGGGTTCGACGCCGCTTGTGAAGCTTGACCTGGCCAAGGCCGGCGCGGTCAAGGTCGCGGACGGCGAAGGCGGTTCGAAGGTGGTGAGCGGCGGGTCCTTTGAAGCCCGCTTCGACGCGGCCAGCGGCGTGCTGGCTTCGCTGCGCTTCGGCGGCAAGGAGATGATTTCCGAAGGTCGTGGGCCGGTGGTGAACCTGTTTCGCGCGCCGGGCGACAACGACGGCTACGCCAAGGGTGCCTGGGCCTCGGCCGGGCTCGATCAGCTGAAGCACGAGCTGGTGACCCTGAAGGTGGAAGAAGCCCCGGTGACCCAGGTCACCACCCTGGTGCGCTCGACGGGCGGCGGGGATTTCCGCTGCGAGACCTCGACGACCTACAGCTTCCTCGGCGACGGCACCCTGTTGGTCGATGCGGTGATTGCGCCGAACAAGGAGAACCTGGTGCTGCCGCGGGTGGGCCTGCGGATGTTCCTCGATAAGTCGCTGGAGCAGGTCAGCTGGCAGGGTCGCGGGCCTTGGGAAAACTACGCCGACCGCAAGACCGGCAGCGCATTGGGCCGCCACGAACTGGCGGTCGCGGACTTCTTCGAGCCCTATGCCAAGCCGCAGTTCATGGGCAACCGCGAGGACGTGAGCTGGGTGACGCTGGCCGGTGACGGCGGCGGCCTGATGCTGTGGCAGCCGGAGGGCGGGACCTTCTCCTTCTCGGCCTTGCACATGACCGACCAGGCCCTGGCCGCGGCGGCGCATCCGACCGGGATCGAGACGACGGAAGCCACGGTGCTGACCCTCGACGGAGCACAGACCGGCATCGGTGGCGGCTCCTGCGGTCCGGCGACGATGGACCAATACCGGGTGCACGGCGCGCCGCAGCGGCTGGTCTTCGCCCTGCGGCCGTTGGCGGCGGGCGAGGATGCGGCGGCCAAGCGGGTCGGCATTCCCCTCGGTCCGGTGGCGATCCCGCTGCGCAATGCCAAGGGCGAGGTGAGCGCCTCCGATGCCCAGGCGGTGCAGCTGGTGACTTCCGGCGGGACGACGCTCCAGCTGCCGGCGATGATGACCGCTGGCGGCGCGGTGGCGATCCGCCCGGTGAAGCCGCAGGGCGTGGTGCCCGGGACCCCGGTGCTGCGTTCCTTCGACTACATGATCGACCGCAGCGGCTGGAAGGTCGGGGCCTCGAGCGAGGAGTCCGGTGAAGGTTCGGCGAAGAACGCCATCGACGGCGACCCGACCAGCTTCTGGCACACGCGCTGGTCGCGCAATGCCGCCAAGGCACCGCATGAGTTCGTGATCGACCTCGGCAAGCCGATGAAGTTCTCCGGCCTGAGCTACCTGCCGCGGCAGGACAACATCAACGGCCGGATCAAGGGCTACCGGGTCTCGGTATCGGACGACGGCAAGCGCTGGACCAAGGCGGCGGAGGGAACCTTCAAGGACGAGGCCAAGCCGCAGGTTGCGAAGTTCGCCGAGGTGGAAGCCCGCTTCGTCAAGCTGGAGGCGCTGGATTCCCATCACGGGATCTGGGCCACCGCGGCCGAGATCACGCCGGTCTTCGGGAAGTAAGTCTGCGTTGTTAGAGTCCGCTGAATCCGTCGAAGACGACGAGGCAGCGGGCGATCACTTCTCCCTTGAACGGGACAGGCAGTGGGCCGAAGCTGGCCCATCTCGTGATGGGGCAGCGTTTGTTTGCTGTTTTTGGCCGGACCCGATACTATCGGGGAAAGATCGTCAGGAGGAGCGAAGCCTTCGTGTCTGGGGTTGCGTGAGTCAGGCAAGCTGCCTCGTAGCATTCGCCCCCATCTCCGCTAGTGTTCTTCCCTTCCGAAAAAACTAAAAGATAAAGAATTGGACGTCTTTGATGGTTTCGACAATGGTGTTGGTTTCGTCGCTCGCCTCGTCGGGAACTGAGGTGGATCTGGAGCGGGTGGGGGAACTGGTGCTGAAGAAGTGGGAGCTGGTTGCCGTCTGCAGGATTGAACGGTCCTCACTTTCCGGCATGGAGGTTGCCAAGCTCATCCCAGTGAAAATCTTGCACAACAAGAGTGTGGAAGCTGTTCCTGATGATCTCTACGGTTCGGTGCGGTTAGCGGACTATCCCAAGTATCCCCTTATTCTTGTGCTCCGTCGTGGAACAAATACAAATCATGTAAGCACATGGAAGTTCCCAATGCGGAGCATGGAAGATCGGAGAAGCTTGAACGTGGAGATTGGCGTGAATGTGAATCTTGTTCAGCTTGTCAGAGCGCTTAAGGCCGCAAAAGAAGGGAAGTGAGGACCAGTAGTTGATAGTGCGGATCGAAACGCTGGACGGTTATCGAATAGCCGAGGTGATCGCGGCTGAGATCACGCCGGTGTTCGGGAAGTAAGCCTGCGTTGTTAGAGCCCGCTGAATCCGTCGAAGACGTCGAGGCAGCGGGCGATCACTTCGCGCTGGAAGTCCGGCGGGAACAGGAGGCCGAGGGGCAGGATCACCGCCAGCAGCGCGGGGATCTTGCCGAAGGCCCGGCCGCGGCGGGCTTCGAGCAGGGTCAGCAGGCCGTGGTTCGCGAAGTAGAGCGTCGGCAGGCCGAAGCCGGCTCGCACCGGCAGGGTGATGGCGAGCTCGTGCAGCAGGCCCGAGCCGAGGAACACCGCCATCGTGCCGGCCTCCCGGCCGAGGCGGGCGGTGACGGGTCGCCCGACCAGCCGCTGCATCATCTGCGAGTAGCCGGTATTCCATCGGCGGCTCCAGAAGTCGCCGATGCCGCGGGTTTCGAGGACATTGGGAAAGAGCGTGCGCACCGGGT
>NZ_JACZFQ010000049.1 GCF_014904755.1 Neoluteolibacter marinus
TGGCGACGCCGAAAAACGCGATGTCTTCCGCCGCCAACACCTTGGCCACCTCTTCCAGGCCGTGGCCGTATGCCCCGGCCTTCACCACGGCCATGACCCGGCATCCGGCCGCCTCGCGGGCGGCACGCAGGTTCTCACGCAGGGCGGCAAGATCGATCTCCGCCCAGGCACGCGGCGGCGAATGAGGTGGGTTCACGGACCGAGAAAAGCGCTGCCGCCAGCGGCCGGCAAGCACGAGGTGGTTATTGCCCTTTTAACACCCACCACAACAACATCCACCCGATCAGCGGTGCCACCAATGCCTGCCACAAGGCGAAGAAGAAGGCCGACTTGAGCAGTCGGCCGATCACCAGCGGCCGGCCGAATTTCGCTTCGCGGAGGTACGACGCGAAGCCGGCACACCCGGCAAGGACCAATGCAAAGGCTCCCCACAGCACCCATCCATGCCACACGGGGGTCGGCGAGAAAATCCTCCAGAACCACTTGAGATAGGCCGCCGACAACAACCCCAGGGCCATGCCGGGAGTCAGCCAGCAGAGCCATAGGGTCACCCCTTCACCGCGGGTGTAGGTCACGGGAATCGCCCGGGAAGAGGCGGCCGTGGACTTCGGTTTCATGGCGGAGGTCGATCCCTGGCGAGCCGGATATGCCGGGCAAGCACAGGCGTTCAGTAGTTGAAGATCGATACGAAGGTAAGGCAAGTGCCCCACCCGATCGCCGGGGCGAGAAACAACTGCAGGAGGAAGAACCCGATCCCCGTCCTGATCACTTCGCGACGCCGGTTCACCGCGCCGGATTTCGCTGCCACCAGGATTCCCGCGAACCAGCAGCTGACCACGACCAGCGCGGCGAACAAGCCGAGGATGACGCCGGTGATGAACGCCTCGCTTCCACTCGTCGATTCGACCCAGAGGAACCCCGCGTAGGCGAAGCCCGCCATGGAAACCCCTGGCATCACGATGCACAGGAACATGAAGAGCGATTCCATCCCGGTGAACGGCCTGCGCTCACCGGGTCTGTCTGGGTCTGGAATCGCAGGCTCCATTCCAGCTCAGGGCAAGGGCACCCGCGGTTCCGGTTTCGCGGCGCGGCGGGCGGCTCCGAGGCAGAGCTCCGGCGGCACCGACTGGCGCGCGGTCTGGCGGCGTTGCTCGCACTGCGACTTCCAGGCGTTCAGCTCCGCATCCGGGATTTCCGGCTGATGGCGGAATGGCACCCCGAGCCCGAGCAAGGTCGCCAGCCAGCCCTCGATGCCGACCAGCCCCGGCCAGTCCGGGATGCAGCTCGTCAAGGTGGAAGCCGGGCCGGCGGTCTGGAACAGCGCGACCAGTTCGGCATGGTTCACCGGTGCCGCGGTCTCGCGGGCCATCTGCCAGAAGGCGGACTTGCCCGCCGCGTTGAAGCGGTAGTGAACCGCGTGGAAGTCGCGGTTTTCGTCCCAAGCCCGGGCGGTGATCCGGTTGTAAAGCTCGCGGGCCTGCGGGCCGGGCATCGCGTCGCTTTCCGCGATCACCCGCGCCAGCCAGTGGAGGTGCCGGATCAGGTGCAACAGGCGCAGCGAGGACATCGGCTCGACGACACCCGACGCATCGCCGACCGCCACCACCGGGCCGTCCCACGCTTGCTCGCGGCGACCGCAGTCCCACGCCTGGACCTGTGGCACCAGCGACGCATCGCCGGCCTTCGCCACCAGCGCCGCGCAGGCTTCGTCCTCGCTGATGAAGTCGGGGTGGAAGGCAAAGCCGAGGCCGACGGCATCGTCGTGCTCGATCCTCCACCGCCAGCCCGCATCGAGGGTTTCCAGCGTGGTGAAGGGCCGGATCGGTTCGCCACCGCGGCGGCGCATCAGGGAGACGCCGCGGGTGCACAGGCAGGCATCGGCAAAGCTCTTCCACGCGCTGTTGCCAGCCAGGCCGGCGAGGCGGGCATCCCTGCCGGTGGCATCGACATACAGGTCGGCGGCGAGCGAAGCGCCGCCTTCGAGCTGCAGCGTGTCGGGATCGCGGGTGAAGCCGGCGATGCGGCCGTTGCGCACGTTGACACCGGCGGTCCGGCAGGCGCGCAGCAGCAGGATGTCGAGCGCCTCGGCTCGGAAGTTGAGGCCGGTGATGTTTTCGGTCGGCTTGAACGCGTGGCTGCCGTCGCGCGGGAACAACTTGCCGGCGGCCATCATCGCGGTGGCCGGTGAGCAGGCGTCGAGGCCGCTCTCCGCGGCGAGGAAGCCGGGCTCGGTCTGGAAGCCGTTCAAGCGGTGGCCGAAGGGCGCATCGAAAGCCCGGAAATAGGAACCGCGGGCACCCCACAGCGCCTTGAAGCCGAGCGTCCAGACCGGCCGGCCCTGCAGGTGGATCTCGGCCCCGGCCAGGCCGAGGACATTGACGAAATGCTGAAGTACGGCAGGCACCGTGGATTCACCGGCTGCCGGCGGCGAGGCGGCGGCGGGATCCCGCAACAGGGTGACCTGCAGGCCGGGAAGCAGGCGCTTGAGCGTGGCGGCGGTGAACAGGGCGTCGGTGCCGGAACCGGCGACCAGGATGTGTCGAACGAGGGAAGGAGTCATGGAAACCGGGATGTGTTCAGGACCATTGCCAGCCGCCCTTGCGGATGGCGTCGAGGGCTTGGCGGACGGTGATGCCGCCCTTGACGGCATTGGAGATTCTCTCGCGCTGGCGGTTGAAGGCCTCGAATTCCTCCGGCGCGCCTAGGTGGCGGCGGTCGTAGTGAACCTGCATTCCCACCAGCAGCTCGAGGAAGGCCTCGACGCCGTGGTTGTGGGGACGGGCCGGGATCACCTGCGCGAGCAGCGCCGGGCTGGGACCGACCTCGCTGAAGAGACGGTAGAAGGACTCGTGGCTGCCGAGCGTGGTTTTTTCGCGGCACTGCTCCCAGAACGGCGTCGCCCGGCGGGTGTTGAACTTGTAGTGGAACGCCAGCAGGTCGCGGATCTCGTCCCAGGCGGCGCCCATCACCCGGTTGAAGGTCGCGCGCATGGTCGCGTCGGGGCGGCTGCCGGTGATCCGCAGCGATTCCACCAGCCAGCGCGACGCGTGGACGACCTGGGTCAACGCGGTGCAGGCCAATGGCTCGACGAAACCCGACGCGTCGCCGATCGCGACCACGTTGCCGACCCAGCTGCGCTGATAGCGTCCGCTGCGGAACTTCACCAGCCGGGTGTCCTCGCCGAGCCCGGGATTCTTCGCGCGGAACTCGGCCAAGGCTTCCTCGTCGGAGACAAAGTCGCTGCCGTAAACGTAGCCGCGCCGGATCGTCGACTCGTGCTCGACCTGCCAGGCCCAGCCGTGATCCATCGTTTCGATGGTGGTGTAGGGATGGATCGGCTCGTCGGTCCGCGACCAGCTGCCGATCACCGCCCGGTCGCAGCGGAGGCTGCCGGCGAACGGGGTGAAGGGTTCGCCCAAGGCCTTGCCGAGCAACTCGGACGCCGCGCCGGAAGCATCGACGAACAGGTCGGCCTCAAGGGACTCGCCGCCTTGCAGGATCAACGCCGTGATCTCGCCGTCCGCGCATTCCGCCCGCTCGAAGCAGGCCTCCGGCATCTCCACGCCGGCATCCACGGCGAGCCGCTCGAGGCAGGGCAGGAAATGGTCGTGCTCGAGGTGGAACCCGAAGCGCCCCTTGATCACCGGCTTGCCCAGGGGCCCGGTGAGGAACGCGAGGTCGCGCGCCATCAGCGCGCTGGCTTGCGAAAGATTGCTGCAATCCTGCGTGGCATAGTAGCCGTTCGCCTTCGGCAGCCCCTGGAACTGCTGGTCGTACTGGAACTCGAAATCCGTGAGGAAGTCCTCCCGCGGTCCCCACAGGAAACGGGTCCCGTATTTCCACGTCGGCTGGGCCCCGCGGTAGAAGGCGTCCTTCGCGACGCCGAGGGTCTCGAACAGGTGCGCCGGGATCACCGGGCTGGTCCCTTCGTCGGGCAGTTCCTCCGCCGGCCCCTTCACCAGCGTGACCTCCAGCGACGGCCGCAGCCGCTTCAAGGTCAAGGCCGCCAGCAGGGCGGCGCTGCCACCGCCGAGCACCAGCACGCGGTGCACGTCCCGGACGGCGGGACTCGATTCGAAATCTGGGTTTGAGACCATGGTCAGTCCTTCATGCCAGCGAAACCCGGCCGGGCTTGCAAGGGGGAAGGTGGCACGGCCAGGGACGGCCTGCGGGGAGCCGTCAGCCCCGCCGCTGGGTCATCATGAATTCGTTGCCGTCGGGGTCGATGCACATCGCCAGGTGCAGCGGATCTTCCGCGGTGTCGTTGGGTTCCGCGGTCAGGCGGCCGCCGCACTCCTTCAGCCTCGCAATCCCTTCCCTCAGGTCGTCGAGCTGGAACGACAGTCCGGTCCAGGTCCGCTTGCCTTCACCGCCGCCATGAATGCCGATGGTTGCGCCCGCGACCACGACTTCGCTCCACGTTTCCGACTCGAAACTCACGGTGCCGCCGAAGAGATCGCGGTAAAAATGCAGGCAGCGCTGCCAGTCGGCCGCCCACAGGACATACTTCACTTTTTCCACCTGCATGGCCGCACGATGGAGGCCAGCCCCGCTCCGTGCAATCCCCCGTCGCGGCAGGCTCCCGACCGCTTTCACGGCGCCGTCGCCGTCCGGGCCGCGACGAGCTCGCGCAGCAGGCGCGGCCCCCAACGGCGAAGCACCAGCAAGCCGGCGATGCCGGCAACCAGGAGGATCCCCACCAGCACCGCGGCCAGCTGGGCGGCGCGCAGGAAGGCGTGGTCGATCGCTTCGATCCCGAACTCACGCATGTCCCCGGTCATGACCTGGCGCTCGGTGGCAACCACTTCATGCAAGGACTGGAGCGCCGCGAGCCGCTCGGCGGTCAGGTGTCGGAGGACCGCCGCCCGCTCCCCGCGCACCGTCTCCATGGTCCGGGCCAGCTCTTTCTCCAAGGATTTGATGGCCGCGCTGCGCTCGCCGGAAAGCACGGCGGGCAATTGCTCGGCGACCGCGGTCAGGCGATCGACCGCCGGCATCAGCTTGTCGAGCGTCGCGGCACCTGATTCGAACGAACCGCTGATACCATCCAGCGAGCTGGCCATCAGGTCGAAGGACTCCACTGCCTCGCCGGCCAGCGGCATCGCCTGGTCGAGATCGAGGTCGCGGGTGAGATCGTCGGTGGTCAGCTCCGCCTCCCAGCGCGCCTGCCGGAACAACTGGTCGGAATAGATTTCCAACCGCCGGTTGAGGTCGTCGACCGAGGTCGTGATGTCGCCGATCGCCTCGGTCGCGCTCAGCTCGGGACCCAGGTCGTGGGTGGACGCTCGGCTGAGGGTCGACTCGCGGTGAGCGACCGAACCTTCGATCGGGTGAGCCGCCGCCCACTCGCGGGCCAAGCCCCGGATCCTCGAAACATCCCCCGACTTGGTCAGCGAGACGGCGACCTCGTTCATGCGCCGTTCGAGGGCCAGGCAGGTGGCCGTGGCGATCGGGCTGGCCGCGCCGAGTTCACGCCGGCCGTCGCCCTCGGTGAAATACAGCGTCATCTGGTTGGTCAGCACCCAGGTGTCGAAGAGGGCCATGCCCGGGTCGGGCTGGAACAAGGACTCGCGCAGGGCCGGAACCGCCTGGGCTTTCCACTCCAAGGCCGCGCGACGGATGGCCGGATCGTCGGTCGAGGCCATGATCCGGTCGGCCGCCGATTCGACTGCCCCACACAAGGGATCGACCAGCGCCCGCATCCGGAAGCGGATCTGCTGGGTCGTCGCGGCGATGTCGCCAGCGTCATGGTCGCCGTGGGTCCGGAGCTCACGGGGTTGGACCGACAGTTGGCAGGCACAAAGCAGCAGCGCCTGGAGCGCCAACAACAGGACGGCACGGAAGCGTCCGGCCGGCACGACGGGAAGGGGAAGGCTCTTCATCGCGGGTATCCCAAGCTGGCGCATCCGCAGGGATGATCCAAGCCGCGAATGCCGTGGCACGGCGGCTCACTGGACTGGCGCGGCCAGCCGCGAGGCCTGCACCCAGAAGCGGAACCAGCCGCTCTTCGCCTCCAGTTCGCCGGGCGCGATCAGGCGGGCGTCGCCGAAGTCCCGCTCCAGCATCGACGCGACCCGGGCGGTGAAGCCGGGGTCATCGACCGCCATCGTGATCTCGAAGTTCAGCCGGAAGGAGCGGTTGTCGAAGTTCGCGGTGCCGACCGTGCAGTAGCGGTCGTCGATGACCGTCACCTTGTGGTGCATGAAGCCCTTGGTGTAGCGGTAGACCTCGATCCCCACCTGCTGCAGTTCCGGGACATAGGACCAGCCGGAAAGATTGACCATCGTGCTGTCCGACTCGTCGGGGATGAGGATGCGCACCTCGACCCCGCGCAGCGCCGCCAGCTGCAGCGCGCTGACGAACTGCTGGTCCGGCACGAAGTAGGGGCTGGCGATCCACAGCCGTTCCTTGGCGGTGTTGATGGCATGGAGGAAAAACAGGGTGCAGGTCTCCAGCGGATCCACCGGCCCGGTCGGCAAGCATTGCATTCCGACCGCGGCCCCGCTGGCCGCCGGCCGCGGCGTCCACTGCAAGCCACCGAGGATCTCCTTGGCGGCCCAGTGCCAGTCCTCGGCGAACGAAACCTGGACGCTCTGCACCACCGGCCCCTCGACCCGCAGATGAGTGTCGCGCCAGTAACCGACCTCCGGGTCGAGGCCCTTGTATTCGTCACCCACGTTGAGTCCGCCGACCCAGGCTTCGCGCCCGTCGACCACCACGATCTTGCGGTGATTGCGGAAGTTCAGCTGGAAGCGGTTCGCCTCGCCCTTGGTGGTGTTGAACGGCAGGATCCGCACGCCCGCTTCGCGAAGCGACTTGAGGTAGGGGTCCGGCAGCGAACTGCCGATTTCGTCGTACAGCACCAGGCAGCGGACCCCGGCCCGCGCGCGCTCGACCAGCGCATCCCTCAGGGCGCGGCCTACCGAATCGTCGTGGATGATGTAGAACTGGACCAGCACGTAGTCCTTGGCGCGGGCGATGCCCTGGAAAATCGAGTCGAAGGTCGCATCGCCGTCGACCAGCAGTTCCACGTCGTTGCCGGTGGTCGCCGGGAGTTTGGCGAGCTGCTCGGTGACAAAGGGCCCGGGGCGGTCGCGGGGCAACACCAGCCCCTGGTCCTCAAGCTGATGCTCGAAATCCCGCCAGAACTCCGCCAGCTCCTCGCGCTGGGAACGCCGCGCGGTGACATAGCCCTTGAAATCGCTCCTGCCGAAGATCCAGTACGCGGGCACCGCCACATACGGCAGGGTGTTCAATGACACCGCCCAGGCCACCGCACCCTGGGCGGTGCGGGTTTCCATGATCGCCTGGACCGAGGTCAGCGCGCCGACGCCGTGCGCCAGCAACACGAAGCCGCTGATCAAGCGCTTCTTGCGGGCTCCCATCGCCCGGAGCATCCGGTCGATCCTCGGATGACGCTGCCGCCATTCCCGCGGAAGATGCCATTTCTTCATCCGGCACGGTATGAAGTGATCGCCAAGTCAGGGCGAGCAAGAAACCCCGTGGCCGGGGCACTTCTCAAAACGACAGGTCCCACTGCAGGCGGAAGCGCAACTCCGACTCCTCGCCGGTGGCCGGGTCGTCAAAGTCGAGCAAGGACAGGTCGGCGCTGATCTTGTTGCGGTGACCTTGAAAGTACCAGTTCGCCCCGAGCGTCCACTCCCACTGCCGGTCGGACGACCGCGAGGTGTCGGGATCGACGCTTGCGATCCGTGCGGTGAGTTCCAGCGGGTCGGGGAAACCGTTCCAGCATTCCGCCGGGAATACCCCGACCTGGGCGTAGCCGCCGACCATCTCCCGGTGACCGCCGGCGCGCAGGTCCTCCACGTCCTTCCAGTGCAGTTCCTGCTGCCAGGAGAAGCCCCGCCAGCGTGCCGCCGTTTCCAGCATCCACTGGTTCAGACGGTAGTCGCCGTAGCCGAAGCCGGGCAACTGGCCGCCGCCGGAACTGGAGAAGCGCGTGTAGTGGCTGTCGCCGAACACGGTGGCGAGCGTGACCGCCGTGATCAGGTCATCGCGCCGGTCGAGGTCGGCCTGGCCGAAATCCAGCACCTCGCCCTGCGGGTTCCACTGCCAGCGCATCATCCACAAGCGGCTGTCGTCGCCGAAGGTCGCCCCCAGGCCCCGGCCGCTGAGGAATTCCAGCCACAGCGACGAGTCGGCCACCTGCTCCGCCCACAAGCGCAGCTCCGCCGCCACCCCCAGCTGGCGGTCGAGCGTGAACCAGTAGTTCGACAGCGACCGGTCGACGAATTGCTGCGCTCCCGAAGAGTCGATCCGCTCGCGGTTGAACTCGGATTTCCACTGGCCGAAGCGGATGCCCAACTGGTCGCCAAGGTGGACGGTGGCGCGGTAGTCGAGCCAGCCGTTCGAGGTGAAGTCGTACTCGGAGTAGATCTCGAAGGCTTCGGTGAAAAGGTGCCCGCCCCCCTTGATCCGGCCGCGGTTGAGACTCCACTCGTCGGTATCCGGCTCCAGGAGGTCCGCGGCGTCGGTGGGATTGCCCGGCAGCGTGTCGTAGCGCCCCTGCAGCCGGAATCCCAGCCACAGGAAGGTGCTGCTGTCCGTGGCCTCGAACTCCAGGCCCTTCTCGCCGTAGCGGAAGCGCTTCACACCCGGCAACTCCCCGCTGGTCCCCGGATCCGGCAGCAGGCCGACAGTCTCCGATGCCCGCGCCGCTGGCAGAGTGAACACGAACCCGGCAAGAAAACTGCGGAGAAGCCCGGCACCGGAGATCCCTTCAGCCATGAACTGTAGCTAGCAACTTTCGCCGTCCTGAACAAGAGCGCGTTTGTTAGAACGAATGAGCCCCTCGTTTTATCCACCAAAGACAGAATTTATGGAAATCCGTTCAATGAGGTTTGTTACAATATTACATGAGAAACTTATTGCCAATCGTTGATGTCTGTTATATCTGCGCCACTGCTATGAATTCCATCTGGAACCTCAGAACGAGCCTTCCTGCGTCATGCGGGGTGGTCGCAACGCTGGCAATGACTCCGCTTCACGCCGGCGAACCCTACGTCGAACCGGCCCCGCCGATGACGACGGTAACAAGCTCGCCACTCTGGAACTGGTTCATCGGAGCCGGAGCCGGATACACGATCGACGGCGAGGAGTGGTTCTATTCCGGCCATGTCGGGATCGAGCGGGTCTGTGGTGACTACAGCCACGCCTTCTTCCTGGAGGTCGGCTTCACCGAGGCCAGTAACTATCTGGTGAACAACGGACCGCCGATTCTGCTCAATTACGGCAACCAGGCGCCAATCTTGATCGCTACCGGCGATCCGATGCGGGTCGACGGGGAATTCGTACCAATCACTCTCAACTACAAGTTCGAGGGTCCCTTGTTCGGGCCGGTGAACTGGTACATCGGCGGTGGTGCCGGCATCGCGCTCACCTCCGCAGACCTCTACTGGTCCTCCGTAAAACTTTCCGGCGAGGACGACACGGCCTTCTACGGACAGCTCTTCGCGGGAATGACTTGGAATGTTTCCCAGAACTTCGAAATCTACGGGGGCGGTCGCTGGTTCTACCTCGACGGGTTTGATGCCGGCCCGCTGGGTGATACCGATAGCTACGATGACTGGATGGTCGAAGCCGGCCTTCGGTTCAACTTCTGATTTTTGCGCATAATCCAAGTCGAGGTGACTTGGAAGAGCGCGGCCATGATCGTGGCCGCGCTCTTTGTTTATCCCCACGACTGAAAGGAACGCGCGAAATCACAGGAGCACCGCTGCCGGAATCTTTTCGCGACACCCGGACAGCGACCGCTTTGGTCCCGTCGGCACGGATTGTGGCTTGCGACGATGGGCATTGCCCTGAGGATGGGGGGTAGCCGTGTCACGATTCCGCTACTTCCTCCTCCAGCTCCGGTCGAAACTGTGGATCAAGCCGGCGCTCACCGGCCTGGGGGCTGCGGTCTGGATCGAACTCGCGCTGCTGCTCCCGCGCCATCTGCACTTCGATCCGCCGTTCGAGATCGACCGCGACCTCCTGCTCAGCCTGCTGCAGATCCTGGCCTCGACGATGCTCACGGTCGCGATCTTCGCCGTTTCGGCGATGGTGGCCGCGTTTTCCTCGGTCACCACCACCGCCACGCCGCGGGCGACCCGCATCGTGATGCAGGACCGCAGCTCGCAGAATGCCCTCGCCGCCTTTCTCTCCGCTTTCATCTACGCGATCATCGCCCTCGTCGCGCTGAGCGCCGTGCCCTACGGCGACCTGGGACGCTTCGCGCTCTTTGTCGGCTACGTGTTCACGGTCGTCTGGGTGCTGGTGTCATTCGTCCGCTGGGTCGACCAGGTTTCCAAGCTCGGCCGCATGAACGACACGATCCAGCGCGTCGAGGAAGCCTGCCACAATGCCTTCACCGATCCTGCGGTGGCCGGCACCCTCGGCGCGATGCCCGCCACCGGCGACGACCCCGACGGGGAAAAGCTCCGCCTGTCGCGCATCGGCTACCTCCAGCACGTCGACGTTGCCGACCTTCAAGAGCTCGCCGCGACCCTCGAAACGACCATCCGTCTGCTGGTCCGTCCGGGGGCCTTCATCGATCGCAACCGGCCGGTGGCGGTGATCCAGGGCGGAAGACCGCTCGACGAGGAGGCACGGGAAACGTTCGACGCGGCTTTTACCATCGGGGCAGAGCGCCACATCGAGTCGGATCCGCGCTTCGGGCTGCTGATGCTGGCGGAAATTGCCGACCGCGCCCTCTCGCCCGCCGTCAACGACCCCGGCACCGCCATCGCCGTGATCGGCTGCGAGATCCGGCTGCTCTCGCAGTGGGTGGATGCCTCCCGCGCCACCGGCGAGTGCGAGTATCCCGACGTGGAAGTCCCGCCGCTGCACGCATCGGACTTGCTGGACGACGGATTCATGCCGATCTCCCGCGATGGCGCCGCCATGTTCGAAGTCGGCACCCGGCTGCAGAAGGCCTTCCGGGCCCTGCACGACCTTGGCCACCCCGGCCTTGCCGCCGCCGCCCGGGTCCATTCCCGGCTCGCCCTGGAGCAGGCGCTGGAGAAGCTGCCCACCGCCCACCACCGCGACCAGTTGCGCGAGCTGGCCGGCCGCGCGTTTCCTCCGCAGGAGGAGGACTAGACGGCGGGCACGATCGTGCATCCGGCAATGATTCCGTGCAGGGAGCGCCGCCGGCCGGGGAGGGAAAAACGCTGCCAATCGCTGCGATTCACTGGCGCCCAGCGGGTTTTCTGATTCCTTTGGGGGTGGCCGTAAAAATGCATTCGAATGAACGGTCATTTGAATCCGTCTCTCCATTATCTCCCGATCGGGAGCCTCATCATGAAACTGCGTAAACTTTCCCTGCTCGGCACCCTGTCCGCTTATGCGGCTGCCGGCGCGATCTTGTTCCCTGCCGCGGTCCCCGGAGCCGAGCCTCCGGCCGCCGGTGAATCCGAGGGCTTCGACGTCCTGACCCGTGGCCCGGTCCACGAAGCCTTCGCCGAGTCGGTGAGCTTCGAACCCGCGGCTGGTATCGTCATCACAAACGCCCCGCCCGAGCCGATCGAGGAGCTGCCGCCCGAACAGGAGCTCGAAGGCGACAACGTGGCCTGGATTCCCGGCTATTGGGCATGGGATGAAGACGAAGGCGATTTCCTGTGGATCAGCGGCATCTGGCGGAATCTGCCGCCCGAACGCGAATGGGTCCCCGGCTACTGGAATCCTCTCGATGGAGGGGAGTACCAGTGGGTGAGCGGTTACTGGCTCGATACCGAAACAGAGGAGGTGGAGTACATTGCCACCGCCCCGCCCGAGAGCATCGACGTCGGCCCGAACATCGAGGCGCCGTCGGAAGATCACAGCTGGATCCCCGGCAACTGGGTGTGGCAAGAGTCCCGCTACCTCTGGCGCCCGGGTTACTGGATGCCGCTCCGCGCCGATTGGAACTGGGTGCCCTCCCGCTACTGCTGGACCCCCAGGGGTTACGTCTATGTCAGCGGTTACTGGGACTATGCCGTGCCTCGCCGCGGGGTGCTTTTCGCCCCGGTGCTGTTCCACCACCACCACGTCCGTCCCGGCTTCTTCTACACCCCGAGCATCGTGGTCAGCCTCAGCGTCTTCACGGATCACCTCTTCGTGAGGCCCCGCTTCGGCCACTACTACTTCGGTGACTACTATGCCCCTCGTTATGCGGACTCGGGCTTCTACGCCTCGTACGCCTGGCACTCGCGCCGTCACAGCTACGACCCGATCTATGCCCACATGCGTTGGCATCACCGCCACGATCGCGACTGGGACCGCCGCAGGGTCGAGAACTTCAACTACTTCCGCAACAACGAAGCCGCCCGCCCCGCCCACTTGTGGTCGGCAATGCGGACCGCCGACAACACCCGGTTCAAGGGTGACGGCCGCAACCGCCAGTTCGCATCGACCCTGAGCGGCTTCGTCAAGGATCCCACCGCCGGCCAGCGCTTCCGCTCGATCGACCAGGACCGGCGCAATCAGTTCGCCGCGAAGAGCAAGGACATGCGGAAATTCAGCCAGCAGCGCCGGCAACTCGAGACCACCAAGGTGGCCGCCACCCGCGACTCCAAGAAACCGACGGTGCTGCGCGAGAAAATCAGACGCTCGCCGATCATGAGCAAGAGCAGCAAGCAGCTCAGTGCCCGCAACACCCCGCCGGAACGACCGGAGCCCCGCGTGCTCAAGAAAGGCCAGCGCGGCACCACCTCATTGCCCGAAGGCATGACCCGCAAGGGCAAGGAGCCGGCAGCCACCACCAAGGAGCAGCGTGACCCTTCGACCACCGGCAAACCGGAACGCCCGGAGAGGGGCAAGGGCACGACGCCGCCGAAGCCGGCGACCAAAGAGCGGACCCCGGTGACTCCGAAAAAGGAGCAGCCCAAACGCGAGGTCACTCCCAAGACTCCGAAGGAAGCTCCGACCAAGGAGAAGGCGATGCCCAAGCGGCAGGTCCAACCCTCCCGCCCGGAAGTCAAAGAGACCACCAAACGGGAGATCAAACCTCAAAAGCCCCAGGTCCGCGAAATGCCGAAACGCGAGGTCCAGCCGCAGAAGCAACAGCCCCAGCGTCAGGTCCAGCCGCAGAAACAACAGCCCCAGCGCCAAGTTCAACCGCAGCGCCAGCAACCCCAGCGCCAAGTTCAACCGCAGCGCCAGCAGCCCCAGCGCCAGGTCCAACCGCAACGCCAACAACCCCAGCGTCAGGTCCAACCGCAACGCCAGCAGCCCCAGCGCCAGGTCCAACCGCAGCGCCAGCAACCCCAGCGCCAAGTTCAACCGCAGCGCCAGCAGCCATCCCAGAATGACGGAGGCAAGGGCGGGAAGGGCCAGAAGGACCGCTGATCGATCTGAATCGTCCGGGGTGGTCCTTGTTGGATCGCCCCGCGACGACCGCAGGAATCCGACGGGAGGGGTGCGAGGCACCCCTCCCGTCGATGTCGTTTTCAAGATCTCAATTACTCCCGGGCCTCGCGGATCCACCGGTCCATCTCGGATCGCGCCGGGAGCTGACCCGCTTCCATCGACTCGAGCACCCGGTTGCAGGGAACGACATAGCGAAGGCTGGCATACTCCGGAGAGCGCGCGAGATCCCGGGCCTTGGTGGCGGCAGTGATCGCCTTTTCCCGTGCTCCCGATCCCCAGCGCAAGCAGGCGAGCTCGAGCCACTCCTGGGGGCGGGCACCGTTCCTGGCGATCATCCGCTCAAGGGCATCGGCCACCATCCCCTGGAAAGCGCCGGGGGCGTCCGACAGTCCGCGCGATTTAAGGGTGAGATTGTAGGCAACGAGGCCCTTCTGCTGCTCATCGGCAATCCCGCCGAAGACCACTTCGGCGGCCTGCCAATCCTCCCTTTGCAGAAGCAACAGCATCGAGAACAAAGGCACCATGCTCGCGGCCGGATCGAGCGCCTTGATTTCATCCAGCTTGGCTCCGGCGCCAACCAGATCGTCGCCCGCCATCGCCTTCTGGAACTCCTTGCAGAGCACGCCGACCTTCACCTTCGTCGAATCAGCGGCGAGGATTGCAGCAACCGTCTTCTGCTCCGCGGCCCCGCCGGCGAGAAGGTCTTCGACCACGGCATCGGTCAATCTCGACGGATGGGTGTCGAAGAGCACCGTGCCGTCTTTCACCACGAAGGCCCGCGGTATGCCGGTCACGCCCGCCGGCTTCAGCCAGTCCGTGTCGAAGGCGCCCCCGCGTTCGTTGATACAGACCGGGTAGGACATCCCCTCGCCCTTCTTCGCGACGAACGCGGCGATCTTCGCTTTGTCCTGATCCCAAACGTTCATGCCGAGAACCCTCAGGCCCTTCGCCTGGTACTTGTCATGGAGGGCATCGACATGCGGGATCGCGGCGATGCAGGGCCCACACCAGGTGGCCCAGCATTCGAGGACATAAACCTTGCCGGGTTCCCATCCGCCCGGCGCGCTCCCCTGGATCCATTCCGCCTTGGCCAGGGCCCCGGTCGTGACGGCCTCCCCGGTGAGGCTGGCGACGGACCGGGCGACCAGCGCCAGGGTAACCGCGGGAACCAAAAGGGATCGGGAGATCATCGGCTTCGGAAGGATGGAAAGAATGCACCTCGCGTGGAGCATCAGGGCGCGCTGGTGCCGGCCAAGCGGGCGAAATTCACCGGATCGCCGGTCATCGGCAGGGTTACCGTGATCGTGTCGGGGTCGCTGCCGTTCTCCGTGATGATCACCCCCAGGCTGGAATTGGCGGTGTTCTCGCCGACATCGAGGGTGGTGGTCCAATCCGCGAGGTCGGGGCTGACCTGCACCTTGACCTCTACGCCCGCGACCTCGGACGCGTCGTCGCGCTGGAAGGTGTAGGTCACATAGCCTTCGGATGTTTCCACGCCGAGAGGGTTGGTGGTGGTGCCGTCCTTCGGATCGCTGCCGGTGATGAACTCGATGATGTCGGAAATGCCGTCGCGGTCGAAGTCCGCCTCCGGATTGCCGCTGAGCCCGTTGCCCAGCGCCCAGGCCGTGTAGCCCGGGACGCCGGATCCGTCGCCGACGGCGCTGCCCCACAATAGCAGCGAGCTGATGTAGGCCACGTTCGACGTGCCCTGCTCGAGCACCCGCAGTTCATAGGTCTTCCCGGCGACAACTTCGCGGGTCAGGTTGAAGCTCGAACCCTTGATCAAATCGTCCGCGACGAGTTCGAGCGTGCCGCCGGCCTCGCCGAAATGAAGATCGAAAGGCAGGTCGAACGACGACGCATAGCGGTGCGTGCTCATCAGTTCGAGCGTGCCGGTCTGGAGCCCGCTGATGAGAACGCTGATGTAGTTGTCGTCGGCACCGTTGAAGGTGGTCTTGGCGTAGTCGATGTTGACCGTGTCGACACCTCCTCCTGCGGCGCCTGCGACGATGTCGCCATCGCGCGACACCAGGCTCACGTTGACCCCCGAGACGTACTTGCTGACGCCTTCGGCCACCAGGACCTCCTCATATCCCACCGTCGCCGGCGAGTTCGAGCGCCCGAAGTCCAGGGGCACGTGGTTGCCTTCCGGCATGGCGACACCCTGCAGCAGGATGGCCGGGGTGTTGCCTTCGTAGTCGTTGGAACCGATGGTCAGCGTGCCGGCGAAAACCCCGACCGCGCTGCCCGGGGTGAACTTCACGGCGAGGTCTGCCGAGTCGCCCGCCGGGATGCTCAGCGGCAAAGCCGTCTCGATCGTGAAAGCGGGGCTGCCTTCAAGGGTGGTGCTCGTGCCGTCGATGACAAGGTCCAGACCGTCGCCATCGTTGTAGATGGTGATGGTTTCGGTGGTTTCGGGGACCCCGGGCAAACCGAAGTCGATCGAGGTTCCGGAGACCGCGATGGTCGGGTCCTTCACTTCCACGGTCACGTTGATGAGGCGGGGCGTTGCGCCCGAAGCATCGTTGGAATCGACCAGCAACGAGAAGCTGTAGATGCCCGCCCGCGTGCCGGGGGTGAAATTGAAATCGATGTAGTCGTCATCCCGTGCAGCGACGCTCGACGGAAAGTAAATGTCCGAAACCGAAGACGCATCGTCGCCTGCGGCGGTCACGCCGGTGATGGACAGGTCGGTTGTGCGGTCGCCCGATTCATTGGAGATCGGGATCGAGAAGTACTGGGGATATCCCTCGTTGGTGAACGAGTACTCCGCCCCGACCACGATCATCGGGCTCGGCGGTTCCTCGATGACCTCGACCTGCAAGGTGTCCGCGAGATAGTTCGCGCGGAGACTCAGGCCGGCCGGCAGTCCGGATCCCACGACGTCGCCGAAGCTGCCGATCCCGCTGCCGTCGATGCCCTTGTAGCCGCTGACCCCGGTGACCAGGTCGAAGGTCTCACCCAGGGCCGGCGGATGGCTGAACGCCACGGCAAGGGTCGACTCCGGATCGAGTTCCAGCTGCAGGCTGCTGCCGTTGACGGTGAACAGCGTGGTTCCCTCCACCGCGTTGTCGACGTGGAAGGTGAGGGTGGAATCCGCGCCGACGACCAGCTCATCCTCCACCGCACCCGCCCGGGCGACGTCGGCGGCGAACTCCAGCGTGCCGTCCAGGATGTGGATCGCTTTCGGCCCTGAAAGGGTGGATCCGGGCCCGAAGACAATCGATCCTCCCTGATCGATGAAAATGTCGGCGCCCACGCCGGCGAGGTCGATTTGCCCCCCGGCACCGACCGTGACCGTGCCACCGTTCACGTCGAGGTCACCGTTGCTGCCCCGCTCGGGCGAACTGCTCCCGGTGCTACCTGCCCGCAGCTGCAACTCCTGGGCGCCGATCTCGAGGCTGCCTTCCACGGTGATGCGGATGCGCCGGCCGGCAAGCGGCTGGTAGAGGGCGGACATGCTGGCCGTGGAACCGAAGGGAATGATCCCAAGGTCGTCCGAGCCCGCCGCCGCGACCGTGTCGGGCAAGCCCTCGGTCCAATTGGCAGGATCGTTGAAGTCCCCGCTGACGGGAGTGAAGGTGGTCTGCGCACCCACCGGCAAGCCGAGGGAACAGCCGAGAATCAAGGCGACGTGGTATTTTTTCACAGGTTTCTTTCGATATTCTGCGCGAACTAACGTCGATGGCTGATCTAACGGACAATTCCCAAGATCGGGAATCGACTTCACTTTTTGGGAAATAGCACTTTTTCATAAGGATCATTTATAAACTGGATCCGGATTGTGAATGAGCGGGAGCACCCGCTCTCCCGGTCGGCGGCGACCGTCGCAAGCGGACCGCTCCCAATGGGTCGTTGCTGGCCGAAATCGGGCCCGTTGCCACGAGAGCTAATTGGCCGGACGGCCTCACGCCCGGCGAACGCATCACCGGGATGAGTCCTGTTAGAAAAAAGTGTGGATCGCTCCAAGCAACTGGCCACGAGCGATTCCTGCCCGACAAGCCGCCTTCCGCCGGCGACCGGGACTGAATGAATGCGGAGCAGGTCCCGTCGCACCCCCCAGACACCAGAACCTGAATCCATCATGACATTCCGACAGCTTACCCTGCTAGGCGCCGTCGCAGCTTGCACTGCGGCCGGCGCACCTTTCCTCGCCCCGCGGGCTCCCGCCCTCGAGCCGCCGCCGGCCGTCCAAGGCGACGACTTCGATGTTCTGACCCGCGGCCCGGTGCATGAGGCCTTCGCCGAGTCGGTGAGTTTCGAACCCCAACCCGGCTTCATCGTCGAGATCGCGCCACCGGAAGCAATCGAAGAGCTGCCACCCGAAGAACAGCCGGAGGGCGACAATATCGCCTGGATCCCGGGATACTGGGCTTGGGACGACGACGAGACCGATTACCTCTGGATCAGCGGCGTCTGGCGCAACCTGCCGCCGGGCCGCGAGTGGATCCCGGGCTACTGGAACGCCATCGACGGCGGACGCTACCAGTGGATCGCGGGCTACTGGGCGGACACCGACACCGAAGAGGTCGAATACATCGCGACCGCACCGCCGCAGAGCATCGACGCCGGCCCCAACGTGGCCGCACCCTCCGGGGACCACAGCTGGATCCCCGGATCCTGGGTCTGGAACGACAGCCGCTACCTGTGGCGTCCGGGTTATTGGCTGGCCCTGAGGGCCGACTGGAACTGGGTGCCCTCCCGCTACTGCTGGACTCCCCGCGGCTACATCCACGTCAGCGGCTACTGGGACCATGCCATCGCGCACCGCGGGGTGCTGTTCGCGCCCGTGCACTTCCACCGCCGCGCCCACTTCGCCCCGGACTACTACTATACACCTCGTATCGTGGTCGGGCTGGGTGTCTTCTCCAGCCACCTGTTCGTGCGACCGCGCACCTGCCACTACTACTTCGGGGACTACTATGCGCCGCGCTACGCATCGACCGGCTACCACGCCGCCTTCGCCTGGCATACCCGCCGCCATTGCTACGATCCGATCTTCGCCCACAACCGCTGGGTCCACCGCCACGACCGCGACTGGCAGAGCCGGACGATCTCGAACTTCAACTACTTCCGCGATCACGCCGAGGCCAGGCCGGCCCGCCGTTGGGCCACGATGAGCAGCCTTCGCGACCGCCAGATCGACAGCGGCGGACGGGATCGCCACTTTGCCAGCACTTTCGCCAGCTATACCGGGGATCGCGCGACCAAGGGAAAGTTCCGCGCCATTGATCGCGGCCAACGCGAAGTCCTGGCCACCCGAAGCCGGGAAATCAGGAGCTTCAGCCGGCAACGCGGCCAGCTTGAAACACGCCGGATCGCCTCGGGCGGCACCGGCAAGAAGCCGGCATCAGTGAGGGAGAAACTGACGCGCTCCCCGATCTTCGCCAAGCGCAACGCCCGATCCACGGCACCCGGGAACCCTTCGGCGAGAAGGGAGTTGTCCGGGACCGGATCGAAGCGTGGCGGCAAGAGCAGCGCTCACAGCATCGCCGAACGCCTCCAATCGGCCCGCCAGGCCACTCGTGCCGGATCCACCCGGCGCGAAAGCATCGGCAAGACCGAGCCAAGCTCCCGCGCTGGCACGAAAATCATGAAACCATCGGTTGCTCGAGGCCAGAGGCCTGCGGCTTCCTCGCCGAAGATCTCCCGGTCCACCCCCGGGCGCACTTCTGCCGGAAAGTCCTCTCCGCGCCCGGGCGAGCAAGGCTCCAAACTCCGCGAGATGTTGAAACGCCAGGCGACCCCGCAGCGTGCGAAATCCTCGGCCTCGCCAACGCAGCGCACCCAACCGCAACAGCAAGCCCGTAAGGCCCCGGCTCGCCAGGCTCAGCCCCAGCGTCAGATCCGCAAGGCCCCGACCCGCCAGGCTCAGCCACAACGCCAGATCCGCAAGGCCCCGACTCGTCAGGTGCAGCCCCAGCGCCAGATCCGCAAGGCTCCGACGCGCCAGGTGCAGCCGCAGCGTCAGATCCGCAAGGCTCCGGCACGCCAGGCTCAGCCACAACGCCAGATCCGCAAGACCCCGACTCGTCAGGTGCAGCCCCAACGCCAGATCCGCAAGACCCCGGCTCGCCAGGCTCAGCCCCAGCGCCAGGTCCGCAAGACTCCGACCCGTCAGGCCCAGCCCCAGCGCCAGATCCGCAAGGCTCCGGCGCGTCAGGCCCAGCGGCAGCCCGACCGGTCATCCGGCAGGTCGCGGAACGGCCGCTAACCGGCTTGCCCCTTCAAGGCAGCCCCGAGGAACGGCGCGGTCCGCGACCTCTTCGAACGGGCGATCTTCTCCGGCGGCCCTTCGGCAACGATGGTGCCACCGGCATCGCCCGCCTCGGGGCCGAGGTCGAGGATCCAGTCGGCCTCCGCCGCGACCGCCATGTGATGCTCGATGACAATGACGGTGTGACCTTCATCCACCAGTCGGTGAAGCACGTCGATCAGACGCTTCACGTCCTCCAGATGGAGGCCGACCGTGGGTTCCTCGATCAGGTAGAGGTTGGTGCGGTTGAGGGTCTTGAGGTTCTTGGCTGAGACCCGGCCCTTGGTGAGCTGGGTGACCAGCTTGATCCGCTGCGCCTCACCGCCGGAAAGCGTCGGGGACGGCTGGCCGAGCTGGAGGTAACCGAGTCCCGTGTCGGCCAACAGTTTCAGCGGCGCGGCGATCCGCGGCTGCGACTCGAAGAAGCCGGCGGCCTGCTCGATCGTCATGCGGAGAATCTCGCCGATGTTCTTTTCGCGGAAGCGGACCTCGAGCGTCGCCGGATTGTAGCGCATCTCGTTGCATGCCTCGCACGGCACCCAGGTGCTGGGGAGGAAGTCCATCTCGAGCTTCACGCGGCCGTTGCCTTCGCACACCGGGCAACGCCCGTCACCGGTGTTGAAGGAGAAGCGCGAGGCCTCGTAGCCGCGGACACGGGAGTCCGGCAGCTGGGCGAAGAGCTTGCGGATGTCGTCGAACACCTTGACGTAGGTCGCCGGACACGACCGCGAGGTCTTGCCGATCGGGGACTGGTCGACCTCGTAGATCGACTGGAGCCGGTCGAAGCCGCTGGCCTTGGCCCACGGCCGGTTCCTGGCCGCGGACTTGCGCTTGCCCTCGGCGCGCGCGGCATCGGCGATGCAGGCGTGCATCAGCGTCGATTTCCCGGATCCCGAAATGCCGGTCAGAACCGTGAGCCTGCCGAGGGGAACTTCGGCGTCGATGGCCTTGAGATTGTTGGCGTGGCAGCCGGTGACCTTGAGGAAAGGATCCGATTTCTTCACGCCGCGACGGCTGCCGCGGGTGGGATGGACGATCGGATTACTAAGCGCCTGGTAGGTGGGGGAAGCTGAAAGCCGGTTCTCGTGAGACGCCGCCTTCTTCGCCCTCCCGCCTACCTTGGACGGCTCACCCGGCACTTGCGGCGGGGCCCCTTGATAGACGACCTCCCCGCCGAGCCGGCCCGCACCGGGGCCCAGGTCGATCAGGTGGTCGGCACGGGCGATGGTGTCCTCGTCGTGCTCGACCACGATCAGGCTGTTGCCGCGGTCGCGCAAGGCTACCAGCGTCTCGAGCAAGGCGGCATTGTCGCGCGGATGGAGGCCGATGGTCGGCTCATCCAGCACGTAGAGGACGCCGCGCAAGTTCGAGCCCAGCTGCGCGGCCAGCCGGATGCGCTGGCTTTCGCCACCGCTGAGCGTTCGTGCCGAGCGGTCGAGCTGCAGGTAGCCGAGGCCGACCTCCTGGAGGAACGACAGCCGCTGGCGGATCTCCGGCAGGATGTCGCGGGCGATCAGGGCGTCGCGTTCGCCGGCGATCTCCAGCTTGGCGAAATGACCCGCCGCCTCATCGACCGGCAGGCGCGAAAGGTCGGCGAGCGGCGTTCCCTGGAAGCGCACCGCCCGGCCTTCGGCATTGAGACGGGCGCCGTGGCAATCCGGGCACCCGACCAGTTCCTCGTCGTCCATCCGCTCGATCTTCCGGTCGGCATCCATCTCGGCCTCAAGCACGGATTCGAAGCGCGAGGTGTCGAGATGGCGGCGCTGCTTCGGGACCAGCCCGTGGCCGCGGCAGGAGGGGCACCAGCCGTGCGGCGAGTTGAAGGAAAAGAGCCGTGGATCGAGTTCCTCGAAGGACCGGTGGCACTCCGGACAGCTGGCTTCCGACGAAAGCAGGACGAAGCGCTTGTCGGGCGTCACCAGCCGGATGGTTCCCTTGCCGATCTCGAGCGCCCGGGAAATCCGTTCCGCCAGGTCGTGGCGGCCCTTGCCGCTGAACTCCGCCACCACCACGTCGATGTCGTGCTCCTTGAAGCGCTCGAGGCGGGTGAAGCCCTCCGCGTCGCGGAACTGCTTGTCGACGAGGAGCTTCGTGAATCCCTGCTTGAGCGCCCACTCCGCGACCTCGGTGTGGTAGCCCTTGCGGCCGCGGATAACGGGAGCGAGGAGCGAGACGCTGCCCTTGGCGAGGTGGGCGCGGAGGGTGTTCTCGATCGCTGCCTGCGACTGCTTCTCGACCGGGACCTGGCAATCCGGGCAGTAGCGGGTGCCCAGCTTCGCGAACAGGAGGCGGACGAAATTCCACACCTCGGTCACGGTCGCCACCGTCGACTTCATCCCGCCCTGGGACACCCGCTGTTCAATCGCGACGGTCGGCGGCAGCCCCGCGAGCGAGTCGAGCTCCGGCTTTTCCAATTGCTCGGCGAACTGCCGGGCATAGGCCGACATCGAGTCAAGGAAGCGGCGCTGGCCCTCGGCGAACAGGATGTCGAAGGCGAGGGTCGACTTGCCGGAGCCGGACAAGCCGGACACCACCACGAAGCGGTCACGCGGGATGTCGAGGGAGACGTTCTTCAGGTTGTGCTCGCGGGCACCGCGGAGCTGGATGAGGGGAGCGGAGGATTGGTCCGGGGCCGGCGGGCGGGCGGGCTTCCTGTCGGCGCGCGGGCGGCCGGATCCGCCCTTTGCCAGCAGCGGCTTGAGGTACCTGGCGGTTTCGGTGTCGAGGGTCGCGATGTGCTCGGGCGGTCCTTCCGCGACGAGCCGGCCGCCCTTGGTGCCGGCTTCGGGCCCGAGGTCGAGGATCCAGTCGGCGCACTTGATAACGTCGAGGTTGTGCTCGATGACCAGCAGCGAGTGCCCGGCATCGACGAGACGCTGGAACACGCCGAGCAGTCGCTCGATGTCGGAGAAGTGCAGGCCGGTGGTTGGTTCGTCGAGGATCAGCAGTTTGGTGCCCCGCGCCCGCGGCGACGATTTCCCGGGCGCCGCCTCGGCGAGGAGCTGGCATAGCTTGAGACGCTGCGACTCGCCGCCGGACAGGGTGTTGAGCGACTGGCCGAGCTTGAGGTAGCCGAGGCCGACCTCGGCGAGCGGCTCGAGCAGCCGGGTGATCTGGCGGTGCCGCTTGGCGGCGGGTGCCGTCAGGCCGGACGAATCCGTCACTTCATAGAAGCCGATCGCCTCGTCGATGGTGAGATCGAGGACGTCGGCGATCGACTTGCCGCGGTAGCGGATGTCGAGGGTCGACGGCTTGTAGCGGCGGCCGTTGCAATCGGGGCAGGTGACGTGGAGGTCGGACAGGAACTGCATCTCCACCTTCTCGCTGCCCGCGCCGGCACAGCGGTCGCAGCGGCCTTCGCCGGAGTTGAACGAAAAGAACCCGGTGTTGAGCCCGCGGGACTTCGCCTCATCGGTGATCGCGAAGAGCTGGCGGACCGGATCGAAGGCCCCCACCAGCACCGCCGGCGTCGAGCGCGGCGTGCGTGCGAGCGGCGACTGGTCGACCAGCAGGATGTCGCTCAGATACTGGGTTCCTCGTAGCTCCTTGACCGGCGCGTGATCGACCTCGACGCCTTCCTTGCGCAGCTTGCGCGCGACGTTGGCGAACACGACGTCGTGGGCGAAAGTCGACTTGCCCGATCCCGAGACGCCGGTGAGGCAGGTGAAGAGGCCGAGCGGCAGGTCGGCATCCAGCTTCTTCAGGTTGTGGCGGGTCGCGCCGCGGATCTCGAGCTTCTCCTTGCCCGGCTTGCGGCGCTTGCCCGGCACCCCGATCGCGCGCTGTCCGCGGAGCCACGGCAGGGTTCCGGTGGACGGGAGTCCCTTGGCTCCGTCCACCGGCCCTTGGAACACCAGGGTGCCACCGTGCTGGCCGGCCGCCGGGCCGATGTCGAGGAGCTGGTCGGCGGCGCGCATGACCGCCTCCTCGTGCTCGACCACGACCAGGGTATTGCCCTTGTCGCGGAGCCCGTGCATGACGCCGACGAGGCGCTGGATGTCGCGGGCGTGCAGGCCGACGGTCGGCTCGTCGAGGACGAACAAGGTGTTGGTGAGCGAGGCCCCGAGGCAGGTGGTGAGGTTGACGCGCTCGATCTCGCCGCCGCTCAGGGTCCGCGCCGGCCGGTCGAGGGTGAGATAGCCCAGCCCGACCTCGTCGAGGTAGCGGAGGCGCGTGGTGATTTCCGTCAGGATCAGATCCAGCGAACTGTCGTGCGACCTGGCCGCGGCGTCCGTTTTCCCGTCGAAGGCCGACGGGCGGAAATCCCCGTCCGCGAACCACGCCAGCAGGTCGACCAGGGGCAGGGTCCAGAGTTCCGGCAGCGTCCGGCCGGAGATCTTGAAGCAAAGCGCTTCCGGCTGGAGCCGCCGGCCGCGGCAGGTGGAGCAGGTGGTGTAAGAGCGGTAGCGGCTGAGGAAGATGCGGATGTGCATCTTGTACGCCTTGCTCTCGAGCCAATCGAAGAAGCCCTTGACGCCATACCATCCGCCGGATTGCCAGAGTTCCTCGAGATCCTCCGGGCCGGTGGTCTTACGATCGCCGTAGTAGATCCATTCCCGCTCCTCCTCGCCGAGGTCTTCCCACGGGGTCTTGATGTCGATGCCGCGCTCCCTGCAGTTGCGAACGAGGTCGCGCTGGCATTCGTCGCCGCGTTCCCCCTGGAACGGCTTGATCGCCCCCTCCTTGATGCTGAGCGAAGGGTCGGGGACGGACTTTTCGAGATCGAGGCCGATCACCCGGCCGAAGCCACGGCATTTCGGGCAGGCACCGAGCGGGTTGTTGAAGGAGAAGAGCGCGGGCGACGGCGGGCGGAGCGAGTTGCCGGTGGCGGCGTTGGTCCATGTCGCGCTGAAACTGCGGACCTCGCCGGAGGCCGGGTCGTGGATCGAGGCATGGCCCTTGCCGAGGGTGAAGGCGTGCTCGAGCGCCTCCAGGAGCCGGCTGCGCTCCTTGTTGGAAACCCGGACACGGTCCTGGATGACGGTGACCGTGTCCGTCGCAAGGCCGGTGGTTGCGGGCTCGTCGGTGCGCTGGACCTCGCCGTCGATGAGCACGCGGAGATAGCCCTGCTGGTTGAGGAAGGGGAACAGCTCCGCGCTGGAGGTGTCGGCGGGGATGGGCACCGGAAAGGTGACGAGTACCGCCTGGCCGGACAGGTTCCCGAAGGCCCAGGCGGCCGCCGAATCGGCCGAGTCGGGACGGA
>NZ_JACZFQ010000067.1 GCF_014904755.1 Neoluteolibacter marinus
CCGCGCGCAGGCCGCCCTTGAGCATCCGCAGCGCGCCGAAGTGGAAGCCGAGGCTCATCGGCAGGAACATGATGAAGATCTGCCGCCAGCCCATCTCGTGAACCAGCCAGCCGCCGAGGGTCCCGGCGAGCATCAGGAGCAGGCCGAGTTTCACATCGTCGGTCCAGGCCAGGCCGCGGCGGCGCTGTTGGAAGCTACCGGGGTCCATGCCGAACCAGCCCAGGGCGAAGACCAGGTAATGCGTCGCCGGCAGCCGCTGCGGCCCGGCCCATTCGGCGTAGACCAGGCCCTTCATGGCGCCGAGCAGCACGCAGCAGATCCCGGTCATGCGGGCGACCGGGCCGGCCCCGGCCAGCGCGAAATGGGCAGCCGTGACCAGCGAGGCCAGCAACAGCCATCCTGCCAGCCGCCGCTTTGAAGCAGACCGCCGCTTGGCCAGGACGGGGCCGGCGGCGACCCCGGCGAGCACCAGGAGGATGGTTGCTACGACGATCATCATAGTTCCCCGGTTCCGATCCAGCCGGCATTCCAGGCCAGCAGCAGGCTGTAGAGCGTGACCAGGCTGAGGAAGAGAAGGGTCAGCAGGTGCTTTGCGATCCGGTTGGCCGGCGTGGTGGCGACTTCGGCCAGGTCGTAGCCGAAGAACTGCAGCCACAGGCGCACCGACCACCACAGCAGCATGAAGCCGGACATCGCGGCGGCCGCCGGGCTGCGGCCCGTCAGCCAGTCGGGGAAGCCCAGGGCCAGCACGGCGAAGAAGACGTGGCTGCCCCAGATATAGCACGAGTAGGTCCACCAGACCTCGCGCATCAGCGGCGTCAGGCCGGCGACCTTCTCCCGCCAGCCAAGCATCTTCGGGATCCAGAGGCTTGCGATGCAGAGTACGACCAGCGACCAGCCGCCGAGCTGCAGTCCGAGGTGAAGCAGTTCTTTCATCGCGGCAGGGCGGCGAGGGTGAAGATCGCGGCGAGAACGAGGAAGACGCCGAGGAAGAAGAGGTCCCAGCCGCGGTTCAGGCGGCGGGTCTGACGATCGTAGTAGCTCAGCTGAACGATCACGCGGCTGAGCCAGAAGAGGCCGAAGAAGGCGCTGAGCACCCGGCCCATGCCGTCGTCTAACAGCAGTCCCGGCCAACCGAGGCAGAGCAGGGCGAGGGCGGAGATGATGGCGACGATGTAGGCGCAGTGGACCTGGAAGACCTGGCGCACCATCACCGCGCTGGCGGCGAGGTTCTCGCGGTAGGCAAAGCGCCGGGCGGCGACGAAATTGGCAAGGGTCAGTCCGGCCAGGATCAGGCCGGCGACGCGGAGGGCGGTTTCGAGGAGAAGCGGGTTCACGGGATCGGCGGGTTTCAACGGGTGACGCAGTAGCCGTCTTCGCAGGCGGGGCTTTCCATCCGGTGGAGTTCCTCGCGCACCTGGCGGTCCTTGCGGCGGAAGAAGACCTTGCTCAGCGCGTGGCGGTTGGCGGCCAGCACGCGGCAGGCGCGGATCGCCACCGGCAGCAGGGCGGGGCTGCCGAGGCGGCGGGCGGCGTCCTGGTGGTTGGCGCAGCTGTGGAGGCACCAGACCCAGGCCTCGGCTCCCCGGAAGATCTCGCCGCCGCGGGTCCTGACCACCATCTCGCGGGCCGGATCGAGGGTGCCGATGCCCGGGAACACCCGCTCCGCCTCGGCCGCCTGGTAGGGGATGAACGAGATCGGGAAGGCGCGCGGCTGGCGGTTGATCCATTCGTGGAAGCTGCAGCACATTCCGCAGCGGCCGTCGTAGAAGACTTCGATTCCTTCAATGCTCTCCGGTAGGTTCATGGCGTTCTCGTTTCGTTGGTTTCAGGAAAAACTGAAACTACAGAAATTACAAGAGGTAATTGTGTGGAGATCCCGGGGAGGCGCGGATCTGAGCGTGCCAACGTGGACATTGACCCTGGCGGGTCGGGGAAACAGTCTCGGCGATGCATCCCGCCTTGTTGCGACTACTCCTGGCCCTCGTCGCCGCGCTCCCGCTGTCGTCTTGCGTCCTCCTGCTCCAAGGTGCTGCGGCAACCTACAAGGAGTCGAAGGTGATTCCTTACAACTCGTTGGTTGAGGGCAAAACCTATACCGTCAGGGTTCCCGAGAGCGGCCTCTACCTCATGCGGCGGGATCGCTCGAAGGATGCAATCACGATTGGTGACTCAGCCGGTGGATTTGAAGGCTTTCAGTATGTGGTCTTCCTCACGGAGTCACCGCCCGGTGAGGCTCCCTCCGCGGCGTTGCTCCGTCATTTCGGCAAACATGCCGCTGGCGACGGGTGGAGCGTGGTCGCAACCCGCGAGGGATCGGTCAAAGGTTCCGCCGGGCAGGTGGATCTGCACACCCCGCGGGGCCGTGGCTTCGTATCGGTCGCCGAGTGCTTCCGGGACGAATCGCGGCTATGGGTGGTGGCCCGGATGGAACCGCTCTTCGGCCGCGAAAGCAGCGATGTCGCCGACCGTTTGAAGTCCGCACGTTCCTCGCTCGATCGATTCGCGAAGTCGTTTCAGCGGAAAAGCGGTACCTGAAACAGGGTCACGCCCCGCCGCCGGCGATGTGGGCGAATTTGTCGTCGAGGAACCGGAGGATCATCTCTTCCACCTTGTCGTCGCCGAGGCGCTCGATGACTTCCACCGAGAAGCCGCGGGCGATCAGCTGGCGGGCGCGGACGGAGTCGATGCCGCGGGCGCGCAGGTAGAAGATCTCCTCGTCGGGGATCTGCGAGCTGGTGCTGCCGTGGGAGCACTTGACGTCGTCGGCGTTGATCTCGAGGCCGGGCATCGAGTTGGCCTCGGCGTCCTCGCTCATGAACAGGTTGCGGCAGGTCTGGTAGGCGTCGGTCCGGTGGGCGCCCTCGTCGACGAAGATCAGGCCGGAGAAAATCGTACGGGACTTGTCGTAAAGGGAGTTCTTGTAGAGCAGGTCGCTGTAGGCACCCGGGCTGACGTGGTGCTGGAAAGTCCGCTGGTCGTATTCCTGCTCGCGGGCCGGGACGCTGACCGAAAGCATGTCGGAGCGCGATCCCTCGCCCTCGAGGCGGCTGAGAGATTCATTGCGGGCCCAGGCGGCGCCGGTGTTGAGAATGAAGCCGGTGGCGGAGGCGTCCTTGGCCACACCGGTCTCGTTGACCTGGATGACCTTGGTCTGTTCGTTGAAGGCCTGGACCGCAAGGTAGTCGAGCTTCGAGCCTTCGCCGGCGATCAGGTCGTTGACGGCGATGCAGAGGCCGGGCTCTTCGTCGCCGGCGGACTGGAAGTAGTCGACCACGCGGACCTTCGAGTTTGCGCCGGTCACCACCAGCGTGTGCGGGAAGATCGCGGTGTTTTCGCCGGCGAGCCAGTGGAAGACCTCGATGGTGCCCTCGACCTCGACGTTGGCGGGGACGTGGACGAAAAGCCCGTTGCGCAGGTTGGCCTCGTGGAGGGCAGTCCATTTCGCCGAGCCGAGGCGGGTGTCCTGCTTCATGAAATGCGCGCGCACCAGGTCGCCGTGGGAAACCAGCGCTTCGGCCAGCGGCAGGCAGACGACGCCGGCGGGGAGATTCGATTCCGAGTGGAGCAGCTCGTCGTTGGCGAAGACGAACTTCGCCGCCGGGGACTCCAGCGCGGTTGAACGGCGAACCAGATCGATCGTGGTCGATGCCGCCTCGCGGGTGAAGGACGCGAAGTCGAGTTGCTTGATGGACGAGAAACGCCAGGCCTCGTCGCCGCGCTTCGGTGCCGGCGTTTCGAGGAAGCGCTGCCAGGCGGCGCGCTGGCGTTCGGCGAACCAGGCGGGGAACGCGGCGGGCGTTTCGGGGGCGGATTCGAGCAGGGAGGCGGTGTGTTCGAGCACGGCGGACATCGAAGGAGTGAGAAGTGGAAAGTGAAAAGTGCGAAGTGGGGATCAGCCGACGCTGCCTTCCATTTCGAGGTCGATGAGGCGCTTGAGCTCGACCGAGTATTCCATCGGGAACTCGCGGACGAGGTCGTTGATGAAGCCGTTGACGGCGAGAGACATCGCCTGGCCTTCGCTGAGGCCGCGCTGCTGCATGTAGAAGAGCATGTCCTCGGACACCTGCGAGACGCTGGCCTCGTGCTGGGTCGCGTGCTGGTTGCCCTTCACGGTGATCGCCGGGTAGGTGTCGGTGCGGCTATGGCTGTTGATCAGCAGGGCGTCGCACTCGGTGTTGTTCTTGCAGCCCTTGAGGTGCTTGGGAATGTGGACCTGGCCGCGGTAGGTCGAGCGGCCCTCGCCGACGGAGATCGACTTCGACACGACGTTGGAGGTCGTGTTGTTGGCGGCGTGGATCATCTTGGCACCGGTGTCCTGGTGCTGGCCGGTGTTGGCCAGGGCGATCGAGATCACCTCGCCGCGGGCGCGTTCGCCCTTCATGATCACGCCGGGGTATTTCATCGTCAGGCGGCTGCCGATGTTGCAGTCGATCCAGCGCACTTCGGCGTCTTCCATCGCCAGGCCGCGCTTGGTGACCAGGTTGAAGACGTTGCTGCTCCAGTTCTGGACGGTCACGTACTGGATCTTGGCGCCCTTGAGCGCGACCAGCTCGACCACCGCGGAGTGGAGGGTGGAGGTTTCGAACTTCGGCGCGGTGCAGCCTTCCATGTACATCACCTCGGCGCCTTCGTCGGCGATGATCAGGGTGCGCTCGAACTGGCCGAAGTTCTCGGAGTTGATGCGGAAGTAGGCCTGCAGCGGCTGCTTCAGCTTCACGCCCTTGGGGATGTAGATGAAGGATCCGCCGGAGAAGACGGCGCTGTTGAGCGCGGAGAACTTGTTGTCGCCGGTGGGGATGACCTTGCCGAACCAGGGGCGGAAGATTTCCTCGTGCTCCTTGAGGCCTTCGGTCGAGTTGACGAAGATCACGCCGAGCTTGGTCAGCTCCTCCTTCATGTTGGAGTAGGAGGCCTCCGAGTCATACTGGGCCTCGACGCCGGCGAGGAAGGCGCGTTCCTGCTCGGGGATGCCGAGGCGTTCGAAGGTCTCGAGCACTTCCGGCGGGACCTCGTCCCAGGAGCGCTTCGGCTTCTCGCCGTCCGACAGGTAGTAGCGGATGATGTCGAAGTCGATGTTGTCCAGGTCCTTGGTCGCCCAGTGGGTGGGCATCGGCTTGTCCTGGAACACCTTGAGGGCCTTGAGGCGGAACTCGCGGACCCACTCGGGGTCGTCCTTGACGTCGCTGATGTAGTGGACGGTCTTCTCGGTGAGACCGCGGCCGGCGTCGTACTTGTGGCGCTCGGGGAACGAAAAGTCCCCCTTGGAGCGATCGATGTCGATCGCCTCGCGGGTTTCGAGATCGAGGGTACTGGAAGCGTCGTAGGACATGGGAAGAAGTGCCAGGTGATCCGTGATCAGTGAAAGGCTAGGTAGGGATTCAGGCGGAGGCGAGGGCGTCTTCCTTGAGGAAGTCGTAGCCCTTCTCCTCGAGTTCCAGGGCAAGCTCGGGGCCGCCGGAGCGGACGATCTTGCCCGCGGCCATCACGTGGACGTGGTCGGGGGCGATGTAGTCGAGCAGGCGCTGGTAGTGGGTGATCATCAGGATGCCGCGGTCGGGCGAGCGCATCGCGTTGACGCCCTTGGCGACGATCTTGAGCGCGTCGATGTCGAGGCCGGAGTCGGTCTCGTCGAGGATGCAGTATTTCGGATCCAGCATCATCATCTGGAGGATCTCGTTGCGCTTCTTCTCGCCGCCGGAGAAGCCCTCGTTGACGGCCCGCGCGGTGAACTTGCGGTCCATCTCGAGGAGATCCATTTTGGTGTAGAGGTCCTTGTAGTAGGCGACGGCGTCGAGCTCCTCGCCCTTCGGCAGGCGGGCCTGGAGGGCGGCGCGGATGAAGTTGGCGTTCGAGACGCCGGGAACCTCGTGGGGGTACTGGAAGGCCAGGAAAATGCCGGCGCGGGAGCGCTCGTCGATGTCCATTTCGAGGACGTCCACGCCGTCGAGGGTCACGGAGCCGCCGGTGACGACGTAGCTTTCGTGGCCGGCGACGACCTTCGAGAGGGTCGACTTGCCGGAGCCGTTCGGGCCCATGATGGCGTGGACTTCGCCGGCGGGGATCTCAAGGGAGACGCCCTTGAGGATTTCGGTGCCGTCTTCGAGGGTGGCGTGGAGGTCGGTGATGACGAGGGACATGGGAAGAAATGGAGAATGATGAATTTTTGAATGACGAATCAAGAGGCCGGGAGTTCGCCGCGGAGGGTGATCTCGATGTCGGTGATGAGGGTGCCGGGCGGCAGGTCGAGGACGTCGGCGAGGTTGGCGCCGGGCTTGAAGGTGACGTCGTGGATGGCGCCGCTGCGCTTGTCGTGGAAGTGGCCGTGGTCGGCGAGGTTCGGGCAGAAGCGCGAGGACTCGCGGTCGAAGTTGACCTGGCGGATCACGCCGTGCTGCACCAGCGCCTCGAGGCAGTTGTAAACCGTGGCCAGCGAGATGTTCGGCAGGCGGTCCTTGATCCGCATGAACACGTCGTTGGCGGTGGGGTGGTCGCGCTGCTCCATGAGCAGGCGATAGACTTCCCAACGCTGCTTGGTCATGCGCAGCCCGGCGATCTCGGCGGGCATGTCGCCGGCCGGGTCGGGGATGCTATCGGGCGAATGGGTAACCATGACGGGGCGGCGGAACCTAGACCCGCAGCACCCAATGGCAAGAATAATTCTAATTTCAATTCTCGCCTTGCTGTCGCCCGGACCGGATGAAGTCGGCGACGATGTGGATCTGGCGTTCGCTGAGCAGTCCCGATGCCGGGGGCATGCCGGCGGCAGGAATTCCTCCGGCGATGATCTTTTCGAGATCGGCGGGATCCTTGAAATGCTTGAAATCGCCGCTCAGGAGTCCGCGCTTCTCGCCGCCGGCGAGGCCGGCTCCGTGACATGAGGCGCAGGCAGCGGCAACGATTTTATGCGGATCGACGGTTTCCGGGGTGAGCAGGACGGGATCGGTGGTGGTGCCCTTGACCGGCTCGACGCTGCCGTGTGGGTCGGCGACGATGCGGATCAACTTGTCGTCGCCGTCGCGCGGGTGTCCTTCCGGCGGGTCTTGCATCGAGGTGCCGAGCCACAGCGAGCCGTCGGGTGCCTCGTTGATGAAGCGGATGCGGCCCCACTTCTCGTGCCACAGCCGTTCGACGTGGGTCGGCTGGCCGTCGCCGCCGAGCGAAATCCGGAACACGGCGGAGCCGCGCAGGCAGCAGAGCAGCAGCGAACCGCGCAGCTCGGGAAAGGCGTTGCCTTGATAGAAGAGCAGCCGTCCAGGCCCGACGGCGGGAGAGATCTCGATCAGGGGCGTGCGCATTCCCGCCGCTTCGCGGCGGTGGGAAATGACCGGCCAGCCGTAGTTTGCGCCTTTTTCGATGAGGTTCACCTCGTCGCCGTGGAGCGGACCGTGCTCGGATTCATAGAGGCGGCTGGTGCCGGGTTGAAACGCGAGGCCCTGCGGATTGCGGTGGCCGTAGGACCAGATCTCCGGGCGCGCGCCATCCTTGCCGACGAAGGGATTGTCGTCCGGCACCGAGCCGTCGGGATTGAAGCGGAGGATCTTGCCGTGAAGCTGGTCGAGCTGCTGGGCGCCGTCGGCCTGATCGGCGTCGCCGGTGCTCATGTAGAGCTTGCCGTCGGGTCCGAACTCAAGCCTGCAGCCGGTGTGGTTCTGGTTGGCGGCGATGCCTTCGACGATGGTCTCCGGTTCCACCAGATGCGTGCCGTCGAGCCGGTAGCGTTCCATCCGCAGCTCGAATCGGCGGTCTCCGGTTTGCTTGTCCCAGGCGAGGAAAAGGTGGCCGGTCTTTTCGAAGTCGGGAGCCAGGGCCAGCCCAAGCAACCCCATCTTGTTGCCCTGCGCGGCGGGCAGCACGAGGGCCGGTTCATCCAAAACCTTGCCGTTTTCGACGAGACGGACCCTGCCGGCACGCTCGGTGAAGATCTGGCGGCCGTCGGGCAGGAAACGCAGTTCCCAGGGCACCGTCAGGCCTTCCGCGAGAACCTCGATCCGGTGAGGCGTGGTCAGCGCGGCATCGGGTGGAGACGAGATCGACAGCGGAGCCGCCGTTGCGGCCGCCGCGAGCAGGAACCAGGCGAGGGTTTTCATGGGGTGTCAGTTCGCCGGCACCAGCCGGATCACCCGGTCGGGGCCGTTGAGGATAACGTAGATGTATCCGTCGGGCGCATCGGTGACGTCGCGGACGCGGCCGATGTTCTTGAGGATGACCTCCTGCTCGGTGACCTGGTGGTCGATGATGCGCAGGCGGCGGATTTCCTGTTGGGCGAGGGCGCCGGCAAAGAGGTCGTTCTTCCACCCCGGGAAGCGGTCGCCGCGGTAGAAGGACAGCCCGCAGGTCGCGATGCTCGGCTGCCAGTAGGTCAGCGGCTGGTCCATGCCCTCCTTCGCAGTAATGCCCGAGATCGGGGTGCCGTCGTAGTTCATGCCGTAGGTGATGACCGGCCAGCCGTAGTTGAGGCCTTTCTGGATCCAGTTCAGTTCATCGCCGCCGCGCGGGCCGTGCTCGGTGTCGTAGATCGAGCCGTCGCGCGGATCGATGTCGAGCCCCTGGGGGTTGCGGTGGCCGTAGGTCCAGAGGCCGGGGACCGGGGTCTTGCCTTCGAACACCGGATTGTCCTCCGGCACGCGGCCGTCGTCGTGGAGGCGGTAGATCTTGCCTTTGGCGTTCTCGACGTCCTGGGCTTCCATCCAGCCGCCGCGTTCGCCGACGGGGAAGTAGATGTAGCCCTTGTCGAAGACCAGCCGGGTGCCGAAGTGGACGCCGGCGTCGGTGTAAAACCGGGAGTCGGCCTTCCAAATATCCTCCTGGTCGGTCCAGCTTCCGTCCTTGATCCGGCCGCGGACGTAGCGGGTGATCGTGCGAACTTTGCCGTCCTCGCGGCTGCCGTCGGCGAAGCCGAGATAAACCCAGCCGTTTTCCGCGTGGTCCGGGTGGACGGCCACCTCCATCAGTCCGCCCTGGCCGTGTTCGATCACCTTCGGGGTATCCTTCACCGGTTCCGGGAGCAGCTTGCCGCCGGCATCGATGATCCGCAGGCGGCCGGCCTTCTCGGTGACGAGCTTGCGGCCGTCGGGCAGGAACGCGATCGCCCAGGGGTCCTTGAGGCCTTCCTCGACGACCATTTCGATCTTGTAGTCCTCGTGCCGGGTTTTGGTCACCTTGCCCGGTTCCGGTTTCGGGAAATCCATGCCCTTCTGCTTGGCTTCCTTCTCCTTCTCGCGGATGTGGATGACCAGCGAGCGGATCTGGCGGTCGTCGAGAACCGTACCGAAGGGCGTCATGCCGAGCTGGGCGTTGCCTTCCTTGATCGATTTCATCAGGTCGGCGTCGCTGTCGCCGTGTTTCCAGATCCCGTCGACCAGCGAGCCGCCGAGGCCGCCGCTCATGTCCTTGCCGTGGCAGCCCGAGCAGAGCTGCTCGAATACCTGGTCGACCTTCATTTTCGAATAGTCGGGCGCCTCTTCGGCGAGCAGGGAGGGAAGCGTCGCGAGCGGCAGGAGAATGGCGGCTTTCATGTTCGGCGCGACATGTACGGCGGTTGTTCCGGATTTCAAACCCGTCCCGCGTCTTCTTAGAAAAGCCACTCCGCGCCGAGCCAGAACGAGCGCGGGGCGGCGATGGTGCGGATGCCGTCGCTGCTGAGGCCGGTGGCAATTTCCTCGTCGAACAGGTTGTCGACGCGGGCATGCACGGTCACTGCCTCGGTGGCGCGCCAGGAGGCGCCGAGGCGGACGCTGGAGCAGCCGGGGATCGACCGGCGGGCGAGGGCGTCGTCGAACTGCGAGGCGCCGTATTCATAGCCGGCGGAAAGCGTGAGCCGGTCGGTGGCACGCCAGTCGGTGGCGGCCATCAGCCGGAGGTCGGGGGCTTGGGGGAAGGGCTTGTCCTCGAGCAACGGTTGGCGCGTGGACCGGGTGAACTCGGTGTCGCTCCAGATGCCGTCGCAGCGGAGGGTCAAGTCGTGGTGCGGTTGCCACTCGACACCGCCCTGGAGACCGAGCACGCGGGCTTCCGCGACGTTCTGTCGCTGTGAGCCGGATCCTCCCGCGGGCAGGGTTCCGAACAGCGCGGCGATCTGCGCCGGATCGGTCACCGGCACGTTGGCGATGGCGTCGCGGATCCAGTGGTGGAACAGGCTTGCATCGAGTTTCAGGCAGTCGGCGGCTTGCCACGCGACCGTCGCCTCAACGCTGTAGAAGCGCTCCGGATCGAGCCCGGGGTTGGCCTCGACGATGTCGTTGCGCACCCGGTAGGGGCGATGCAGTTCGTTCAGCGTTGGCAGGCGGAAGCCTGTGCCGGCGGAAAGCCCGAGGGCCAGGTCGTCGCTGGCGTCGTGGGAAAGCGCGATCGCGAGCGAGGGTCCGACTCCATCCCGGTCCGGCTGGAGGTCCTTGCGCAGGGTGGCGCCGCTGATCAGCGACTTTTCGATCCGCCGGCCGTCCTCCAGTTTCCAGGCGTCGGCGCGCAGGCTGGCATCGACACGGGTGCGGTCGCTCGCCTGGTAACCGGTGGCGACGAACAGGCCGGCGAGCGATTGCTCCCCGCCCGCCTGGCGCCGCCGGACGAAGCGGCCGGCGACGAATCCGGCGTCCTCGTGGGTGGCCCCGTCGTTGGCACGGAAGTCGCCGCCGGCGGTGATCGACCAGGGCCCGGCGTCGTCCCATTGCAGGGTGACCGACCCGCCGCTACCGGTGCCGGGGACGTGGAACTGGTCGAGGGCCGGGGTCTCGGCGTTGCGGCTGGCATTCACCGAGGTGAACATCGACTGGAAGCGCCGCTGCTGGCGGTAGGCGATGGCCTGCCACGAGAGGCCGCCGTCATTTTCCCCGGTCACCCGCAGCGCGAAGTCGAGGGCCTCGGTGGCATTGCCGCTGAGCGGGGTGCCGTTGTTGCGGTCCTCCTCGTACCACGAAAACATCGGCTCGACGGTGATACCGGGTGCGGCCTGCCAGGCCAGCTTGAGGTCGGCACCGTAGGAGTCGATGGCGAGCTTGCGGTCGATGGTCCCGCGTTGCCACGCCGGCACCGCGAAAAAGCCGTCGGAGTGGAGGCCGAAGGCGGAAAAGCGGACCGCCAGCGAATCGTCGTCGGCGACCAGCGTGTGGGACATCGCCGCCGACACGGTGCCTTGGCCGCCGGCTCCGGACCGCAGCAGGTGGCGTTCCTCGAAAGGCGGGACGCCAGCGAGCTGCACCACGCCGGCGGGGCTCAGGTTGCCCCACACCGCGGCCCGCGCGGCGGGGACGATGCGGACCGATTCCAGCGTCGCGGGATCGTGGCGCGCCCAGTAGACCCAGCCGCCGAAGGGGTCGTTCTGCGGGATGCCGTCGAGCAGCACCAGGGTGCGGGATGCGGCGGTGGCCCCGGTGTTGCGGAGGCTGACGCCGGCCGAGGTCGGATTGCCGAACAAGGAGGTCTGGCGGCGATAGAGCGAGAACGAGGGCTCGCGGGCCAGCAACTCGTCGAGGGTCCGCGGCGCTTGCCGCGAGAGGGTTTCGCGGTCCCATTCCGCGAGCGTCGCGCCGGGAAGCCCGTCCGGGTCGAGGCGTTCGGCGAGGACGGTCAACTCCGGCAGGCGGTCTTGGGCGGACAGCGGCGGGGCGGAGGCGAGCAGGGCAAGGGCGATTTTCCTCATCGATACGTCCGGGGGGAATCCGGGCAGGCGGCTCCGGTCATTCATGAATCGAGCCGTCGCCGCCAGGACCGAACTTGCGTTTGAGGAAGACCTCTATGCTATCGGGCAGGCGCTTGCTGCCTGCCAGCCATTCGACCTGCCACTCGGTCAGGCGGACCTCCTTGCGGGGCTCGAATTTCCCGGGCTGCGGCTCGTTGATCCATTCCTTCTGCATCACCAGCACGAGCGGCTTGCCGGCACCTGGGGTCTTGCGGGCGAATTCCACGGCCTCGGCATAGGTGGCGAAGTTCCGGACGAAATGGGATCCGTCGCCTTGGTCCGAATCGACGCGGACCCGGTACTCAAGGACCTCGTCGTAGAAATAACCGCCGCCCTTGCCGACCATCGACGGGTAGCTGCCGACCTTAGCGGGGCTGACGGCATCGGGTGCGATCTCCACGGCCGGTGCCGGTGCCACGTTCAAGCCATTCGAAGTGAGCATTTTGGACAGCGGGATCATGATGCCGGCCGGGACCAGCGTCGCGGAGGCGACCATCAGCACCAGGCAGAGCACGCCCCCGGTTGCGGTCAGCTTGTTCTTTCCGGCCGCCAGGCCGGCGAACACGGTCGCCGCGGCGGCCACCAGCAACAGCGTCGGCAGCAGGCCGTCCGCCCACAGCATCCAGCCCGCGTGCGCGGGCAATTCCACCGCCATGCCCTCGTACATCGCCGCGAACTTGCGCAGGATCTGGAAGGTGACGACCCCCGTGAACAGGGCAGCGAAAGCGCAGAGGGTCGCGTTGAGCTTCATGGTGCAAGGAAACGTCCGGATCCTACCGGATTTTACCTTTCATCCAAGCGCCCGCTGCGCGGGCCGGCGATTCGTCAGTAGCCCTTCCAGAAGAGGAAGGCGCAGGCGAGCACGGCGATCCCGTAGGCCAAGCCGCCCGCGCTGAGGAGCTGCCAGCGTTTCTGGGAGGCGGTCGCCCAGGTCACCGCGTCGCGGAACAGGTAGGGCATGCCGACGCAGTAGAGCGACTTGATGATGATCGCGTAGGCCAGGATCGGGATCAGCAGGCGGCTTTGGGGGTCCTTCAGGAAGGCCGCGTCGAGCATCGGCGCGGCGACCATCAGCCCGAGCAGGCCGAGCGCCCGCACCGAGAGGAACTCCTTCACGGCGATGCCCACCGCGAGGATCGACAGGGGCACCAGGTAAAAGAGATGTTTCTTCACCGGCTCGAATTCGCCGAGATCCATGGCGAGGAAATTCATGGGACCCTTGCCGGCGGGAGCGACGATGAACCAGAACCACAGCAGGCCGAAGGCGAGGATTGCCCGGCCGAGCTTCTGGTTGCGGGGAAACTTCTTCAGGAATGCCTGGGCGGCGTCCGGTTTGGCCAGCATGAAGGCGTGGACGGCAACCAGCCAGAGCCCCACGGCGATGCCGGTGCCGAACAAGGGCAGGTGTTCGTAGAGGTGCATCGCGTCCATGTGCGCACGGGGATTAGGCGAGGCGGGCCGCCGGGACAAGGCGGAACTCGGCGCGGTCCGGCGGGGGGCTGCGGCGCGGCGAAAAAAAGCCCCCGCCCGCGGGCAGCGGGACGGGGGTGGGAGGAGATGTCCGGAGGGACAGGATGTATCTTACTTGAAGGTGCCCTTGAGGAAGGGCTCGCCCACCACGTTCTTGTACTCCTTGAGCACCTTGAACTGGCCGTCGGCGCGGGTTTCCCCGATGTAGACGTTCTTGGTGAGGTGGTGGTTCTTCTGGCTGGTCACGGTGCCGCCCGGGCCGTCGAAGGAGATGCCCTTCTCGAGCTCGGCGACGACCTTCTCCACGTCGAAGCTGCCGGCCTTCTCGACCGCGGCCTTCCACAGGTAGACGCCGTCGTAGCTGAGCACCATCGGCGAGCAGGTGACGCGGCCTTCCTTGACGATGCCGGGGGTGTCGGTCTTCTCAAGCCAGGCCTTGAAGCCGTCGACGAACTTCTTGTTGGCCGGGGTGCGCAGCGACTGGAAGTAGGTCCAGCAGCCGAGCTGGCCGACCAGCTGCTTGGCGGGCAGGCCGCGGAACTCGTCCTCGGAGATCGAGAAGCTGACCACCGGGCAGGTCTCGGCGGTGAGGCCGGCCGCGGCGTATTCCTTGAAGAAGGGCACGTTGGTGTCCCCGTTCAGGGTGTTGATCACGCAGGCACCGCCACCGGCGGCGAACTGTTTGATCTCGGCGATGATCTGCTGGTAGTCGGTGTGGCCGAACGGCGTGTACTTGCCGGCCGAAACGATCTCGTCGCCTTCCTTGCGGAAGCCGCCGCCGATGTTCTCGAGCGGCACGCCCTTGCTGAGCAGGTACTCGAGCAGCACCAGGTTGGTGGTCTGCGGGTAGACGTAGTCGGTGCCGATCAGGTAGAACTTCTTCTTCCCTTCCTCGAGCATGTAGTCGACGGCGGGGATCGCCTGCTGGTTGACCGCCTCGGCGGTGTAGAAGATGTTCGGCGACATCTCCTCGCCCTCGTACTGGACGGGGTAGAAGAGCAGGCCCTTCTTCTCTTCGTAAACCGGGAGCACCGACTTGCGGCTGACCGAGGTCCAGCAGCCGAAGGTGACCGCGACCTTGTCGACGTCGAGCAGCTGCTTGGCCTTCTCGGCGAACAGCGGCCAGTTCGAGGCGCCGTCGACCACGACCGGCTCGATCTTCTTGCCCATCACGCCGCCGGCGGCGTTGATTTCATCGAAGGCGAAGAGGAGCACGTCGCGCAGCGAGGTTTCGCTGATCGCCATGGTGCCGCTCAGGGAATGGAGGACACCGACCTTGACGGTCTCGTCTTCAGCCCGGGCTTGGGAAGAGGCGAAGACGGTGGAAAGGGCCGCGGTGGCGAGCAGCCGTTGGAAAATGGAACGTGTCATGTTTTTTTGTGACTGGGGTTTAAGGGAGGGGAAATCAGCGGCGAAAAGGCCCGTTCCTGGAAACGGATCCGGGAACGGACCTCTCCGCTGCAACCGATTGATACCAAGGAAAACAAAGGCGAACTTAGAACGCGCAACCGATGCCGATGCTGGCAGTCAGGAAGTCGTTGTCCGGGCGTCCGGACGGCACGTTGCCCACCACTTCATTGTCGGTGATGTAGTAGGTGAAGCCGCCGTGGAGATCCCATTCGCCGTAGCCGTCACCCATGAAGGTCAGGGGCAGCGAGGCGGAAATGCCGAGGGAGCCGTAGCCGAAGCCGCTGTCGGTGCTGCCGGCGTGGAAGTCGCTGTCGAGGAAGTAGGCGACGTTCAGCGGGAAGGAGATGGCGACAGGACCGGCGTCGAAGCCGTACTCGATGCCGGCGACCAGGACGGTGCCGTTGTTGCCGCCGGAAGCGCCGGGATCGACGCGGTTGTGGATCGTCAGCGAGGGGCTGAGGAAGCAGTCGTAGGCGAGGTTGATGTCGACGATCTGCTCGTTGCCGCTGCCGTAGAACCAGTTCTGATAGAGAGCGGTGATGCTGAAGTCACCGATCGAGTAGCCGAGGCCGGTCCAGACGTCGACTTCCTGGAGCTTGCCGCCGATGGCGGAAGGAACCTTGCCGTTGACGTCCCACCAGGTGCCGAGGATGAAGGTGAAGTCGGCGGGGAGCGCCCAGTTCAGCTCGAGCGACGGGTTGAAGGTCGGTCCTTCGAGGTCATCGCCATCGCCCCAAACGTCCTGGCCGTAGGAGACGAAGTGGGAATTGTAGTCGAGGCTCAGCGTGCCCGAGAACTTCGATTCAGGTTCCGGCGTGGGCATCGGCGTCGTCATCATTTCCGGCTCGCCGGCCATCGAGGTGGCGGAGGCGAGCAGGGTCGTGAGGAGAGCGCCCTGGAGCACGGTGGACTTCACAAGTTTCTTCATGGTTGTCGGTATGGTTCAAGCGGGAGGCTTTGCCCGCAGTACCCCTTGAGCATGACCACGGCCAATTGGCGCGAAGGTGACGGCTTTATGACAATCGTACCGCTGCTATCTAACAGGGTGTTGGATGAGCTTTGCTCATGCGTAATCAAAAAAGTCACCTTGGGTCAGGTAGTAGCCATTAAACTGCGACTTCAGGTCGTCAGTTTTCCGAGCCGGGGAGCCGGATGACCGGCTGCGTGGTAAAAAAGCCCGCGGATTTCCGCCAAAAGGGAACGCGCGGCCAGACTATCGGCACACAGCGCGCGGATCATCCACACGTTTTCCAACAGCGGTCCGTGGCCCAGATAGGTGCGTTCGGTGGTCAGGACGTCGAGCTCGTCGCCGGGCCACGGCAGCTCGTCCGGCCCGGCAAGAAAGACGGTCACGTAGTGGGCGGCGGGGAACTTCAGGCGCAGCGCGGCGAGGCTCTGGTCGAGCGGGTCCAACGTGTAGCGCTCCCGCGCGATCAGCCGGCCGGCACGCCGCAGGTCGAGTTCCCAGCGCAAGTCCCGGTAGGCGAAGGTTTCACCGCGGGCGACACGTCCCGGGGCGATCCATTCGAAGAACAGCAGGCCGGCATCGCGATCGAGATCGATCTCGGTCCGCTGGACATAGCGGGCGCCGGCCTGGGGGATGAAGGGTTCGGGGATCCATTCGAGGAAGGCGCCGGACTCCACCCGCAACCGCTGTTCGCACACGGCCGGCGACTCGCTCCGGGCGCGGTGGACCCGCGACGCGCCGGGGGTGCTCATGACCAGCCGGCAACCCGCGCCGGCGGTCACGTCGAGGTCGAGCCGGTCGCCGTCGAAGAAGCCGGCGGTCGGGTTGACCAGGTGGACCAGCAGGCTGCCCGACTCCACGTGCGCCTTGCTCAGGTGAACCGGGGCGCGGAACGACTGTCGGGAAAGGAAGGGCGTGCCGTCCGCGCGGACATCGCCGCGCAGCTCGAGATGGCCGCGGATGCTGCGGCCGGTGATGCCGGGCTCAGACAAAGAGGTACTCATGCTTGAGCCAGGCGAGGAGGTCGTCCTTGCCCTTCTCCGATTTGAGGTCAGCGAACAGGAAGGGCCGCTCGCCGCGCTGGGCGGAGGCATCCCGCGCCATGACATCGAGGTCGGCGCCGACATAAGGGGCGAGCTCGGTCTTGTTGATCAGGAGCAGGTCGCTGGTGCGGATCGCCGGGCCGCCCTTGCGCGGGATCTTGTCCCCTTCGGCGACGTCGATGACATAGATGTAGGCGTCCACCAGCTCGGGCGAGAAAGTCGCCGAGAGGTTGTCGCCGCCGCTTTCGATGAGGATCAGCTTGAGGTCGGGGTGGGCTTGCTCGAGGTCGACCACCGCGGCCATGTTCATGCTGATGTCGTCGCGGATCGCGGTGTGCGGGCAGCCGCCGGTTTCGACGCCGCGCACGCGGTCGGCGGGCAGGACGCCGGCGCGGAGCAGGAACTCGGCGTCCTCGCGGGTGTAGATGTCGTTGGTGATGACCGCCAGCGACAGCTCGTCCTTCAACCACTGCGAGAGCCGTAGCACGCACATCGTTTTCCCCGAGCCGACGGGGCCGCCGACACCGAGGCGGAAGGGGCGCTTGGCGAGGGAATCAGGAAATGAAGAGTCGGGAGTGGGCACGGGCATGGCGAAGTGAGGCAATTTCTAACAGAGGGTTGAACCAGCCGTCGCCGGGATGGCACAGGGCGGAGTCGATTTCCCCGCCGAGCCGGTCGAGGCTGCGGCGGATGATGCCCTGGCAGGCGGTCTGGCCGAGACGCATCAGCTTCATCGAGGCGGTGGCGAAGCCGGTGACCGTCTGGAATCCGAAGGCGCGGGCGGCATGGGAAACCGGCAAGGCGGCGAGCTCGATCGCGGTGACCACGAGGTGGTGGCTGAAAGGACGTGCGGCAGCGAGTTCCTCCACCAGTGGCGACGGCGCGAGCTGGCGCAGCAGGGCCAGGCGCTGCGAGCCGATGCGGCGCGACGCGTCGCGGGTCTCGGCAGGCAACCGCCAGGCATCGAGTTCGGCGTCGAGCTCCAGCAAGCGCGCCCCGTCGTCCTGTCCGGCGGCGGCGTGGGCCTGGGCGAAGTAGGGGATCTCGAAGGTGAGCAGCGCGGGGAGAATCTGCGATTCGAGGAACTGTTCGAGTCCGCCGGCATCGGTCACCACGCCCGCTTCCACCAGCTCTTCGAGCCCGTAGGAATGGGCATAAGCGCCGGAGGGGTACTGCGAGTCGTTCGCCTGCATCAGCCACAGCATCGGATCGACGGCCGGGACCGCTTGTTCGCTGTCGCGGGTCTCAGGCATGGGCCATCGCCTTGAGGGGTTGGAAAAGCACCGAGGGCTCGCTGAAGCTCCAGCCCTCGCGTTCTAACAAGTGGCACATCGCCTCGTCGTGAAGCACCCGGATGGCGTCGTCCATGATCTGCGCCGGGAGGTGCAGGTTGCCCACCTTCCACGCGACCAGCGCCGCCTGCGCCGGACTTTCAAAGGGCACCTCGTAGACGGTTTCGTGGAGCTGCCGGACAATGTAGTCCTTGCCGTCCTGCTGGAACACCACGCAGCCGTCAGTGAGCCGGCTTTCCAGGTCGAAGCCGAGCTCCGTGCCATCCGCCGCGGTGCCGCGCCAGCGGCGTTTGAGAAACTGCCGCCGCTCGACCGCCAGCACCACCTGGCGCTCGTCCGGCAGGGACGAGGCGGGCTGGAGCATGCGGTGGACGAGGTTCATGGGCCGCGGCCCATGAGCAGGAGTCATGCCGTCCGGGGTTTCCAGTGTCGGATTGAATATTCGACGTTAGGGAAGAATCGCGCGCTCTTGGATTTGACGGCCTTGGATTGGGCTTTCCGACGGCGTGGAGCCGATGAAAATGTATCGCTAGAGCCTTGAAATCAAAGCAGGTTCCTCGCTTTGCAGGAAGCGGTAGGGTGCGAACCCCCCGTATCTGCAGCCGCGTCGCCTGCAGTACCATCCTCCCATGAAACACTTGAAATCATCGTCCGGAGATCTTCACCGGCTCTTCCGCCAGGTTCTCACCGTGCGGGAGTTGGCCGAGCCGCTGGCGTCGTTTGATCGAGAGACCCCGGTGGAGAGGGCCCTCAAGCTGATGCAAGATAAAGACTTCGATCTGGTGGGGGTCAGGGACGAAGCGAGCGTGGCTGGCTATGTGCTTCGTCAGGATCTCGTCGGGGGTGTGGTGGGCGACTATTTGAACGCCATCGATCCATCCGAGATCCTTCACGAGAACGCACCGCTCTCGGAAGTGCTTGAGGAGATGGCGTCCGGAAGCCGATGGGTCTTTGTCAGCTTCCTGGGAACTCCCTCCGGGATCGTGACTCTGGGCGACCTTCAAAAAGCCCCGATGAGGATGTGGCTATTCGGGTTGATTTCGTTGTTCGAGATGCAGCTGCTGAAGCGGATCAAGCAGCGGTATCCCGACCATGGCTGGGAGTCTGCCATTTCGCCTGAACGGTTTGCTGCTGCTCAGGATATTCATGTGAAACGAGTCAAAAAGCGATCGAGTACGTATCTGGTGGATTGCCTTCAGCTTGGGGACAAGGGGACCATTTTCAAGAAAGAGAAATCTCTTCTCGAGATTCTCAGAAATCGAGATCCTGATGCACGTAAACCGATTTCTGGAAGGCAGTTTGAGAAATTCATGGGCCGAATTGAGATACTGCGAAACGATCTGGCACATTCTTCGGAGATTGGAGCCGGAGACTGGAGTTCAATTGCGGATGACGTGGCCATCCTTCAGGGATTCCTCAAGGATCTTGAATCGAGCGATGGCGGGTAGTGGGCCGCAACCGTTCAATTCGCGACCTCTCGCTCACGGACACCACGGACCTGGCAGGAAATTCCGAAATTCCGCACGTGCTCATCGGTATCCCGCCAAAGTACCCGGACCGCCGCGAAGGGCCCACCCGGAACTAGCAGGTGCCGGATCAGCGGGAGGGTGATTTCGCGAAGGTCCAGCGATCCCGCCTGGTCGCGGGGGAAGCTCCATTGGTGGAGCCCCCAGCACACCGCGGCGGTGGCCGGGTCGACGTCGAGGATTTCGAGGGGAATCAGGGCATCCACGCGGTCGACGGCTGCGTCGAAGCGCGACCACCGGAACGACTTGCCTCCCGGTTGGACGACGAAACGGGAGGCTTCCTCGAGGGACGGGGTCACGAATCCAAGTCCATCGACCAGAAACCGCTCTCCATCCGGGCCGCGGTCGCGGAACAGGAGGGTCAAGTCCGCGGGATTGAAGTGGGTAGTTGCTGTCATGTGGTCTGAATCAAGAGTTGGAGAGCGGGGAGAAGCGCTGAATCAGGTGGTCGCGCTTGCGCCGTGCTTCGGAGAGGCACCGGGTCTTGAGATTCACGCGGGCCCGCTCCCCTGTGCCGTCGCTCTGGTGGAAGGTGCCGTGGAACCACCAGGTTCCATGGTTGTTCCAGAGGTGGTGGTTTTCCGCCGGGGTCTTCTGGCGGTGGGATAAGGTCGGATGGGTCGGTGTCATGGTCGGTTCTGGGCTGGAGGCCGTGACACAGGAGATCCGGGGTTCCGGGCGACCGACTCCGTTTGGAGAGGTTGGGCCCGGAGCAATCCGGTGAGACATTTTTGGGTGGGTCTGTCGTGTCCCACTCCCTCATCACGCGGAGGATTTCCCGCGTTAGCACCTTGGCGTCTCTGCTAGGTTGCTGGCTTCCGTTGCCGGAGGCACTCCTGATGTCGGACGGAACCCTACGGTTCGATCCGGCCGGTCTCAAGCTGATTCCCCGCTCCGGTTGTCATAAGGCCCGGTCCGCACGGAGCCGGTCGGACGGGTTCACTCGACATCCGTTCCGGAGGTCTTTTCAACCTTGATCCGACGAACGTAGTATTTGTTGAACTCGTTGCCGTCGGACTCGAGGCGGAAGTTGTAGCCCCAGTAGTTCACGAAACAGGGATCGGGAATGTCCCAGGTCATGGTGTGCCACTGGTCTTCCTCCGGGACCGTTTTCCAGCCGCCGGCGGTCTTGAAGCCTTCCGGTGACTCGTAGACCAGCTTGAAGCCGGCATTCACCGCGGGGTCCTTGCGCCGCACTTCGGCGGTGATCCGCAGGGGCACCTGGTCGTAGCTGAGGAAGGCGGGATCGACGACGTAGAGCGCGCCGCCCGGGGCATCGCCGGCGCGGGCGGAACCGCCGTAGGCGACGATGGCGTGGGAAACCGCATCCCCGCCGCGGGTGTGGAGACCCCTTTCAGCCGGGTTCTTCGAGGGGTCGATCTCCACCGCGGTCGCGTCGCCGTAGCGACCGGGGTCGCCTGGCCAAGGCGGCAGGGCTTGGGAGACGGGCGTGGCCGATTTCACGAGGCCCTCCGGGATCCCGCGGAAGCACACCGGGGTGCCATCGATTTCCCACTCGCTGACCTTGCCCTTGTTGCCACTCACGAGGTTCTCGAAGTCGACCGGACCGGGAAATTTCACGGTCCCGCGTCCCTTGGCCGGAGCCCAGGCGACCATCAGCGGGGTTTTGCCATTCTTGAAAACGAAGCCGTAGACGCCCTCGGCGGGAACCACCCAGCCCAGCGGCTCAGGGTGTTGTCCCATCGCCGCGATCATCCGGGCGTAGGCGTGCCAGGCCGGTCGCGGCTTGCCGTCGCCATCGAGCAGACCCATCGGCCCGCTGTCGCCGTCGCGGCCTTCGAACCACTGGATGTTCTCCACGCCCTGCGCGATGCCCATGACGTAGGCCTTCACCAACGCGCTGGCCTGGGCCTCCGCGCCATGATGCTTCGCGTCCACGCCGAGTTCCGTGAACTGGATCGGAACGTCCTTTTTCGCCGGATCCACCGCGGCGAGCATCCGGCGGACGCTGGGGACGAGGTTGAGATAGACGGGATCGAGGCCGCTTTCGGTGACGATGCCGTCGAGCACCTCGTAGGGATGCAGCGAGATCCAGTCGTAGTGGCCTTTCGCGCCGGCTCGGATCACCTGCCCGAGGTAGTGCAGGTGGGCGGACTTCGCGGTCAGGCCGATCTCGCAGGCGGGATCGGACGCCTTGGCCGCGGTGTAGGCGGCGGACACCAGCGTGGCGTAGTCGGCCGGCGTCTGGTCGGGCCCGGTGAAGTTCGGCGGTTCATTCCACACCTCGTAGCGGCGGATGCGCCCCTTGAAATGGCCGGTGAGCTGTTTCACATACTCGCTCCAGCCCTCGACGTGATTGACCGGCAGGTGACCCGGCGGGTCCTTCTTGTTCCAGGACGGGGTTCCGATCAGCAGCGTGCCGGTGGAAATGCCGCGCTCGTCGAGATAGCGCCACTGGGCGTCGACATTCGCCCAGTCCCATTTCCCCGGTTCCGGTTCCACCGCGCCCCAATGGCTCATCAGGCTGCGGTGAACCTGGATGCCGATCTCCCGCGTCTGCGGCACCCAACGCTCGAAGTCCTCCACCGATCGGCCGTTCACATGGCAGGAGCCGATGCCGAAGGGCGAGAGGGGTTCGGCGGCCGGGGCGACCGAAAAGCATGTGGCAACGAGGAAGAGGGCGCGGGTCACAGCTCCTGCATACGCCGGGCAAACATCGGATTTTCCGCTAGAACAGGAAATACCGCTGCGCCATCGGCAGCTCGGAAAGCGGCTCGCAGCGGAGCTCCACGCCGTCGGCGGTGACGGTGTAGGTTTCCGGGTCGACGGTGATGGCGGGCATCGCGTTGTTGAAGGGCAAGTCGGCCTTGGTGACCGAGCGGCAGCCTTTGACGGCGACGAGTTGCTTCTTCAGGCCGAGCTCGTCGAGGGTGCCGGATTCCAGCGCGGCCTGGCTGACAAAGGTCAGGGAGGTGGAACCGATCGCCTTGCCGAAGGCGCCGAATTGCGGGCGGTACATCATCGGCTGCGGAGTCGGGATCGAGGCGTTCGGGTCGCCCATGTTCGCCCAGGCGATGAAGCCGCCCTTGAGGATGGTCTCGGGCTTCACGCCGAAGAAGGCCGGCTTCCAGATCACCAGGTCCGCCAACTTGCCGACCTCGATGCTGCCGACCTCGTCGGCCATGCCGTGGGTGAGCGCCGGGCAGATCGTGTACTTCGCGACGTAGCGCAAGGCGCGGAAATTGTCGGCGGCCGGGTGCGAGTCGCCCTCGAGCTTGCCGAACTGGACCTTCATCTTGTGCGCCGTCTGCCAGGTGCGGGTGATGACCTCGCCGACGCGGCCCATTGCCTGCGAGTCGGAGGACATCATCGAGATCGCGCCGAGGTCGTGCAGCAGGTCCTCGGCGGCGATGGTCTCGGGCCGGATGCGGCTTTCGGCGAAGGCGACGTCTTCCGGGATGCGCGAGTCGAGGTGGTGGCAGACCATCAGCATGTCGAGATGCTCGTCGATGGTGTTGGTCGTGAACGGCCGGGTCGGGTTGGTCGAGGAAGGGAGCACGTTCGCCTCGCCGCAGACGCGGATGATGTCCGGCGCGTGGCCGCCGCCGGCCCCTTCGGAGTGGTAGGTGTGGATGGTGCGGCCCTTGAAGGCGGCCAGCGTGCTTTCGACGAAGCCGGCCTCGTTGAGCGTGTCGGTGTGGATCGCGACCTGGACGTCGAGCTCGTCGGCCACCGTGAGGCAGGTGTCGATCGCCGACGGCGTGGTGCCCCAGTCCTCGTGGAGCTTGAGGCCAATGGCCCCGGCGAGAACCTGCTCGCGGAGCGGCTCGGGCGAGGAGCAGTTGCCCTTGCCGAGGAAGCCGAGGTTCATCGGGAAGGCCTCCGCGGCTTCTAACATCCGGCGGATATTCCATTTCCCCGGCGTGCAGGTGGTCGCGTAGGTGCCGTGGGCCGGGCCGGTGCCGCCGCCGAGCATGGTGGTGATGCCGCTGGCGATGGCGTGCTCGATTTGCTGGGGGCAGATGAAGTGGAGGTGGGTGTCGATGCCACCGGCGGTGATGATGCAGCCTTCGCCGGCGATCACCTCGGTGCCGGCGCCGATGACCATGTCGATGCCGTCCTGCAGCAGCGGGTTGCCGGCGTGGCCGATGCCGGTGATGCGGCCGGCCTTCACGCCGATGTCGGCTTTGATCACGCCTTGGGCGGCATCGAGGATCAGCGCGTTGGTGATGACCAGGTCGAGGCAATCGGCGTCGCAAGCGAGCGGCGACTGGGCCATGCCGTCGCGGATCACCTTGCCGCCGCCGAACTTCACCTCGTTGCCGTAGCCGCCGGCTTCCGCGATGAGATCGCGTTCGACCTCGATGAAAAGCTCGGTGTCGGCGAGGCGCACGCGGTCGCCGGTGGTCGGGCCGAAGGTGCCGGCGTAGTTGGCGCGGGTTTGGTTCATGGAAGGCGGGAATGAACAACGAAATGGCGCGAAATTCCGCGAAATCTGAAAGACAGCGAAGGAGCTGAAAACTTGCGTGCCATTGCTGCCTTTCGCCTGGCATTCATTCTTAGGTTTCGAGTCATTTCGCGTCGTTTCGTTGTTCCCTTGCTCAGGCGTCCAGCGAACCGTTCACCTTGTTGTTCAGTCCGTAGACTTCCCGCTTACCCGCAAAAGCGACCAGCGGCACCTCGCGGGTGTCACCGGGCTCGAAGCGGACTGCGGTGCCGGCGGGGATGTCGAGGCGGTAGCCGCGGGCGGCGCTGCGGTCGAACTCGAGCGAGCTGTTGACCTCGGCGAAATGGAAATGGCTGCCGACCTGGACCGGCCGGTCGCCGGTGTTGGCCACGGCGAGCTTGAGCTTGGCGAGGCCGACGTTCAGTTCGATGACGCCGTCGGGGGTGATGATTTCTCCGGGGATCATTGGGGGATGCTAGATGGCAGATGGCAGATGGCGGATGGCGGATGGCGGATGGCGGATGGCGGATGGCGGATGGCGGATGGCGGATGGCGGATGGCGGATGGCGGATGGCGGATGGCG
>NZ_JACZFQ010000050.1 GCF_014904755.1 Neoluteolibacter marinus
TGTCCGGGTCATAACCGCGGGCGGCGCGGGCATAGAGGAGCTTGAGGTAGTCGTTGATCTCGGTGAGCGTGCCGACGGTGGACCGGGTGGTTCGGATCGAGTTCTTCTGCTCGATGGCAATGGCCGGCGGGATGCCGTCGATCTGGTCGACGTCGGGCTTGTCCATGCGGTCGAAGAACTGCCGGACGTAGGGCGAGAAGGTTTCGACGTAGCGGCGCTGGCCTTCGGCGTAGAGGGTATGGAACGCCAGCGAGGACTTGCCCGAACCGGACGGGCCGGTGACCACGGTGAGCTGACCGAGCGGAATCTCCAGGTCGAGGCTCTTCAGGTTGTGCTGGCGCGCCCCGCGGATGGAAATGGCGGGGCTCCCGGCGCCGGGCGCCTTCGCGGCGGGACCTTTGGCCTTCTTCGCCGGGGCTTTCGGGGACGGGCGGGGAGTGGACGGTTTCTTCCGGGGCACGCGGGGAGATTAGGCAGGACCGCGGGTCACGCTAGCGGAGTTTGCGGGACTTGCGCGGGATCCGCGCGGATGCGATGACCGCGGCATGGAATCGATGGAGGAAATCGTCGCCCGCGAGGTGGGAGCGGACGGCCTGGCCGCAATGGTGGCGGCCTTTTACCGGCAGGTCCGGACCGACGACGTGCTGGGCCCGATGTATCCCGACCAGGACTGGGAGGGGTCGGAGAAGCGGTTGCGGGAGTTCCTGCAGTTCCGTTTCCTCGGCATGGAAGCCTACACCGAAAATCGCGGGCATCCGCGGCTGAGGATGCGCCATTTCCCTTTCGTCATCGGCGAGCGCGAGAGTGCCCGCTGGGTGCAACTGATGGAGACCGCGATGGACGAGTGCACCGTCAGCCCGGAGGCCCGGGCGGTGATGTCCCCGTTCTTCGCACAGGTGGCCGAGTTCCTGCGGAACCACCCGCGCTAGCTCATTCCGGAGCCCGCTCGGCGCTGATCCGGTCGCCGTTCTGGTTGGTGCCCGACATCCGCTGGAGATCGCTGGAAACCACCATGGTATCGACCCAGTCGCCGCCATCCCAGGTGATTTCCACGGACCCGCCGTTGACGATCTTCCAGGTCCCGCGGCCATTCCGCGTCTCGTCCACCGACTCGCCGTTCGCCTTGATGACCACCGTGGCGCCGGAGAACCACTTCCAGGTCCCGACCGCGGCGGTCTTTTTCGTTTCCCTGCCGTCCTTGCTGATCCGTTCGGCGGTGATGGATTCATCGTTGTTGTTGGAGCCGGTCAACAGGCGGCCGTTCCCGGACAGCGTGAGGCGGTCGATCCACCGGTCGTCCCAGGTCACGATGTAGTGACCCGGGGTGTCCGGGTCACGTTCCCACACGATGGTGACATCCCGTCCTGCCCGATGGGCTTTCCCGCCCGCTTTGAAATCGACGATGCCACCGCTGTACCAGCCCCACCGGCCTACGATGGGGTCATTTTTTTTTTAGGGTCACCGGCCGATGCCGACTCCGAGCCGGAGCCGATCGCCTGGATCCACGCCTCAAGGTCCTGGGCCTCCTCGATGAGCTGGTCGAGCTCCTTGACGATCTCCGACTGGCCACGCCCCTCGGCACCATCGCGCTCTTCCTTGATGTAGCCGATGAAGTGGTCACGGGCATTCATGGCCTTGTTCATGAAATCGCCGTCGATCTTCTTCTGCTCGGCGGCCGCGCCCTCGAGGATTTCCGACATTTCGGCCGAAATCCGGATTCCCGAGTCCTTGCCCACCTTTTCCGGGACCCGGTTGTCCTCGATGAGTTGCTTGACGCTTTCGACCTCTGGGGTCCACCGGGTGATCTCGCTGGCCTTGCCTAGCCGGCGCAGCCAGCGCTCGAGGTCGCCTTCCAGCTTCTTGGCATTGTCGGCGAGCTTCTTCTGCCGGTCCTTTTCCTGCTCACCGAGGTACTTCCGCGACTTGGCGATCCACGAGGCGGCGGGCGATCCCGGCTTGCGGGGGGCCGGCGGCGCGGCATCCGCGGCGGCGCTGTCATTGCTCCACTCGATGATGAATCCGGAGGCGAGGCTGGATGGATCGGCATCCTGCCAGCCCTTGCCCGGGTGGATGGTCATCGCGGTGCCGTTGGATTGCGGGTAGCCGTCCTCCCAGAGGGCGAAGTCCCACGTTTCGCCGGTCGTCCACTTCCAGACCTTGTCGTCGAGGACACCGCCGATCCACAGGCCGTCGCCGGCCTTGACGGAGGTGACCTGGTCGCTGAGCCAGCCGGCCTCGTCCCGGGTACCGGGCACGGCAAGGTGGCCACCGGCGATGCTGGCGTAGCCCTCGGCATCGTCGGCCGTCGCTTCATGAAGCACGATGAGGACGTGGCGGGAGTCATAGGCAAGGGTGCCGGGCGGGAACGACGGCACCGCCTCGCCGAGCGACTCCTTGGTCCGCGCGAGCACGGATTCGAGGCTGGCGGGATTCGAGCCATCGCGCTGCCACTGGATGACAAACGGATAGCGGTCCTCGCCTTTGCGGACGCGGATCACCTGGTTGATGTCGATTGCGACGAACTGGCCGGCCCCGACGGGCTTCTTCTCCAGCTTCCAGAGCGAGCCGTCGACGAGGCTCCACGAATCGCGGCCGGACCGACCGGCACCGATCCAGAGAGCGCTCTCGTTGTTGCCTTCGACCGGCTCCTCGGGAACCAGGCTGGAGAGCCAGCTCAGGTCCTCCTCGGTGGTCACCAGCGGCAAGTGGCCGCCATGGGCTTCGGCAAACTCGCCGGCCTCCTGCCAAGTCATCGGTTCTTCGATCAGGAGGTTCTCGGTGTTGCCGCGACGGATCGCGCCGACCGGCATCTCGGCCCGCTTGCCATCGGCCAGGGAGAATTTCAGCCGTTCGAGCGACTCGCGCGGAGTCTCGACCTTCGGCGGCTCAACGGGTTCCGGCTTGTCCTGCTTGCCCTTTCCGGAGCTGCCCATGTTCGCCGCATTGGCCTCGGCGATCGCCTTGGCTTCCTCCTTCTTGCGGGCTTCCGCCTCGATCAGGGCCTGGTTGGCAGCTTCCCGCTCCGCGGTGGAACGCTGGAGGGTCTTCCAGGTGATCGCAATCGCCACCAGCAGGACGGCGATGATCACCAGGTTCCGGACCAGGGTGGCATTGCCGCCGGCACCCATCTCCATCGGCGGCGCGGTGGCCGGAGGAGTGCCCGGGGCGGCCCCGGGGGCCGCGCCCAGCGGCGAAACCGCCGGCTTGCGCACGCCCTTGACCTTGATCGGCTTCGAGGTGGTCGGGGTGGGACGGCGTTTGACCGCGGCGGTTTTCGGCGCTGCGGCGATGAGTTTCCGCGGGCCGGCCGGCACCGGCTTCTTCATCCAGTCGTCGAGGGCTTTCGCCATTTCGGCGGCGTCGGGATAGCGCCCCGCCGGGTCCGGGTAGGTGGCCTTGTGACAGATGACGTCGAGATCGCGGTCGCATCCCACCAGCGCCGACGGCGGTTGGAGTCCTTCATCCGGGCGTTGTCCGGTGAGCAGTTCGTAAAGGATGACCCCGACGGCAAAAATGTCGGAGCGGCTGCCCGCGAGCTCCGGATTCTCGGTCAATTCCGGCGCCGCGTAGCCCGGGGTGCCCATGATAAGGCCGGGCCCTTCGGCCTCGACCGGCTGGGCCAGCCCGAAGTCACCGATCTTCGGCTCGCGCTTCGGCGTCAGGAGGATGTTCGCCGGCTTGATGTCGCGGTGGATGACGCCGTGTTCATGGGCGTGGGCCAGTCCGTCGCAGATGCCTTTCACGATCTCCGCGGCCTGGTGGGGATCGATGGCGGTGTTGTAGGCGGAATAGTAGAGTGGTTTCCCATTCACGAACTCCATCACGATATAGAGCATGCCATCGACTTCGCCGGAGTCATAGACACCGACCAGGTTCGGATGGTTGAGGCGGGCCATGGCGCGGGCCTCGGTTTCAAAGGATGTCTTGAACTCGGGGTCGTCGCCGAGTTCACGCGGCAGGACCTTGATGGCCACGTCGCGATCGAGGGATCGCTGGCGGGCCTTGTAGACGGCACCCATGCCGCCTTGGGCAATGAACGACTCGAACTCGTAGGCCGGCAGAAGTTCTGCAAGGGCCTCGAGGGTCGGGGCTTGGAATGAGGAGGAGCTCATGGAACGGAAAATGGCGGTTTAGTGACCTGACGCGTTTTTGGCCAGTATAAGGCTGGTCTCAAGTCATAACGGGGCGTGATAGACGATCCACTCGGGGATCTTGATGGCGGAATTGTAAAGCATGTGCAGCAAGATCGCCGAAGTGAGCCGGCCGGAAGAGGCGAAACACAGTGCGCAGGCAGCACCGAGGACGCCAACTGACATGAGTCCGTAGGCGTCGTAGAAGTGCACCAGTGAAAACACTGCCGCCGACAGCAAGGTTGCGGCGGGAATCCGCAATCGGTTGGCCAGCGAGCGGAACAGCACACCGCGGAACAGGATCTCCTCGGCGATCGGGGCGGCGAGACAGGCGGAGGTCACCGTCATCACGAGGCCCCAGCGGCCGACCTCCATCGGCGACAGTCCGCCGCTGGGGTCCAGCTCGCCATAGGGACCGACGGTCCGCTGCAGGACCAGGTCGATGAAGGTGACCAGCGCGAAACTGCCAAGCACCAGCCGCCCCTCGGGCTTGGCATTCAGGCCGAGCCGGCTGATCGCGTGGCCGCCGCCGCGGAACAGGAATCCAACGGCCACCAGCGCCGGCAGGAACCGCGCGGCCCCGTCCAGCAGCACGAACACCGGCGGCGACAGCGGGATCGGGGGCTTGCCGTCCCCGGTCAAGGCCCCCGAAATCAGCCAATCCAGCAACTTCCCGAACCCGAGCGACGCCAAGTAGGCCATCAGGAAGACCCCGAGTCCAAGACCGATCGGCCAGCGCCCCGGATAACCGCGCCCGGTCGATTTCAAGGCCGCCCGGAACGAGCGGAACATGGCAGGCAGGCAGACCGATCCGGCCATCACAAGCAACCAGACGCCCCCCCGGGCGACCACCGCCCGCAACGCCAGCTCGCGGTTCCGAGGGTCGCCGTCCGCCGTCCCGGCGTGGAGCTCGACCTGGCTCTCGCTGACCAGCTTGATCTCGCGCAGGTACTCGCGGTCCCACCACGAGTCCTCGTTTTTCTCAATCCGCCTGAGCACGAGGTTGGGATCGGGACGACCGGGCAGGCCGAAGGACGTGAACAGGCCGTCGGCCGGATTGTCCCCGCGCCGGAGGGCGTCCAGAATGACCAGGGCGTACGCACCTTCGCCGTCGAGTGCCCCTTCGCGGCCCAGCGCATCGAGCGACGCGACCGCGGTTTCCAGGGCTTCCTCGCGGTCCGGGATGGCCAAGCTCCAGCGCAACCAACCGGGCAAACCGGTGGTCGCCTCGGCCAGCCGCAGGTCCCGGTCCGATTTCAGCAGCGCCATCTGGCAAGTGCCCTGTTCGTAGCCGGTGGCCACCCCGAAGTGGTTGTCCCACAAGAAAACCCCCATCAAAAAGATCAGCAGCGCCAGCAGCGGCTCCGGCACGCGGCGGCGCAGGATCTGGCGATAGGGGTTGGCGATCTGCCCTGGAGCTGCGGAACTGATGGCGCGGAGAATCAGGAATTTTTGGAAAAACAGCAAGCATAGTCGATTATCATGATCAATTAACTAAAAACCCCGGGGGATTTCCCGCTGGATCGACCGACGCGCCCCCTCCACATTCCGCCCGTTCATGGCCATCGCTTCATCCGTCACTGCAGCCGGAACCGCTCTTTCCGCCGGCGGGGCCGATGCGATCATCGTGGGCACTTTCGTCGCAGCCGCGGTGCTTTTCGTGGTGCTCGCCGGCGTCCGGGCGGCGATGGCAAGAGCCTCGGTCCCCGCGCCTGGCGGCCAGCACCCGCTCGATCCCGTCACGCTCGGGGATGACGCCTCGCCGTACGCTCCGGGCAGGCAGTTCCCGCCGCCCTTGCCGGCCGTCGAAGCCGCCGCAGGGATCCACCGCTGGATGAAGATCCCGACCTCCGCCTACCGGCCGTATGACGTCGTGCTGATCGGCTTGGTGTTCCTGGTGTTTTTCTCCCTGACCGCGGGCTCGCTGGGCACCGACCCGACCCCGGTCGAGGACAAGTTCCAGCCCCCCGCCCTGGTCGCCTCGATCTTCTTCCAGCTGATGCTGATGGCGATGGTAATGTTCTTCGTGAAGTGGCGGGTCTCCCTGACCAGCTGGCTCGGGCTGAAGTGGCGGCAGTGGCCCTTTGCCATGGTGATCGCCCCGCTCACCGTGTTTTTCATGTGGTGCTTGATGGGAGCACTGCAGCTGTCCGGTTGGAACGGCTGGCTGGAGGAAAGCCTCGGCATCGAGTCGATGCAGGAGGCCGTCCAGCTCCTGCAGGAGGCCAAGGATCCGGTGGTGATCGCGCTGATGGCCGTGGCCGCGGTGCTGGTGGCCCCGCTGGCGGAAGAGGTCATTTTCCGCGGCTATCTTTACCCGGCGGCGAAGAAATTCTGCGGACCGGCCGGCGGCATCATCTTCTCGTCGATGGTCTTCGCGGCCGCCCACGCCAATGTCGTGGCGCTGCTACCGCTGTTCATCCTGGCGGTAATCCTCTGCCTGATCTACGAGGCCACCGGTTCGATCTGGGCGAACATCTCGGTTCACTTCCTGTTCAACGCCGCCACCGTCGCCCTCCAGCTGCTCGCCCGCTCCGGGCTGGTCGACCTCTCCCAGCCGCAGTGACATGAAGCGCCTGCGCGACCTCGGCGAGGATGCCCTCATCGCCCGCATCCTCCGCGGTTTTCCCGGCGGGAAATCGCTGGCCGTCGGTCCCGGCGACGACTGTGCCGTCGTCGACCCCGGCCGCGGGCCGCTGCGCCTGCTCAAGACCGACGCCATCGTCGAGGGCGTCCATTTCCTTCCCGGAACCCCCGCCGGGAAGGTCGGCTGGAAGGCCGTGGCGCGGGTTCTCAGCGACTTCGCGGCGATGGGCGGCAGCCCCGGGCACCTTCTCGTCACCGTCGCGGTGGATGCCGACCGGCCGGTCGCCTGGATGGACGGGCTCTATCGCGGCATCCGCAAGTGCCTCGCCACCCATGGCGGCGTACTGGCCGGCGGCGAAACGACCCGCCTGCCCGCCGGCGCGGTGATCTCCGTCGCCGGCGAAGGCCAGGTCGCCCGCAAGCACCTGACGCTGCGCTCCGGGGGCAAACCCGGCGACCTCGTCGTCGTCACCGGCCGTCTCGGCGGATCGATCGCCGGCAAGCACCTCGGCTTCACCCCGCGCCTCGCCGAGGCCGCATGGCTGGTCGATAATCTGCGCCCGAGCGCCATGATGGACCTCTCCGACGGCCTCGCCAAAGACCTGCCGCGCCTCGCTGCCGCCAGCGGCTGCGGATTTGAACTCGGCGAGGTCCCCGCCAACCGCGGTTGCACCCGCTCCCAGGCCCTCGGCGACGGCGAGGACTACGAGCTGCTCCTGACCGTTTCCGAACGGCACTGGAAAGCCGCGGTCCAAAGTTGGGATGCCGCGTTTCCGAAACTCCCGCTCAGCGTCATCGGGAGACTCACAAAACCCGGAGCCTCAACGATTCTTGCCGGCGGCTGGGATCACTTCGGCCCGCCCCCATAAGAATCGATAGACAACGGGGAATGATTCCGTCTTTTTGGGAGCACCTATGAAAGCCGCATCCCTTTTCCTCCTGCTGGCCACCACCTGCCTGCCCGCCGCCGAGAAGCCGATCTTCAACGGCAAGGACCTCACCGGCTGGGAGGGCAATCCGAAGCTCTGGTCGGTGAAGGACGGCGCCATCACCGGCATCACCGGCAACGAAGGGGACACCAAGCTCAACCACAACACCTTCCTGGTCTGGAAGGTCGGCACCGTCGGCGACTTCGAGCTGACCTTCAAATACCGCATCGAGAAGGGCAACAGCGGCGTCCAATACCGCTCCAAGCTGCTCGACCCCGGTGAAAACGGCCCGATCGTCAGCGGCTACCAGGCGGACTTCGAAGCCGGCAAAACCTACAGCGGCATCCTCTACGAAGAGCGCGGCCGTGGCATCCTCGCCCAGCGCGGGGAAAAGACCGAGATCGGTGCCGACGGCAAGCCCGCGGTAACCGGCCACGTCGGCGACAGCAACGAGATCCAGGCCGCCATCAAGGACGAGCAGTGGAACGACTACAAGATCGTCGCCAAGGGCAACCACGTGCAGCACTTCATCAACGGCAAGCAGACCATCGACGTCACCGACAACGACGAGGCCCATGCCCCGAAGGAGGGCATCCTCGCCCTCCAGGTCCACGCCGGCCCGGCCATGGTCGTGCAGTTCAAGGACATGATCCTCAAGACCGCCGACTGAGGCCCGGCGGGCCGGCCATCAGGCGGCCCCGCCATTGGGAATCGCCAAAGCCCCGCGGACAGTCGAAACTCGCGGGGTGATCTCCCGTCGCAAGATCAAGTATTCGGTCTCCCCCACCCTCCGCCAGTACCTCTACCACTTCGACCGCCTGCGCGACATCCCGCTCGTCTACGACGACCTGGCGCGCTTCGCGGGATCGATGCCCTACGAGGACCCGCGCGGGAAGGAGACGCTGTGGCTGACCGTCTTCTACCCGCAGGAGCTGATGCTCGAGCTGCGCCCGCAGCTGACCAAGATCTACGCCGAGCTCAAGATCGGCGGCGAGTCCGACCTCCACGAGCACCTCACGGTTGACCGCATCGACTTCGGTGAGTTCGGCAACTCGCGGCCGTTCCGGATCCGCATCACCAACCTCTACAACGACAACTCGGACTACTTCTACGTCAAGCAGGCCGACGCCTCGCGCATCTACGGCCTCGAGCTGGAACACATCCTGTCGCCCAACCGGATCAACTACCTGATCAACGGCAACACCCTGATCGAGGAGCACATCGCCGGGGTCCCTGGTGACGTGTTCCTCAAAAACCACCTGCCCCGCCCGGAACTCAACAAGGTCCGCATCGCCAAGGAGTTCACCAAGTTCAACGAACGCTGCTTCATCCGCCTGCTCGGCGACATGCGCAGCGTGAACTACGTCGTCGACATCACCCCGGACTTCGAGGAGGTCCAGTACCGCGTCCGTCCGATCGACTTCGACCAGCAGAGCTACGAACGCCGCGGCAAGACCTACCTTGCCTACCGCTTCGACTCCAACAAGACGGTCACCAAGGTCGCCTTCGACGTGCTCAACCGCAAGACGATCGAGCAATACGTCGCCGAGGAACGCTCGCAGATGACGCGCCGCGCCAAGGTCGAAAGCACCCGCCTCAAGGCCCTGCTGGGCGTCATGCGCCGCGAGGAACTCGCCCCGCGCGAGCACGTCATCACCCTGGCCAACGACCTCGAGAAGTATCACGGCACCGACGTCTTCCACGACTGCAAGACGATGGGCGAGCTGACCGCCGCCCACATCTCGCTGATGCTCGATCTCTGACCATGGACCCGCAACTCCCCTGCCCCGACGACGACGCCCTGCGGACCCGGGTTCGCAACGGCACGCACCGCTGCCGCATCGTGCTGACCGGCGGCCCGGGCGGCGGCAAGACCACCGCGGCCGACCTGTTCCGGCGCGAGATCGGCGAGCGCGTCGTCATCGTCCCGGAGGCCGCCACGCTGGTGTTTTCCGGCGGCTTCCCGCGCTGCACCGGGGCTGCTGCCGTCCAGTCGTCGCAACACGCGATCTACCACGTCCAGCGCAACCTCGAGGACGTCCAGTCCTCGCTCTATCCCGACCGGATCCTGCTCTGCGACCGCGGCACGGTCGATGGAGCCGCCTACTGGCCCGGCGAACCGGACGGCTTCTTCGCAGCGCTTGGCACTTCCCTCGAACAGGAACTGGCCCGCTACGACGGGGTGATCTTTTTCGAGAGCGCGGCCATCGGCGGCATGGGCATCGAGGGCGGCAACCCGGTGCGCACCGAGTCGCTGGCCGAGGCCGCGGTGCTCGACGCCAAGCTGCGCACGTTGTGGTCCCGCCATCCGCGCATGGTCGTGGTCCGGCACCACCCGTCGTTCCTCAAGAAGATCTCCTTCGGCCTCGCCGAGCTCGACGCGATGGTGGTGGAGCTCGACGCCCGCCGCGCCGGTTGATTCAAGCCCCGGGGATCGACGCGAGATGGCGCGTCACCTTGACCACGCTGTCCGGGTTGAGCGAAATCGAGTCGATGCCAAGACCGACCAGAAACTCGGCGAAGTCGGGATGATCGCTCGGTCCCTGCCCGCAGATCCCGACCTTCCGGCCCTTGGCATGGGCCGCGGCGATCAGCTCGCGGATCGCGGTTTTCACCGCCTCGTTGCGCTCGTCGAACAGCTTGGCCAGCACTTCCGAATCGCGGTCGACCCCGAGGATCAACTGGGTCAGGTCGTTCGAACCGATCGAGAACCCGTCGAAGCGGTCGGCGAACTCGGACGCCAGGATGATGTTGCTGGGAATCTCCGCCATCACATACACCTGCAGGCCGTTCTCGCCGCGGCGCAAACCGTTCTCCGCCATCACCCCGAGCACCCGGTCGGCCTCGCCGGGGGTCCGGCAGAACGGGATCATCACGATGATGTTGTCCAGGCCGATGACCTCGCGAGCCTGCTTGATCGCCTTGCATTCCAGCGCAAAGGCATCGCGGTAGTCCGGATGATAGTAGCGCGACGCGCCGCGCCACCCGAGCATCGGGTTCTCCTCCTGCGGCTCGAAGAGGTCGCCACCTAACAGGTCGGCGTATTCGTTGGTCTTGAAGTCGCTGGTGCGGACGACCACCGGCCGCGGATGGCAGGACGCGGCGATCCGGGCGAGGCCACGGGCGAGGGAGTCGGTGAAATAGGCCGCCTTGTCCCGGTAGCGGGCGGTCAGTTCACCGATGTGACGGCGGGTCTCCGGGTCGGTGACCTTGTCCGGGCGGAGCAGCGCCATCGGATGCACCCGGATCAGGCTGCCGATGATGAACTCCATCCGCGCCAACCCGATCCCCTGGCTTGGCAGGCGCCACCACCGGTACGCCGCTTCCGGGGTCGCGATGTTGAGCATGATCGGCGTCTCCACCGCGGGCAGCGTGCCGAGGTCGATTTCCTCCTCCTCGAAGTCCAGCAGGCCGTTGTAGACGAGCCCCTTTTCCCCGGCCGCGCAGCTGACGGTCACCTCGTTGCCGCTGGCGATGATCCGGGTGGCGTTGCCGGTGCCAACGACGGCCGGGACGCCGAGCTCGCGGCTGACAATCGCGGCGTGGCTACTACGTCCACCGTGGTCGGTGACGATCGCCGCGGCCTTCTTCATGACCGGCACCCAGTCGGGATTGGTGGCCTCCGCCAGCAGGATCTCGCCGGGCTGGAAGGCTCCAGCCGACGCCGCGTCCTTCAACCGCCGGACCCGGCCGCGGGCGATCGTCCCGCCCACCGCGAGGCCCTCGGCGATCACCTCGACCCGGTGGCCTCCGGGCTTCAAGCGATAGCTCTTGAATAAGCCTCCCGCCGCCCTCGACTGGACCGTTTCCGGCCGCGCCTGCAGCATGAAGAGCTCGCCGCTCGCCCCGTCGACCGCCCACTCCATGTCCATCGGCCGGCCGTAATGCTCTTCGAGCCGCTTCGCCCAGCGGGCCAGCTGGAGGATCCGGTCGTCATCGAGCACGAAGCGTCCCCGTTGTTCGGACGGCGTGTCGAGGGTCCGAAGGCGGCCTCCCTCGTCGCCGAACACCATCTTGATCTCCTTGGGGCCGAGGACTTTCTCGAGGATCGGCCGCTTGGTGGCATCGTCGAGCAGCGGCTTGAAGACCCGGTACTCGTCGGGAGTCACGGTTCCCTGGACGACCGCCTCGCCGAGACCGAACGCAGCACTGATCAAGATGACGCCCGGAAAACCGGTCTCGGTATCGATGCTGAACATCACCCCCGAAGCGCCGTCGCCGAGGTCCGAGCGGACCATCTTCTGGACGCCGACCGAAAGCGCGATCGCCATGTGGTCGAAGCCTTTCAGGTCCCGGTAGCTGACCGCGCGCTCGGTGAAGAGCGAGGCAAAGCAACGGCGGCAGGCGGCCAGCAACCCGTCGATGCCGGCGACCCCCAGGAAACTCTCGTGCTGCCCCGCGAAGCTGGCATCGGGGAGGTCCTCGGCGGTGGCACTGCTGCGCACGGCCACCCCGACATCATCGGTCTGCTCGCGGCGGCAGAGTTCCGCGTAGGCCGAGGTGATCTCGTCCTCCAGCGCCGGCGGGTAGGCGGCATCGAGGATGAGCTGGCGGATCGCCTTTTCCGTCCCGGCCTCGCCCTTGCCGCGGCGCTGCAGCAGGTCACGGATGCGGGGAACCAGTTTGTTGTGGTCGAGGAACGCACGGTATCCGTCCGCGGTGACCGCAAAGCCCCCGGGAACGCGGATCCCCTCTCCGGCGAGCGTGCGGATCATTTCGCCAAGCGAGGCGTTCTTGCCACCGGCGATGGCGACGTCGTTGTTGCCGAGATCCTCGAGCCAGCGGACCAAGGCGCGTGAGGTGGAGGCGATCATGAGGGAAACCGGGTTACCTTGACCCATAAACCGCTGCGACGACAGGCGCGCTGCATTCCTTCCGCAATCCTCCGCGGATCCTGCCAAGTCATTGGTGCGCAGCACAAATTCACCGAAGATCGACCGTGATGGCATGAAAGCGCGATCCATGACGGGGGACTACCACCAGCTCGACACCGGTGAGGTGGCGGAGCTGCTGGACGTCGATCTGCGGCTCGGACTGCCGGATGCCGAGGCCCGTAACCGACTCGGGCGCTTCGGGCCGAACGAGATCGCCGGCCGGCGGCCGCAAAGCGCCCTGCGCCGGTTTGCCGGGCAACTCCACCAGCCGCTGGTCTACGTGCTGACCGTCGCCACTCTGGTCACCTTGTTTCTTGGCGAATGGGTGGATGCCGCGGTCATCACCGGGATCGTCGTCGTGAACGCCCTGGTCAGCTTCCTCCAGGAAGGCAAGGCCGAGAAAGCGATCGAGGCCCTGTCGCGGATGGTCGTCACCGAAGCCACCGTCCGCCGCGACGGCGAAGTACGACGGATCCCGTCGCACGGCCTGGTCCCGGGCGACGTGGTGCTTCTTCAAAGCGGCGACCGGGTCGGAGCCGACCTGCGGCTGTTCAAGGTCCGCAACCTGCAAGTCGACGAGTCGATGCTGACCGGCGAATCGGTTCCGGTGGAGAAGCATGCCCGGCGGATGGCGCTGGAGACCCTCCTCGCGGAGCGACGCAACGTCGCCTACGCCGGGACCCTGGTCACCCACGGCCAGGCCGAGGGCGTGGTGTGGGCGACCGGCGAACGCACCGAGACCGGCCGCATCGCGGGACTGATCTCCGGGGTCGTGGACCTCGACACGCCCCTGACCCGCAAGATCACCGCCTTCAGCCGGGTGCTGATGTTCCTGATCCTCGGCCTCGCCCTCGTCACCTTCGCCATCGGTGTCGCGCGCGGCGAGCCGCTGGTGGAGATGTTCATGGCCGCGGTGGCGCTCGCCGTCGGTGCGATTCCGGAGGGTCTGCCGGCCGCCGTGACCATCACCCTGGCCGTGGGGGTCTCACGGATGGCGAAACGCCGGGCGATCGTGCGGCAGCTTCCCGCCGTCGAGGCGCTGGGCAGCACCACGGTCATCTGTTCGGACAAGACCGGCACGCTGACCGAAAACCAGATGACCGTGAAGGAGATCCATGCCGGCGGCACGACCTACGAGGTTTCTGGTAGTGGCTACGACCCGCGGGGCGGGATCCTGCTCGACGGCAGCCGCGTCGAGCCCGGCCCGGCGCTGGCCGAATGCCTGGTGGCCGGCTTGCTTTGCAACGACTCCGCGCTGGCGGAGGAAGACGGCCGCCGCACCGTCCGCGGCGACCCGACCGAGGCCGCCCTGATCGTCGCGGCGGAGAAAGGTGGCTTGCACGGAACCGATCTGGCCGGCCATCTGCCGCGGATCGACACGCTCGCCTTCGAATCGGAGCACCAGTACATGGCCACCCTCCACCACCGCGGCGAGGGCGAACCCCGGGTGATCTACAAGAAGGGTGCGGTGGAACGCTTGCTGGAGAAGTGCCACAACGCGCTCGGCCCCGACGGCTCGATCGTCCCCCTCGACGCCGGCGCGGTGCGTGCGGCTGCCGACGCGATGGCGGCGAAGGGCCTGCGCGTGCTCGGGTTCGCCCGCCGCATGGCGCCCGGTCACCAGCAGGAGGTCGAGCACCATCATGTCGCCGGTGGACTGACCTTCCTCGGCCTGCAAGGCATGATCGACCCACCGCGTGCCGAAGCGACGCGCGCGATCGCCCGCTGCCGCGAGGCCGGCATCGAGGTGAAGATGATCACCGGCGACCATCCGCTGACGGCCGCCGCGATCGCCGCGCAGCTGGGCCTGGGTGCGGGCCAAGCCGTGACGGGACGCGAGCTCGAACGATGCCCGGACGACAAGCTCGCCGGACTGGCGGCTGGCACGGCGGTCTTTGCCCGGGTCGCGCCGGAACAAAAGCTGCGGATCGTCCGCGCCCTCCAGGCGCAAGGTCACGTCGTCGCGATGACCGGCGACGGCGTCAACGACGCCCCCGCGCTGAAACAAGCGGACATCGGCGTGGCCATGGGCATCACCGGCACCGATGTCGCGAAGGGAGCGGCGGACATCACCCTCACCGACGACAACTTCGCTTCGATCGAAAGTGCCGTCGAGGAGGGCCGAGGGGTATTCGACAACCTGTCGAAGTTCATCGTCTGGACCATCCCCTGCAACTTCGGCGAGGGCATGACCCTGCTGGCCGCAATCTTCTTCGGCGCCACGCTGCCGGCGCTGCCGGTGCAGCTTCTGTGGATCAACATGATGACCGCGATCGCGCTCGGTTTCGCGCTGGTTTTCGAACCGAAGGAGTCCGATCTGATGCAACGGCCGCCGCGCGATCCCCGGCGCCCGCTCCTCGACTTCGCCCTGTTCATGCGGACCGGCCTGGTTTCCCTGATCATCCTCGGCGGGGCCTTCGGGTTGTTCCTTTGGGAACAGCAGGCGCGCGGGCTTCCCCTCGCCGAGGCCCGTACCGTGACGGTGAACGTGATCGTGGTGGTCGAGTGTTTCTACCTGCTGAGCTGCCGCAGCCTGACCAAGCCCGAATGGCAGATCGGCTTCTTCGCCAACCCGTGGATCTTCCCGAGCATCGCCACCATGATCGGCCTGCAGCTGCTGTTCACCTACGCCCCGCCGATGAACCGGCTTTTCGGCAGCGCACCGATCGACGCGACCTCGTGGCTGCATGTCGTCGCGGTGGGCGCCTTCGCCTACTTCGTGGTCGGCTTCGAGAAACTGCTGCGCTTCCGCCGGGCTAACCGGGATCGCGGCGAAACCTGATGGAGCAGGTTGAGATCAATGGGTCCGGAATCCGGGCATTCCTCTCCTTTGACAAGATACGCGCAGGATTTTTCAGGATCGGGGGAGCGACATCCAACGGACGCGCCTAGCTTTGGCGGTATGGCTGGGAAAGCCTTCGAACCTCCCTTGGCGAGAATCCGCGAGTTCGTGAAGAGCCACGGGCTCCCGTCGGGGCATGATGCCGGGCTGCTCGCAGCCGGGTTGGGCATGCCGGCCGCGCGCCTGCGCGGCGTGGCGAGCTACTTCGCGGACCAGCTCCAGGCTCCTGCCGGGGAAGTTTGCGCCGGCACCTCCTGCATGCTGTGCGGCGGCAAGGAGCTGCACGACGCGATGCAGCGGCGCGGCGCGTCCTACCGGCGGGTCTATTGCCTTGGCTACTGCGACCGCTCGCCGGCACTGCTCGACAGCACCCGGCGGCCGCGCTTCCGCGGATCGGCCTACTGTTTTGCGTCGGGCGGCGAAGGCTCGGGCGATCCGGTGCTGCCGGACATCCGCTGCCACGCGCGTATGCCGGTGGTGACGCGGCGGATCGGCCGCGGCGGCGCTGCCACCCTGGCCGCCGCACGCGAAAGCGGCGCCTACGAGATTCTCGCCAGGGCCTTGAAAGGAAGTCCGGCGGAGGTGCTGGCGGCGATGGACCACGCCGGCGAACGCGGCCGCGGCGGCGCCGGATTCCCCACCGGAAAGAAGTGGCGGAGCTGTGCGGAAACCCCGGCGGACCGGCGCTACGTGATCGCCAACGGCGACGAAGGTGATCCGGGCTCCTTCATCGACCGCGTGCTGATGGAGGCCGATCCCCACGGGGTGATCGAAGGGATGCTGCTGTGCGGCTACGCGGTGGGCGCGGCGGAAGGCATCGTTTTCGTCCGCTCCGAATACCCGCAAGCCTTGGCAGTGATGCAAGCCGCCGTCGCGGAGGCCCGCAACGCGGGATGCATCGGAACGAACATCCTCGGCAGTGGCTTCGATTTCGAGATCACGGTGATCCAGGGCATGGGCAGCTATGTCTGCGGCGAAGAGACCGCGCTGATCAATGCGCTCGAGGGCAAGCGCGGCGAAGTCCGCATCCGCCCCCCGTATCCGACCGAGGAGGGACTCCACGGCTGCCCGACGGTGATCAACAACGTCGAGACCCTGGTCAACGTGCCCTTCATCGTCGCGGACGGCGGGGAAAGTTATGCGGCTCTCGGTTCGCCCGGCAGCAAGGGCACCAAGGCGCTGTCCCTGAACCGCGGCTTCGTCCGGCCGGGAATCGTCGAGGTGGAATTCGGCACCTCCTTGCGCCAAGTGATCGAGGACTTCGGCGGCGGCGGGCGCGACGGGAAGCCGCTGGCGGCCGTGCTGCTCGGCGGACCGATGGGCAACGTCCTGACGCCCGCCGAATGGGACGTGCCAGTGTGCTACGAGGCGATGCGCGCGCGGGGCATCGAGCTCGGTCACGGTGGCCTGGTCGCGGTGCCCGAGGACGCCGACTTCCGGGCACTGCTCGAACACTGGATCCGGTTCATGGTCGACGAGTCCTGCGGCAAATGCGTGCCGTGCCGGCTGGGCTCGCAGTGCGCCGCCAACGCGCTGAACGCTGGAACCAGCGAATCCACCACGCGGGCGCGGCTCGACGAACTCTTCGCCGCCATGGAACAGGGCAGCCTTTGCGCCTTCGGCCGATCGATCCCGCGGCCGATGCGCCAGCTGGTGGCCAACTTCAGAGATCGCATCTTTGGAAACCCCGCCGGATCATGACCGCAACCATCGATGGCAAGTCCGTGGCGATCCGGCCCGGCGAATCCGTGCTCGAAGCGGCCCGGCGCCTGGGCATCGAGGTGCCCACCTTGTGTCACGCCGACGGCTTGCGGCCGGAAGGCGGTTGCCGGATGTGCCTGGTCCGCTGCGAAGGCCGGGAGCGCCCGCTCGCCGCCTGCCACACGACGCTCGAAGCCGGCATGGACATCGAGACCGGAGGCGCGGATCTCGACAACCTGCGCCGAACCATCCTCGGGATGTACCTCGAATGCGGCAGCCAGAGCGGCTTCGATGCCGGTCATGTCCGGAAGGGGCGCTTCACCGACCTGTTAGAGCGATACGGCCTGCCGCTGCCCCTCCCCGCGACGCCCGGGGAGTTGGATGCGAGCCATCCCCTCCTCCGCTTCAACCCGCAGGCTTGCATCACCTGCCGCCTGTGTCTCGAGGCCTGCGAGCAGGTGCAGGGGCAGTTCGTCTACGGCGTGAGCGGACGCGGCCCGCGAACCCGGTTGATCCACGGGCCCGGCCCGGCATTTGCCGACGGCCCCTGCGTCGCCTGTGGGGCCTGCGTCGACCTGTGCCCGACCGGTGCGGTGAGCGACCGTGACCGGGTCGATGAGCCGCGGCCGGCGGAGAAACGAACACGAACGGTCTGCGGCTTTTGCGGCGTCGGCTGCCGGATCGAGGTCGGATCGGCCGGCAACCGGGTGCTGCGCGTGAAGGGCGTGCCGGAGGCTGCGGTCAACCGCGGCCACCTTTGCCTGAAGGGCCGCTACGCCCACACCTGGCAAAACTCCGGCGATCGCCTGACGACCCCGCTGTTGAAGGACGGCGACGGCTTCCGTGAAGCGAGCTGGGACGAGGCCATCGGCTTCATCGCGCGGCGGCTTTCCACGATCAAGGCGGAGTCGGGTCCGGATGCCCTGGGTGCCTTCACCTCGTCCCGGTCGACGAATGAGGCCTGCTATCTCCTGCAGAAGCTCTTCCGCAGCGTGATCGGCACCAACAACGTCGACTGCTGCGCGCGGGTCTGCCATTCGTCGACCGCCCTGGCCCTGCAGCTCGTCACCGGAACCGGCGCGGCGAGCGCCTCGTTCGCCGACATCGAGCGGGCCGGTTGCATAGTGGTCGCCGGCGCGAACCCGACCGAGGCCCACCCGGTGGTCGGGGCGCGGATCAAGCAGGCGGCGCGGCGCGGCGTCCCGCTGGTGGTGATCGACCCGCGGCGGATCGAGCTGGCGGAGTTCGCCGGAATCCATCTCCAGCTGCTTCCGGGAACCAACGTCGCCTTGTTCAACGGGATCGCCAAGGTCCTGCTGGACGAGGGTCGGGTCGACGGGACGTATCTGGAGCAGCGCACCGAGGGGCTCGACGAGCTCCGTGGATTCCTCGCGACGGTCGACCTCGCCGAGGTCGCGGCGGTCACCGGGGTGGCCGCGGGGCGGATCCGGGAGGCGGCGCGTTTGATCGGCAACTCGCGGCCGGCGCTGTTCGTCCACGGCCTGGGATTGTCGGAGCTGGCGCAGGGCACGGCCTCGGTGATGACGCTGTGCAATCTCGGCATGCTCACCGGAAGCATCGGGGTTCCGGGCGCCGGCATGCTGCCGTTGCGGGGCCAGAACAATGTCCAGGGCAGCGCCGACATGGGCAGCATGCCCGGCCACTTCACGGGTTACCAGGCGGTCGGCGACCCGGAGGCACGGGCCAGGATCGGCCGGATCTGGGGCAAGCTGCCACCCGAGGAGCCCGGCCTGACCAGCACCCTGATGCTGCGCGCGGCGGCGCGAGGCGAACTACGGGGTTTATGGTTGATGGGCGAGGATGTCGTGCAGAGCGATCCGAACGAGGCCGAGGTGATCAAGGCGCTCGAGCGGCTCGACCTGGTGATCGTGCAGGACCCGTTCTTCTGCGGGACGGCGAAGTACGCGCATGTCGTACTTCCCGCCGCGGGATTCCTGGAACAGGAGGGAACCTTCACCAACGGCGAACGGCGGATCCAACACGTGGTTCCGGCCGTGACGCCGCCCGGCGGGGCGCGGCCCGACTGGCAGGCGGTGATGGACGTCGCCGCCCGCCTGGGTGCCGGCTGGAAACAGGCTTCCCCGGACGAAGTGATGGATGAAATCGCGGAGGTCGCGCCGGATCTCTTCGGCGGAGTGAGCTACGTCCGCCTGGGACCCGACGGCCTGCAGTGGCCCTGCCCCGCCCCCGGCCACCCGGGCACCGCCTGCGTGCACGCCGGCGGATTCCTGCGCGGCAAGGGCAAGCTGGTCGCGATCGCCCATGAGCCGAGTCCCGAGCACGGGGTCGCCGGCTATCCCTACCTGCTGGTCACCGGCCGGTTGCTGGAACACTACAACGTCGGCACCATGACCCGCCGCAGCCCGCTCGCCGGGCTGGTGTCGGCCGACGTGCTGGAAATTCACCCGTCGGACGCGCTCCGCGAGGGCTTCCGCGACGGAGCCCGGGTGCGGGTCGAGAGCCGCTGGGGCGGCACGGAGGTGCCCGTCCGCCATTCTCCACGGATCGCTCCCGGCACCTTGTTCCTGAGTTTCCACTTCCCGGAAACCCACGCCAACCGCCTGACCGGGCCGACCCTCGATCCTCTTTCCAAGTGCCCGCAGTTCAAGGCGACCGCCGTGCGGGTGCGGTCCCCGGAACCCCACGACCATGCCTGAGATCTACGGCCACGACGCCTACTCGCCGGAGCAGATCGCCGAACGGATCGAGTCGGTGGGGGTGAAGAAGGCTCGCTTGCCGGCCTTCAAGATGTTCGCACTGGCGGTCCTCGCCGGCGGATTCATCGGGCTCGGGGCGCTCAACTACACGGTGGTGGCCAGCGACCCTTTCCTCGGCTTCGCCTGGCAGCGGCTGCTCGGCGGCCTCGCGTTCTCGCTGGGCCTGATCCTCGTGGTGGTGGCCGGCGCCGAGCTGTTCACCGGAAACAACCTGCTGGTGATGAGCTGGATGAACGGCCGGATCACCACCGCCCTCTTGCTGCGGAATTTCATCATCGTCTACTTCGGCAATGCCGCCGGCGCGATCGGATTGGCGTGGCTGGTTTCGCAGTCGGGCCACGGCGACTTCAACCACGGCGCGGTGGGCGAAACGGCGGTCCGGATCGCGACCACCAAAACCGCGATGGGATTCGCCGGGGCTTTCTTCAAGGGCATCCTGTGCAACCTCCTCGTGTGCCTGGCGGTGTGGCTGGCCATGGCCGGCCGCAGCGTCGCGGACAAGATCCTGGCGATCGTCTTTCCGGTCTCGGCTTTCGTTGCCGCCGGGTTCGAGCACAGCGTGGCCAACCTCTACTTCGTCCCGCTCGGGCTCTTCCTCTCCGCCGCCGCGCCGCCCGACGGGCTCACCTGGGCGGACTTCCTCGCCAACAACCTGCTGCCGGTCACGCTCGGCAACCTGATCGGCGGCGCGGGCATGGTCGGCCTGGTCTATCACCTGATCTACCGCCTGCCGCCGCGGCGATGAACACTTCAGGGACCGAGGCGGCCGGCGTCCTTGTCTTCCTGGCAATTCAGGCAGAGCGACGCCGACGGTTTGGCGCGGAGCCGGGCAAGCGGGATCTTTTTCCCGCAGTTCGCACACTGCTGGTAGGTGCCGGCGTCGAGCCGTTCGAGGGCGAGGTCGATCTTCTTCAGGAGGTTCTCGTCGTCCTCGGTGATCCGCGTTTCCACCAGGCTCGCGGTGGCATTCACCGCCTGTTCTTCCGGATCGCGCCGCTCGCGGTCCTCGACCGGGTCACCGGTGATGCGGTGGGCTTCCATCTCGCTCGCCACGCTTGCCCGTTGTTCAAGCAGCTGCTTGCGGAATCGATCGGTTTGTTGGGCGTCCATAACCCATGACCCTAGCGCAGGTTCGGGTCCCGCGCCGCCGCTTTCTTGCAGAAATCACCGGCGGGCCTGCGCCGGCATCTTGTCGGCGGCCTTCCAGAACTCCCGGCCGGCCGGCGTCCGGTGGTCGACCAACAGCCACAGCTCGCGGGCGAGCGACGCCTGGGTGATCAATGCCGGTGCGGGTGCCTTCTTCCAAGCCGCGTAGTGGGCGTCGGTGGTGCGGATCGCCCGCTGCAGGAAATGGTCGTCGCGGGTCGCCCGGTACAGCTCGAGATCGGCCTCGACCATCAGGTGGGTCCATTTCGGTGGATCGCGGTAGACGCGGGTTTTCGAGTCGAGCAAGCCGTCGGCGGCCTTGCCCATCCGGATCGCCTCGTCGAGGTAGAAGCGCTCTCCGGTGCGGGCGTGGAGGGACAGGAAAACGCGGAGCATCAGCCCGGCATTGTACGTGAGCTGGGCGCGGTTGACCTCGCCGTTGCCCACCTTGATCGCGTCGCTGAACAAGCCATTGGGCGCCTGCAGGGTCTTCACGGTCCACACCGCGATCTTTTCGCCCATGTCGTTCCAACGCTTGGCCGCGGGCTCCTTCAGGTGACGGGCGAGCCGGAAGCAACCGAGAGCAGCGGGCGCATTGACGCAGGTGTTCTTGCAGTCGCCCTTGTGTTGCTCGTGCCACCAGATCCCGCCGCCGGCCTTGTCGTCCCAGCCGCTGACCACGAACTCGAGCGTTTCCTCGGCGCGCTTGAGGTAGCGCGACTCACCGGTCACCTCGTAGGCCTCGAGGAAAGTCAGCACCATCCACGCGTTGTCGTCGTAATACTTGTCGTGGCCACCCTGGGTGCGCGCCGGCTCGTAGCCGGGAATCTCAGCCTTGAGATCCCAATAGGCCTCCAGGCCATCGAAGAACTTCCGCATCACCATGCGGTAGCCCTTGTCGTGGCGCGTCGCCCCGACCACCGCGGAAAACATCACGCCGCCGCCCCAGATCATCTCCGGCTCCTTGCAGCCGGACTTGCTGGCGTAGAGCCCCGACTTGCGGTCCCAGAAGTTTTTCTGGATCGACTCCATCACCTCGACCGCACGCGCCTCGTGATCGGCGGTCTCCGCCGGCGCGGCCGACGACAAGCCGGCCGCACAGAGGATCGCGGTGGCCAGCATGCGGACGGGAACGGAGGAGATCATGACGGGGTCAGCTTGCGGGAAGTTTCATCCCATGAGGCGTTCCACCGTCCAGTACAACCCGACCACCGCGATGAGCGCCGAGGCGACTTTCCGCGCGATCTGGAACCCCGGCTTCTTCAACCAGAAGAAGGTCACCGCGAAGGCCAGCGACAGCACCGTGACCTGGCCGAGCTCGACGCCGAGGTTGAAGCCGACCAGAGGCTCGACAATCGATCCCTCCGGCAAATCGAGCTCCTGCATCACCGAGGCGAAGCCCATGCCGTGCAGCAAGCCGAGCCCGAACACGAAGGCAACCCGCCACGGCTTGAGCTCCTTCACCCACAGGTTCTCGATGCCGACGTAGGCGATGCTGAGGGCAATCATCGACTCGACCAGCCGTGCCGGTGCCGTGAACACGCCCAGCACCACCATGCCGAGGGTGATCGAGTGCGCCACGGTGAAGGCGCTGGTTTGCCACAGCAGCGGCTTGAACTTCGGTTGCAGGAGGAACAGGCCGAGGATGAACAGGATGTGATCCAGCCCCTTCGGCAGGATGTGTTCGAAGCCGTGGACGACCCATCCCCACAGCGTCGATTCCTCGCTCTCCCCGGTGCGGCCATCGGGCTCGATGACCATCAGTTCGAACGGGTCGTCGCGCGGGGCGAGCCGGATCACCGAGATCCGTGGCTTCTTTCCCGGCCGCGGGGTGATCAACTCGAGGGCCAGCGGTTCATCCTCGTCATCGTTCCACATCAACTTCAAGGGGCCCGACGCGCCGGGCGGCAGGGACCCTGTCAGATCGACACGGACCACCGCGGCGCCCTCCGCGGTTTCCTCCAAGGTAGGGACTTCGGTGGTGTAGTCCGGGAACTCGAACTCGGCCCGCAGCGGCTGGTTGTCGAGAGTCAGCAGGAAGATGTCGGTGAGAAACTGCCGCGCGGTCTCGCGCATCACTTCGTGATCGGCTGCATCCAGGGTCGCGGTCCAGTCGTTGCCCGCCATCTTCGGGTCCCCGGGCTCACCCGGCGGGACCTTCGGCCCGTCCTCCGGGTAAAGCGCCCACGCTTCCAACCAGACCGAGGCGTCCCACTTGCCTTCGCCGGCCGTGAGCTCGGCCCGCACCTGCTTCATCGCGTGGCCTTCGGCGATCCCGGTGACCAGCACGAGCCAGAGCCCGATGGCCCACCATTTCCGAATCTGTGCTGCGAGTCCCGCGGTCATGAGCGGACCTCTACGGCAATTTCATGCACAGGGCTATCACGACCTGCTGCAGGATGCCGCGATCCCTCGGCCGGAAAACTTCAGTCTTCTTTCTTCATCCACAGCGGCGCGGTGACGAACCACAGCAGCGTGCCAGCCATGATGAGGTTCTTCATCATCACCTCCCGCGCGGCATCGTCGCCCGGCAGGCCGCCGTTCATGAACAACACGGGCGGCACGATCGTGAGCAGGAGCGCGATCGCGCCGAGGATCATCAGGATGGGTTTCATCGGAACGGGAAGTTCAGGTTCTCAGGCGGCGGAGCGGCTGCCATTCATCAGGCGGGCCAGGACGAGATAGAGGAGACCGCTGCCGATCCACACCGGCAGGGTGACGTAGGTCGGCGCGGGCAGCTGGAAGTGCTTGTAGACCGCGTAGCCGGCGATCACCGGAACCAACCAGGCCAGCAAGGCGGCGACATTGAAGCTGCGTCCCACGGTGGCAGCCCAGTTGGCGGTGATGCCCGCCTTCCGCGACATCCAGAAGTCGACGAAGATGATCGCGCCTACCGGGGCCAGGATCATGCCGTAGATGCCGACGAAGTTCAGCAGGGTCATGGCCAGCGCGGGGAACAGGCCGGCGACGGTGCAGACGATTCCGGCGATGAGCGTGGAAACGGTGCGCGGCATGCCGGGCATCACCCCTTGGAAGGCGAGGCCGGCGCGGTAGAGCGTCGGGTTCGCGGTGGTCCAGCCGGCGATGACCACACAGATCAGGCCGGCCCAGCCGACCGCGTCGTTGACCATGTCGCCGAGCGGCGCACCGCTGGCCGGTTCGGCCCCCTTCACCCGTACCCAGTAGGCGAGCAGCAAGCCGGCGCAGAGCCAGGCGACGCAGTGGCCGAGGAACATCCCCGCCGACGAGGCCCAGCCGGCATTCGGAGACTTGGCGAAACGCAGCACCGACAGGTCACCCATGCCGACGTGCATGGCCGCATTGCAGAACCAGGCGAAGAAGAACACGCCCCAGAAGCCGACCTTCGGCTCGACGCCGGGCATCACCGAGATCGCCTCGATGAACGAGGTGCCCGGCATTTTCCCGAGCACCGACAGGCCGCAGGCGAGGAAAATCAGGAACATCCACGGCGCGGCGATCTTGCCGACGCGGGCCACCAGGCCGTAGCCCTTCATCGCGACGAAGGTCATCGCCGCCCCGATGCCCAGCACCAAAAGGATGTAGCCGATCCCGGTCGGATAGCGGGTGGCGAAGTCGGGCATCGTCACCTGCGGCAGGATCGGCCCGAAGGCGGTGGCCGACACCGTGATCATCGCCCCGGCGAGGAAGCAGAACAGGATGCCGTTGGCGAGGTTGTAGACCGTGACCAGCTGGCGGCCGCAGATCTGCTCGAGCTGGTTGTAGAGCGTCAGCCGCGCCCGCGTGGCGATCGGCGCGGTGATGTAGCGCCAGGAAAGCGTCGCCGCCAGGTTGCCGCACAGCAGGCCGAAGATGAGCTGCCAGCCACCGACCCCCCACTGGGCCAGGAACATCGGGCCGATCAGGAACTCGGTGCCGGCGGTGTGCTCGCCGGCGTACATCCCCCAGAACGCGCTGGCACCCTTGCGGGCCTTCGCGGGAACGGGTTCGCGTTCGTATTCGTTGGGGGCGTGGATGGCCTCGTCGAGGACCTCCTCCGCGTGGTGGATTTCTTCCTGGATCTCGCTCATCTGGGTTTTTCGGCGGAAGTACTAAATCAAGCGTAGCTGTGTTCGGTGGCGATGCCGAGGTCCTGGCGGCGCTTCGCCCGCTCGGCCGCTGCCTTCTCGGTGTAGCCGGACGCGCGGTGGGCCTGGAGCGGATCGGCGGCGAGGCCCCGGCCAACCCGCCAGTCGCCGAGCATCGCGGTGACGTCGGTGTTGTAGGCCTTCTTCAGGCAGATCTCGGCATCGACGATGTTGCCCTTCCTCTGGGCCGCGGACAGCGCCTCGTGGTCGACCAGGGCGGCCTTGGCATAGAGCTCCTGGGCGGTGCAGACGGTCTGCAGCATGGCCTCGATCTTCGGCTTCAGGTTGTGCGACTGGTCGATCATGTACTCGATCTCCGGATAGGCGCCGCGCTCGCGGGCGAAGCCGTGGATCTCGTGGAAGATGCGGAAGATCTGGTAGGGATCGATCGAGCCCAGCGTGAGGTCGTCGTCGGCGTAGCGGCGGTCGTTGAAGTGGAAGCCGCCGAGCATTTCCTCGTCGAGCAGCCAGGCGACGATCTGTTCGATGTTCTGCGAGTTGTAGTGGTGACCGGTGTCGACCAGCACCTTGGCCTGCGGGCCGGCTTTCTTCGCGGTCAGGAAGGACATCCCCCAGTCGGCGAGGTCGGTCTGATAGAAGGCGGGCTCGAAGGGCTTGTATTCGACCAGCATGACTTGGTCCGCGGAAAGGTGGGAGTGGGCCTCCTTCAAGGCCGCCTCGAAGCGCTGCTTGCGGGCGCGGATGCTGTCCTGGCCGGGGTAGTTGGTGCCGTCCGCGAACCACAGCGAAACGGCGCGGCTGCCGGTGACCTGGCCGAGCTTGATGCAGTCGATGATGTGGGCCAGCGCCTGGTCACGCGCGTTCTCGAACGGGCTGCCCACCGAGCCGAGCTTGTAGATCTGGTCCTGGAACAAGTTCGGGTTGATCGAGCCGATGCCGATCCCCAGCGCCGCGGCCTTCGAAGCGACAACCGCGGGGTCGGTGCCCGGCGCGAAATCCCACAACACGTGCGCCGCCACCGTGGGGCAGCAGCCGGTCAGGCGGTGGACATGCGCCGCGTCGGCCAGCTTGTCGTCGAGGTCGATCGCCGCAGCGGGCTGATGGAACTTCCCGAACCGGGTGCCGGTATCGGAGTATCCCCACGACGGGGTTTCGATGCGAAACGAGTCGAGGGCCTGGTGAACGGTTTGGACGGGATCGGGCATGGCGGGGACGCTTCTGGAGCAACGCGGCACTCATAAAAGTAACGTTTCTTATGAATTCGCAAGCCTATTCCTCCGCGGCGCGATTAATCCCGATCATGATCCTGCCTCCGGTAGCCCGAAGCCGAGGAACTTCCCCTTGGATCCGGCGCGCGGCAGCCTGAAATCGAAGACCCCGTAGCCGTTGCGGGCGATTCCCCGGTAACTGCGGCCGTCGCTGGACCCGATCATGACCGGCCGGTTGTCGGACTTCTCGTGACCGAGGAAAATCTGCACGTGGGAAACAGCGACCTCGCGGCCGTCCCGCGGCGTGTAGGTGCCCGTCCAGAACAGCAGGTCTCCCGGCTTGAGGGTGTCGAACAAGGGGTCGTCCAGGGTGGCGACAGCCGCGGGCACCTCGCGGAGAGCCCCTTCCTCTTTCACCCAGGTGAATTGGGCAGCGGAGGTCCGTGGCGGCTCCATGCCGGCCCGGCTCAGGACAAAATGAACCGATCCCGAACAATCGAGTCCACCCTCGGCAGGATCCTCCCCGCCGAACTGGTACTTCAGCCACTCCCCGCGGGCCGCGAGGGCCAGGGCTTCGTCGACGATCTTCTTCCTCAGCCCCGACAGTCCCGCGTACTCAACCAGGTTCTCCCCGGTGATCACGCCCGGCCTGACGTTCTCCGCGGCCATCACGGCCGGGAACAACAAAAGGGGCAACAAGCGGGCGAGCATCGGTCACCCTAACACCATTTCCCCGCCGCCGCCACGACGGATTGGCGCTCCGGCTCAGTAACCGGACTCGGCGATGATCTTCATCCGTTCCTTCAACACATGTTGATAGACCAGGCCGCCGCCCATGCAGATCACGCCGAGGAACACATAGAGCCAACGCAAATTGCTGCGGTCGAGGTTCCCGATCCAATGGTCGGTGATGGTCGCCGACACCGCGCCCAGCGAAAAGAACAAGGCCGAGTAGAACCATGCCTTGGCGAGTTGGTGCGGGGCACCGTCGGGAACGAAATATCCGCCCCAGCAGGCGAAAGCAGCCAGCAGGGCCAGCAAGATGCCGACCCGGACCGGTGAAAAGGTGAATTCCATGCCTCAGGAAGATGCCCGGACCCGACCCTTGATCGAGCTGAATTCCACTTGTCCGGTGCGGATCAGTGCGGCCATGGCTTCCCAGTGGTCCCTGAAAGTCGCGACGTCCACCCACTGGTTGCGCGACTTGAGTTCCCGCAACAGGCCGGTCATCCGCAACTCGAGATCGGTTCCTTCCGGAAGGCACGACCGCCAGCGGCGCACCGCCTCGAGCAGACGCAGCGGCCCGGCGAGGAACAACTGGCTCAGGCTCCAGGCAAGCGAGGACACCTGGTTGACGCGATACTGGGCGACAAAGGCCCCCGCGGACTCCACCTCCGCTTTCCACATCACCGCGTCCGAAAGGTCCGCTTCCACCTTGCCGGTTTGGAAACGTCTCCACCCGCTGGCGGTGACAATGACCAGGGCGGTCGCGGGCACCGCCCAGGACAACCAGGGAGGCTGCCCCGGTGGCAACATCCGGATCGCCTGTCCCGTGACGAAGAAAAAGAAGCACCACGCCAGGCCATAAGCGATCAAGCCGGTGCCGACATTCCACACCGCCAACATCCTCTGCTTGCGGTTGAAGGACCGGATCATGGCACGAACAGGACCTTTCCATTCCGCTCGCCGCCGGCCACCCGCGCCAGCGCTTCCCCTGCTTGCCCCAAGCCGAAAATCGAATCCACCGGCAGCGTCAATGTGCCCGCTGCCATCAAATCCGCCAGCTCGCCGTAGACTTCTTGCAACTCATCCGCCGATGCATCCTCGATCCAGCGCGTTATCCATAATCCCCTGAACTGCAGGTCTTTGAAAATCAGCAAACCGTTCGGCACGGTCACCGGCCGGCGTGCCATCGCGCCATAGGTGACGTGGATGCCGCCGGGCGCGAGCAGGTTCATCAGGCGCAGCGCGCTCTCACCGCCGACGCAGTTGAAGGCCAGTGCCGCGCGCTCCCGGCCGAGCGCGGCCTTCGCCTCGTCCACGGTGCCGTCGCCCTCGACCAGCACCTGGTCGGCGCCGAGCGCGAGCAATTCGTCGCGGACCTCCGGCCGGCGTACGAGGTTCATCGTACGTATTCCCAGCGACTTCGCCAGCACGATCACGCAACGGCCGACCGCCGAGTTCGCGGCGTTCTGGACGACCCACGATCCCGGCAGGGCGGTCTCGAAACCGGTCAACAGCCGCCACGCCGTCGCCGGGTTCACCTTGAGCATCGCCGCCTGCTGCGGATCGATCCCGTCCGGCAGGCGGAAAAGGTGACCGCCGTCGAGCTGGACGTGGCTTGCCCAGGTACCGGCACGCCGCAACAGGATCGCCCGGTCGCCGGGCGCGAACCCGGGATGGCGGCTTTCGACCACCTCGCCACAACCCTCGATCCCCGGCATGGCGGGCAGTTCCGGTTTCACCCCGTAGGTGCCTTCGATGAAATTCAGGTCGGCGGGGTTCAGCGGGGCAGCCAGGATTTTCAGCTGCACCTGTCCGTCCGCAAGCGGGGGAAGGTCCAGGGCCTCGAGCTGCAGGACCTCGCCCGGTTTGCCGAACTGGTGGAATCGGAGTGCTTTCACGGAGAACGATGTAGGGCGGGCAGCGGGACCCCGCAAGTTCACGGGAACAGCCCGCGTTGCGACTTCACGTCGGCCACGGTCTTGATCGCCAGTGCCTGGGCCGCCATGCGGTGGGGCAGCTTGTGGCGTTCCGCGAAGTGCAGCACCCGGGTGAAGGCATTCTCGAGCATGGTTTCGAGCTTGGTCAGCACCTCGCGCTCGGTCCACTGGAAGCGCTGCAGGTTCTGGACCCACTCGAAGTACGACACCGTCACCCCGCCCGCATTGCAGAGAACATCGGGGATGACGAAGATGTCACCGCGGCGGTTGATCACCTCGTCGGCCTCGGGCGTCGTCGGGCCGTTGGCAGCCTCCGCCAGCACCTTGCATTTCAGATGCGGAGCGTTGTCCCCGGTGATCACCATGTCGGTCGCCGCCGGGATCAGGATGTCGCAGGGCTGGCACAGCATCTCCGCGGGGTCGATCAACTCCGCCTCGGGGAAGCCCTTGATCGTGCCATGGGCCGCGACGTGGTCGCGCAGCTTGCGGGTGTCGATTCCCTTCGCGTTCCAGATCGCCCCGCTGACATCCGAGATCCCGGTGATCTTCACCCCGGAGTTGGACAAGCCGTAGGCCGCGTGCGACCCGACATTGCCGAAGCCCTGCACGATTGCGGTGGCCGAGGTCAGGGTGACCCCCAGCTTGTTGAGCGCGCGGCAGGCGAGGAACGCCACGCCATGCCCGGTCGCCTGGGTGCGGCCGGCGGATCCCTGCAAGGTCAGCGGCTTGCCGGTGACGATGCCCGGGATCAGGCGGCCGGCGTGGGTCGAGTAGGTGTCAACCATCCAGGCCATCGTCTGCTCATTGGTGCCCATGTCCGGCGCCATGACGTCGATGTCCTCGCCGATGAACGGGATCATCTCCATGGTGAAGCGCCTGGTCAGGTGCTCCAGCTCCGTCATGCTCATGGCCCGCGGATCGCAGGCGATGCCCCCCTTGCCGCCGCCGTAGGGCAGGTCCATCAGCGCGCACTTCCAGTTCATCCACATGGCCAGCGCCGCGACCTCGCCGAGATCGACGTTCGGATGATAGCGGAGGCCGCCCTTCACCGGCCCGCGGGTCAAATGATGCTGCACCCGGTGACCGAAATAGACCTTCGTCGAGCCGTCGTCGTGGCGGATCGGCACCGTCACGGTGATCAACCGCTTCGGCCACTTGCACCGCTCGCGGAGCTCGTCATTGAGCTCCAGGAAGTCCGCCACGCCGTCGAACTGGGTAGCCGCCATCGCAAAAACCGGGTTTCTGAGGAGTTCCTCGCGCATGCCTCCTTTCTAACCGCAATCGCGGCGATGCCAACGAATCGTTTTGAAGCCGCTTGGCGCTTGGATGTTCGGTCCCGCAACCTACGATCCTCCCCCGATGGAGCCGCTGAGCGTCGATGGCAAATTCTTCCAAGCCGGAGGAAGGCGGATCGACGTGCGGGCGGTGACCTACGGGCCCTTCCCGGGCGGTTGGCCGGCGGACTTCATGCCGGACTTCGAAGCCATCGCCGCCACCGGATTCAACGCGTTGCGGCTCTATGAGATGCCGGACCGGGCATGCCTCGACGCCGCCCGGCGCTGCGGTCTCCGGGTCTTCGGCGGCCTGCGCTGGCCGCACGCTGTCGATTTCCTCGCCGACGACCGGATCCCCGCCGCCGCCCGCGTTTCCCTGGCCGAGTCCCTCCGCGCCGTGGAAGGCCATCCCGCCCTCGCCGGCGTCTTCGTGACCAACGAGGTTCCCGCCGACCTGGTGCGGTGGATGGGGCCGGTGCGGGTCCGCAAGGCGATCGAGGACCTGATCGCACACGGCCGGCAGCTCCGGCCGGACATCCTCTGGAGCTACGGCAACTATCCGAGCACCGAATACCTCGAACCGGAGAACGCCGACTTCACCGCGTTCAACGTCTATCTCGAGGACGAGGGCTCGTTCCGCCGGTATCTGCGGCGCCTCCACCATGTCGCCGGCGACCGGCCGCTGATGATCTCGGAATTCGGCCTCGATTCGCGCCGCAACGGGACCGCCCGCCAGGCCGCGTCGCTCGCCTGGGCCATCCGCGTCGCCCGCGAGGAAGAGGTCGCGGGGATGACCACCTACGCCTGGAGCGACCGCTGGTGGAATTCCGGGATGGAGGTCGTCGACTGGGACTTCGGCCTGGTCGACCGCGAGGGGCACCCGAAGCCCGCACTCGCCGCGGTGACGGCCGCTTGGCAGGATCAGCCGTCCCCGCCCCCGGAGCCGCGCATTTCCGTGATCGTCTGCACCCGCAACGGCGCCGGCCGGATTTCCGCCTGCCTCGACTCGCTGCTGCGGCAGAGCCTGCCGGCCCACGAGATCATCGTCGTCGACGACGGTTCGACCGACGAGACCGACAACATCGTGGTGGGCTGCTACCCGCAGGTGCGGCTGATCTGCCTGGAGCCCGGCGGCCTCAGTGCCGCGCGGAATGCCGGGGCCGAAGCCGCCGGCGGCGAAATCCTCGCCTTCACCGACGACGACTGCGAGGCCGATCCGGACTGGCTCGCCAAGCTCGCCACCGCGTTCGTAGCCGGCTGGGACGCCTGCGGCGGACCGAACCTCCCTCCCCCGCCGCGCGGCGACGCCGGAGCCATCGTCGCCGCCGCCCCCGGCGCACCCAGCCACGTGATGATCGACGACAGCGAGGCGGAGCACCTTCCCGGCTGCAACATCGCGGTACGACGGACCGCGTACTTCGACATCGGCGGCTTCGACCCCGCCTTCACCACCGCGGGCGACGACGTCGACTTCTGCTGGCGCCTGCGCGACCGCGG
>NZ_JACZFQ010000051.1 GCF_014904755.1 Neoluteolibacter marinus
TGGCATCACCGCCGGCCGTCGCTGCGCGGCTACCTGAAGCAACAGATCGGCTACGGCAAGGCGGAGGCGCTGTTGATCGCCAAGCATCCGGACCGCTTCACCGCATCGGGCGACGCGAAATGGAAGGGCTTCATCTACGCCGGCGGACCGGTCCGCGCGGTGGAGGGATCCGTGATTTATCACGGCGCCATGGGCCAGGCCGATTACCAGGGGGTGGTCGACCGGATGCAGCCGCTGCGCCCGCTTGATCCCCGCCACGACACGGCCTCTGCCCGCGCCCGCCTGGCGCTGCTCGGCTGGCTGCAGCCCCGGCTCCGCTCGTGGTTCCGCTGCGGCAAGTGGCGCGACCCCGGCACCGGAACCGCGCTGCCGGCGACTCCCCCGCCGGACCGCGAATTCTCGGTCTGGTCGGAGGAGGGAAAGACCCGCGACGACTTCCTCGCAACCCTGCTGTCCGAAGGCTGGCAACCCGCCGGCGCCAGCGACCCGTGGGACGTCGAAAAGAATGGCACCCGCCTGCTGCTCGCCACCGAACGGGACGACCGGACCGGCAAACGGACCCTGTTCCGCACCTGGGGAAGACTCGATGGCGTGGAGGAACTCTTGCGGCAGGCGTGACCCGCGGCTACAGCCGGGGCATGGGTTTGCGGACGAGCGATTTCCACTACGACCTTCCTGAAGAGCTGATCGCCTCGCGGCCGCTCGACGAGCGGTCGGCATCGCGGATGATGGTGGTGCACCGGGACTCCGGGACCATCGAGCACCGGATGTTCCGTGACTTCCCCGGCTACCTGCGGCCGGACGATCTGCTGGTGTTGAACGACACCCGCGTCATCCCCGCCCGCCTGTTCTCCGACGACGGCAAGATCGAGCTGTTGTGCCTCGACCGGCTGTCCCCGGTCGAATGGCGCTGCCTGGTGCGGCCCGGCAAGAAGATGCGCGAGGGCCGCAGCGTGACCGTCGGTGGAACTACGGGAACCGTCGTGGAAGTCTTCGACAACGGCGACCGGCTGGTGCGCTGGGATCAGCCGGTCGACCTTGACCGGCACGGTCATCTCGCGCTGCCCCACTACATGGGCCGCGACGACGAGCTGGCCGACCGCGAGCGCTACCAGACGGTGTTCGCCCGCGAGGAAGGGGCCATCGCGGCGCCGACCGCCGGTCTGCACTTCACGCCGGAAATGTTGGAGAAGCTGCCCCACGACTTCCTGACGCTGCACGTCGGCGTCGGGACCTTCCGCCCGGTCCAGGTGGACACGCCGGAGGAACACGTGATGCATTCCGAACGCTACTCGGTGAAGCCGGAGACGGCGGAGCGGGTGAATGCCGCCGGCCGGGTGGTGGCGGTGGGGACCACGGTCACCCGGGTGCTGGAGCACCTCGGCCGCCTCAACGGGGATCCCGCCCGCCGGATCGAGGCCAACGCGCACCGCGGCGAGACCGACATCTTCATCTACCCGCCCCACGACTTCCGCGTGATTGGTGGATTGCTGACGAATTTCCACCTGCCGGAAAGCACGCTGATCATGCTGGTCAGCGCCTTCGCCGGGAAGGAGCTGGTGATGGAGGCCTACCGCGAGGCAGTGCGGGAGCGCTACCGCTTCTACAGCTACGGCGACTGCATGCTGCTGATCTGAGGATCAGCGGATCGTCTTGCCGATTCCGATGGTCCACCAAAGGATCGGCCCCAGAATCGGCAGGAAAAGTAGAACGATTACCCAAACCAGCCGATCTGTCGCCTGGGCGAACTCCGCCTTGAGACACTGGATGAGTGCGATCAGGCAAAGCAGCATGGGTAGCAGGACGAAAAAGATGACGATGAGCTCCTGGCCCCCCAGTCCTCCTATAAATGAAAGATATTTCATGGATGTGCCCTGAACGAATCAAAGGAGGTCTTCCCTAACAAGAATCAAACCGAATCGGGCACCGCCAGCCGTCAAGAAGCAGCGGCCGGGCGGCACAAAACCGTTGCGCTGTCGGGAGGCGGCGCTTTTACTTCGCCCGCTGTCAGGGGCCGTGGAGGTTCGGCAAGCGAATCCCGCCAGGCCTTGATCGGAGCAACGGTAGTTTGTCCGGATTTGCCGCGGATTCCCTGGCAGCACTTCTTTTTCTCACTTCGCGAGGATGTCGCCGAGCTTCTCGGCCCCCTCGATCTCCAGCGAGGTCCACGGCTCTTCCCGGGGAACAAGCGCCGTCGCGAGCGGTGCGGGCGACAGGTCATCCGCGGCGGAACCGGCGAGGCTCCGGACGGTATCCGCGGGATCGAGCCGGTTGAGCCGCTGGTCACTGTAGCCGGCACCGATATCGACGCCGTCGCCGCGCCGCATTTCGAAGTGGAGGTGGGCCGGATAGCGACCGCCGGCCGTGCCGACGGTGCCGATCTTCTTGCCCCGTGAAACCAGGCTGTCGACCGCCACGGCGATCTTGTCGAGGTGGGCGTACATCGACTCGATCATCTGCCCGTCGCGATCCCGGTGGGCCAGAATCACGGTATTCCCCCACCCCGGCGAAGGTTCGCCGGCGTAGACGACCAGACCGTCCGCCGCCGCATAAACCGGATCGCCGAGGTCGGTGTTGAGGCCGCCGATGCCGTTCAGGTCGTCGCCGGTGTGATGGCCGCCGCGCTGATCGTTCTGTTCCCAGAATTTCTGGCCATTGTAGGTCAGGGCACCGTGCTCGGAACCCATCGGCAGATCGAAACGCAGCGCAGTCGGGATGTCCCCGGTTTGCCAGGCGGTGAACTCGTGCAGGCGGTGCCGTGGCCTGCCGTCGGCCGGCAGCATCAACGGTGCCGCGGCGTCCTGGAAGCCGGTGAGCGACTCGATGGGCAACACCGGCGGCGGCCGGTCCTGCCACAGCGCGAAGCCAACCATGCCGCCGACGGCGACCAGCAGGACGAGAGGCGCGGGATGGATCGGACGCATGTCGGCTTCAGTCGAAATCGAGGTAAATCTCGGCGCGGCGGTTGGCGCGACGGCCTTCGGGATTGTCCTCGCCGGACTCCGTGAAATTCGGCCGCCGCGGCTGGGACTGGCCCTTCGCGACGGTGACGATCTGGTGCTCGGCGACACCGGTTCCAACCAAATAGTCCTTCACGACCCCGGCCCGCCGGCGCGACAGCTTTTCATTGTAAGACTCCGTTCCCAGCGCGTCGGTGTGACCGGAGAGCGTGAGCTGCTTGTCGGGGTCCGTCTTGAGGATCTGGGCGACGATCGCCAGCTGTCGCTGGGTCCGCGGGGCGAGCGTGTCCTCGTCGAAGTCGAAGTAGAGCACCAGGGTGTCGCCGCCCTTGGGATTCTTCACCAGCGGCGTGTAGTAAACGTCTCCCCCGGCCACGCGGCGGGCGTAGTCGGCAAGCAGCTTGTCGAGATTGATGTCGGAGACCCGCCAGTGGCCCGCTTGCTCCGGCTGCTGGAGCACCAAGGAAAACTCGGCGGCGTCATTGCCCTCCGAGGTGACCACCCGGGCCAGGTAGCCGGCGGTGTCCGGCCGCTGGAACATCGCGCGCAGCGGCTTTTTGGGGCGCAGCTGGTAGTTGCCTTCCTCGAACAGGATGCAGAGGCCGGCGATCTTGGCGTCCGACACGGTGGTCGAATCGACGAACTCCTTCGCCAGCTCGAACTCCTGGTGAAGGGTCGCCTGGAGGAAGGCATCGGCAATGCCGAGGGAATCGACCAACACCGCCTTGGGTACCGGTTCGCCGGGCCCGGGCGGCAGCGTCAGCGACTCGACCATCCACTTGCCGGTGTCGAACTTGAGGTCGAAGAAGATCCGGTCGCGGCCGGCCTCGGCGCCTTCCAGCCAGAGGGCCCAGCGGGAGCGGCTGTTGAGCTCGAGCTCGCCGACTTCCTGCACGGCATTCGGCCGGCGGAGTTTCGGCCCCTGGGCCGCGAGGCTCGCCAGGCGCTTGCGGGTCGCCTCATCGAGGGCATCGCGGCCGATCAACTGGCCGAGTTGTTGGAAATCGCCGGCTTCCAGGGCGTCGCCGATCCGGGCCAGCAGATCGGCCGGGTCCACGGCGGCCAGTCCGACGCCGGCATTGGCCAAGGCCGATTCCGGGTCCTGCGGCTCGTCCACCACGGTGTCCATCTGGGTGGCCGGGATCGGTTCGGGCTCCGGCTCCGGTGCCGGGGTTTCCTCGACCTCCGCGACGGGCGGCGGCTCCGGCGGGGTGTCCTTGCCGGTGCGGAAGTAGTAAAGGCTGCCGACGACGGCCGCGAGGCCGATGGATCCGGCGATAAAGAAGATCGGGAAGCGGGATTCTTGCATGGCGGCGTTGGTGAGTCCCTGGGCCGGACGGCGGGGGGAAATCCGCGGGTCGGGATGAAAGCGATGACGCTTCAACGTCGCGCAGGCAACCGCTTTATCCCCGAAGCCACCGGAAGTGCGGATTTGCCGCCGTGGAACGCCCGGTCATTGCTCCGGCTCGGCCTCCTCCTCGCGGGGCAAGGTCGGCAGGTAAACGATGATCCTCCGGTTGCCGCGCACGACATGCAGGGTCGTCACCTGCACCGCCGCCGAAGCCGACAGGAATTCATAGAACTCGGTGGAGGCGTTGATGCGGTCCTCGTTGATCCCGTAGATCAAGTCGCCGGCTTGCAAGCGATCGGACGCGAGACCGCCCGGATTGATCTGGGTCACCACCACGCCGTTGGACACCACCAGGCGCTCCTGCGGGGTGAGGTCGCGGACATTGAGGCCGATCGCCAGCAGCACCTCCTGCTTGTCCCGGGTCTTGCCCTGCTGGGGCACCAGCTCATCCGGCACGACGACCTGGCTCTCCACGATCGTCGCCTCGATATCCTGCTTCTTCTGCTGGCGCCACACGACGAGCGGCACCTTGCGGCCGATCTTGGTACCCTGGATGAGATTGATCAGCTGCGCCGTGGCTTTGATCGCTTCGCCGTCGAAGGAAACTATCACGTCGCCCACATTCAGTCCCGCCAGCTCCGCGGGGGATCCCGCCCCCACCCCGGTCACAAGCCCGGGCGCGAGGTTCGACAGGCTGACGCCCAGATACCCGCGGATCGGCCGGCCGCGCTCGAGGATCGAAAGCAGCGTGCTTTTCACGTCGTTCGACGGGATCGAGAAGCCGACCCCCTGGAAGCCGGGGTTGAGCTTGTCGGGCGTGTAGATGGACGAGTTGATGCCGATGATCTCCCCCTGAAGGCTCACCAGGGGGCCTCCCGAGTTCCCGGGATTGATCGCGGCGTCGGTCTGGAAAAGGTCCCGCTGGGTGTCAGAGAGCGATCGCTCGACGGCGGAGATGATCCCCTGGGTGATCGTCTCGCCGAGGCCGAAGGGGTTGCCGATCGCGAACACGATCTGCCCGCGGCGCACCTGGGTGGAATCGCCGAACTTCAGCGGCTGGAAGTCCTTGCCGTTGCCCTCGACCTTGAGCACCGCGATGTCGAGCAGCTTGTCCTTCCCGATCAGCGTGGCGGGGAAGGCGTCGCCGTTGTGCAGCGTCACCCGGATCTTCTCCTTGCCGTCGACCACGTGGAAATTGGTCACGATGTGGCCCTCGTGGCTGACGATGACGCCCGAGCCCTGGCCCTGCACCGGCACCCGGCGCAAGCGCTGGCGGTAGAAGCCGTCGATCCGCAATTCGTCGCGTACCCCCTCGGTGTCGATGCTGACAACGGACGGAACCACCGCTTCGGTGAGCTTCGCATACTCGGCGTCGAGGCGGGCCAGCAGCTCGACGTCACCCAGCTCCAGCGGCGGGCGTTCCGGAAAGGTGTAGCGCTCCGGCCGGAAGGTCTGCGACGACGAATCGCCCATCCCCTTGAGGAGCCGGGAGAAACCCTGCGAACCGTTGCGGATGAAGTAAACGGTGCCGAACGCGACCGCAAACACGGCCGCAAGCGCAATCAAGCGTCGAATGCCTTGCTGCATGGGGATGTAAGGGGGTGGGGTGCAAATGAAACAGGACCCGCCCGGGACGAATTGGCAAGGAAATCCTCCGCTCCCGACCGGCGAAATCCGACCTTTGCCGGCCCCCGGCTACGGCTCGTCCACCATCTTGGGCAGCGGGAAGTCGCGACCATCCCCGGCCGCCTCGTTGAGCTTCCGCATGACCGCGATGTAGTCGCTCCGCGCCGCCCGGTAGGTGCTCATTTGCTTGGAAAGCAGGGACACCGAGTCGAAGGGATCCTTCTTGGGCAGCAGTCGGCCCAGGGTCCGCAAGCTGTCCGCCACGCCGACCGCCTCCTTGTGGAGCTCCCGGTCACTGATGTCGATGTAGCCGGCGAGCGCGTCGAGTTTACCGCGGCAGGTCTCGTGCAGCTGCTCCAAGGTCGCTGGCTCGATCTTCTGAAGTGGCATCGAGACAAGGTAAGCCGCGGGCTCGAGAGCGGAGCGGATTTCCCGCGCCAGCACCGGCAGGTCGAGGAAGCGCGGTCGGTTCCCCGATCCCTGCAGCGCCAGCATCCGGGCCGAGGCATGGTTGGGCATCGCGGTCACGACCTCCCGCAGTCGCTGCTGGGTCGAGGAATTCGCGACGAAAGGGCCAAGCGCCTTGTCCTTTCCCACCTCTTGGATGACCTCGAATTTCTGCAGCCCCTCCGCGAGGCCGGGTGAAGGCTCCGCGGCGGCGAGATCGAGCATTTCTTCCACGGTGCCGGCCAGCAGCACCTCGTTCTCCATGAAGAACGCCGCGTCATCGAGGACCACCAGCGCCTTGAGGAACTCGGCCGCCTCGTCGGGCAGGATCAAGCGCATGCCACCCGGCAACTCCGAGCACGCCCGCAGCGACTGCCAGAACCGCGCCGGCAACTCCAGCGTGCCGTCCGCCCCGACCACCGCCAGGGCCGATGCCACCGGCGTCTTGCCGGTCATCGCCCCGTCCAGCAGCAACGCCGTGGTGCCGGTGAGGGCAAGCCCGCTGCGCTCGAACGAGTAGGTCTTCTCGCCGCAGTCGATCTGGATCTGCAATCCGGATGGCAGCGAGCCGTGGCGTTCCTTCAAGGCCGCCTCCACACCGCGGAAGGCGCTGCGGAAGTTCCGGCCCTTCAGATCGCCCGCCACCGTGAATTGGATCCCCTTGGCGGCGGGCTCCGCCTCGCTGGCCTTGAGATGAACCGCCAAGCGGGAGAACTGCGGTTCGCTGGAGGTCTTGTCGGTGAACCAGGCCGGCATTGAGGTTCGCATCTCGTTTACTACCAGCGCTTTATGTTCGATTTCCGGAGCCGTTTCGGGAATTTCTTCCGGTTTCATGACCGGAGCTTCCGGCTTCTTGGTCTGGAAGGCTGGCTCGAGCGCCACCCAGTCTCTCCAGGCACCCTTTTCTCCCTCGTCGCGCATGTCGCCCGCACCCGGGTGATACGGATCCGCCACCGCCAACACGTCTCCCAGGCACGAGGCCAGGGCCTGACCGTCGGCACCGGCTTCCGGCATCTCCAGCCACGCCTTCGCCTGCCAGGACCGGGCCCGGGCGCGCTCCAGCTGCTTCTCGTCGGGTGGTGCCATGGCCTCGCCCGTCTTCATCCGTGCGATCAAGTCCCGCGCCTCCCGGTTGGCCGGGTCCAGGGCCAAGGCCAGCGCCGCCATCTGGGCCACCGACCTCAGCTCGGCGGGCGTCTTCCCGGCCCGCGTTCCCGCCAGGATCACCACCTGCCGCGACAGCGACGTCATGGTGTCGACGTCGAGCGGCAGCTTGTCGCGCCGGAACGGCACCGGCCCCTCGGCGGGTGGCACGAACTCGGCGCCCGCCCCCAAGGTCGCGGCGGAGATCAGCAGGAAAACGCGGGCAATCAGCGGCATGGTGAACATTCTAACGACCCTACGATCCCCCGCGAGACGGAATTACCGGCGAATCCCCGTCTCTCAACTTGGCACACCAACTCTCGACTCGCCGCCCCGGATCCACAACCCTCCGCCCATGCCTTTGCCCGCAGAGCTCCGCCACACCACCCGCGAGGAAGTCATGTTCTTCGACACCGACATCGGCGGCGTCGTCCACAACCTCGCCTACCTCCGGATGATCGAGACCTGCCGCACCCGCTTGGCCGCGCTGATGGGCATGAACCTCAAGGGCATGGCCGACACCAAACTCTTCCCCGTCGTCGTCCGCACCGAGATCGACTACAAGCGCCCCGCCACCCTCGGCGACCACCTCCTCATCCACGGCCGCCTCGACGAACTCCAGCGCGCCCGCTTCTGGTGCGCCTTCGAGATCCGCCGCGAAAGCGACGACGCCCTCCTCATCACCGCCCGCCAGGCCCTCGCCCTCGTCCAAATGCCCGCCGGCAAGCCCGTCCGCTTGCCCGCCGAGTGGGGCATGGACCGGGATGGATAGGATGGAAAGCTAGGGTCGGACGCCCCCGGCCGACCGGAGCGGTTCCCGACCTCCGGCCCCACTCGGAAGCAGAAAGCAACCCTCCCCTTTCATTAAAGACGAGCGAGGACGCTCGTCCCTACCTTCCTCATCCCTGACCTGCCGCCCCCTCCGTCGCCTCCCGCCTTCAGGATGATCCGCGCCTTGCGGCGCTGCCAGAAGACGGTGACAAAAGTCCACATCAAGGTGTAACCGAACAAAATCAACCAAATGGAGATCTTCGCCGTGACGTGGCTCACTTGAGGTTCAGGCAGTGATCGGCCGGGAGAGGGAACCCAACCGTCCTCGGCCGAGATCTCTTCACTCATTTCCTTACCGAGCTCAACGGGAGGCGGAAGATCAAAGCGAGGTACCCTTGGCTTGGGAGGACCGAACGGGTCGTTATTTCAATCTATCTCGGTCAATCTCGAGCGACCGCTTGTAGCACGCCATCTCGTGGTAAGGACCGACTCTCGCTCTGGCATCACCTTCACTTCGACGGTGCCTTCGCTACAGGAGAGATTCGCCAGATCCCCCGAGGGAGCAACCAAAAGCAAGAAAGCTCGCTCGCCTCCCGAGTCCCACCAAGCCCACAGCAGGAACACCAGCCCCGGCACGCCGAGCCAGAACAGCCGGGACCTCCAAAAGGGCTTCCTTCCGTGCATTCCGTGGTTCCCCATCGAGGTAGATCAGGACTCCCCCGCCGGCACCCGGCCGAACTTCTCCATCCACACTGCCAGCACCGCGACGTCGGCGGGGGTGATGCCGGAGATGCGGCCGGCTTGGCCGAGGGTCTCCGGGCGGATGCGAGCGAAATTCACCTGCGCCTCCTTCTTCAGCCCGCGGATGGCGCTGTAGTCGAGGTCGGCGGGGATGCGTTTGTCCTCGTGGCGGGCCATCCGTTCGACCTGGACCTGCTGGCGGTTGAGGTGGCCCTCGTATTTCAGCTCGGTCTCGATCAGCGGCCAAAGTTCCACGTGGAACGCGGACCGGAGTTCCTCGGGCAGCAAATCGGCGGTGTTCTCGCCGCGGCGGAACCAGTGGTCGAGCTTGACGCCCTGGTGGAGCGTCTTGCGCGCCCAGTCGAGTGCTTGACCGAGGGCCGCTTGCTTCTCGGCGGCCCGCCGCACGCGTTCGCCCCCGGCGAGGCCGATCTCGGCGGCTAGCGGGGTGAGGCGCTGGTCGGCATTGTCCTGGCGCAGCAGCAGGCGGAACTCCGCCCGGGAGGTGAACATGCGGTAGGGCTCGGTGCAGCCTTTTGTCACCAGGTCATCGATCATGACCCCGAGGTAGGCCTGGTCGCGGCGCAGGATGAAGTCCGGCTTCCCGGCCACCTTGAGCGCGGCGTTCGCCCCGGCGATGAGCCCCTGCCCCGCCGCTTCCTCGTAGCCGGAGGTGCCGTTGATCTGGCCGGCGAAGTAGAGGCCGGAGATTTGCTTGGTCTCCAGCGTCGGGCGCAGCTGGGTCGGCGGGCAGTAGTCGTATTCCACCGCGTAGCCGGGCCGGAGGATCTCGCAATTCTCCAGCCCAGGGATGGTGCGGAGGAAGGCGAGCTGGACCTCGTAGGGCAGCGAGGTGGAGACGCCGTTGACGTAATACTCGCGGGTGTGCCGGCCCTCGGGCTCCAGGAAGACCTGATGGCGATCCTTCTCCGCAAAGCGCACCACCTTGTCCTCGATCGACGGGCAATAGCGCGGGCCGACGCCCTCGATGACCCCGCAGTACATCGGGGATTGGTCGAGGTTGCCGCGGATGATCTCGTGGGTGGCGGCGTTGGTGTAGGTCACGTGGCAGGGCATCTGTTCCACGTGGAACGTCGGATCAGCCCACGGATTGAGGGTGAAAAGATCGTCGGACTCCCGGCTGAGGGTATCAGCGAGGTAGGAGAATAGCGGCGGCGGGGTGTCCCCTTCCTGGCGCTCACAGACCGAAAGATCGAGCGAGCGGCCGTTGAGGCGGCAGGGCGTGCCGGTCTTGAAACGTTCCACGTGGAACCCGAGGCGCTTGAGGGAGCCGGAAACCGTGGAGGTGGCATCGCCCATCCGTCCGCCCTTCTCGTTCTTCAGGCCGACGTGCATCAGTCCCCGCATGAAGGTTCCGGCAGACAAAACGACCGCGGCAGCCTGGATCTCCATCCCGAGCGAGGTGGCGATCCCGGTAACGGCGTCGTTCTCGACCAGGATGTCGGCGACGTTTCCCTGATGGAGGTCGATGCCCTCCGTGGACTCCAGCAGCCACTTCATCCGGAATTGGTAGGCCTTCTTGTCGCACTGCGCCCGGGGAGCGCGGACCGAGGGACCCTTGGAGGCATTGAGCATGCGAAACTGGATGCCGGTGGCATCGGTGTTCAGCCCCATGGCTCCACCGAGCGCATCGATCTCACGCACCATGTGCCCTTTCGCCAGGCCCCCGATAGCGGGGTTGCATGACATCTGGCCGACGGTGTCCAGATTCTGGGTAAGCACGGCCACCTGAGCGCCGAGCCGGGCGGCGGCGAGGGCAGCTTCCACGCCGGCGTGGCCGGCACCGATGACGAGGACGTCGTAGCGCTTTGGATAGCGGAACATGGGCAAGGGCGGGGACGCTAGCCGGGCCGAGGTGCGGGAGCAAGACTGGTCCTGTGTTCCACGTGGAACGCTACCCAGGGACGCCTGCCGTCCACAAAGTGGTCCAATTCGTGACGAACGCGGGAAAGCCAACCTCGACAAACCAATCGGTCCGGATCCCTGGGAAACGCCGCGGCAACTCGTCGAGCAGCGTAGCGTAGCGATCCTCAGACTCGCCCACTCTCATGAACGGACCATCCCCCCGCAGCACGGAAGCCGAGTGAGATTTCATCGTAGCTCCAAAGGTCGTCCTTGTAGGCCACGACTTCCACGATCTCGGACCAGAGCACGCGCGAGACACCCGATGACAGACCCTCCTTATCGAATTCCACGCTCATGAGGAGGGTCGGTCCAAAATTCCCGCCGAGGCCCGGGGCAGCAGCTCGGAGAGCCGGAACACCAGCCTCTCGGTCCGGTTCGCCAAACAGACCAGCGGATCGCCGAACTCAGCCAGCACCTGCCGGCAGGCACCGCAGGGTGAGATCGGCACCGCGGTATCCGCCACCACGGCCACGGCCTCGAACTGCCGCAACCCCGCCGCCACCGCCGTGCCCACCGCGACGCGCTCGGCGCAGTTGGTCAGGCCATAGGACAGGTTCTCGACATTGCAGCCGGTGAATACCTTTCCTCCGGCCAAAAGTGCAGCCCCGACCTGGAACTTCGAGTACGGGGCGTGGGCCCGCTCGCGGACCTGCCAGGCGGCTTCGATGAGCGGTTCCCAATCCATGCCGGAAGCAGACAACAGCAAGCCTCCCGCTGGCAAGCCCGCGCATTTTCAGCTCGCTCGCAAGCCCGCCATGGGGCAGGGATTGGGCATGCAACGCCCTTGGATTCCCGCACTGGTTTTGGTGGCCCTGTTGGTCGCCTTCCGCTGCCTCGGAGCCGCCTTTTCCCACCAGCTGCCGAACTTCCAGCCGCTGCCCGCGCTGTTCCTGTGCAGTGTGATTTTCCTCCGCGGCTCCAAGGCATGGGCCCTTCCGATCGCCGCCTGGCTGGTCAGCAACCCGCTCGCCAGTGCCCTTCAAGGCTACAATCCCTTCGAAGCCGGGGGCGGCGTGATCGTTGCCTTCCTCGCCCTTCTGCTGACCGGCGCCCTCGCCCTGAAGCTGCGCAAATCCCCCTCCCCGGCTGTCGTGCTCGGCGGGGGCTTGATCGCCGCCCTCCTTTTCCATGTCGTGACCAATGCCGCGGTCTGGGCCGCCGATCCGCTCTACGCGAAGTCCGCCCACGGCCTCTGGCAATCGCTGTGGAGCGGCCGGCCGGCCGACGCGATGCCGTCGTGGGTATTCCTCCGCAATCTCGCCGCGGCCAATGTCCTCTTCACCGCCCTGTTCCTGCTTGCCCAGCGATCCTGGCCGGGCGAAGTCCGGACAAAACCGGCGCTTGCACAGTCCCGATAAATTCTTGCCCCTAACCGGTCCCATCCCCTATCTCCGCCCCGCCCATGTCTGCCACCGCCGATACGCCCCGTCTCGATTTCGCCGGCTCACCGATCAACAAAGCCCTCAGCGCCGAGGACAAGATCGAGCTGTTCCGTAAAATGGTCCGCATCCGCCGCTTCGAACAGGAAGCGCTGAAGTACTACGCGGCCGGCAAGATGGGCGGCTTCCTGCACCTCTACATCGGCCAGGAATCCGTCGCCGTCGGCACCCTCTCGCTTTGCGGCGAGAACGACCACTCGATCACCGCCTACCGCGACCACGGCCACGCGCTGACCGTCGGCATGGGCATGAACGAGTGCATGGCTGAAATGTATGGCAAGGCCACCGGTTGCTCGAAGGGCAAGGGCGGTTCGATGCATTTCTTCGCTCCCGACAAGAACTACTGGGGCGGCCACGGCATCGTCGGCGGCCAGACCCCACTCGGCCTCGGCCTCGGCTACGGCCTCAAGTATCTGGGCAAGGAAGGCTGTGCCCTCTGCTACCTCGGTGATGGCGCCGTCAACCAGGGTGCTTTCCACGAGTCCCTCAACCTCGCCGCCCTGTTCGAGATTCCGGTCGTCTACATCATCGAGAACAACGGCTACTCGATGGGTACCTCGCAGAAGCGCTCGTCCGCCTACCGCGGTTGCCTCGCCCAGCGGGCGGAAGCCTACGACATGGAATGGGACGTCATCGACGGCTCCGATGTATACGAGGTCCGCGCCAAGACCCACATCGCCATGGAGCGTGCCCGCAAGGAGCACAAGCCCTCCATCCTGGAAATCACCACCTACCGCTACTACGGCCATAGTGTCGCCGACGCAAACCACAAGAAGTACCGGACCCCGGAGGAGATCGAGAACTACAAGACCAACCACGATCCCATCCATCTCTGGCGCAAGCGCCTGATCGGCGAAGGTGTCTTGACCGAAGAACAGGCCGACGCCATCGACAAGGAGGCCAAGGCCGAGGCCGCGGCCTCCAGCAAGTTCGCCGACGAGTCTCCCGCCCCGACGGTCGAGGAGGTCATGCAGGACGTCTACTGGGAGTCCGACAACGACACCCCCGCCTCGAGGATCGGCCGCCACTTCTTCAACGACTGAGCCCACTACGGTAACTCTAGTATTTCACCAAGCTCCCGCACGCATCATTTCATGTCCCGCACGCTCTCATACCGCGAAGCTCTCCGTGAAGGCCTCGACGAGGAACTCGCCCGCGATCCGAACGTCGTCATCATGGGCGAGGAAGTCGCCCAGTACAACGGCGCCTACAAGGTCACCGAAGGCCTCTGGGCCAAGTGGGGCGACAAGCGCATCGTCGACACCCCGATCTCCGAGGCCGGCTTCATCGGCATGGGCATCGGCGCCTCCATGCTCGGCATCCGCCCGGTCATGGAACTGATGTTCTGGTCCTTCCATTCCGTCGCGTTCGACCAGCTCGTCAACAATGCCGCCTGCGTCCGCTACATGTCCGGCGGCTTGATCCATTGCCCGATCGTGATGCGCGGCCCGGCCAACGGCGGCACCAACGTCGGTGCCACCCACTCCCACATCCCCGAGGGCCTCTTCGCCGCCTTCCCCGGCCTCAAGGTCTGCGCCCCGGCCACGCCGGCGGATGCCAAGGGCCTGATCAAGACCGCGATCCGCGACAACGACCCGGTCTACGTGATGGAGAACACCCTGCTCTACGGGATGACCGGCGAAGTGCCGGATCCCGCGGACGGCGACTTCACGATTCCCCTCGGCCAGGCCGAAGTGAAGCGCGAAGGCTCCGACCTCTCAATCATCGCCCACGGGCGCTCGGTCATCCACGCGCTCGCCGCCGCCGAGACGCTCAAGGAAGACCACGGGATCAACGCGGAAGTCCTCGACCTCCGTTCGATCCGCCCGCTCGATCAGGACGCCATCCTGAAAACGGTCATGAAGACCAACCGCGTGCTGCTCGTCGACGAGTCGAAGGGCTTCGGCGGTGTCTCCGCGATGGTTTCCCACCTGATCCAGGAACACGCCTTCGATTACCTCGATGCCCCGATCAAGCGGGTCACCACCCTCGATGCCCCGGCTATCTACTCGCCGCATATCGAGAACGAGCAGCTGCCGAACCCGCGCCGTATCGTCGAAAAAGTCCTGGCTTTGGGCTGATCGCGACGGTCTTTTTCATTGCCACGGCAACCACGATTCCTAGCATTCTCCAATCATGATCAAACTTCTTGCCGCCGCTGGCCTTGTTGCCATGTGCCTTGCCTCCAGTTCCTGCTGCTGCCTCTTTTAATCCACCACTCTCATGAAAAACCTGCTTCTGATCCTGCCACTGGTCGCCCTTTCCCTGGGTCTCTCTTCCTGCTGCTCGATGTTCGGCGTGCGTTCCTGCGCCGCCGGCTACACCGAGGAAACCTACCAGCGCAAACTTTGCGGCTATGACATCGTCCGCGAAGAAGTCGTCGTCGATGCCAAGAGCGGCCTGACCGAAATCAAGGAGACCAAGGTCCCCCGCTACAAGACGGTGACCAAGAAGGTGAAGACTCCCTGCCCCAGCTGCGTACGCCTCTATTGCCTCGATGAAGGTTGCTGCGGTTCCAACACCGAAGCCGCCCGCAAGATGGCCTCGATGCAAGGCCCGAGCGGCAGCCCGAATGTCGGCCTGATCCCGACGATGAAGAAGATCTCGATCGAATAATCGACGAGACATCCATTTCCTGACACGAACGGAGGCCCTCAACGGCCTCCGTTTTGCTTTCCCCCCTTGCGCCAACTGCCAAGCGAAGCGACAGGGTTGGACCATGAAAACCTGGCTCCCTGTGTCGTTCGCCGTCCTGCTGGTGGCCTGCTGCAACCCGGAAAACTCCACCCCCGGCGAGACACCGGAGCAGCCCCGTTCCGTCGACCCGTCCATGCCCGAAGCCTACCTCGGCAAGAGCCTGGAAGAGGCCTCCCGGATCGCCGACGAGATGAATATCCCTTGGCGTGTCGTCGAGATCGATGGCACGCCCCGGGCGACCACGATGGATCACCGCCCGGACCGGCTGAACTTCACGGTCGCCGGGGACAAGATCATCCGCGTCACCAAGGGGTGAAGCTCGGGAAAAGACTGGAAAAGCCTTTCTGATTCCCCAATCTCCCTCCGCCTCACTCCCTTTTCACAGATCCATGGCCATCCAAATCGAAATGCCTAAGCTCTCGGACACCATGACCGAGGGCACCCTCATCAAGTGGCACAAAAAAGTCGGCGATAGCGTCGAAATCGGCGACATTCTTGCCGAAGTCGAAACCGACAAGGCCACCATGGAAATGGAAGCCTTCGACGAGGGAACCATCACCGAAATCCTGGTCGCCGAGGGCGACAAGGCGGCTATTGGCAGCATTCTCGCGGTTCTCGACGGCGACGGCAGCGACGCCGCTGCTGCTCCCGCCGCCCCCGCCAAACCACAGGAACCGGAAGCTGCCAAAACCGCGGCTCCCGCGCAGGCTGCAGCACCTGCACCCGTCTCCGCAGCCGGCGGGGAACGCATCAAGGCTTCCCCGCTCGCGCGGAAAATCGCCGCGGAAAAGGGCGTCGATCTCGGATCACTGACGGGAAGCGGCCCGGCCGGCCGCATCGTGCGCGCCGATGTCGAAGGCGCTTCCGGCAAACCCGCCACCAAGTCCGCCGATGCCTCGGCCGCCTCCGGACTAGCCGCAGCTGCCAAGGCACGCAGCACCAGCACTGCTGCACCCGCTCCCGCCCCGGCCGCAATTCTCCCGACCGCCAAGGAAGGTGATGAACGCGTGGAGCTTTCCTCGATGCGGAAGGTGATCGCCTCCCGTCTCCTCGCCTCGAAGCAGACCATCCCCCACTTCTATCTCCACCTTGAAGTCGATGCGGGCCCGCTGATGGCGCTCCGCAAGCAGGTCAACGCGCAGGCCGAAAAGACCCACGGCAACAAGTATTCGGTCAACGACTTCGTTCTCAAGGCCGTCATCAACGCCTCGGTCGCGGTTCCTGCGGTCAACGCGTCGTTCGCCGGCGACCACATCGTCAACTTCCAGCACATCGGCCTGTCGGTCGCCATCGCGGTGGAAGACGGCCTGGTCACTCCCGTGATCCAGCAGGCGGAGACCAAGTCGGTGATGCAGATCTCCAAGGAGGTGAAGGACCTCGCGGCACGCGCCAAGAACAAGAAGCTCAAACCGAGCGAATTCGACGGGGGCACGATCACGGTGTCCAACCTCGGCGCCTGGGGAATCGAAAGCTTCGACGCCATCGTTAATCCTCCCCAAGCGGTCATCGTCTCGGTGGGTGCCGCGATCGAGAAGCCGGTCGTCAAGAACGGCCAGATCGTTCCCGGCCTGCGCATGAACCTCGGCGTCAGCTGCGACCACCGTGTGGTCGATGGAGCCGTCGCGGCCGCTTTCCTTGCCGAGGTCAAGAAGCTCATCGAGGAACCCGCCCTGATGCTCGTCTGAGCCACCCTACGGCAGCTCTCCTTTCACGGCGCGTCTGGATTCCCTCCGGATGCGCCGTTTTTGTATCGCCACCCGTGGCTCCATCGGGCCAATGGCGGGGAATCCCGGGCAAGGCGATGGACTTGCTAACACGCTCTAAGAAGAGATCTTTTTTGAAACAAAGAAACCCTTCATCTTAAGCGTGTGAACAACGGTGGAAAATCCCGGTTCCACGGCATGGTTGCGGGGATTCCACGCCCTCGAAACTTTGGGAAGAACCGCCGGGCAATTGACGGCAAGGTGGTCCTTCCATCGTGGCGGTAGCGGTTGCACCCGGAGAATTCCCGAATTGTTCACAGTGGATTCCCAGACCTGCCGCCCCATGAGCTCCTACGATCCTTTCGCATCGACTCCCTGGCCGGATGATCTTCCATCGCGATGCCCGAACTGCGGCCACGGTTTCAATTGCGCCGCGAACCTCAAGGTTGGCCCCGGGCGCCTCGGGCGATTCTTCCGCTGGCTGGCCTGGTGGTCCATGCTGCCCTGGATCCCGGCGGTCTTCGTCCTGCTCGCCCGTGGTATGGTCGCGAGCTTCGGCCCCGGAAGTGGTGGAGGTGTCGCCATGGTCGGGCTGTTTCTGCTGCCCGTTGGCCTTTTCGGCACGATCGCCCTTTTCATGCCGAACTCGCGCCGGGTCCGTTGCTTCGCATGCAAGTACAGCCGGGATTTCAAGGCGCTGCCGAAGAGCCTCCGTTAGGGACATGGACTTCCTCTCGGGGGCTCACTCCTTGGGCAGCCGGTCGCGGCACCACGCCAGGGCCATCAGCGCGTAGCCCGTGCCATATGGCTGGTGATAGTCGTAGAGCGGATAGTCCCACCACGAACCGTCCTTCTCCTGGCGGTGCAGGATGAGCTTCGCCAGCTTGGCCGCATGCGCCGGCTGTTGCGCGGCGGGCAGGAACTCGACCGATTCGGTGAAGTAAAAGACGCCGTAGTAGTAGAAGTAGCCGGAGATCTGGAAATGGGTCTCGTGGGGCACCGGTCGCTTGCGGCCGATGCTCAGAAAGCCCTCGCGTTCGATGAAACGGTCGGCCCAGGTGTTGATGACCTCGTCGGTCACCTTGGTTTCACCGAAGGCCCGCAAGGTGGCGTTGCAGGCCTGGCTGCGTGCCAGCGACCCGGCAGGCCGGTTGATCGGGGAGCGCGGCCGGTAGATGTGGCTGTGCGAATAGACGTAAGAGAAGTCGGGTTCGCGCTGCCGCTCGACGCTGGCGACGGATGCCTTGACGATCCGGTCGTCGAGCTTGATGCCCATCGTGTCGCGGGCCTCGCGCATGGCGAGAAGTACGGTGGCTGTCGTAAAACAGGTCGTGATGCCGGTCGGCTTCTGGGTGGTGAGGCCATCGTAGATGTCGAGGTAGCCCCAGCCGCCGTTGAGGTCCATGTAGCGGTTCGCCAGGTCGGACTGTTCCTGCGCCAGGCGCTTCCATTTCTCCTTCTCCGCGTCGTCCTTGGCGATCCGGTACAGGCGGGCAAGGGCGCGCAGCCCGTAGGCGTGGCCCCAGGCGTTGTAGGTGGTGGTCTGGTCGGCGCGCCTCAGTTTGGGAAGCTCGCTTTCCATCCATGCGGCGCCCTTGGCGATGGCCGCGAGCGTTTCGGGCCGCTGGTCACCGCTGTCGATCAAGCCGGACAACGCCAGCCCGCTGGCACCGGCGCGGAAGGCGTGGTGCGCTCCGGGAAGCGGGGCATAGATGTTCAGCCCCTTCGTCCGGGTGGCGCTGCCCCACGAGCCGTTCGGGTTCTGGTCGGCTACCAGGAAATCAACCCCGCGGCGGATGGAATTCGCCACCGTCGAAGGATTGACCTCGGCTTGAGGCTTCTCCTGGGCGAAGGCCGAGACGCTCGCGAGAAGGACGACGATGGGGATCCGGTGCACGGGATTAGTCGGGTACGATGACCACTTGTCCGCTCTCGAGACCGCCGAGGATCTCGACCTTGTCGCCGGAGATGCGCCCGCGTGAAACCGGGCGGGCTTCCCCCTTGCCATCGGCCTGCTTCACCTGAACGGTCCAGGTGCCCTCGCCGGCGGGACGCAGCGCCTTCACCGGTACGGTGATGGCGGCATCCTCGTGGTGAACGATGAATTGGCACTGGAAGTTCATGCCCGGAGCGACATCGAGATCGGCGGGCCATTCGAGTTTGCCTTCCTCCGGCCACTCGGGCAGCAGATCAACCCGGAACCTGCCGTCACCGGCGGGAACCCCGGCAACGTCCTGCACCGTGACGGTGAGCGCGATGTCCTCGCGCCCGGCGGCGGTCATCGAACCTTTCAGGGCATCCTTCAGGCTGCGTGCGGTGGCATCCTCGACCTGGGCGACCAGTGCAAGTTCGGCTTCCGTTGGAACCACCGTCGCGAAGGGCCGGACCATGGGGACCTTGCCGCTCTTGACGAGGGCCTTGGCGAGATCACCCAAGGTCCAGCGCCCGTCGTCGAGCGAGCCGTGATAGAAAACGCCGTCGGCAGGGGCCTTGATTTCCATCAGCGCCGCGTCCTTCTCAAGGTCGGCGAGCTCGTCCTTCTCCCGGGCGGCCGCGGTGCGCGCGGCATCGAGCTCCAGCTTCGCGGTTTCCAAGGCGCGGGGAAGATTCTTCTCGGCCTTCTCGAGTTCGATGGCGGTGGTCTTGGCGGCGGCTTCCAGGGCTTCAGCCCGGCGTGGCAAGGCGACCTCGAGGGTCCGTTTGGCACTCAGTGCGAAAAGGCGGTAGCCGGTCTCCGCCGATTTCACCGCGAACTCCTGGCGCTTCAAGATGATCTCCTCGGTCTGCTCGGTGAGATCATCGGCATCATACATCATCTTGAGCTGCTTGAGCTCCTCCTTGGCGGCGGCGAGCCGCTGCTCGGAGCTCTCGAGATCGTTGGCGGTGTCGTCTTCCTGGGCCTTGCGGCCGATCTTGGTGAAGTACTCGAGCTCCTCGGCAGCGTCGCGCTGCGCCCGGCGAGCGGCGTCGAGCTTGAGGGCGGTTTCCTCCTGCAATTTGGCGAATCCGAGTTCCTGGCTGGCCAGCGACAAGGCCCGGCTTTCCACCGCCCTGCGGGAGTCCTCGAGCTTCCGGTCCAGCGCCTCGCGATCGAACTTCACCAGCACATCGCCCTTCTTCACCAGGTTGCCGTGGGGCACGATGGTCTCGATGGTGAAGTCGGACCAGGCCTCGGGATCGACCGAAATCAATTCGGGCGCGGTGGGCAGGAGGGTGGCGGTGAAGCTGCGCTCGATCTGGAAAGGCTGGGGCTCGATCGTGATCTCGGCGGCCTGGGCGGCCGCGATGGAAGCGGCGAGGATGGCGGTTGCTTTCATGGGGGCGGTCGGGGTGGTAGCGGAGTCAGTCTGAAATTTTGCCTTTTCTTGCGAGCCAAAGAAAATGTCGCTTCGGGCGGCGGGCATTCGGGCTGGAATCGATCTCATGGCGGACGATCTCGAACCCTGCGCGGGCCAAGCGGCGCTCGATCTGTGGAATCGGCCGGGCGGAGGCGATGCCGAGAAGTCCTCCCGGCTGCAGGGCACCGTGAACGGAAGCCAGCCAGCGGGGGTCTTCGTGAAGCGGTTTGCCATGGTCGCCCGCCGGCGCGGTGTCGGCATGGACGAGGACCGCATGGAGGGTTTCCTCGAAGCCGTGGAACGCCACAGGCCCGACGTCGCCGAGCAGTTCGACCCGCGGGTCGCCCAGGCACGTGCTGTCGGGGAGGAAGCGCCGGTGCCACTCCTTCATCACCGGCCAAGGCTCGGCCACCATGAAGGTCGCGCGCTTCTGGGGCAGTGTTTCCATGGCGCCGGCGAGAACCTCGCCGAGGGAAAGCCCGGCGATCCAGATCTTCGGCTGTTTCACCGGCCGGAAGGGCGCACAACCGATCCGGCCGAGCTCGCGTTCGCTGGCGCGGGTCGCGGGTCCGGCGAGCTGGTCGCCGTTGAGCTGCAGGTAGCGGCGGCCGTCGTGTTCGTGCAGGCCGAGCACGGAGCCGTCCGGCAGGGTGGTCTCGGCGAGGGTCAGACGCGGTTTCATTTCTCAGTCAGCGGGCGGAACGAAGCTTGTTAAAACAACGACCCCGGCGCTCGGCCGGGGTCGTCATTTTTGGGTTTTTGAAATCCCGGAGTGCCGGTCCCGGAGAAGATCCGGCTCTCAGACAAATCAAAGACCTGCCTTCAGCGTGGACGAAGCCTTGAAGCCGACAGACTTGGAGGCGGCGATCTTCATCGCTTCGCCGGTCTTCGGGTTGCGGCCCTGGCGGGCGGCGCGCTTCTTCACTTCGAACGTGCCGAAGCCAATGATCTGGACCTTCTTGTCCTTGCCCTTGATGCCCTTCTCGATGGCACCGAGGACGGCGGCAAGTGCGTCTTCGGCGGCACGCTTGGTGGCGTCCTTGCCGAGGGATTTCTGGATGGTTTCGACGAGTTCAGCTTTGTTCATGGCGACGACGGTATTGCGCCTCGCTCCGTTCTTTGGCAAGCTAAAATACAACAGTGATTTTCCTTCTCCCGCCTAGAGCCACGGGGATTTGCGGCGATCCGCCGACCCCGGAGCAGCGCGATCTTTACGATGAGCATCGTAGATGGAACCATTGGCACGGGGATGAACGGGACAAGTGACAGCGACCACGACCCGCGGATCCGGCGCGGGTGCCGGGCCGTGCTCGGGGCGGCCGGCCCGGCCCGTGCCGCCATCGAGGTGCCCTTCCTCGGGGATGCATCCGGGCGTGGTTACTTCACCCCCGACGAGGACGAATCGGTTCGCACGCGCTACGCCAGGTTCCTCGGTACCAGGGCCGCGCTGCTGTCCACGCTGGCGTCGCTGGAGGCCGCCTGCGCCCCTGCTGCCGGGGGCTGGGAGCGCCGCCTGCCGGCCTTCACGGTGGCCTTCGCCGCCGCCTGCCTGTTGCTGCAGCAGGCGCGGGAGCTGGTGTCGCTGGCGGCCGCCCACCCCTTGCTGGCGCGGAAGCTGGACGAACCGTCGCCGGTTCACGGCATCCCGCGGAAGACCTTTGCCAGGCTGTTCCGCACCACCACCGACCCGCTGCGGCTGATGGAGTTCCGGGAAGCGACCGCTTTCTACGAAAAGCATCGTAGCGAGATCGCCGGGCTTGAATGCGGCGATGAATTCGCTGCCGTGGTCTGCTTTCTCGAGTCCGGCCATCCCTGGCTCGGCCACCGCGGCCGGGACATTGTCGTCCGCCGCGCCGAGTACGGATGGTTTTCGTTTCTGAGGCGCCACCGATCGGCGTGGAAGAAGTCGGTGTTCGGGTTCTTCGAGGTGTCGGGGAGAATGATCGCGGAACTCCGCCAGCCGGGGGTGAAGGCCCCGGGGATGCCGAAGCGGGTCGGCGCCGGGCTCCGGGAGCGGGCACTGAAGCTCGCCCGGCCCGGGGATGTGTTCGTCACCCGCCACGACGATGCGCTGAGCAACCTCTTCCTCCCGGGCTACTGGCCGCACGCCGCGTTGTTCATCGGCAACGAGGCCCAGCGACACACCCTCGGGGTGGAGATGCCGCCGGGAATCGCCCGCCGTGCCCGCGATCCCCTGGTCTTCCTCGAATCCAAGAAGGACGGTGTCCGCTTCCGGCCGGCCGACGAGACGCTCGAGGTCGATGCCTTCGTGATCCTGCGCCCGCCGCTCGACCGGGGCCAACTGGCGGCGACGCTGGCGGAAGCGATGCGTCACGAGGGCAAGCTCTACGATTTCTCCTTCGATTTCCGCAACGCCGACCGGCTCGCCTGCACCGAGGTGGTCTACCGGACCTACCATGGTGCCGGCGCGATCGCCTACTCCCTGGTCGAAGCGGGAGGCCGCCTTTGCCTGCCGGCAGAGGAGCTGATCGCCCAGTCCCTGCAACACGGATTCCGCGTCGTGGCGGCCTGCGGCATCGGGAAAAATGCAATCGTTACGGGCACCCGTGCAGAGCTCCAGCTCCACGCCAGCCGCAGTGCACTTTGAAACAGTCACAACTCACACGATATCAGACTATCGCCGAGCTTGTGAAATTTTTCACAAATAGCTCTTGCGCCGTTACAAAATCCTTTGATACAGCCCCCGGGCGCTTTCGCGAAGCGCTCCACGGCATGTCGAAACGCTCCATTTTCTCCATTTTGTTCGCCTGGCTCTGCTGCGCCCTGCCGGCCCTCGCCGCGGATGCTGCCCACGCGGACGCCGCCCATGGTGGTGGCCACGACCATCTGCCGGCCCACGCCGAGGCGATTTTCGAACTCGGACCCTTCGTTATCACGAACTCGATGCTGATGGTCTGGATCGTCGCCGCCTTCATCATCCTCGTCGCCCAGGCGGCCACCAAGAAGCTCTCGCTGATCCCCAGCGGCCTCCAGAACTTCGTCGAATGGCTGGTGGAAAGCCTCTACAACTTCCTCGAGGGCATCCTCGGCAAGCACCTGGTGAAGCGCACCTTCTGGTTCTTCGCCACCATCTTCATCCTGATCCTTTTCACCAACTGGGCCGGTCTGGTCCCTGGTGTCGGCACCCTAGGCTGGCAGCTCAGCGGCTCCGGCGTCGATCCCCACGACAAGTTCCGCCCCTTCCTGCGCGGCGGCAACGCCGACCTTAACATGACCGCCGCGATGGCCTTCACCTTCGCCGCGCTGTGGTTCTACTGGGCCATCACCGAAAACGGCCTCAAGGGCTTCTTCGCCCACATCTTCGCCCCCAAGGGCAAGTTCGGCGGCATCATGGCGGTGCTGATGCTGGTGGTCTTCGCCTTCGTCGGCGTGCTCGAGGTCGTCTCCATCCTGTTCCGCCCGGTCGCCCTCTCCTTCCGTCTCTACGGCAACATCTTCGCGGGTGAGAACATCCTCGAGAACATGATGCTGGTGGTCGGCGACAACAAGTGGCTCGCCTGGCTGCCGCCCCTTCCCTTCTACTTCATGGAGCTGCTGGTCGGCCTGATCCAGGCGCTGGTGTTCATGCTCCTCACCGCGGTGTTCCTCAAGCTGATCTGCGACCACGGCGATCACCACGACGAAGACCACGCCCACTGAACCCTCTCCCGGTCTGACCATGGCAATGACCGTGGGGGCCGGCGAAACACCAAACTGAAATACCACCATGAACCTCGAAATGCTTGCCGCTATCAGCGGTAACCTCCACGTCGCCTTCGCCGCCGTCGGCGCCGCCATCGGTATCGGCCTCCTCGGCTCCAAGGCTGCTGGAGCCACCGGCCGCAACCCC
>NZ_JACZFQ010000052.1 GCF_014904755.1 Neoluteolibacter marinus
GTAACATCCTGACGCTGTCGATCATTCTCGCGGCGCTCATCGAAGGTATCGTGTTCTTCGCGATCTTCCTCGCCAAGTAAGCCTTCCCGGCGCGGCGGTCCCCGGTGGGCCGCCGCGCCACCCCATTTTCCTTTCCGATTTCACCTGTCTTCCCAGCATTTCGTCCAATGACTCCGATTTTCGATCTCCTGGCCGCCACTCCTCCCGTCGAAGGCGACGGCGGTGTCGCGGGTGAAATCTTCCGCACCTTCAAGATCGACTGGCCCTTCTTCATCAGCCAGTGCGTCTCCTTCCTGATCGTCGCGCTCCTGCTCAAGAAGTTCGCGTTCGGCCCGATCCAGAACATGCTCGAGCAGCGCCGCAGCCGCATCGCCGAGGGCGAGGCCAAGCTGAAGGAGATCGAACAGCAGCTCGCCGAGTCCGAGCGCACCACCGCCGCGGCGATCGCCAAGGCCAACGAGGAAGCCACCCGCCTGATCGCCGAGGCCAAGACGAGCGCCGCTTCCCTTTCCGAGCAGAAGACCCAGGAAGCCATCGCCAGCGCCCAGCAAATCCTGGCCAAGGCCGAAGCCGCCGCCCAAGCCGAGCGCGCCGCCATCAAGGCCGAGCTCAAGCAGGAATTCGGCCGCCTGGTCACCGCCACCACCTCGCAGGTCACCGGCAAGGTGCTCACCGCCGACGACCAGACCCGCATCAACCAGGAAGCGCTCGCCAGCGTCGAAGCCTGAGCCTCCTTTCCCGCCTCGTCATGAAAATCTCCAAGGTCGCCACAGCCGACGCCCGCCGCATCTTCCGGCTTTGCCAGTCCGGAGGCCGGCTCGACGAGGCCAAGCTTTCCAAGGCCATCAAGGCCCTTGCCGAACAGAAGCCGCGCGACTACCGCGGGATCCTGTCCGCCCTCAAGCGGCTGGTCCGCATGGAGCTCGAACGCCGCCACGTGGTGATCGAGAGCGCCACCGAGCTCGACGAGACCAACCGCAACCGCGTGGTCTCCGGCCTCGCCGTCAAATACGGCACCGGCCTGAGCTTCGAGTTCCGCACCAATCCCGACCTCCTCGGAGGTCTCAAGATCCGCGTCGGCAACGACGTCTTCGACGGCTCCGTGAAAGGCCGCCTCGACCGCCTTGCCCAAGCCTTCTGACCCTTCAAAGCCGATAACCGTCCACTGACCACCAGCAACCTCTCTCACCATGAGCAGCATCCTCCAGGAACTTGAAAAGGAGATCGCCAACGCCACGGCCTCCGTCGAAAAGTCGAACGTCGGCATCGTCCGTGAAGTCGGCGACGGCGTGGCAAAAGTCGAAGGCCTCTCCGACGTCGCGCTCAACGAGATGATCTCGTTCCCGGGCGGAGTCACCGGCCTCGCGATGAACCTCGAAGAAGGTGAAGTCGGCGTCGTGCTCCTCGGCAGCTACGACAAGATCACCGCCGGCACCGAGTGCTCCACCACCGGCAAGTTGCTCTCCATCCCGGTCGGCCGCAACATGCTCGGCCGCGTGGTCGACGCCCTCGGCGCCCCGGTCGACGGCAAGGGCGAGATCGTCGCCGATGCCCAGTACCCGATGGAGAAGATCGCCCCGGGGATCATCAAGCGGAAGTCGGTGTCCGTGCCGGTGCAGACCGGCATCATGGCCATCGACGCGATGATCCCGATCGGCCGCGGCCAGCGCGAGTTGATCATCGGTGACCGCGCGACCGGCAAGACCACCATCGCCGTCGACACCATCATTTCCCAGGCCAAGCAGAACAAGGCGGCCGAGCAGGGCAAGCTGCAGAACCACAAGCCGCTCTACTGCATCTACGTCGCCATCGGCCAGAAGCTCTCGAACGTCGCCCGCATCCAGAAGACCCTGGAAGAGTCCGGCGCGATGGAATACACCACCATCGTTTCCGCCTCCGCCTCTGATGCCGCCGCGATGCAGTTCCTCGCCCCGTACGCCGGCTGCGCCATCGCCGAGTACCTGATGGACCAGGGCGAAGAGTGCCTGATCGTCTTCGACGACCTTTCCAAGCACGCCGTCGCCTACCGTCAGGTGTCGCTGATCCTCAAGCGTCCCTCCGGTCGCGAGGCCTACCCTGGTGACGTGTTCTACCTCCACTCCCGCCTCCTCGAGCGCTCGGCGCGCCTTTCGGAGCAGGCCGGCGGCGGCTCGCTCACCGCGCTGCCGATCATCGAGACCCAGGCCGGCGACGTGTCCGCCTACATTCCGACCAACGTGATTTCGATCACCGACGGCCAGATCTACCTCGAAACCGACCTCTTCTACCAGGGCATCCGCCCCGCCATCTCGGTGGGTCTGTCGGTGTCCCGCGTGGGTTCCGCCGCCCAGACCAAGACCATCAAGTCGGTCGCCGGCACCACCAAGCTCGACCTCGCCCAGTTCCGCGAGCTGCAGGCCTTCGCCCAGTTCGGTTCCGACCTCGACGCCGGCACCAAGAAGAAACTCGATCGCGGCGCCCGCATCGTCGAGCTCTTCAAGCAGAACCAGTACTCGCCGATCTCGATGGAGCTCGAGTCGATCTACCTGTTCGCCATGCAGAACGGCTTCTTCGACGACGTGGCCATCGACCGCGTGCAGGAATGCCAGTCCGCCATGGGCGAGTTCTTCAACACCCGCAAGGCCGAGCTCCTCGACAAGATCCGCAACGAAAAGCCGGATCTCAAGAAGGACGCCACCGCCGTCGAGGCGGTCAAGCAGGCGCTCGCCGACTTCAAGGGCACCTGGAAATAATCCGCCCTTCTCCCTGCTCTCCGCCCACTGCCCTTAGCACTCCTCAACCATGGCCAATCTCCGCGACATCCGCCGGCGCATCAAGTCGGTCAAGAACACCGCCCAGATCACCCGGGCGATGCAGCTTGTCGCCGCCGCCAAGATGAAGAAGGCGCAGGACCAGGCGCTGGCAGGCCGCGACTACGCGGACCTGCTCAACCAGGTTCTCGTCAACCTCAAGGAAAACGTCGGTGAGGAAGCCCACGCCCTGCTCGAGCAGCGCGAGGGTGGCAAGGAGCTGATGCTCGTCATCTCCACGGACAAGGGCCTTTGCGGCGGTCTCAACACCAACCTCGGCAAGAAGGTCCGTGCCGAAGCCGCGGCCGACACCGAATTCGTCACCGTCGGCCGCAAGCTGCGCGGCCAGCTGTCCAAGGCCGGCCGCGAGCTGGTCGCCGACTTCGAGGTCAAGGACCCGGTTCCCTTCGCCGAGGCCCGCCCGATCGCCAAGTTCGTCACCAAGGCCTTCCTCGAGGGCGGCTACAGCAAGGTCAGCGTGGCCTTCTCGAACTACGTCACGGTCATGCGCCAGGAGCCGACCGTGGTCCAGCTGCTGCCGATCAGCACCGACAAGCTCGGCGAGAAGCGCAGCTACGAGGGCATGGGCAAGGACGTCGTCGTCGGCGAGACCGACCATGGCAAGGCGCTCGCCAAGGATTACCTCTTCGAGCCCTCCGGCAAGGACGTGCTCGACACCCTGCTGCCGCTCTACATCAACTTCCAGGTCTATCAGATGCTGGTCGAGAGCCGCGCCTCCGAGCACTCCGCCCGGATGGTCGCGATGAAGGGCGCCACTGACAACGCCAAGAAGTTCATCAAGGAGCTCACGCTCGAATACAACAAGCTCCGCCAGGCCGCGATCACCGCGGAACTGCTGGAAATCACCACCGCCATGAAGGCGATGGAATGATCCCGCTGCCGGTGACCCTCCTTTCCCGAATTCACACGATGTCGATTCCCGCCAAAATCCTCGCCGCCGGCGTTGCCTCCTGTTCCGTGCTGCTTTCCAGCTGCGCGACCATCATCACCCAGGCCAGCCGCGACGTGTCGATCCAGTCCAACCCGTCCGGCCTTTCGTTCACGGTGGTGAACTCGGACGGCGAGACGGTCGGCGCCGGTATGACGCCTCAAACCGTGCGCCTGTCCGCCCGGGGCGGCTACTTCAAGCCGGCCAAGTACACCGTGCAAGTGAAGCGCTCCGGCAAGGTGCTGGGCACCCATCAGGTGTCCGCCGGCATCAACGGCTGGTATTTCGGCAATATCCTCATCGGCGGTCTGGTCGGAATGCTCATCGTCGATCCGCTCACCGGCGCGATGTACCGCATGCCCAAGACCATCACCGTCGATGCCACGTCGCTCGCCGGCGAGGGCCCGCGTTCGCTGACCATTGCCAGCATCGAGACGCTTTCGCCCGAGCAGCGCGCGACCCTGGTGCGCCTTTAAGACCTGAAAACTGAACACTGATAACTAGCACCTTCTGCCATGAGCAACCAAGGAACCATCGTCCAGGTCATCGGCGCCGTCGTTGACGCCGATTTCTCGAAAGCCACCGCGCTTCCGGGGATCTACAACGCCCTCGAAGTCACCTACAACCTGAACGGCGTCGACACCAAGCTCGTGCTCGAAGTGCAGCAGCACCTCGGTGACGGCTGGGTGCGCGCGGTCGCCATGTCGGCATCCGACGGCCTCAAGCGCGGCATGACCCTGGTGGACACCGGCAAGCCGATTGCGGTGCCGGTCGGCAAGCAGGTCCTCGGCCGCATCTTCAACGTCACCGGCGACCTGGTGGACGAAAACGTCCCGCTCGCCGATGCCAACCTCCGCTCTCCCATCCACCGCGCCGCCCCGGTCCTGACCGAGCAGTCGGCGAATACCGAAATCCTGCCCACCGGCATCAAGGTCATCGACCTGATCTGCCCGCTGCTCAAGGGCGGCAAGGGCGGCATGTTCGGGGGTGCCGGCGTCGGCAAGACCGTCGTCATCATGGAGCTCATCAACAACATCGCCAAGGCGCACGGGGGCTTCTCCGTCTTCGCCGGCGTCGGTGAGCGCACCCGTGAGGGCAACGACCTCTACTGGGAAATGATCGAGTCCGGCGTTATCGCCACCGAGAAGGACGAGAAGGGCCATCCGAAGCTCGACGACAAGGGCAACCCTGTCCTCGCCGAAGGTTCCAAGGTCGCCCTTTGCTACGGCCAGATGAACGAGCCTCCGGGCGCCCGTCTCCGCGTCGCGCTGTCCGCGCTGACCATGGCCGAGCACTTCCGTGACGAGGACAACCAGGACGTGCTCCTCTTCGTCGACAACATCTTCCGTTTCTCCCAGGCCGGTTCCGAGGTGTCCGCGCTTCTCGGCCGCACGCCGTCGGCGGTGGGTTACCAGCCCACCCTGTCCGAGGAAATGGCCGGTCTCCAGGAGCGGATCACCTCGACCAACAAGGGATCGATCACCTCCATTCAGGCCGTTTACGTGCCCGCGGACGACTTGACCGACCCCGCTCCCGCTAACACTTTCGCCCACCTTGACGCGACCGTGGTGCTCGAGCGCTCCCTTGCGGAACAGGCGCTCTTCCCGGCCGTGGACCCGCTGGCCTCGACCTCCAAGGCACTCGCCCCGGAAGTCGTCGGCGAGGAACACTACCGCGTCGCCCGTGGCGTCCAGCTGGTGCTCCAGCGCTACAAGGACCTGCAGGACATCATCGCGATCCTTGGCATGGACGAGCTTTCGGACGAGGACAAGATGACCGTCTTCCGCGCCCGCAAGATCCAGCGCTTCCTCACGCAGCCCTTCCACGTCGCGGAAATCTTCACCAACGTCCCGGGCGCGCTCGTGTCGATGGATGACACCGTCAAGGGCTTCGCCGAGATCCTCGACGGCAAGTGGGACGACGTGCCGGAAGGCAACTTCTACATGAAGGCTGGCATCGACACCGTTGCCCGCGACTGATCCGTGGTTTCAGGTTTCGGGTGCCAGGCCCCGCGCCCCGTCGCCCGGAACTGAAAACGTGAAACAGAGAACTTAGAATCATGGCTCTCCACCTCAAGATCGTCACCCCGGAGAAGACAATCTTCTCCGACACGGTCGGCAATGCCTACCTGCCCGGCGCCGACGGCGAGTTGGGCGTGCTCGACGGCCACGCCGCCTTGGTGACCGCCCTGCAACCGGGCGAGCTCCGCTACGAGAAGGATGGTACCACCACCGTGCTGGCGGTCGGCAGCGGCTTTGCCGAAGTGACCCAGCACCAGGTCAACGTCCTCACCGACATGGCGATGGGCGAGGACCAGATCGACGAAGCGAAGGTCGAGGAAGCCATGAAGCGTGCCGAAGAGCAGCTCAAGGGCATCAGCCACGACCACGACGCCGAGGAGGTGGCCCACCTCCAGGCAATGATCGCGAAGTCGCTCGCCCAGCTCAAGGTCAAGCGCCGCCACCACCACTGATCGGCCAACGCCCGAATTTCAAGAGCCCGCCCCGGACACCCCGCGGCGGGCTTTTTTGCTTCGACTGCAGGCGTAAGAACGGGGCACTCCGGTCGGACCGTCGTGGATGATGAGTTCTTTGTGCCGAATTGAATTGCCACGTTGTTGTTTCGGACAGGGCGACCTGGTCTGGATCACCCGGCCGATCCCGGGGTTCACCGGGCGTGACCTGAAGCGCTGATACCGGGAGCTTGCCTCTTGTGAACACAGCAAAGGCCCGCTCCAGGTTGCCGGAGCGGGCTTGCACATCGGGTGAGGGATCACCCGTGGGCCGGCAGGGAGACCTTGAAGGAAGGTTCCGCACCGTCGTTTTCCGCGGCCTCACGGCCGGCCTTGGCACCGCGCCGGAGCGATTCGCGCAGGCCTTCGGGAATGATTTCCTTGGCGAAGGCCGCCGCGAAGCATGCGCCGAAGGCCGCCCCGTAAGCCACGTCATGAGCAGCTCCGGAAAGGGCTTGCTTCAGCTTGGGGGCCGCCTCCCGCGCCCTGGATTCGGCATCCCTGCGGGCGGTGTCGAAGGCTTCGGAAAAACTGCTGTAGCGCGGTGCGTCGGTCGTGGACTCCGCGTTCGGGTCGGTGGAATCGTTGGTGGCATTCATGGTTGTTCTGGATCAATCAGGGTGGAGTATCCGCCGGAAACCCGTTCCGCGCGATGGGAAAGCCGCAGGCAGATTGGAATTCGATTTGAATAGCCGCGGCAGCGCCGCGTCGAAGCCGGTGAATCGAAAGATCATCTCATGAAGAAACTGGTTCCAATCCTCGCTGTCGCCTTCGCCGCCCTGTTCACCACCCCCGCAGCCGATGCGCGGGGCTATCATTCGCGCAGCTATGTCACCTTTCATCGTTCCTGTGGCGGCCCCGCCTGGATCGAGACATATGTCGCTTACTATGACTCCTGTGGTCATCCGGTGTTCCGCAAGCGGATCGTCCCGGTGCATCGCCACGCATGTCCGCCGCGTCCCGCCTATCGTCCGGTCCGCCGGCATGTGCCCGTCTGTCGGGTGGCGCCTCCCGTGCATCACCACGCGGAGGTTGCGGTGAGAATTGGCGGGCGGCGTTGAGTCGCCATTCGCCGGGGGCCGTAACCGGCCCGGTCCCGCGCAAGCCGTGGGCCGGGTCATTTTCTTGTGTGAAGGACAAATCCCGGCTGGGATGGCGCTACAAGTTGCGCCCCTACCTCCAGCATGAACTCCTATCGCAGCCTCCTTATCGCCGCTTTCCTCGCGATCCCGCCCACGTCCAACGGCCAGGTCGTGGTGAACGAGTTGCTTGCGACTTTCCAATCGCGGCTCGAGAAGAACGAGGAGATCGACGACCTCTGCGATTCCCTCGAGGAATTCGAATCGGCCGATCTGAAAGCCCTGATCGCCCAACTGGAGAAGACCTGGCCGCGGGTTCGCGACGGCTATTTGACCGCTTTCGCCTCCGCCGCAAAGAAGGGCTCCACCGGTTCGCGGAATAATGACCAGAAGCGGATCCGCGAGTTGCGCGGAGAATTCATGCGGGTCTACGCGATGGCCGAGGGCCCGATGAAGGAGGCGCTCAAGAAGACCAGCAAGCCGGCGGTCGATGAGCTTAGGAAACTGCTCGCGCCGACACCCGACGAACTGCTGGCGATGGCCCCTCCCACCTTGAAGGGCCAGTGCGAGGCGGCGCGCAAGCTCGCCCGTTTCCGCGACGAGGCCCTCAAGGCCGACATTTCGATCATCTCCGCCGATGCCGAGGAAACACTCGCCGCAGCCGAGGAGAAGATCGCGGCTGATGCCGGCGGCTTGCCACGGGAAGGCCTGAAGATCCTCGAAAAGAACCGCAAGATCGCCGAGAAGGACGAGATTCCGGCCGAGGAAGCGAGGGGGATCGAGCACTGCAACCTGCTGCGCATGTATGTCGGGCTGAACGCCCTGTTGCTCGACCCGAAGTTGTGTGAAGCGGCACGCGGGCATTCCAAGGACATGGCGGATGAGGGCTTCTTTGCCCACGAGTCGCCGGTACCCGGGAAGAAGACCCCTTGGGACCGTGCGGCGAAGGCGGGCACTACGGCGTCCGGGGAGAACATTTACATGGGATCGACCGACTCCCACGCCGCGAACATGGGGTGGTTTTATTCGCCGGGGCACCACAAGAATATGTTCGGGGCCGGTCAGCGGCGCATCGGCCTGGGGCAGTTCGGACGGCATTGGACGCAGTTGTTCGGCGGCTGACGTTCAGCGGCCCTCGCGCCGGCCCAGCGACCACAGCAGGCCCAGTCCGCCGCATGCGGTCAGCATTGCGCCGCCTAACAGGCCGAGACCGCCGAGCACCGGGCTTTCAGCGATGTAGCCTATGACAAGGGCGGCAAGCATCAGCGCCGGGCCCGAGAAGGCGAGCAGCAGGGCGGCAAGGTGGCGGATGGCGGGCAGGATCCAGGCGGGAGGACTCTTTGCTTCGGAAGGAATCATGGTGATGGGCTTCGGGGTTGCCCGAATGCTTTCCCACCGGCATGTGAAGCCATGATGACCGCACGATGAAAACCGCTGCTAACGGCGCACGACACTTGCCCGCAGCATCACATCCGGACCGAAGCGGCTGAACTGAACCTCCTCCAGCCCCATCGCTTCGGGGAGCCCTTCTCCGGCCACTGCCGGCACCCCGCCCCCGCCCAGGATCGGGGCCAGGAACGCCACCCATTCGTCGACGAGTCCTTCTTCTAACAGAGTTGCCGCGAGCCGGCCGCCGCATTCGACCAGCGCGGCCGAAACATCCCGCTTTTCGGCCAGCTCCCGCAACGCGTCCCCGGGATGGTCGCGGGGGAGCACGAGGGTGCGGTCCTTGTGGCCGTCGGTGAACAGCGGGGCGTCTGCAGGCAGGCTGGCAGGATCGCGGGTGAGCACGATGCGCCACGGCTGGGGCCGGCCTTCCGCCAGCGATGGGTCGCGCAAGTCGAGGCGCGGCCGGTCCTTGCGCACGGTCTCGCCGGAGGTGAGGATCGCATCGACCTCGGCTCGCAGTCGCTGGACTTCGGCGCGTGCCTCCGGTCCGGTCAGCCACATCCCCTCGCCCGGCGGCCGGGTGATGCGGCCGTCGAGGCTCATGGCGGTCTTCAGCACCACCCACGGCAAGCCGCATCGCTGGACCTTGGCAAAGGGGCGGATCAATCGGCCGGCAGGCTCGGCAAGGATGCCGCGCGTCACCTGGATCCCGGCCTGCTCCAACAGCGCGTCGGCCCTGCCAACATGCGCGGGATTCGGGTCCTCCGCCGCGTAGACCACGCGGGCGACCCCGGCTTCGATCAAGCCATCCGTGCAGGGCGGGGTGCGGCCGTGGGTCGAACAGGGCTCAAGGGTGACATAGACGGTGCTGCCGCGCAGGGCATCCGCACCGTGATGATTCCTCACGGCGGCCATGGCTTCCCGCTCGGCATGCGGCTGGCCCGCCCCGCGATGCCAGCCGGCACCGAGCTCGACGCCGTCTCGCACCACCACGGCGCCAACGGGAGGATTGGGCGAGGTCCGCCCGACTCCCTTGCGGGCCTCGTCGATCGCCCGCTGCATCCACCGTTCGTCTTCACCTTGCATGGACAATGAGAGGCCATTTTCTGGAAATCTGAGCAAGTCCGCTGAATCCATGTTGATTGAGATGCATCACACGACCATGTTTTTCATAAGTGGTGGAATCCGATGTCCACCTGAATCCAACCTGCAACCATGCCATGAAAAAACTCATCCTCGCGCTCGCCATGATCGGCCTTCTCCCGGCATCCGCCGACGAGGCCGCCGAAATCTACAAGCAAGGCCTGATCGCCGTGAAGGAAGGAAATGTGACCGCCGCGGATCGTGCGTTCCGCGAAGTCCTGCGCCTCCAGCCGGGCAATGCCAACGCCCGCTACCAACTCGCCGAGCTCAAGGCCAATCAGGGATCCATCGCCGCGCGTGCCCGCTCCAACAAACTGGGTGAGTACGTGATCGAGCAGATCGACTTCGACGACTCCGAGTTCTCCGAAGCAATCGCGGCGCTCGGCGTGATGGTGGAGGAGAAGTCCAAGGGTGAATTCGCACCCAACTTCATGATCCAGGATCCGTCGAAGAAGCTGGCGGATGTCACGGTAAGCCTCCAGGTCAAGAATGTCCCCGCCAAGGCGATCCTTGAGATGATCCTCAAGCAGGGCGGCGCCGTCGCCAAATACGAGGAGCACGCCATCGTGATCCGCCCGACGGCCCGCACCAGCGAGTAAGGCGCCGCGGACAATCGATACCCTTGCGGTCGCTTCGAGGTCCGCTCACGCTTGGGGCGTGAGCGGACTTGTCGTGATCACCGGCGGCGAAGGCGGCCTCGCGAGGGCGATGGCAGCCGCCTTCACGGCGGCGGGCCACCCGGTGCTGTCTCCGGGGCGCGGCGAGCTCGACGTGACCGACCGGCGGGCAGTGGACGCCTTTTTCCGTGTCCATGCCCCGGACCTCTTGATCTGCAATGCGGGCCTGACCCGCGATGCTCCCCTCGCCCGCCTCGGTGCGGAGGAATGGGACGCGGTGATCGCCGCGAATCTCACGGGTGCCGCCCACTGTTCCGCGGCGGCGTCGCGCGCGATGATCCGTGCGCGCCGGGGGCACATCGTTTTCATCTCCAGCTTTTCCGCCCTCCATCCGCCGCCGGGCCAGGCTGCCTATGCAGCGGCCAAGGCCGGATTGATCGGTCTGGGAAAGTCGCTGGCCAAGGAGCTGGGGCCCGCAGGCATCCGGGTGAACACGGTTCTTCCCGGCTTTCTCGAGACCCCGATGACTGCCGCGGTCACCGCCGGGCGCCGCGACCAGGTGATCCGCGAGCATGCCCTGGGACGCTTGAACACGCCCGATGCCGTGGCGGCATTCGTCGTTCATTTGCACGACCACCTGCCGCACACCTCCGGCCAGGTGTTCCAGCTGGACAGCCGGATCTCCTGAGAAGTCGCCGTAATCTGCTGGATTGACCGCCGTGGCGATGCGGCTAGCCTCGTCGCCTGATGAAAGTGCGCCTGTTCCATATTGTGCTCGCGGCCGTGGCTGCGACGGCATTCTCGTCGTGCGGCGCGGCGAACAGTATTTACCAGACCACCGATCGCGCCGTGCAGGCCTTGGGCCGGACGGTCACCTCGCAGTGACCCGTCGCCCGCCGTCCGGTAGCACCTCGAAATCCAGCCAGCGGGTCTCCGGAGGCAGCAGGTCGGGGAAAAGATCGGCCCACTCGACGATCACGATTCCTTGGTCATCCAGGATTTCGTCCCAACCGATCGACAGCAGCTCGTCGGACTCCTTGAGGCGGTAGAGATCGAAGTGGAATACCGGCAGGCTGCCGCCGCGGTATTCGTGCAACAAGGAGAAGGTCGGGCTGGTCACCTCGCCCCCGAAGCCTGCGGCCCGGGCCAGTCCCTTGACCATCCGCGTCTTCCCGGCACCGAGCCCGCCGACCAGGGCCAGCACGCTGCCGGCCCCGAGATCCGCTGCCAGCGTCGCTCCCAGCGCTTCCATTTCCGCCTCATTCCGGACCACCCGTTCCATGCTTCGCAAAAACCCGATCCGGCCGAGTACGTCGATTTCAAAAAATTCCCTTGCCCGAACCGCTTGGCCGTGGTGATCTCCCCGCCCGCCCGGCTTCCGGGCATCACGAATCCCTTTCTGTCATGGCGTACGCAGTCATCAAAACCGGCGGTAAACAATACCGCGTCCAACAAGGCGACAAAATCGACGTCGAGAAGCTCGATGTGAATGTCGACGACGAACTCGAGTTCCCGGCCCTCCTTGTCGGCGAAGGTGACAGCATCAAGATCGGCGCGCCGGTCGTCGATGGCGCCAGCGTCAAGGTCAAGGTGGTCCAGCAGTTCCGCGGCCCCAAGGGCATTGCCTTCAAGTTCAAGCGCCGCAAGGGCTTCCACAAGACCAAGGGCTTCCGCCGCTCCCTCACCAAGCTGGAGGTCACCTCCATCGCCGGATAATCCCCAACCACTTCGACTCATGGCTCACAAGAAAGGTCAAGGCTCCGTCAAAAACGGTCGCGACTCCCGCTCCAAGCGCCTCGGCGTGAAGAAGTTCGGCGGTCAGGCTGTGATCCCGGGCAACATCATCATCCGCCAGCGCGGCACCAAATGGCAGCCCGGCCAAGGGGTTGGCATTGGCAAGGACCACACCATCTTCTCGCTGGTCGACGGCCGCGTGTTCTTCGACAAGGACGGCCGCCGCGTCAACGTCAGCGCCGAAGCGTCCGCCAACTGAGCGCCGCTCCGATTTTCAAAACCGCCGTCCCGCAAGGGCCGGCGGTTTTTTTGTTTCCTCACGCAACATTCCAGTTCCCCCCGAAACTTGGCACTTGGCACTTCCCACTTGGCACTTTCCTCTCCCTCCATGTCCGACACCGCCGCCGCGCTGAAAGCCCTGCTCCTCGAAAAGTCCGTCCGCACCGGCACCTTCACCCTCGCCTCCGGCAAGGAGAGCGACCTCTACATCGATTGCCGCGTCACCGCGCTCGATCCCTTCGGCGCCAACCTGATCGGCAAGCTCGGCTGGGCTGCGGTGCGGGAGCGGATTCAAAAAGAAGGCCTCGAGATCGACGCCATCGGCGGCATGACGCTCGGCGCCGACCCGATCTCCCTGGCCGTGGGCATGACCAGCGCGATCGAAAATCCGGATGAGGCGCTGCAGGTCTTCACCGTCCGCAAGGAGCCCAAGGGTCACGGCCGCGGCAAGCAGATCGAGGGCAACTTCAAGGAAGGCGCCACGGTGATCGTGGTCGATGACGTGATCACCACCGGCGGCTCGACCATCAAGGCGATCGACGTGATCGAGCGCGAGGGCGGCAAGGTCGCCTTCGCCCTGGTGCTGGTCGACCGCGAGGAGGGCGGCAAGCAGGCCATCGAGGCCCGCGGCATCCCGGTGCTGGCGCTCTATTCGCGCAGCACGCTGCTGGGATAAGCAGGCGTTTCTCCCGGTCAGTCGCGGTCCATCAGACGGAAGCACGAGTCGCCTCCGATGTCGGCCGACTGGTGGACTTTCGCGGGGGCCCGGGGCAGGGCCACGACCACCGGAATGTCCGCGACCGACCATCGCATCCCGGGCAGCGAGAACTCGCCATTGTACATTACGAGGTAAACCGACAGGTCCCGGGTCGCATTCTGGAACCGGACCTTCCCCCCGAGCGCTCCGTACCCGCGGCCGCGAACCAGATAGACCTGGTGGCCTTCCGGAATCTCCAGCGGCCGGGAGGGAAAGATCGTGTCGGCCGGGCTCAGCAGCGACTCATAGCGCGGGCGGTCGATTCGCATCCAGTCCCTGTCGCCGAGAAGCTCGAGCGCGTCTTGCTGAAGGTCGTAGCGGGGAATCTGCCACGAGCGGGTGGAAATCCGCTGCCAGGTCTCCGTGTCGGCCGGAACGGGCTTGGCGGCCTGCGGCGGAAGATCGTAGGCAACGCAACCCGTCCAGAGAAAGCCGACCGCCACCACGGCGAGCAGCCGGGTCCATGCCCAGGAGCTTTGCATCGGCGGTTTCAACCTTCCAGCTTCGCCTTGGCGGCGGCTTCGATCTCCGCAAGCTTCCCGCGCTCGGGTGCAGCACCGCGGGCCTGATCCGGCTTGCCGCCGCCCTTGCCGCCGGCGAGGGCGGCCAGTTCGCGCAGGAGGTCCCCTGCCTTGAAGCCCTGGGCGACGGCATCGCCGCCGCAGTAGGCACCGAGGTGGAGCTTGTCGCCGTCGTCGACGATCACGAAACCCGCGCCGGCGAAGCCCTGCTTCTTGAAACCGTTCAGCAGCTCCTGCAGCAGCGAGGCGTCGGCCTCGAAGCTCGCGACAATGGGACCGCCGGAGGCGATCAGCTCGGTCAAGGCGGCGTCGGCCTGTTTGGCGGCGGCCCCGGCTTGCAGCTTCTTGACCCGCTTCTCGGCTTCGATGGCAGCTTCCTTGGTCTCGTCCAGCGTCCGCTGGCCGTGGGCGAAGGTCGCGTTGAGTTCGCCGATGTCGGCGCGCTCGGCGAGCATCGCGCCCATGATGTGCGGGAATTCATTCACCACCATCGGTTCCTCGCCGAGTTCGGCGAGCTTCTCGTTGGCGGCCTTGAGCTTGGCGCTGGCGGCCTTGAGGTCGCCGTCCCATTTCTCGACGACCTCGTTGAGGTACGCCCAAGCGCTTTCGCCGCAGACCGCCTCGATGCGGCGCAAGCCGGAGGCGATGGCGCCTTCGCTCTTGATCTTGAACAAGCCGATCTCGCCGGTGCGGCGGACGTGGGTGCCGCCGCAGAGTTCCATCGACGGGCCGTTCAGCTCGCCGGGCTGGCCGCCGATCTGCACCACGCGGACGAGGTCGCCGTACTTGTCGCCGAAGAACTGCATGATGTCCTCGCGGCCCTTGATCGAGGCGTGCGGGACTTCCTTCCAGGACACCGCGAGGTCCTGCTTGATGGCGCCGTTGACCATCTCCTCCATCTCGGCGACCTGCTCCGGCGTGACCGGGGCGCTGTTGAAGTCGAAGCGCAGGCGGAACTCGTCGACCGACGATCCCTGCTGGGCGGCGTCCTTGGACACCACCTCGTGGAGCGCCCAGTGCAGCAAGTGGGTGGCGCTGTGGTTGGCCTCGATCGGTCGGCGGCGGGTGGGGTCGAGCTTGAGCGTAATCTTGTCGCCGGTTTTGACGGTCGCTTCACCACTGACGACGTGCGCGCGGGCCTTGCCGATTTGCTGGACGCCGTTGACCGGAATTTCGGCACCGGAAAGTACGAGAGTTCCCGTATCCCCTGCCTGGCCGCCCATCTCGGCGTAGAAGACGGTCTTGTCAGTGATGATGAAAAGCGCGTCTTCCTGAGGATGGACTTCAAGCACGGTGGCTTCGACCTCATCGGTGTCAAAGCCGCCAAACTCGGTCACCGCCTCGGTGGAGATGTCGAGTGCGCGGACGACGGTGGACTTCTGGGCGGCGCGGGCACGTTCGCGCTGTTGTTCCATCAGCTCCTCGAAACGTGGCATGTCGATTGAAAGGCCACGCTCGGCGCAGAGCAACTCGGTCAGGTCGACCGGGAAGCCGTAGGTATCATAGAGTTCGAAGGCGACTTCACCCGAAACAACGCCATTCCGGACTTCCGGTTGCGCGTCTTCGAAGCGCTTCAGACCACGGTCCAGCGTCTGGTTAAAGCTCGCCTCTTCCTGCTCAAGGGTCTGACGAACGACTTCTTCGCGGGACTTCAACTCCGGGAAAACCCCGCCCATCTGCTCGACCAGCGTGGCCACCAGCGAACCGAAGAAGGGCTTGTCGCCGGAGAAGCCGAGCTGGCGGCCGTAGCGGACGGCGCGGCGCAAGATACGACGCAAGACGTAGTTGCGGCCGTTGTTGCCGGGCAGGATGCCGTCGGCGATCGAGAACGACAGGGTGCGCAGGTGGTCGGCGATCACGCGGAAGGCGATCGCGTCCTTCATCTCCTCGCTGAAGGCGGAGCGGTCGGCTCCGATCTCCGGGTAGATGTTGACGTAGGTCTTGCCGCTGAGCTCCTCGAGCTTGCGGAAGATCGGCTGGAAGACGTCGGTGGCGTAGTTGCTCGGCTTGTTCGAGAAATCGGTAAAGCCCTTGGTGTTCTGGATGATCGAGCAGGCGCGCTCGAAGCCCATCCCGGTGTCGACGTGCTTGGCCGGCAGCTCACGGAAAGTGCCGTCGGCCTCGGCGTTGTACTGGATGAAGACCAGGTTCCAGATCTCGATGCAGAGGTCGGAGTCGCCGTTGACCAGCTTGCCCTGCGAGTCGCCGTTAGGCGTGAGATCGACGTGGAGTTCGGAGCAAGGACCGCAGGGGCCGGTCTCGCCCATCATCCAGAAGTTGTCCTTCACGTTGCCGTTGACGATCTGCACGGCGGGATCGCAGCCGGCGGCGCGGAACAGCTCGGCCCAGATGTCCCAGGCTTCCTGGTCGAACTCGCCCGGGTCGCCTTCCTTCGGTGCGTAGACCGAGGCGTAGAGGCGGTTCGCCGGGAGACCCCAGCGGCCGACGACCAGTTCCCAGGCCCACTGGATGGCTTCCTTCTTGAAGTAGTTGCCGAAGGACCAGTTCCCCAGCATCTCGAAGAAGGTGTGGTGGTAGGTGTCGTAGCCGACGTCCTCGAGGTCGTTGTGCTTGCCGCCGGCGCGGATGCATTTCTGGGTGTCGGCCGCGCGCGGCGGGTCGTAGGGAGCCTTTTCGACGCCGAGGAAGTAGGGGACGAAGGGATTCATCCCGGCATTCGTGAACAGCAGGCCGGGCGACTGCGGCAGCAGCGAGGCGGAGGGCACGATGCTGTGTTGCTTCTCCTTGAAGAAGTCGAGGAACGAGGCGCGGATCTCGGCGGCGGTCATGGGTCGTTGAGGCGGAAAGGGCGGCGACGGTGGGCCAAAGCATCGGGCGAGTAAAGCCCGGGAGTGGGGCACGAAGCACGCAGAGCAGACGGCTGCGCCCCGTCTCCGGGCGGCTCAGTGCAGCCCGAAATAAGCCTCCGCGTAGCGCTCGCCGAAGCGGACGAGGGACTCGCGGTTGAAATGGACGCCATCGACGCCGGCAAGTCCCTCGCTTTCCACGAAGGCCGCACGGGGATCCCCGGCGGCGACCTGGCGCAGGCCGTTGCGGACCAGGGCGCGAAGCTCCACGGCGGCGGCGTCGCGGCGATCGTCGCCGAAGTTCGCCAGGTCGCCGATCAAGAATGGCAGGTCGGGGTGAGCCAGGTCGCGGCGGAGCTGCTGGATGAAGTGGGTCAGTTTGCCGGCGTGAGCGAGAGCCAGCGTTCCGGTCGCCGCGTCGGTTTCCCCCTGATGCCACAGCACGCCGGCCAAGGTGCCGGTGTTCGCGGCCAGCCGGGCGCGGCGGGTGGCATTTTGATACAGCGGACTGCCGGGCCCCAGGGAATCGATCCCCGCTCCGCCCCACGCGCAGGGAATCAGGCCGATGGTGGCGGTGCCAGGGTCCTGGAGCAGGCGGGTGGCAAATGGCAGCCCCAGCCCGAAGCCCGCACTCGCTTGGTTGAGGTGCAGCGGATGGGCGGCCGGCCGCCAGTGCGTCCAACCGCGGGGGCGGGACGATTTGACCCCGCACTGACCTCCCAGGACGAGCACGCGCGGGACGGGTGTGAAATCACCGGGCTGCCACGGATCGTTCGACCGAATGCTGCCGAAACCCGCCATGTTCGACTGGCCCATCAGCAGGAACACCCGGAATTCCCGGCGATCGCCGGGGATGGACCATGCGCCGCGCAGGGGCGGTCGTAGCCAGCGGCGGAGAAATCGGCGCAGGCCGCTCATCGGGCGTGCGGCCGCGGCGCTCAGTTGCCGGCCACCTCGGCCTGGGGCCCGGCGTAGCGGTAGTGACCGTGGATCTGGTAGTCGGTCAGGATGTTCTCCCACTTGGGACCGGAGCCGAGATCATGGACGACCCAGGCTTCATTGCGGCGCTCGCTGGGACCGGGAACCACGATCCCGGTGTGAAGGTCGCCTTGGGCCAGCATCCAGACCACGACGTCGCCCGGCTGGTAGTCGCCGGAGTTGCGGGTCACGGCCAGTTCGGCGCCCTGATGCTTGAAGTAGCGCTGCAGGTTCTGGATCCGGCGGTGATCGATGTTCGGATCCGGTTCGCGCAGCGACCAGAGCTGCGGGTAGACGGCGAAGTTTTTCAGCATGTCCTCGTGGACCAGTTCCTGAAGGTCGACGCCGAGGTTGCGGTAGCTGCGGATGATCAGGTCCTCGGCCTTGCCCTTGGGCTTGCCGTCGGCGGTGGGAGGAACGTCGCCGCCGGGGTAGGAAATCTGATAGTAAGAGGTGTCGTAGACGCTGGGCATCTTGGTGCGCTGCAGCGCGGCGGCGGCGAGGCGTTCGCCGAAGCTGGCCGACGGGGCGAGTTCGCCGATCAGGGCGTCCGCGCTTTCCACCGAGGCGACCGACTGCTGGGCGCGGAGGAGGGGAACCAGCGGTTTGCCGAAGTACCAGACGGCGCCGGCAGCAATGAGGAGGACGACCCAACCGCCGAGGAAATTGGCCGGCCGGCGCTGCGGCTTCTGCTGCGGGCGTGGTCCGATGTACTCGATGGTTCCCAGATGATGAGATTTTTGGCGCTTCGCCATGGTTCGTTTAAGAAAAGTAAAGCAAATCCGCGATGGGAATGCGACATTTTTCCCGGTTTCGCAGTAACATTTTCGGAAAATCAACTTCTCGACCGTCGGGCGGCGGGCTCGTAGGGGTTTTCGCCATGACGGTGATTCGCAGCGCGAAGCCCTTGGTCTGGGGTGAAATCGATGTGCCGCTTTTTGGTATTTCAAAGGATTGGTATGGTCAGGAGATCGCACCGCAAGCCGCATTTTGCGCTGCCGTAGATCCCCGCATGCTGTGGTTCATCGCGACCCACGGCCGGCCGGCAAATCTCCTGCCGGGCTCGCGTCCGGGACGCTTCATGGCGGGACTCTGGAAGCATGACCTTGCTGAACTATTTCTCGGTGACCCGGCCAGCGGTCGCTATCTTGAGTTCAATCTCGCGCCCAACGGTGCTTGGTGGAGCGGTGAGTTCTCGGCGCCGCGGGTCCCGGCAGGGGACGAGGCGTTCCCCGGGGTGGCCACCTTCGCCGAGCTCGCGCCGGACGGCGGGTGGGTCGCCGCGATGGCCATTCCGCTCCCCACCCTCGAGGAGAAGATCTCGTTCGGCGCCACCACCCGGCTCAATGTCAGCTTCATCCTCGGATCGCCCGACCAGCGCTTCCTCAGCGCGGCGGACCTCGGGGATGGGGAGCCCGATTTCCACCGGCCAGAGCGCTTCCGGCCCGTCGACTTCCGCGACGCCTGACTGCCATGATCGCGTAATGGTGGCGGGGGCAAAATCGGACATTGTGGGTCCGCAGGCCGTGCCATCCCCCCAAACGGCCGGGCCTGTCCATCCCCCCGACCCCCGTCCCCCCGCGGAAAAAACCTCGCCGTCTTCGTTCCCCCCGACGAAGCCGGCGTTTCTTTTCAACGCACGCCGTCGATGGGCCCGAAATCACCATGACTTGCCGGCGCCGGCTGCAGCCATCTAACTTCCCGCGTGCCCGAATCCCCGAAGCTATCCTCCGGCGAAACCCTCCTGATGGTGAGTCCCGCCGACTGGCGCGGAGCCTGCCTGTCGGTGCCCGCCTTGCGCGCCCTGAAGCGGATGGGGATCGAGCTGCGGTTGCTGTGTCCCGACCGCCAATCGACATTCTGGGAAGCGAGCCAGTTGGGGAAAATCATCCCTTATCCCGACCAAGCACCTGCGAAGGAGATCGCGGGACGGGTGCAGGGGGAATCGACCTCGCTCGCCTGGGAAGCCGGTGCCGCGGCGGATGCCTGTGCCAAGGCGAAGATTCCGCGGCGGCTCGGGCCTCCGGCGAAGGGTCTGGTCAAGCGCCTGACCGAGCCGGTGGAGGTCATCGAGCGGGCCGGGCCGGTCAAACACCGGGTGCAGTTCTTCCTGGGAATTGCGGCCAAGCTCGGGGCCGAGACGATGGTCCGTCAGAATTTCATGCCGGTGAAGCTCGGGGTTCCCCAGGCCACGGACCGGGTGCTGCTGGTGCCGGATTCCGACCTGGGAAGCCACCACGAGTGGCCGCTGGATCGCTGGGAAGAGGTCGCCCGTTCGCTGCTGGAACGGGGCCTGAAGCTCCGGGTCGGAATCGCGGGGCCGCTGGGCGGTGCGCTGGCGGAGGCTCTGCCGGAAGCCGACTCCGTGAAACTGGAGCTTCCCGCCCTGGAGGACCTCTCGGCATGCGCGCTCTGCGTCGCCGCGGATGGCAGTGTCCCCCACCTGGCCGCCCACGTTGGTACGAGATGTCTCGTACTGTTCGGGCCGGGGGAGCCGGAGTGGATGCGTCCGCTGGGGAAGCAGCACGTGATCGTCCGCCGGAAGGTGGAGTGCTCGCCGTGCCACGCCGCCAAGTGCGCGATGGACTTGCGGTGCCAGCAGGACCTCGACACCGCCGAGGTTCTGCGCGGGCTGGGACGAATGATCCGCGGCTAGTGCATCACGTGTTCCAGCAGGACGCTCTGCACGTGGAGGTAGAATTGCGACCGGAACCATGCCGAGCGCATGCCAGGGGTCATCTCGAGCGGGTTCGCATTGGAGAAATCGTAGCGTTCCTCGAGGGCCAGCCGTGCCTGGTTGAGCCCGCCATACCAGAGCTCCGCGTCCTCGCGGGCGATGTGGACCTCGCCGCTTTGCTCCTCGTCGGTGGCCTCCGCGAGGGCATCCTCGATCGTTGAAAGCTGGGAATTGAAAGTGTCCCGCAGGTCGGGAAGGACGAATTCCCGCCAGTCTTCTTCCCCCTCGTCGCCGGCCATCGGTGCGGCCACCCGTTCGGCAAGGTCGAGGTCGCCGCCGCGGGCGTCGTAGGGAATGCAGCGCAGCACCATCCAGTCGACGGGAGATTCGACGTCGATCCGGAGGCCTCCCTGCAGTGTCGGCGCGACCTTCATTCCGTCTTCTCGATCGAGGTCTTCAACTGGTGGGACTGGAGCTGCTGGGCATAAAACTCCGCCTTCTCGCGTTCTCCGCTCCAGACGATCGATTGGCCTTGTTTGTGGACCTCCATCATCATCGCCGCCGCCTTGTTCTCGGGGTAGCCGAAGATCTTCATCAAAACCCAGGTGACGTAGCCCATCAGGTTCACCGGATCGTCATGGACGATCACGTTCCACGGGCAATCGAGCGCGACGTCCTCGCGGGTCTCGGTGAGGGTTCCGGCCATGGCTCAGACTTCCGCGGGCTCCCCGGCGGGCGCGTCGATCCACTTGCCGTGCTCACGGATCAGGTCGATCAGCCGCTCGACGGCCTCCGCCTCGGGGATGTTGAATTTCACCGGCTGCTTGCCGACGTAGAGGTTGATCTTGCCCGGGGCGCCGCCGACGTAGCCGAAGTCGGCGTCGGCCATTTCGCCGGGGCCGTTGACGATGCAGCCCATCACCGCGATCCGAACCCCCTTGAGGTGACCGGTCGAGGCGCGGATCTTCTGGGTCGTGTGCTGGAGGTTGAAGAGCGTCCGCCCGCAGCTAGGGCAGGCGACGTAGTCGGTCTTGAAGATGCGGGTGCCGGCGGCTTGCAGGATGTTGTAGGAAAGGCGCAGCGATTGACCCGGCGCCGGCTCGCCCTGGACCAGGATCGCGTCGCCGATGCCGTCGCACAGGAGCGAGCCGATGTGGCGGGCCGCGACCAGCAAGGTGTCGACAAAATCGCCGCTCTCGGTGGCGGGATGGAGCGTGTCCTTGAGCAGGATGGGATGGCGGGCATCGAGGCGGAAAGCCAGCATGCGGAAGGCCGGGATCACCTCGAGGTCGAGGCCGTCCTTGACGGTGACCAGCTTGGCCTCCGCGGAATGGTTGAGCGCCGTGAACGCCTCCTCATCACGGGGATCGATGGCGACGACTCCGGATTTCTCGACGACGATCTCGGGCTTGAAGTCGCCCAGCTTGGCGATCTTGTGTGCCACGGCGTTCCATTTCTCCTGCGAGGTGAAGACCCTCACCGGCTGTTCGCCGCCGAGCGGATGTCCGGACACCTCCAGGGTCCCGGTCTTGCGGCGTTCGTAGGAAAACGGATCGTAGCATGCGACCAGCGCCGGGGCGGGGGAGCCCGGGGGCTTCGTTTGGAAGGGGCCGGCAAGCGCCCGGGCGACGGGGACCTCGTGGATGGCATCCTCGGTCAGCGAGACGCGGATGGTGTCGCCGATGCCGTCGGCAAGCAGCGAGCCGATGCCGATGGCGCTCTTGATCCGGCCGTCCTCGCCGTCGCCGGCTTCGGTCACGCCGAGGTGGATCGGGTAGTTCCAGTCGGCACCTTCTTGCTCGAGGCGGGCGACCAGCAGGCGATAGGCCTCGATCATCACCTTCGGGTTCGACGCCTTCATCGAGAAGACGAAGTTGTGGTAATCCAGGTCGCGCGCGATCCGGGCAAACTCGAGCGCGCTCTCGCACATGCCGAGCGGCGTGTCGCCGTAGCGGTTCATGATCCGGTCGGAGAGCGAGCCGTGGTTGGTGCCGATCCGCATCGCCCGGCCGAGCGACTTGCAGAGCTCGACCAGCGGCGAGAATTCCTCGCGGATGCGGCCGAGCTCCTCTTCGTACTGCGCGTCGCTGTATTCGCGGATTTCGAACTTCTTCTTGTCGGCGTAGTTCCCGGGGTTGACGCGGACTTTCTCGACCCACTTGGCGGCCTCGAGCGCGGCGTCCGGCTTGAAATGGATGTCGGCAACCAGCGGCACCCCGCAGCCCGCGGCTCGCACCTCGCGGGCGATGTTTTCCAGATTCGCGGCGTAGACCTTGGTCTGGGCGGTGATGCGGACGATCTCGCAGCCGGCTTCCGCGAGCTGCAGCACCTCGGCGACACAGGCGGGGGTGTCGCGGGTGTCGGAGGTGATCATCGACTGGACCCGGATCGGGTTGCCACCGCCGATGCCGACCTTGCCGACCATCACTTCACGGGTCTCCCGCCGGGTGTAGGCCAGCAGGTCGGGGCAATATCGCAGCAGCGCGTGGTCGCTCATTTCCCGGGAGATACACGATGATCCCGGAATCGGCAACGGTCGCGCAAGCGGTGACGGGCTTCGGCCGGATCGCCCGTCGCCCGAGGCGGCGGGTCGCCTCAGCAGCGACGGTCCATGCCGTCCAGCGAGGGGTAGATTTCGGCGATCTTGATCGCGGTTTTCAGGACCGAGGCGTGTTTCTCCCCCGCACGGACGAAGATCGAGTAGCTGTAGGCGTCCGGAAGCAGGAACTCGAAGGTCTTCACGACGCCCAGCCCGGTGGCCTCGAGCGACATCCGGCGCTCGGCGTCGCCGGGGAAAATCATGACCCCCAGTCCGACGCAGCAACTTTCCAGGGCGGCGGCCTCGTCGTCGAAAACCAGGACGTCCGGTGGCAACGCCCCGTAGGAGTCGAGGCACCAGCGCTCGAGGAAGGGCTGATAGCCCGGGACCAGGCGTTCGCCGGGGATGAGGATGGTAGAGCGGAGGGCCTCCGGGAACCGGAAGTTCCGGGTGTCGAAATCGAAGTAGGCCGGGTTCCACGCGAGGGTGGTGCCCTTCTGGTGCTCAAGGTCGTAGCGCTGCAGCTGCGGCTGATCCCCGGCGTGCAGGAAGGTTCCGGTGATGACCAGGTCCACCTCGTCCTGGCGCAGGGCTTCGTCCCACGTGCGTCCGGTGCCGGGCCCGACGATCTCCAGCGGTGCGAGCTGGTTGGCCGGCTGGCGGAGGTAGTCCCGGATCCGCCCGCCGGCGATCGAGGTGTCGATCATCACCTTCACCGCGCCGCTGGATTCGCGGTGGAGCCTTTCCATCCTGACTCCGAGGCGGCGGTGCTCGACGAGGATCCGGCGCGCTTGTTCGAGGAGGCCCGCCCCGTCGCGGGTCAACTGGAGCCCGTCGGGATGGCGGGAGAACAGGCGCAAACCGATCGAGTTCTCCAGTTTGGCGACCCGCAGGCTTGCCGCGGGCTGGGAGATTTTCTGGGCGCGGGCGACTTCGGAAAAGCTGCCGCAGTCGGCCAACCTCACGAAGGTTTCCAGGCTGGGGAGGTCAAATTCCACGGGCGGGTGGGTTGAGGGCCCGGTGCATCTGGTCGACCGTCGAAGGCAGGAATTCGTAGGGATGTTGTTTCAAGTACGAGACGTTGAGGGGAAAGCCGACCTCGGAGTCCAGGCGCACGAAGTTCACCTGGGGCAAGCGTCGGAAGGACACCGGGCGCACGCAGACGACCGCGTCGGTCCCGGGTGAGCGCGAGTCTTCGGCCCAATCGATGAACTGGTTCTGGGAGCACAAGCGGCCTTCACCCGCGCCGTGATCCTGGATCTGTCGGAGCGTCTCCAGGGAGCGCTTGGGGCCGGCGAAGGTCGCCAGCGACCAGCTTCGTTCCGACAGTTGGCATGGTTGGATGGCCTCGGTTTCGGGCGGCTCCTTCAGGCAGGCCACGGCGAGGGAGATCGGCGGCAACTCGCGGGTTTCGAGCCGCCGGCCGGCGACCCCGTCGACCGAGAACACCAGATCGCAGCTTCCCGACTCCAGAGCGGCCCGGCCTTCGTCCACCTTGACCTCGACGAAGGAAACCCGGAACTGCGGGTTGTCCCGCACCGAGTTGAAAAGATGGCCGAAATGGCGGGTGTTGAAGATGCTCCGGTCGGCCCCCAGGCGCAGGACCCGGCCGGTTTGGTGGATCTTCCGGACGGCGGCCTCGAAGCCCCGGATCTCGTCGAGCAGCGACGACATCTCCCGCTCGAAATGCAGCGCGGTGGTCGTCGGCTTGAGCTCACCCCGGTCGCGGACTTCGAAAAGCTTCTCGCCCAATTCCTCTTCCATCAGCTGCCAAACCCGGCGGACGTTCGACCGGCTGGTGCGAAGTTCCAACGAAGCACGGCAGGCCGAGCCCTCTGCCATGAGCGCGGTGAAAAATCGTATCTGCTGGAAATCAATCTCCATCAAGCGGGGGAATACGGGCAGGGCATATAATTATATTCATCTTAATTGTCAATAAACTGACGAATCTGGCGTTAACAGGTGACAGGACTCCCGGGTCGCAGCGGGAAAGGAGGAGACCGTGTGCGACCTGCCAAATCGGTTTGCCGAAGCGGACGGACTTATGGCCCGAACTTTCGGACGGCTGACGGATCCGTGCTTTTCGTTGAACTGGTCCGCGGTAAGGTTTCCGTCACGATGAGATGGCTCGCATGGATATTCTATCTTGGGGTGGTGACCTGCCTGCGGGCCGAGCAGGAAACGGTGGTGGAGGCCGAGCCGTCGCCCGGATTCATTCGTGTGGCGGAGGCGGACGACGCGACGCGGCTGCAGACCGCGGTGGTCAAGTTCACCAAGGGTGAGGCGAGCGTCGAGTTGGTGGGGGCGGTCCACATCGCGGACCGCAAGTACTACCAAGCCCTCAACAAGCGCTTCGAAGCGTACGACGCGCTGTTGTTTGAAGGCATCGGCGGCGGCAAGCCGGCTGCCGGCATCGCCGCGGAAAAAGAAGCCCCTGTGGCCCCGGACGTGGACCCCGGGGTCCCGCGCCGGAAGGGCAAGCTCGACGGATTGCACACCGCGTATGAGTCCGGGGCCAGATGGCTCGGGCTTTCGTACCAGATGAAGGAGATCGACTATGGGAAGGCCAACTTTGTCCATGCCGACCTCAGCATGGACGAGTTCATCGCCCTGCAAGCCGAGCGCGGGGAGTCATTGATCGGCTTCGCCCTCAAGGCGGGGCTCAAGAAGCCGGAAGGAGAACCGGTCAAGGAGCCCAACTCCTTCAAGATGCTCACTTCGCTGGTCCGCGGCGACAAGGATGGCTTGAAGCGGGAGCTGGTTCACAGCCTCGGTGCCGGCGACGATCAGGTGGCGGCGCTGGCCGGCGATAACGTCATCATCGGCGACCGCAACGCAAAGTGCCTGCAGGTGCTGGATCGCGAGGTGCTGGCCGGCCGGAAGAAGCTGGGGATCTTCTACGGGGCCGCCCATTTCCCGGACATGACCCGGCGCCTGCGCGAGAGCGGGTGGGCCGAGGGGGAACTCGAGTGGCTGACCGCCTGGGAAATCGGCAAGCCGGAGGAATGACGGGGGCCTAGGGTGGTGGCGGTGCCGGCTGAACCGACACCGCCACTCCTGCTGTTCCATGCAGCCCCTGATGGGGAGTGTTTTCAAAGGTCGGGGGCCCCAGGTGGACGTCCCGACCGGCGCCTCAGTCGACCCGGACGCGGAGGAAAGCCCGGGGCGTGTCGGTGGTTTGGCCGGGAACGCGGAACGAACGGTATTCCCAGCCTTCCGGCAGTTCAGGCAAGCCAACCTGGAAGAAGTTGTTGGGGGAGACCTCTGTTACCGCGGCTTCCCAGGTGAGGAGTTCGAAGGAACCCTCGACCCGATAATTCGCACCGTCCTGCGTCGCGATCTGGTCGCCTCCGTCCGGGGAGAACTCCGCCCCGCTGCGGACCGGGGTGGTCATGACGAACACGGACTCCGGCGGCCCCCCGGCATTGGTGTTGCCCACGGCGGAATAGACCACCGGCACGTCGCTCACTTCGGGATCGGTGGCGAGGGCGAACTCCTCGATGTTGTTGCGGCCGTCGCCGTCCGGGTCGGCGTCGGGAAGGCGGTCTTCCTCGTCGGTCAAGCCGGTGTCCTCGATCCACAAGGTGTAGGGATCGATGTAGGTCACCTCGAGGTTCGAGACGGTGGCGAAGTCGGTACCGATGCCGAGCACGGTCGAGGGGAGTGCGGCGCTTGCGGTGAAACGCACCTTGCCGGCGCCCGCCGGAACCGTTTCTCCGGTCTGGAACTGCACCGTGGCCGTACCCGAGCCGGCCGGAGCACCGATGATTTCAATCAGCTCGATGCCGAGGATGTTCGCCACCGTGCCGCCTCCGGAGTAGCCGATCGACGCGCCTGAGCCGTCGAGGAGTTCGATGCCGAAGGACGGGGCGATGCCCAGGGTTGAATTCAGCAGGTTGCCTCCGCCATCGACGTCGAAGCTCACGCGGTAAACCGAATTCGGCTGCAAGGTCAGCTCGTTGCCCGAATCATCGAAGGTCGCGGTGGCGGACCAGGACAGGTCAAGCGCGGTGCCAACGCCCAGCGCTCCCAGCAAGCTGCTCGACGGGGCATTGCTGAGGCGGAATTCCAGCTCGTCGCCCGTCAGGGCCACCTGGGCACCGGTCTGGGTGACAGTGACACCCAGGGCACTCAAGCGGGCGCCGCCGGCCGCGGTGGCGTCCCAGTGGTCGCCGAGCGTTCCGGTGGCCGTGCCGCCGAGGGTGAGATCGAGGATGCCCGGGGGCGGGGGAGTGACGGTCACGTCGCCGGCAGGTCCGAAAAGGTCCGGATAACTGGTCCCGTCGACGAGCGGGAGTGTGGCGTGTGCTGTGCCGAGGAGGGCTGCAGTTGAAAACAGGGTGAGGGAAGGACAGATTTTCATGCAACGCCACCCATCTCCCGGTCGCGCTTCAGTCGCAACGCGCTGCTGGTACTTTTTGTTTATAGTCAGATAACGCGAACTGAAGTTTTGAGACTTTCCATGGGTCCACGCGAGCATCGCCGGTGCTCCTTCCGGCGGGGATTTCCGGGGGCCGGGAGATCCCAACCCCTTCCCCTTTGACATTCCGGGAGGCGGGAACCACGCTCCGCGCGAACTCCCAACAGCATCCCTAAAATCATGGCCTACGATCTCATCGTCATCGGCGGCGGCCCGGCCGGCTACGTCGCCGCCATCCGCGCCGCCCAACTCGGTAAAAAAGTCGCCTGCGTCGAGGCGGACCGTGCCGGCGGCACCTGCCTGAACTGGGGCTGCATCCCGACCAAGGCGCTGCTCAAGAACGCCGAGCTGTACCACACGCTCACCCACAAGGCCAAGGAGTTCGGCCTGTCCTTCGACAATCTCCAGTTCGACTGGTCCGCCGTGGTCGGCCGCTCGCGCAAGGTCTCCGACCGCCTCGCCGGCGGCATCGAGTTCCTCTTCAAGAAGAACAAGGTCGACTACGTCCGTGGCCACGGCGCGCTGCTCGGCAACGGCAAGGTGGAAGTCACCGCCGCCGACGGCTCGAAGCAGACCGCCGAAGCCAAGCAGATCATCATCGCCACCGGTGCCAAGTCCCGCCCGCTGCCGCCGCTGCCCTTCAACGGCACCACGGTCATCGGATCCAAGGAGGCGATGACCCTCGAGAAGCAGCCGAAGAGCATGATCATCATCGGCGCCGGCGCGATCGGGGCCGAGTTCGCCTACATCTACAACGCCTACGGCACCAAGGTGACTGTCGTCGAAATGCTGGCGCGCATGCTGCCGGTGGAGGACGACGAGATCGGCGACGCCCTGGAAAAATCCTTCACCAAGCAGGGCATCCGCTGCCTGGTGAACACCAAGATCACCAAGACCGAGGTCAAGGGCAGCCAGGTCGAGGTCACCGTCGAAGGTCCGAAGGAGAACGGCGTGCTCACCGCCGACGTGGTGCTGGTCGCCATCGGCGTGCAGCCCGTCTTGCCCGGCGGCCAGCAGCCGGAACTCACCGACCGCGGCTTCGTCAAGGTCGGCGACCGCTACGAGACCTCGATCCCGAACGTCTATGCGATCGGCGACGTCAGCGGCCCGCCGCTGCTTGCCCATACGGCGTCCTTCGAGGCGCTGCAGTGCGTCGACGGCCTCTATGTCGAGGGTCACAAGGTCCGCAAGGTGACCAATTTCCCCGGCTGCACCTACTGCCACCCGCAGGTCGCCTCGGTCGGCAAGACCGAGCGCGCGCTCAAGGAGGAAGGCGTCGAGTACAAGGTCGGCAAGATCCCGTTCATGGCCATCGGCAAGGCGATCGCCGCCGGCGAGCCGGACGGTTTCGCCAAGCTGATCTACGGCAAGAAGCACGGGGAGCTGCTCGGTGCCCACATCATCGGTGACAATGCCACCGAGCTGATCGCCGAGATGGGCCTGGCACTCGACCAGGAACTGACCGCCGACGAGATCCACGCCACCATCCACGCCCACCCGACGATGAGCGAGGTGATCCACGAGGCGACCCTCGCCGCCGACGGCCACGCGATCCACTTCTGAGCGGAACCGCTTTCACGACCAGGCCGCCCCGGGAAACCGCGGGCGGCTTTTTTGTCATCCGGGAAAACAAGCGCGCCGCCCCCGTGGTGAGGGCGACGCGTGTCAATGAGCTCGAGTTGTTTGCTCCGGTCGACCGGTGAAGGATCTGAATGGGGGGGGAGGGCGAGCCGTCTGCCGGTGGTCGGGAACGCTGGCAGCTTCCCTGAATCCGGCATGCGTGAGAATACGCAGGATCGCGTACGCCACGCTCAGGAGCCCGGATCGCTCCGCACGGCCGCGGTGCGGGTTTCGGCACCGGTCTTGCGGAGGATGTTCTCGACGTGCTTGTCGACAGTGCGGGGCGAGCAGCCGAGGATGACGCCGATCTCCGCGTTGCGCTTGCCCTCCCGCAGCCAGCGGAAGACCTCGCCTTCACGCGGCGTCAACGGCTCGCCGCCAGCGGCTGCGACCAGACGGTCGATCCGGTCGATCCGGCACATGTTGCGATGGGCCAGCGCGATGTGGCGCGCGGCCAGCCCCAGCAAGGTCTTGGCCCGCTCCGGGATGGCGAGGTCGCGGTTGATGGTGAGATTGGAAATCCAGCCCGGCCGGGACAGGATCACCTGCACCTGGTGCCTGATCTCGAAGGGACGGTGGATGTCCTGATAGAAGTCGGTGCGATGGAACTCCCGCCTCGGCATCAGGTCGGCGATGTCCACCACCGGTCCGGTGCCGCCGTTCTGGATGTAGTTGTAGATGGGGTTCTGGCGGTAGACTTCCATCAGGCGCGCGACCATCTTGCCGACCCCGGCCGTGTCCGCGGGCAGGTTGTGGTCGAAGGCATAGTGGCCGCTGCTTTCTTCGATCTGGTCGAAAGTGACGATTGCTCCGGGAAGCAACTCCTCGGTGACCCGCACCAGTTGTTTGCCGAACTCCCCCGCGGCCACCGGTTCCTGCAACCCGGCAATGAAGTCGAGCAGGCGCTGGTAGTCCGAATGGCCGAGCCGTTCCATGCGAATCCCGATTCTAACCGTTCCAGAGGACGGTTCAAGCGGCCTGTCGCCATGGGCGGCCTCACTTTGGAACCGTTCGATTTGAAGGAATCGCGCGGCAGCTCGGGTAGGGCGCGACCGCCCCCGGTCGGCCGCGAGGCGGGAGAAGGGCCAGCCGTCGGGGGCGCCCGACCCTACCGCTTGCAGCCCTCCAAGATGAGATAGCCCTGGGGTGGCACATGCCCGGAAATCTTTGCGAATTGACAGCCCACGAACAAAATGGCCCTCTCGCTCTATTGCGAACGCGTCGCAACAGCAATTGGAGCACCATGAACCGATCCATCCCACGCCATCCGCTGAATTCGACCACCCGCGATCTGATCCGGGCCTCCGCCTTCGGGTGCACCCTGCTCTCGGGTACATGGCTGTTTGCCCAGGACGAAATCGCCGGGAGCGGTGAGGCCGACGCCATGGAAGACTTGGCCCCGCTGATCGTGGAAGCCAGCGCCGATGCCAGCGAGCAGGGCTTGATCGAGGCGTTTGCCGGCGGCCAGGTCGCGCGCGGCGGGCGGGTGGGGGTGCTCGGGGCGCTCGACTACATGGAGACGCCTTTCAGCCTGACCAGCTACACCGAGGAGCTGATCGAGAATCAACAGGCGCAGAGTGTCGGCGACGTCCTCCTCAACGACCCGGCGGTGCGGGTGGCGCGCGGTTTCGGCAATTTCCAGCAGACCTACCTGGTGCGCGGTCTGCCGGTCTATTCGGACGACATGACCTACAACGGCCTCCACGGGCTGTTGCCGCGCCAGTATCTGGCGGCCGAGCTGGTCGAGCGGGTCGAGGTGTTCCGCGGAGCCAGCGCGTTTCTCAATGGTGCCGCTCCCGGTGGCAGCAGTCTCGGCGGCACGGTGAATGTACTGCCGAAGCGGGCGGCCAGCGACCCGCGCTACGAATTCACTACTGGCATCCAGACCGGCGGCCAAGGCTATGCGGCGCTCGATCTCGGCCAGCGTTTCTTTGACGGCCAGCTTGGCGTGCGGGTAAACGGTGCACTGCGCGATGGCGAAACCGCCGTCGATGGCGAGTCGGTCGGTCTCGGCATGCTGGCGCTCGGCCTCGACTGGCGCGGTGATCGTTTCCGCCTCTCCGCCGACCTCGGCTACCAGGACCTGCAGCGCGACGCCACCCAACCGAGCATCACCTTCGCCCCCGGCGTGCCGATCCTGCCGGCACCGGACGCTTCGACCAGCGTGGCGCAGCCGTGGACCTACTCGGACGAGCGCGACTACTTCGGTGTCTTGCGCGGCGAGTTCGACCTCAACGACTGCTGGACCCTGTGGGCCGCGGTCGGTGGCCGGGAGGGCGACGAGGACAATTCCTTCGCCAACCCGACGGTCATCGCCGCCGACGGAACCACCAGTGCCTACCGCTTCGACAACGTTCGCGAGGATTCGATCTGGACCGGCGAGATCGGTTTGCGCGGTGACGTGACGACCGGCCCGCTGCGCCACCGGCCGACGCTTTCCTTCACCGCCTACGAGTTGGAGTCGAAGAATGCCTACGCCTTCTCCGACTTTGCCGGTTTCCCGGGAAATCTCTACCTGCCGTCGCCGGTCGCCCCGCCGGCGGCCGACTTCTTCACCGGTGGCAACTTCGCCAATCCGCTGGTCACCGAGGAGACCGAAACCTCCAGCTTCGCGGCGGCGGACATCATCTCGCTGTTCGATGACAAGCTGATCCTGATGGGCGGCTTGCGCTACCAGACGATCGAGAGCCGCAGCTTCGACTACAACACGGGAGTGCAGACCGCCGGCTACGACGAAAGCGAGATCACCCCGATGGGCGGTATTCTCTACCGCTTCACCCCGCAGGTCGCCGGCTACGTGAACTACATCGAGGGCCTGACCAAGGGCGACATCGCTCCCGCGACCTCCGGCGGAGTGCCGGTGGCCAACGCCGGCCAGGCGCTCGCGCCCTACGTGACGGAACAGTTCGAGGCCGGGGTGAAGTTCGACTTCGACGGCGTCGGCGCCACCCTCGGGCTCTTCCAGAGCGAAAAGCCGGTCACCGGGCTGAACAGTGCGGGCTACTTCGACCAGCTCCACGACCAGCGCTACCGCGGGATCGAGCTCAGCGTCTTCGGCGAGCCGGCCGAGGGCGTGCGGCTGCTCGGCGGCGCGAGCTTCCTCGACACCGAACGGGCCGGCCTCGACCAGATCGGTTCGCCGCACGCCCAGTTCAACCTCGGCGGCGAGTGGGACTTGCCCTTCCTGCCGTGCCTCACCCTGGACGGGCGGGTGCTCCACACCACCTCCCAGTATGCCGATGCCGCCAACACCCAGAAGGTCCCGTCGTGGACCCGCTTCGATGTCGGCCTGCGCTACACCACCGAGCTGTCCAGCGGCCAGGAGCTGACCTTCCGCGCCCGGGTGGAAAACGTCACCAACGACGACTACTGGGCCTCGGCCGGTGGCTTTCCCGGCGCCGGTTACCTGACCGTCGGCGCCCCGCGGACCCTGGTCCTGTCGGCAAGCTACGCGTTCTAACAGAATCGTGCGCAAGTACTTCTGGCGTCTGCATTCGATCGTCGGCCTCGCGGCCGGCGTCGGGCTGCTGGTGATCGGTCTCAGCGGCAGCCTGCTGGTTTTCCACGAGGAAATCGACGCGCTGCGGCTGCCGGAGCAGACCCGCGTCGAGCCGACTGCCGCCGGCCGGCTGCCGCTCGACGAGCTGGTGGCCGCGGTGGAGAAGGCCGCGCCCGGCCACGCCGTCACCGGCTGGCGGATCGACCGCGACAACCCACATGTCGCCGACGGGGTTTTCGTGATGCCTTTCGGCACCCGCGAGTGGCATTATTTGACCATCGATTCCTATCGGGCGGATGTCTTGAGCCGGCCGACCGACCATGAGTCGACGCTCAAGCACTGGCTGCTCGACCTGCACACCGAGTTCTTCGTTCACGACATCGGCATGGCCGTGGCCGGATTGCTCGGGGTGGCGCTGTGCTTTCTCGGGCTGTCCGGGCTGTGGCTCTACCGGCGCTTCTGGAAATCGCTATTGCGGCTGCGCTGGAAATCGAGCCTGCGGATGCTGGCCGGGGATTTCCACCGGATGGTCGGCATCTTTTCGGTCGGCTTCAACCTGCTGCTCGGCTTCACCGGCGCCTGGTGGAACCTGTCGCACGTGGTCGAGGATCTCACCGGGCAGCCGGCCGACCCGGCCGACGAGGTGCTGTTCCACGAAAAGCTCTTCCCCGCCAGCCTCCAGCTCGCGGCCTTGCCGGAAAAGGCGCGCCAACATATCGAGGGCTTCGAGACCCGTTATATCTCCTTTCCGTGGGCGCCCGGCGGGCCTTTCACGCTGTGGGGCAGCCACGAGGATGCGGCGTGGTTCCGCAGCGACTATGGTTCACAAGTCGCCTTCGATTCGCAAAGCGGCGACTTCCTCTCCGCCCATGACCTCACCCGGGACGGGACGTGGAAGCAGATCGAGGACGCCTTCGAGCCGCTCCACTTTGGCAACTTCGGCGGGCTCGTCTCGAAGTCCCTCTGGGCCGCTGCCGGCTTTGCTCCGGCCTTGCTTTGCCTGAGCGGCATGGCCATCTGGTGGCAGCGCCGTCGCCGCACCGGATGAATTGGGGCTCCCAATTCCGCGGGGACGCTCCAAGGTCGCGGAATGTTCTACGACCCGCCCAATGCCCCGACCGTCCCGGAGCCGGTTCCCGAGGTGCCGCGGCGCAAGTTGTGGACTTCGCTGATGGTGCCGCCGCTGGTCACCGCCATCGCAACGCTGGTCTTGAGCGGTGTTGCCAACGCCGGGCGCAACTACGGGGCGGAGCTGTTGTTCGTCCTGCCTCTCGGGCTGGTGACGATCCTGATCTGCATGGTCCCCTTCACGCAGGCCCTGAAGGTGCGCTACCGCGGTCGGGGGCTGGTGCTGACTTCGATCGGCTACCTGCTGGGCCAGATCATCGTTTGTCTGTGCCTGTGGTTCGGATGTTGCGTGCTGGTCCTGGGATAGGCCGCGCCGGCGTACAAGGAGAACGCCGCACCCGGTATTCCGGGGCGGCGTGAAAGGAGACCGGGCGGTTCACTCGCCGGAGTCGTCGGATCCTTCGGCAGGCTTCGCGTCCTTGGCTTGCTCGGCGATCTTCGCCACGTCCGCGGCCGGGAGCACCACCGGCGAGACCTGGATCTGGCCGCCGCGGCTGGAAGCACCGCTCTTGCCGCGGCGCAGCACCGACATGCCCAGCAGCTTGCCATCGGCGAGATAGACCGGGCAGCCGACGGCGTCGCTGGCGACGCGGTAGAAGGCCCGCGGGCGGACCGTGAGGCCGGAGATCTCGCTGGTCAGCAAGCTGGGCTCGCGGTTGAAGGCCTCGTCGAGGCGACCGAGCACGATGCACTCGTCGAGCAGCTCGCCCTTGGCGGAATCGGCCAGATCGATGGCGCTGAACTCAACTCCCTTTGCTTCGTCGCTGTCCATGCGGACCTTGATGAAGGCGAGGCCGAGGTCCTCGTCCTTGAGCACCAGGTCGGCGGGGACTTCCGAGCCGTCGGCCGTGATCACCTTGATCTCCTTGAACTCGGAAGTGGCGGACAGCTTGATCTCGCCGGCCGGGGTGTTGACCGTCTGGCCGTCGACCATCGACGACTTGTCGAGCGCACCGAGGGCGGTGACGATCATGCCGGACGGATCGATCACGGTGCCGGTGACCTCGCTCTTCTCTTCCTTTTCCTGGGCGGCGAGGGCGGCCTTCATTTGGGCCGGGATGTCACCCTCGGCACTCATCGAGGTCTTCGAAAGCACCGACAGCCAGACCACGGCGTCCTTGTGGGCGTCGGAGAGCTTTTTGGCGGTGTCGCGCAACTCGGCGGTGGATGCGGTGGCGAGGGCGGTGGTCGCCACGAGGGCGAGGGTGGCAATGCGGATCATGGGACGTTTGGTTGGAATGGACTCGGTTGAAATCACCAGCGGGGTTCGATCTCGAGGAACTGGGTGCGCGGGCCGCGGCGGATGCCGAAGACAATGCTGCGCGGCTTGGCCTCGCCGAGGTCCTTGAGGGTTTTTTCCAGGACGTCGATCTCGTTGGTGGGCTGGCCGTCGATGGTCAGGATGATGTCGTCCGGCGCGAGCCCGCCGAGGGCGGCCCAGCCGCTGGGCTCGACCTTCAACACCGAGATGCCGGCGGGTTCTTCGCCTTGTTCCTCCTTCGCCTGGTCGCGCTGGGCGGACGAAAGCTGGCGGGCCGTGAACTCGAACTGGTCGTCCTTGTACTCCAGCAGCTCGCTGTCATCGACCGGCCGCGGCGCGAGGTCGACCGACCAGCTTTGCGCTTCACCGTCGCGGAGGCCGCTGAGTTCCACGGTGGCGTCGACCGGGTAGGCGAGGATCAGTTCGGGGAAGACGTCGGAGTCCTCTGGCCGGCGCGCGTTGATCACCTTGCCGTCGAACTTGAGGAGCAGGTCGCCTTCCTTGAGGCCTGCTTTCTTCGCCGGAGAGTCCGGGGCCAGCGCGGTGACCCGCACGCCCTTCTTGCCGGGGATGCCGAGGGCGGCCGCGAGCTCGTCGGTGATCACCTGGGTGGCAGCCCCCATCCACGCCTTTTCGGCGAGCCGGGGGCGCACCGGATCCTTCAGCGGGCCGACCTTGACGACGGTGGCGAGTTGCTGGTGGTTGCGCTCGAACTCGACCAGCAGCGGTTTCGGTTCGTCGAGGTCCTTGGTGAATGCGGCGGTGAATTTTTCCAGGTCGGCGCGGGTGGCGACCGGTTGGCCGCCGACGCGGATGATCACGTCCGCGCCGCGCAGCGGCGGCTTCGCCTGTGCGGACGGGCCTCCGGTGCGGACGGTGTCGACCAGCACGCCGTCCTCGTTGTCGCGGTACTTCTCGAGTGCCGAGACCTTGGTGAAATCGCGGGCGGTCAGGCCCCATTCGCGCAGCTCGCTCTCCTTCCCCATGTTCGGTTCGCGCACGATGGTGGTCATTTTCCAGGTCTGCGGCTGGCCGTCACGGGTGCCGGCGAGGGTCACTTCGGTGCCCGGCACGGTGTCGAGCACCATGGCGTTGAAGACCGGCAGGTCCTCATCGGCATGACAGTCGGGCAGGTCGGTTCCCCGGTAGTTGGTGATGAAGTCCCCGGGCTTGATGCCGGCGGCGGCGGCCGGGCTGTCCTTCCAGACCGAGGCCACCAGCGCGCCTTTCTCGTTGGCCATGCTGCGCAGCAGCGGCTGCACCTCGAGCCCGATCCAGCTGCGGGTGACGCTGCCCTTTTCGATCAGCTCCGCGGCGACCTTCTTGGCGAGATTGGCCGGGATCGCACCGCCGAGACTGGCGATGCCGACCTCGTTGACGCCGACGATCTCGCCGGCGGGATTCACCAAGGGGCCGCCGCTGTTGCCGCCGAAGATCACCGCGTCGTGGCCGATCCAGCGCACCAGCTCGCCGACCTTTTCGCCGTCGAGCGTCATCGAGATCTGGTGGCGCGGGACGATCATCTCGGTGTTGGCGACGATGCCGCGGGTGACCGATTGCGACAGGCCGCCCGGGCTGCCCATCGCGAACACGACATCGCCGACCTTCAGTTGGTCGGAGTCTCCGAAAGTCGCGACCGCGAGCGGCTGGTCCTTGAAGCGCCGGGTCGAGAGGTCGAGCTTGAGCACCGCGAGGTCGGACAAGGCGTCGGTGCCCACCAAGGTCGCGTCCACCTCCTCGCGGTTCGAGAGCGTGCAGACGAAGCGGGTGCCGCGACCGGCGACGTGGTGGTTGGTCAGCACGTAGCCGTCGGATGAAATGATGGCGCCGCTGCCGCTGCCCTGCATTTTCCGCATCCGGCCGTCGGAGCCTTCTTCCATGACCACGTAGATGCGGACAAGGGCAGGGAAGACCTTGCGGATCGCGTCGCTGACCTCGGCCGCCGGCGGCGGCGATGCCACTTCGGCGAGCAGCGGCGATGCGGGCAGGAGCGCGAGCAGAAGGGCGGCGGAGATGCGGGATTTTCGGATCATGTCGACGTAACGGACGCGCCATCAAGCGTGCGCGTCGGGTCGGCTTGTTCAAGTTTTCGAAGCCGCCGCCCGCCGGTGCCACCAGCGGCAGGTCCCGGTTACCAGCAGGGCACCGAGGGCGAGGCCGGTGAGATTGGCAACCAGGTCGGCGGCGTCATCGGCCATGAACTCCCGCCGCAGCAGGTTCGGCACGACCTCCGAGAGCACCGCGAGGCCGGTGGCGAGCGGCCATGCGTCGCGAACTCCTGCCACGGCGAAAACCGCCAGGCCGACCGCGAAAAACGCGGCGACATGGGCAAAGGGAAAGTCCTGGTCGATCTTCCGGATGGCGCCCGCAGCTACATTATCGGCCCGGTCGTCGTGGATGACGGGCGGCGCGGGGTTGGAGGGCTTGGGCAATGCCGGCGCGGGCGCGGGAGCAGTCATCGGAGAAGTCGACGAGTTGGGCTGCGGTGGGACGACGGCAAGCGCCGGTACGGGCTTCGGCGGCGCGGGGGTCGGTGCTGCCGCGATCTCTTTTCCGAGCAGGAACCCGCCGGGAAGCGGCCGGGCGTGGAAGTTCGGCTGCGGGAAGACCAGGAACCAGCCGGCCGCCACCAAGCCCAGTGAAGCCGCCGCCTGTCGCAGCCGGCCCTTGCGGTGGCCGAGAACCGCGGCGGCCCAGCCCGTCCAACCCGCCAGCAACGCCACTGTCGCCGCGACGATCCACCCTCGTTGTTTCACCGGGGTGACGGTCAAGTCCCGCACTTTCAGAGTCCCGGTCGCCGCGAGGTTGTTGAAGAACAGGTGGGGCTCGCCCATGTCCGGCGGCAGGTCCAGCACACACTCGACGGTGTGCCATCCGCGCGAACCCGAAGCATTGATCAGGTCACCGTCCGCCGGCCAATGGAAGCGACCCGTGGGGTCCTTGCCTGCTAGCGAAACCCGGGCGCTCCACCACGATCTGCCGTCCTTGTGTTCGACGTCCTCCCAGGCCGCGTCGAGCCGCACCCGGACAAAACGCAAGTCCTCCAGGCCGGGCAGCACGCACTCGGCGCTGGCCCGCGCCTCGCCGTCAGGCGGCAGCAAGGTCCAGGTGCCGTTCTCGAGCTCGAACCGCTCCCCGGCCTTCACCGTCCAGCCGCTGAAGTCCGGCCCGAGCCGGATGTCCGGATCCGGTCCGGTACGCTCGAAGCGGAGCTGCCACACCGCACCGCTCAGAAAAGTCAGCATGATCCCGCAGAAGGCGATCAGGAGGCGGCGGCGCGTCACGCGCGGATTCCACTGGAATCCGCCGGCGGGTGCGATGCTAAACGGCGGGCGGACGTTGCAGTCCGTCGAAGCCCGGCTGCACCGGACTGGTCATGCGCCGTGGAACCCTTGCCAGGCCGGACGACCGGGTCAGCGGTTTCTCGACAGGGGACAGCGGGCAGTGGTTTCGCCCTCGATCCACTGCAGATCGAAGAATTTCATCCCGAGCGGAACGCAACCGCGCTGCCGCCAGCGGCGCAGGTGCTTGGCAACCATGCCGGTGGGGTAGCCGAAACGGGACGGGACCGGGTCGGTCCACTCGATCTGGTCGGTATGCTCAAGGCAAACCAGCGAGAGGTCCCTGGGGATGGAGATCCCTCTTCTCCTGCAGTAGCCGTACAAGGAGTGGACGTGCAGGTCCTTGCCGACGATGACCGCGGTCGGGTCGTTGATCCGGAAATGCCGCTCCCAGTAGCTCTTCCAGACCGCGGAGATGGGTTCGGCGAAGATCGGTGTGAGCGCCTCGATGTCGACCCGCGAGGCGGCCTCGCCGAGTCCTTCGGCCAGGCTTTGACGGACCGCGACGGTGATCTCGATGCCCATCGGCTCGACCGGGATCAGGATCCGTTCGTGGCCCAGTTCGTGCAGTTTGCGGACCGCACTTTCGACCACCGTGCCGATCTTGAAGCCGAGGCCGCTGAGGTTGGTCGCCGCCCGCCAGGCGCCGCCCACCAGGAAGGTCGGCAGCAGGCGGACTGCCGCCTGGACCCACTCGGTGGTGGCCACGCTCAGCAGCAGGGCGCGCGGGCTGTAGCGCTCGATCGCGCCCTTCAGGACCTCTTCCGGGTGCTTGAAGCGGGAGAAGTCCAAACTGATCACGTGCGACTGTCCGCCTTCGTTCTCCCAAGCCAGCCGGTACGCCTGACGCTCGATTTCCTCGCTGCGGGACACCGCGCCATCGCCCCGGATGATCAGCAGGGTCTGGCTGGATGAGGGCTCGGCTGCCGGCGATAACCGGATGACCCGCCGTTTCCCCTGCCGGGCCGGGCCGATGCTGCCGCGGCTTTCGAGAACCTGAAGTGCACCGATGCAGGTGCGTGCGCTGGTGAGGTAGCGCTTCATCAGCGTCCGGTGTCCCGGCAGGTGCCGTTCCCAAGTGCCGGCCCTGATGTCGCGCTCGATCAGCAAGGCGAGCTTCTGCGGCAACCGCTCACGGCACAAGTGTGACTCCATGGGCCGCTTTCCTACAACGCGAGTGTTTGTGGGACCAGTCCCGAAGCGGCAACTGCTGCCGAAATGAGTACAGCCAAATGGCGGTCAAACGGGCAGCGTGGAAAGGCCCCGGGCACCTCTGCTGCTGGTTTGAGGGTTGCGCCGCGCGTTCCGCTGGCGCCGGCGTGATGCCACCTCCTCAAACGCAAAACCAGTATCCCTCATGATCAAATCACTCCTCCTGTTGGCGGCCCTGCCGCTGATCTCGACCTCCATGGTCCATGCCGGGACCCTTGCCCGCTGGACGCCGGTCGCCGACGGCGACCCGCTGCGGGGCAATGCCTACTCCGAGTCCGGCACGGTTCCCGGGGCGGACGAACTGGCCGCGGGCTTCCGCGAAGGCCTGCTTTCCCGCTCTGCCGCCCTTCCCGGATTCGCCAATTCCGGGGCGTCCTGGACCGGGGCCTCCGACTCGAGCGCCTTCAATCCCGACCAGTACACCGCCATCCGCCTGCTTGCGGCCGGACCGCTCGAATACCGCATCGATGCCCTAAGCTACGAGATCTTCTCGTTCGGCACCTCGGTGGAGGATGTCGAGGGTGAAGCGGTCATGAGCGACGTGAAGTTCGTGCTGCGGTCCAGCCTCGACGGCTTCACCACCGACCTCGCCTCGCTGACCGCGAACTACGACGGGGGCCATGTGGCAAGTTTCGACCTCACCGGGGTTACGGAGCTCCAGAGTGTCACCGGCGACATCGAGCTCCGCCTCTACATCTGGGAAGACGGAGCGGCCGACCCGCTGCTGTTCCTCGATTTGACCGGCGACCTGATGGTCGAGGGCGAGGTGCTCAGCACCGAGCCCGACGTCGTGCTGGCCCGCTGGATCCCGAGGTCGAACCCCCTGGGCAACAGCACCGAAGTCGAGCCCTTCACGAAAGATGCGGCGATCGGGATGTCTCCCGTCGCACGACGCGTGTCGCAGGGCGGGGGAACCAACGGGAGCGCCGCCTGGCCCGGCTACATCGAGAGCGCCGAACTACTGGAAACATCGTATCTGGAGATCGAGCTCTTGCCGTCCGCGGGAGCCGACTACTCGGTGACCCGTGTCGGCCTGACCATCCAGACCTACGGGACGGAAAGCGCGAGTGGCTGGGGCGCGGCGATCCGCTCGAGCCTCGACGGCTTCACCGCCGACCTGGCCACGACCGCCGGCACCGATGACATCGCCGATCTCGTCTTCGATCTGAGCGGTCATCCGGAGCTCGGGTCGCTCACGCAGCCGCTGACGCTGCGCATTTACATTTGGGACGTGGATCCGCTGGACGGCGGAAGCCACGATCCCTTCATGTGGGCCGATATCCGCGGCGACGACTATTCCAAGCACCGCGGGGTCTACGTGCTGGGTGCGATTGATGCACCGCCGCTCGATCCGGCCGTCATGTCCGCCGTCTACGACGAGGAACTGGGCTTCCGGATCATCGTCGCCAACCTCACCCCGGGCGTCGAGTACGACATTTACTCGACCACCGACCTGTCCGAGCCCTTCACCCGCCTGTACCTCAACAGGGTCGCGACCAGCTCCACGGAGGAGTTCATCGACGCTCTCGCCGATCCGGGTTTCGAACCACGCCGCTTCTACCGGCTCGAAACCCTCGAGTGATCCCGAACCGGCCGCGACGGCCTCCGTCCGACACGAATCACGATGAAAACGAAGCAGGCATACAAACCGGGAATCAGGCGGGGATTCGCGCTGGTGGTGACGATGTCCCTGATGGTGCTGCTTACGATGCTGGTCATGGCACTGGTGCAGCTGGGCAGCATCGCCATCCGATCCTCGTCCCGCCTCGACGCGATGACGGCGGCGCGAGCCAACGCGATGGTATCCCTCAACCTCGCGATCGGCCAGCTCCAGCGGACGCTGGGGCCGGACCAGCGCATCACGGCGCCGGCCAGCCTGGCTCCCGGCCGGAGTTCCAGTGAGTGGTGCGGCGTCTGGTCGCCCGGCGACCTGGATGACTCCGGCCTGAGCCCCGCCGTCGGCTGGGGTGCCAGCTACGGGAGTCCTCTCTATCTGACCGACCGGCGCACGAAGCGCAGCGGCTGGAAGGACGAGTGGTTCATCGAGGAACTGGTGACCACCGGGACGGCCGCGGACGCCGGCCGGATCACGGTCGGGATGACCGGGGACGGCGACGAGGTGGAGGTCCCGGAGTTGCGCTCCGATGACAACGGCGGGCTGGCGTGGTGGATCGAGGATCTTTCCCAGCGGGCCAGCGTGGGCAGTGGCGTGAGCCCGGCCGATGCCGGTGGCGTCGGCCTGGCGTCGGCACCCCGCGTGGACGCCTCGCCACTGTCGCCGGAGGGAGCCTCCTGGGACAGCGATCCCTTCGCCTCCGATCGCGAGCGCGAAAACACGATCACGATGCAGACCCTCGAGCTCGCCGCGTGGGCGGACATCGGCGGGCTCGACTCGCCGGTCGGGACCCGCTCCTTCGGGCTCTTCACCGACCCGGTGAACGGCGGGCTGAAGGGCGACCTGACCCGTTTCGTGGAGTCGGAAGACGAAGCCGCCGGGGTCCTGCCACAATTCGCCCTCGATGGCATCCGCGGCGAGGCGTCGATCCTTCCCGAGCCTTTCCACACGGTGACCGGTCCCCGCTGGGACCGGCTGCGCCGCTGGTTCCGTGCCGGGCAGGAGAGCACTCCGGGCAGTGCCGTCGCGGCCACGGTGCCGGAGTCGATCCGCGCCGCCAAGGTGTACGGTGGCGAGGGCTATGCCGTGGATGCCATCAAATCGAGCGAGCTGCCGCTGCACCCGGTGGTCGTCGATGCCGGCTTCCACTGGGACTACACCCCGGAGACCGACACCGCGCAAAACATCCTCTGCCATGTCTATCCCCGGCTCACCCTTTGGAATCCCTACAATGTCGAGATGGATGCCGGCCGCTATGTGATTGCGATGCCGAAGCACATCGACAGCGGTGGCGGGCTGTCGGTGGAGGTGGCGGACCAAAACGGGGCCGTGACCCGGATTCCAACCGTGGTCGCCGGTTGGGGTGCGCAATTCCGGGCCAGCGGGGAGGCTTCCGATCACTACTTCCTGTTCACGGTGGAGGCCACCACCTTCGGTCCCGGCGAATGCCTGGTCTTCACCCCGCGGACCGGGGGCGGTGCCCGCAGCGCGCAGCCCTACGATGCCGCCCGGCCGTCCTCGAACATCCTGACCGCGGCCCAGCCGGTCGGCTCCAACAATTTCTACATCCGCCATTTTTCCACCAAGCCGGACTTGGCCCGGATGCTGGCGCGCGGCATGCGGGTGAAGCGCTACATCACGACGCCGCTCGATTCCCCGGACTACGCCGAGGCCCTCCACTGGAATCCCAAGCCCTTCCTGCTCAAGGCCTGTCCCGGCAGCAGCTTCTCGTCGGCCGAAGTGCTCACCGGCAAGGGCTTCCCGACCTTGCAACGGCTCTACGTGAACGACGGCGGCGGCGGCAAGGACTACTTCGCTTCCGCCGGCCAGCGCGCGGCCTACATCCGCTACAGCCCCGGCTGGAACGACGACCCGTCGAACAACGGCTCCGAATGGGCGACCTTCAAGGACAACCCGAATCGCAACCCGCCGCGCAACTGGTACTACCGGGTGCACCAGTCGTGGATCGACGACGAGAAGGAACTCGCCGCGGTCGGCCGGCTCGGCTCGCCCCAGCCGCCCTATGCCTCGGCGGTGATGGCCGACTGGAACCCGATGGCATCGGTGGTCTTCCGGACGCCCTCGACCTATCTGCTCGAACATTTCGACCTGCATGTCGGCTGCTGGTACCGCTGCAAGGCACCCCACGATGCCCTTGGGCCCGATCAGGACTGGGGAATCTTCGCGGACGGGCTCGCGAGGGGCTGCCCCTTCGGTGATCCGCGCGAGTATGCCTCACAGCTGTCGTTCCCGCTGATCGATCTTCCGGAAGCGGGCCAGCCGCTCCAGTCGATCGGTGCCCTGAGGAACGCGCCCCTTTCCCCCTGGCTCTGGCACCCGGCGCGGATCGTCGGCACGTCCCGTCCTTCCCTGCACGCGGACCGCGATGCCGGGGCAATCCCGACGCTCGCGACCGGGGCAAACCCGTGGAAAAACATCATCGTCCAGACCGATGCGGTGTTCGGCGACCTGATCCAGGAAAACGACCACCGGCGCGAGACGCTGCTCTACGACATCGCCTACTCGGTGAACCGCCGGTTGTGGGACAGCTTCTTCGCCTCGTCCTGGTCGGTGGATTCCGGCTGGAACGGCCACGAGCGGCTGCCCAACCGGCAGCTCGTCGCCCATCCGCTGCTGGGCGGCGCGGAGCAGGCGCGGAAAGCCTCGGTCGACGATGCCGGCGGCCTGGGGCTCTGGTTGTCCGCCTATCTGCTCGTCAATGGCGGCGCCTTCAACGTCAACTCGACCTCGGTGGAAGCCTGGGCCGCGGTGCTCGGCGGGCTCAAGGGGCTGACGCGGACCACGGCGGGCGACGGTTCGCTCGATGGCGATCATCCTTTCGCGCGATTCCGCCAGCCGGTCACCGCCGACCCGCTGTGGGGCGGGTCGCTGGCGCTCAGTGACGATCAGGTGCAAGAGCTTGCCGGCGAGATCGTCGAAATCGTCAGGGAACGCGGTCCCTTCCTGGGGGTCGCGGATTTCGTCAACCGCCGCCTTGCCACCGGTGACTCGGCGGAAGCCGGGGTCATCGACGAGGCCCTCTTGCGGGCGAACCTGGTGTCCGGCGACCTGCTCAAGTTCCCCGCGACGGGCAACGATAACGACAGCAAGGTCCGGCAGAACCTGCGCAGCCGCGAGGAGAACGCCTCGCAATGGAAGCTGGCGGGAAGCGCGGGCTTCATCGAGCAGGGCGACATCCTGGAGCCGGTCGGCGGCGCCCTGTGCGCGCGCGGTGACACCTTCCGGATCCGCGCCACCGGGGTCGCCTACGGCGAGCGGGGCGAGGTCCTCAGCCGGGCCACCTGCGAGGCGGTGGTCGTGCGTTCGCCGGACTACCTGCTGAAGCGCCCCTTCGACGACCCCGGCGATGCGAACTCCGGCAATTCAGCGCTGGTAGCGCCGATGACCCGCGGGATCCGCGACAGCAAACTCGTCAACAACCCCCAGCTCCATCCCCTCAACCAGCGCTTCGGGCGCCGTTTCGAGGTGCTCGGCATCAAATGGCTCAAGACCCCATCCGAATCATGAGAAACCTGCTCCTGTTCATCCTCGCGTTCCTGCCCGGCCTGCATGCGGACGAGGAACGCCAACTCCTGGTGGCGGCTGTCGGCGATCTGCCGGTGCCGCGTCTCCACGCGGTCGAGGAACACGGCTTCCGTGGCTACAAGCGGGACGAGACATCCTCGCCGCTGGTCTTCCCGGGAACCTGGAGCGTCCGCCATGCCGGCGGCGCCGGGGAGATCGAACTACGGCTTAACCAGGAACCACGACGTTTGTCCTATTCGGCTGGTGAGGTCGGGCTGGAGCTCCTGCCGCAAGGGGACGGCGGCGATTCCCGTCCGCTGCGGATTGCCCCGGAAAGCGCCAACCCCCTGGTGATCCTGTTCAACCGACGGCCGGACCAGCCGTGGCTGGAAGGTCATGACCGCAAGCTGGTGGATTGTCAGCCGCAGGTGTCGTCCCGGCCGACGGCAACCCTCCTCAACCTCAGCGGAGCCATCCTGCACTACCGCGGTCCGGACGGCAGCGGTCAGCAGTTGTCACCGGGGAAATCCGCCACCGCCGCCATCATGGTGAGCCGCGGCGCGGACCTCAAGCTGCTGCCCCTTGCGGCGAGCGCCGGGGGCCGACGCTTCACGCTCGACGTCTGCCCCATCGAGGTCAGCGGCCGGCTGGCCCCGGTGGTGGTCGTCCACACCGCGATCGGTGCCGCCACCAGCAAGCGGCCCTTCAAGGTGACCGTGATCCAGCCGTCGCGGGCGGCGGGCGGCGCCGCGACCAAGAAGGACTGAGGCGGCCATCCCTCGGCCGGGCAGGACCCGGTGGAAGTTGCGTGTGGCATCCTTCGGGTCCCTGCCGATCACCCCTTCCTCCCCCGGCGATTCTTCCTGGTCGGGAAAGGTTCCGATCTTGTGCGGCTTGTTCGCGGCGGACCCGGATTCACTCGACCTGCTTCACCCGGTAGTAACGCCTCGTCGGAGGAGCGGGATCGGGGTCGTTCCAAACCGTGTGGCACGATTCGGCTCCGAGTTCCGGGCCGGCTGGCCGCCAGTGGATCATGTCTTCGGAAACCTCCACCTGATAGTCGCGGCCCGGTTCGGTGCGAAGTTCGAGACGGCGGCCACCGTCGGGTGTCGCGGTCAGGGCAAGTTCCGGTCTCGCGTCAATGGCCGGTTCCGGGAAAACCGAGTCGGGGCTGACCTGGAGCGAGAGGTTCGGATTGAGCCACAGGTCCGGGCGCGAGGCGGCGTATTGCAGCATGACGACGCGGTAGTCGCCGGCCGGGATTGGACCTGTGACGTCGATGAAACCATCGCCCGAGGCATTGTAGAGGTAGGCGTCCCCGGGCAGGCCGGAGACCGCGAGGCGGAAGCCGGAAATCGGCCACGGGGTGGTGTTGTGGACCACCACGAACTGGAAGTAGATGCCGGCGATCGGGTCGTAGGAGACCCCGGTGGCCAGCCCGACGGCGACGTCGTCCGGATTGAACTGCAACTCGTATGCCCCGGCATCGGCAGCGGGACCAACTTGCCGTTGGAAGCCCTCGCCCCGCTGGTCGAATTCGGGAGCGGCTGCGATCGGAATCCCGAGGTCGAGGGCCGGGCTGTGGGCGAGGATGGGTATCGTCCGCGTGAATCCGCCGTGGAATCCGAACTCGCCCAGCCCGGCGTCCGCCACGGAAACACTTGTGCTTGAGGGATTGCTGGGAAAACGGGTTTCGACGGCATCGAAGAGATTGCCGCCTTGGTCGAACGTGTAGGCCGCGCGAGCACTGAGCTTTACGGAGTTGCCCAGAAACAGGCTGTTGCTGGACGTCGCGCCAAGCCCCAGGATCAGAGGGGAGGAATTCGAAATGAACGAACAATGAGTCAGCCGGACTTCCCCGACGATCACCGAATCAGTCCCTTGGCTCCGGGTGAAGGTACAGTTTTCGACTTCGATCGGCAGTCCGTAGGTGTAGGAAATCGATCGTCCCCTGTTTCCTTCGAAGAGGCATCGTCGGATTACCGCGGGATACTTGAGGGTGTAGGGATTGAGTGCACTCCCGTTGTCGAGGAACTCGCAGTCCTCGACGAGGATGGTGCCTTGGTAGCGGCTGGAGGATACAACGTTGGAGCTTCCGCGGATCACCAGCCGGCGCAAGGTGAAGGCTTGGCCGGAAGCAACGAACAGCGTGCCTCCGTCGCCTTGGATTGTCACCCTGCCTGGCGAAGGCGGGCCTTCAAGAACCACTTCTCCCCGATACGCGCCGGACACGGAAATCGTCACGGGAGCAGTCGTGAATGGAACTCCTTCGGCTTCCGAAAACCGGACGGTGTCCACGCCCGGAAACAGGTCGGCATTGCTGAATGCCTGGAACAGGGAGCCTTCTCCAGAAGCTGCTGTCCGCGTCACCACCGTGTCGTTGCGCCCGATCACAAGGCGGATGGATTCCTGCCGCAAGGGATCGGTGGTTAGTTCGACGGTCTCCTGGGCCTCCGCGTGATCGTCGTCGATGGTTTCGAATTCGATCAGGGCACTTTCTTCTCCGGTGGCAAAGCGGACATCGAAGTAGCTTCCCGACGAACTCGGGATCAGCGGTAGCTCCATACCATCCCGCCGGATCCGGAAGTCCGACTCGACCCCTTCAGTGGCGAGATGGACGAGGGTGTGATTGCTTGTCGGGGTTTGACGGAACACCCGAAGTGACAGGACTTCCCCGGATTCGGTTCGACGGGTCCGGCGGGGATCCACTCCGACGGCCGACGCGGACTGATCCGTCGGGGTCCCGTGGAGCACCGGAACCAGCAATTTGCCGTCGGTGTGAATGGCGAGCAGGTTTCCCGTCGCTCGAAGTAGGTGGATCCAGTTCGAAAGGTCGTAGTCGCGGAAGCCGTCGCCTCCTGCCGGGGGAAGCCGGGTACCATCATCCGATGCGACGAGTTGGCCGTTCAGGTAGACCGCAAAAGCCGCGACCTCCTGTTTCAATGAAAGTGTCAGGGCATCCGGCAGCGCTGTGAGTTTAAAGCGTTGTCGGGTCGAAATGCGGTTGACGGAGGAAAAGGTTGTCGAGACTTCCTCGAAGCGACTCCGGCCGCCGAACCCTGCCGGCGCAACGTTCCATGTCAGTGCAACCTCGGGATCAAACCAGTTGCTCGGAGGGGTTGAAGTTGAGAATTCCGCCGGATCGCCGTCCGCGACATAAATGAGGGTGGGCTTTGTCGGAGGTTCCTGAGCTTGAAGGGAAGTTGTGGCGAAGCAAAAGAAAAGCAGGGGGAGTTGGGCTTTCATGCTTAGCGATTACGTCCAAAGAATTGTCTTTGTAAATACAAATAGTATACTCGGGATATAAAATGTTAGGATGTTTGAGCTGCGCCGCGAGATCTTATTCGACATCAGGGCACGAAAAAGCCGCCGGCGTTTCCGCAGGCGGCTTCGGGCAGATAGTGGTCGGTTCAGCCCGCGAATTTCGCGGCGACGACGTCCCAGTTCACGACGTTCCAGAAAGCGCCGATGTAGTCCGGGCGGCGGTTCTGGTAGTTGAGATAATAGGCGTGCTCCCAGACATCGAGGCCGAGGATCGGGGTGCCTTCGCAGCCGGCGATCGCTTTGCCCATGATCGGGTTGTCCTGGTTCGGGGTCGAGCAGACGGCGACGCTGCCGTCGGCGTTCTTCACCAGCCAGGCCCAGCCGGAGCCGAAGCGGGTGGCACCGGCCTTGGCGAAGGCTTCCTTGAAGGCGTCGAAGGAGCCGAAGGCCTTGTCGATGGCCGCGGCGAGATCGCCGGACGGGGCCGAGGCACCGCCGGGGGCGATGACTTGCCAGAAGAAGCTGTGGTTGACGTGACCGCCGCCGTTGTTGCGGACCGCACCGCGGATGTCTTCCGGCACCGCGGCGAGGTCGGCGATGAGTTCCTCGGGGCTCTTGGCCTCGAGGTCGGCCTTGCCGGCGATGGCAGCGTTGACGTTGGTGACGTACGCGTTGTGGTGCTTGTCGTGGTGGATCTCCATGGTGCGCGCGTCGATGTGGGGTTCGAGCGCGTCGAAGGCGTATCCGAGGGCGGGAAGAGTGTAGGCCATGATCGTAGGTCGGTTTGATTTGCGTTCGCGGGGCAGCGCCGGTACTCCGGCAGGGCGCGCGCGACCCGCCCACGATGCCGCGCCTCCCGTCATCCGCAAGGAACAATCCCATCATGCCTCCCGCTCTCATCGCTGCCCTTCCTTGGATCATCTGTGCATTTGCCGGCGTCTTTTTCGGCTGGCTGGTCACCCTGCTCGCCCTGTCCGGCCGCCGCGCCCGGCTCGAGGAGCGGGTGCGGGCGGAAGAGCGCCGGGTCACCGAGTGGGAAGCCCGCCACGCCGCCGCCACCGCCGAGACCTCGGAGCTCGAGGTGAACTGCCAGGCCTTCCGCACCCAGCTGGCCGAACTGAAGACCCGGCTCGAGGAAGAAACCAAAGCGGCGAAGGAGAAGCAGGGTTTGCTGGACCGCGCCGAGCAGCGGCTATCCGACACCTTCAAGGCACTGTCCGCCGACGCCTTGAAGTCATCGGCCGAGCAATTCCTCCAGCTCGCCCAGACGTCGATGAAATCCCACACCGAGGAGGCAAAAGGTGAGCTCGAGAAGCGGCGGACCGCGATCGAGAACCTCGTCAAGCCGGTGGCCGAATCGCTGGGAAAATTCGAGAGCCGGATCGGCGACATCGAGAAGGCCCGCGAGGGTGCCTATGCCGAGCTGAAGTCCCAGGTGAAGGCCCTGGCCGAAGGCCAGCTCGGCCTGCAGCGCGAGACCGGCCAGCTGGTGAAGGCGCTGCGCCAGCCGACCGGCCGCGGCCAGTGGGGGGAAATCCAGCTCCGCCGGGTGGTCGAGCTCGCAGGGATGCAGGAGCATTGCGACTTCGACCTGCAGACGACCACCACCACCGACGAAGGCAAGCGCCTGCGCCCCGACCTGATCGTCCACCTGCCCGGCGGCAAGACGATCGTGGTGGATTCCAAGACCCCGATGGACGCCTACCTCGACGCGCTGGAGGCGACCGAAGACAGCGTCCGCGAGGAGGCGCTGCATCGCCATGCCCGGCAGGTCCGGACCCACATCAGCCAGCTTTCGTCCAAGAACTACGCCGCGCAGTTCGACCACGCGCCGGAGTTCACGGTGCTTTTCCTGCCGAGCGAGTCGTTCTTCTCGGCGGCGCTGCAGAGCGATCCCGGCTTGATCGAGCGCGGGGTCGACCACGGCGTGATCCTCGCCACGCCGACCACGCTGATCGCCTTGCTCCGCGCCGTTTCCTACGGCTGGCGCCAGGAAGCGCTGGCCGAGAACGCGCGCGAGATCTCAAGCCTCGGCCGCACCCTGCACGAGCGGTTGGGAACGCTGGCGGGACACTTCGCCAAGCTCGGCAAGTCCCTCGAAAGCGCGGTCGGCCACTATAACTCGGCGGTCGGGTCCTACGAGACCCGCGTGCTCGCGACCGCCCGCAAGTTCGAGGACCTGCAGGCGGCCGCCGAGAACACCACGCTGCAAGCGGTCGACCAGGTCGAACGCTCGCCGCGTTTGCCCTCGGGGGGAGCGCTTCCCGTGGAAGCGGGCGAGGATTTCTCCTTCGTGCCCGATCCCAAGGAGAAGGCGGTGTCGGCGGCAACCGACCTCAGGTCGGCGCTGGATCCTTGAGCCGCGGCGGCCGGGACGATGGTGGCCGGGAAAAGGCTCACCATTCGAGGCCCTCGTCGGGCACGTGGTCCTTGGTCGACGCCAAGGAGCAGCCAATGTAGAGGCGGCCCACCGTCGGGAAGACATCGACGTGCTCCCGTTCGTAGGTGCCGCCCCCGGGGCAAGTCTTGGAACCTTCGATGGCGGCGAACTGCTCGTCGGTGATGTAGCCCTTGTTGCACATGTGGATGGCGATGTCCTGGGTGCCGTTTTCGGCGTAAGGCATGCCGCCCGGGCTGTAGCCGTACAGGTTTTGGTAGGAACGGACGGAGACCTGCACATTGCGGATGGCAAGGATGCAGCCGGTTCGGTCCGCGCCGGACTTCCAGGCACGGGCTCCGAAGAACAAGACGGTGGTCAACGAAAGGAGAACGGCAATCACCACTGTCAGTTCCAACAGGGTGAAGCCTCTCCGTGACGCGGACCGCAGGGGGGATGCGGTATTCATGGTTTGGGGGGAGGGGCGCAATATAGCAGCTGGTGATTCCTCTGTTATTACGTGATCACGTCAGGATCGGTTACGGGGGAACCTGCGCCGCCGGGGAGGTTTTTGATGTCGCGAATCGCACGGTGGGATCGTGCATCTATCCAATGGCGGGCTTCGGAAAGTCGCGGGAGTTTGGGCGCGATGAAAACCAAACAAGGAATCCAACGGATCGGCCTGATGATACTTTCGCTGACGCTCACGGTCGCTGTGTCAGACGCCAAACCCGACAAGGGGAAGGGGAACGGAAAGCACGCAAACAAAGCGGAGACGAGGCACGGGAAGCCGGACAAGGGAAAGGCGTCCGGCAAAGTCGACAAGCGCGGCGGCAAGCCGTCGGTCAAGCTCAACCGCGATGGCGGGAGGCAGGCGATCGCGCGCTTCCGTCCGACGGATCGCGAGGTCGTGCTCGGCTACTTCTCCGGCTATCGCGACCGCGAGCACGGGCTGCCGCCGGGTCTCGCGAAGAACCTGCGCCGGGGCAAGGCCCTGCCTTCGGGATGGAGGAACAAGCTTGAGGCCGGTTACGTGATCGATGACGGATGGTGGCCGTCGTTCTCGCCCGTTTCGTACGAGTTGTTCCCCGGGATCCCGGTGCGTGAGGATGTGGGGCTCTACTGGTACGGGGACCGGATCGTGCGCGTCTATGAGCCGAGGCGGGAAGTCATCGAAGTGATCGTGGTGCCGACCATCCACATCGACTTCTAAGCCCGGGGCGGAGAGCTACCGGGCCTGGCTGGCGTCGCTCGCGGGGATCACCTTGCGGGCCGCCAGCCAGTCCAGCGCGGCAGCTTGCCAGGCATCCCACATCGGGCCCTTGTAGCCGTTCAAGCCATGTCCGCCGGATGGCAGTTCGAGGTATTCGGCCGGAACCTTGTGGGCGAGGAGCGCCTCGTGGAGCAGCTTGCAGTGCCGGCAGGGAACGACCTGGTCGTCCTCGGCATGGGTCAGGAAGACCGGCGGGGTTTTGGCGGTAACCTGCTTCTCCGCCGAGTAAAGGGTCACGAGTTCCGGGGCGGGATTTTCCCCGAGCAGGTTGTTCCTCGAGCCGCCGTGGGTCCCTTCGCCCATGGTGATCACCGGATAGACCAGCACCGCGAAATCCGGCCGGCATCCGGTCCGGTCCACCGGATCTTCCGCGTCCGGGTCCCCGTCGTCAAAACGGGTCGCTGCGGTTGCCGCCAGATGACCTCCGGCGGAGAAGCCGATGATGCCGATCCGGCCGGGGTCGCAGCCCCACTCGCGCGCCTTCGATCGAGCCAGGCGGATCGCCCGCTGCGCGTCCCGCAGCGGTACGTCCGGTCGACCGTGGGGGAGCCGGTACTCCAACACGAAGCCGGTGATGTGGTGCTTGTTGAGCCACGATGCGATGCCGCTGCCTTCGCCGCCGGTGACGAGCCCGCCGTAGCCGCCGCCCGGACAGATCACCATGGCGGCACCATTCGGTGCTTCGGGGCGGTAGAGGGTCATGAACACCTCGACGTTCTCGGAATTGCCCGAGGCCAGCGGGGCCGGTCCCTGCCAAAGCGGGATCTTTTCAGGTGCCGCGGCCGCCGCGACGATGGTGAGCAAGGTGGTCGTGGCAAAGGTGCAGAGGGCTTTCATCATGTTGGTGGAGGCGGATCGACCGGCGTGGGAACGGATCCCCGGACTCTAACCGATTGATCGCGGGCCACAAGACCGCGCCGCGGCCGGACGCCGCCTCATGCTCCCCTCGGGAACCAGGACGTGTTGAGGTAACGGGGCTCCGCCTTCTTGGGCAGGAGGTACGATTTGACCGTGGTTTTCGGTTCCCGTCCCGAGCCGTAGTAGGGGTTGATGTAGTCGACCGTCAGGATCGGTCGTCCGCGTCGGGTTTCATCGATGAACACGGTGACCCTCTGTCCGGGAAACAGCCAGGTGACGACCAGCTTTTCCCGTCGGTGCTTGATCCGGACAAATCGCACGAAGGGTTGATCATTGTAGAGTGTGATCTCGCCGGCGTCTGCAAATCCACCAAAGGTGACGGCGATCAAGAAGCATCGGAGCGCTTTCATGGTCTCATGGCAGGAAGCGATCTCAACACGGCCCGGCAGGCTCTGGAAGGATCATTCCGATCAGTTAGGGGCCTGCTTCCGGTCGACCGCGACATCCCCGGCTTGTCGAACGGGCTTCAAAATAGTGGAATATCCTCATCTTGGAATCATCCGGGAACGCGCCGATCCGGTCCAGGCACCACGACGATGAAAGGAGCACGATTTCCGATCGACATTCTCGCCACCCGGGAAGCCGCCTGTGTGGCCGTCGCCGACGACGCCGAGCCGCATATCCGGGCGGGCGGCGTGCTCGGCCTGGCGACCGGCGGGATGCCATTGCTCCTTTACCGCGAGTGGGTTCGTCGTCACCGCGAGACCGGGCTTTCGTTTCGGAGTGTGACCGGCATCGTCACCGATGAGTTCGAGGGGCTGGGCCGTGGCCACGACGGCAGCCGGGTTGGCTTGGTCAACAAGGCCCTGTTCTCGGAAGTGCGGCTCGGGCGCACTTTGTTTCCGTCGGGTTTGTATCGCAGTGCCGATGAAGAGGTCTCGTCCTTCGAGCGCCAGATCAGGTCCGCCCGGGGAATCGACTGGATGGTGATGGACATCGGCCCCGGTGGGCGCCTCGGTTTCAACGAACCGGGGTCGGCCCGCGACTCGCGGGCGCGCCGGGTCGAGCTGTCGGCGGCCTCCCGCGAAGAGCTGGCGGAGGAGTTCGGCAGTCTCGACCGGGTTCCCGGCCACGCCTTGACCATGGGTGTTGGCACGCTGCTCGAGGCGCGACGCATCGTCCTCGTCGGCTGGGGTTCGGAAAGTGGAGAGCGCGTGAAGCAGGCCTTGCAAGGGCCCGTGACCGAGGCGTTCCCCGCCAGTTTCCTCCAGCTCCACGACAACGTCCGGGTGATCCTGGCGGAGGCGCAGTTCGTGTGGTCCTGAGGGCCTGCCGGCCTGTCCGTCCGGGCCGCGCACTTTCGGTTTCTCATTTCCGGTGCCCGGGGGCGAAGCTGGCGCCGATGAAACACTTTCCGGAGCTGCAATTGACCCCGGCGGGGGCACGGGTGCTGGGCTGCCTGTTGGAAAAAGAGACCCTTACCCCCGACCAGTACCCGCTCACGTTGAACGCCCTGGTCGCGGCCTGCAACCAGGCGACGTCGCGGTTTCCGGTCACGAACCACACGGCCGGCGAGGTGGAGGAGGCCCTGCGCCAGCTTTCCGACGACTATCTGGTGACGCGGGTGCTGGGCGGGCGCGCCGCGAAGTTCGAGCACAACCTTCCCGACGTGTTGTCGCTGACGCCGGCCGAGCGGGCGGTGTTCACCGTGCTGTTGCTGCGCGGCACGCAGACGGCGGGCGAACTCAAGCAGCGGACCGAGCGGCTCCACGCCTTCGGCGATCTCGGCGAGGTCGAGGAGATCCTCACGGGCTTCATTGAATACCCGCACGGACCCTTGGTGGAACGGCTCCCGTCCGGCGGCGGGCGACGGGTCGAGACCTTCCGGCACCTTCTTTGCCCCGTCGACGGGGATGAGGCCGCGGCGGATGCATTCGATGCGGGTGCCGATTGGCGGCAATGGGTCGAGCAACGGTTCGCCGCGCTTGAGGCCGAGGTGGCGGAGCTGAAGGCGAGGCTCGGGGAATGATGCGTCGCGAGCAGGGGTGCCTTTCGTTCATCCCCCGTGGCCGGTCCGGTCCCGTCCTGGGATTTCGGGTCTGGCCATACCGGGCTTCGGGAGGCGGAAGAAACGGATCAGTGCCACGATCAGGAAAACCAGGGCGATGAATGAGACCCCGAGCCCCAGGAGCGTCGCGAGCAGGGACGTGGAAACGTCACGCGCCACGGCCTCCGGATCGGCGATTCCGTCGCGTGAGAGCCCGGTGAAAGCGCTCACCATTCCCATCACGGTTCCGGCGAGACCGAAGAGCGGGGGAACGATGATCCCCGCGACCGAGATCCAGATGGCGCGGAGCCAGAAGCGCCTCTTCTTCAATTCCGCCGGTGCAGGTGCATCGGCCACGGAATCGGGGATCGCGTAGGGGTCGGTCATCGGGAATATCGGGATGGCGGCGGTGCGCGGGGTCTCTCCTGGATACGTCGTCGATGCTTGCGGCTTCCAGGGGTCCTGCCAAGTCGCCGGTCGAAGGCGGGGCCAGTCGGGAGGCAATTCCTTTGCGTGTCGGGAGATCGGTGGTTGGGTCAAGCGCTCCACCTGCCGGCCCGCCGAGGCCTTTTCCCATCCCGAGTTCCCTGCCGCATGCTTGACCTGATCATTGTCGCGATCGCGCTGTCGCTCGGCGGCTACCTGGCGTTCGCCCCGCGGCTCGGCAAGTCCTCGAAGTGGAAGGCCACGGTGACTCCCCTGGCCTCCATCATGGGCAGCGGCTTCCTGGTGTGCGCGCCGTTGCTCGGCGGCACGGTCGGCAACCTCGCGCTCGCCTGCATCGCCGTGCTTCTCGTGATCGCCTACGGGGTCGGTGCCGCGATCCGGTTCAACATCCGCCATTTCGAGCCGATCGAGAACGATGGCCATCATCCCGCGCAGTCGATCGCCTTCCTTTCGCGGATCGTGCTCGCCGGCGCCTATTTCATTTCGGTCAGCTACTACCTGCAGCTGCTTGCGGCCTTCGTCGGGAACGGGCTGGGGATCGATAGCCCGCTCTTCGCGCACGTCCTGTGCACCGTGCTGCTGGCCTTGATCGGCGGGATCGGGATGTGGCGCGGGCTCGCGATGTTGGAACGGCTGGAGAAGTACGCCGTGGCCCTCAACCTCGGGATGATCGCCGCGTTGTTGTGCGCCCTCGTCTATCACAACGCCCGGCTGGCCGTCGGCGGGGAGTGGCACTTGCCGGCGGTCGAGACCGGGATCGACTTCCACGACCTGCGGGTGCTGTTAGGCCTGCTGATCGTCGTGCAGGGCTTCGAGACCTCGCGCTACCTGGGTGAAAAGCATTCCGCCGACGAGCGGATCACCACGATGAGGATCGCCCAGCTGGTCTCCGCGGCGATCTATCTGGTGTTCGTCGCGCTGGTCACCGTCTTGTTCAAGGACGGCCTCGGCGCCAAGGTCACCGACATCATCGGGCTGACCCGCCCGGTGGCCGCGGTGCTCCCGTTCCTGATCGCGATCGCGGCGGTGGGCAGTCAGTTCAGCGCGGCAGTGGCCGACAACGAAGGGGCGGGCGGGCTGGTCGCCGATATCAGCCGCGGCAAGATCTCCTCGCGGGCGGCCTACGCCCTGATCCTCGCCGTCACCGTCGCCATCACCTGGCTCAGCAATGTCAATGCGATCATCGCCTACGCCTCGCGGGCCTTCGCGTTGTTCTATGCCCTGCAGTGCGGCGTGGCGCTGCTGGTGGCTTGGCACAAGCCGGGACTCGCCGCGAGGAAGCGGCATCTCGCGTTCTTTGCGGTGCTGGCCGTCGTGTGCCTGGTCGTGTTTTCGCTGGGCCTGCCGGCTGAATCCTGACGGCGGTTCAATCCCTTTCCGGCTCGCCCATTTTCGCGCCGATTTGTTGGAGCGTCTCGATCCGTTCCAAGCCGGCGCGCGTCATCCGGACCAGCATCATCGTGCCCAGGCAGGCCGCGGCGAAACCCATCGCCTTGATGATTCGCGCGGACTCGAGAAGGTTCGAGACGCCCGTGTCGGGGGGATAGGTCCCCAGACCGACCATCATCCGGATCAAGGGCCTGGCCAGCTCCGCGGCGATCCCCGACAGGGCGATGAAACCGCCCAGGATCAGGAATAGGGCCGCCGCTCCGCCGGGACGCCGCCGGGCGGCGATTCCGGCGACCAGGAACCCGATGGCGACGAGCGTTTCGATGACGAATCGAAGGGCGAGCAGGATGGTCATCTCCTCAGAAAACCCGCAGGGGGTCCGTTTTCCAGTCAAATGGCGACCGGCAACTTCCTGTGAGCCTGCGGCGTGCAAGGTCTGGATCCACGGGAATTCGCTTTACCCCACGCGATCGCGGCATGGCGAAATGTCCGATTTTGCCCCACCTTGCGCCCGTCAAGATTCGCATCCAGTTCCCCCTTCTCTACCCGTCCACCCAGCCATGATCATCGAAAACGCCGCATTGCTGTCCCGGAACGCCCTCGCCACCGGAGCTTCCCCCCGTCGCCGCGACTCGGGCGACGCCTCGCCGGCCCCGCGCCGCGCGTTCAACCCGGAGGTGGCGAAGCCGTTCGTGGGCTACCGGATCCCGGACCAAGTTCCGGCCGCACCCTCGCGGGAGCCGGTTCGGCAACTCGAGTTGCGCGCGATTTTCGGCGTGGATCGCGAGCTGAGCGAACGGGAACTGATCGAGCGTTCGCGGTTGCTTCCGCGGGTGGTCAACGTCGCCCGCGTGCCGGACGATTCGGTTGCCGTCGTCGACCAGGCCCGCCATATCCTCGGTGGCCTCGGCTTCGGTGAAAGCGTGCTGCAGATGGTTTGCAGCGATGAGCCGCTGGTGTTCATCCGCGAGGGCAAGGTCCGGCTGGCGGTCCAGACCGACGGTGGCTTCGCCCCGGGGGTCCGGGAGAAGCTGATCATCGTGGCACGCGAGTTGGACAGCATGTAAGGCGCCGTCACTTCTCGATCCGCCAGTCCTTGGGAGCTTTGAAGCCGGCGCGGCCTTCGTCGTAGCTGCCGACCCCCGGCTTTTGCCAGGTGCCGAATTCCCGCAACCGCTTGGCCAGGCGGGCCACGATCTTGGGATGGCTCGCGGCCACGTCGGTGGTCTCATCGGCATCGTCGGCCAGGTGATACAGCTCCATCGCCGGTTTGCGGCGGGGATTCTCGGCAAAGAAATTGCCGTGGGCCACCAGCTTCCACTCGCCGGAGTGAACCGAGGCATGGGCGCGGTCGCTCTGGTGCATGTAGCTGAACCAAGGCCGCTCCGGCAGGGAGGCCTTTCCACGCAGCGCGGGCAGGAAATCGATGCCATCCAGGTCCGCGGGAGGCGTCGCGCCAGCGGCGGCCAGCACCGTGGGCAGCACGTCGATGTAACCGATCCGCCCGCCGAAATGCCCGCCGCCATCGATTCCGCCGGCGGGCCAGCGGATGGCCGCACAGACCCGCGTGCCGCCTTCATAGACGGTCAGCTTTTCGCCCCGGTAGGGACCATTGCTGCTGCCGGCCTTCGACACGCCGCCATTGTCACTGAAAAACAGAACCAGGGTGTTGGCCGCGTCCGGCCGGGCCTCGACGGCCGCGAGGATCTTGCCGATCGCCTGGTCCATCGAGTCAACCATCGCGGCGTAGGTCCGCCGGATTCCGGTCAGGTTCCCGTACTTCTTCAAGTCCTCCGGCTTGGCCTGGAACGGCGAGTGGGGGGCATTGAAGGGCACATAGAGCAACCACGGCATGCCCTCCGGGGCCTCGCGGATGAACGCCGCGGCGGCACTGCCTAACAGATCAGTGGTGTAGCCTTCTTGCCGCGAGGGTTCCTGGTCGTGGTGCCAGTCGAGTTCGCCCTCGCGCTGGTGGGTGAAGTAGTCGATGGCGCCGTTGTAGTGGCCGATGAAGCGGGTGAACCCGCGGGCGGGCGGGAGCTGGTCGAGGCGCGAGTGTCCGAGGTGCCATTTTCCGAAAATCCCGCGCTGCCCGTAGCCGGCGCTCGCCAGCAGTTCCGGAAGGGTGTGCTCCGATGCCGGCAAGCCGTACTCCGACCACGGCGGGACGACGGCGCGCATCATCCCGAAGCGCAGCGGCCAGCGGCCGGTCATCAGGCCGGCGCGGGTCGGCGAGCACATCGGGCAGGCGCGGAAATCATCCAGCACCTTCCCGCTCGCGGCGAGGCGGTCGAGTTGGGGTGTGGCGATGGTCTTCCCGCCATTGAAGCCGACGTCGCCGTAGCCGAGGTCATCGGCGAGGAGGATCAGGACATTCGGGGGAGCACCCGTGGCCTGTCCCGGTGCTGTCGCGGCAGGGGCCGATGCCATCCCGAGCAGGCCGAGGACCAGCAGTCGCCGCGACCGGGAACCGGACTTCCCTCCGTTGCCGTTGGTCCTGATGGCAGCGGGCCGGGCGAAAAATCGACGGGCGAGGGCGGCGGAAGTGCGGAACATGGCAAGGGGAACCGGGACTCCGCCCGTCGGTTGTCCGGAATTCCGCGTTCCGGTGTCATCGCCCCCGGTCGCTTTCGATCCGGCCCCGACCGGTCAGGTGTCCTCGTCTCCGGCGGACGCCGAAGGCTTGGCAAACTGGAGTTTCCGCGGGCCGGGTGCGGCGGCACCTGCCGGCGGCAACGTGAGCTTCGGCAGCTTCTTCGCCGCCGGGGAGGCGGGAGCCGCGTCCAGGCTCGGCGGGGGTGGCGACGGATTGGCCGGTGCGGCATCCGGACGCGGCACCGCGGGCGCCGGCTGTTTCGCGGCGACGGGTGTCTCCGCCGCCTGCTTGGGTTTCGGCACGGCCGGCTCGGCGGGAGCACCGAGCTCCTCGTCGAACAGGCGGTCCTTTTCCGCCACCCGGTCGACCGGAATCGTCACGGCAGGCGGAGGGCTCGGCTGGGCGCCCTTTTCCGCAGCCTGCTGATAGAGATCGTTGTTGAGCTCCTCGCCGGGGACCGGCTTGAGGTTCGGGACCTTCACCGGGGACGTGTGATGGCTGACCGCGCTGGTCAGTTTCAAGGCTTCCTCCGGATCCCGCTTCATCCACGGCAGCTCGCCGAGCTTCGGCTTCCGCGCCTTGAAGTCGCCCCACAGGGTTTCCTCGTCGTCGGTCCAGAGGATGAAATGCTCGAGGTCGGGATTGCCCAGCGAAGGATCGGCTTCCAGCGCGGCCCCGTAGAAGCGGGCAGCCTGGAGCACCATGCCGTGGTGGAGCAGGGCGTTGGCGAGCCCGAGGTTCTGCACGGCCTTGCCCTGGTTCAATTCGAGGATGGCGGTGAGCAGGCGGATCGACTTCCTCGGCGCGGCCTTGGCGAGCACCCGCGCCGCGAAGGCCAGCTCGAGGTCGATCCCGGGAATCTCGTCGGCCGCCCAAACCAGGTCGGCGGCTTCCTGGAACGAGCCCCGGTCGTAGAGGAGGTGCGCCAGTTCCTTGCGGACTTCCCAGTCGGCGGGGTCCTCTTTCAAGGCCGCGCGCAGCTTCTTGTCGTCGGTCGATGTCGTGGTGGTACTCATGGCAACGGGTTTTGGGTATCGGGGACCCATCGACCCGCTGTTGCCGGGAAGCAAGGTGGAATCGCATCCCGCCGGCCAGCCGCTCAGCGGTCCTCGCGGTAGTGAAGCACGACCCGCAGCGGCGCGCCGCTGCCGGAGCGGCTCACGATGACCTCGAGGGTGGTTTTCCCCTCCCGGAAGGTCCGGCTCATCCGCTCGACGTCACCGAACGACGTGGAAACCCTGGAACTGGAGGACGACGAACTCATGGCGCTGTCGTAGAACGCGTCGACATCGGCCAGGCTGTCCGAGGCGACGAGGCTGACGATTCCCTCGAACTTCGCCGGCGTGTCGTTCCGGACGAGGCGCGGCGACCCATCCACCCGCGGATAGACCGGGACCCAGGAAGGAATGCCAGCCAGGTCGGTGGTGCCCGCCGGGGTGGTCGTGCCGTCGGCGGCGGTGAGTTCGAACTCAAGCGACGCCAGCTCCTCATAAGATAGGGTCAGTTCCTCGCCGGTGGCCCGGTTGCTGACCGTCATCTCGCCCTTGCTCTCGTTTTCGGACACCTTTTGCAGGCCGGGGTGCACGCTGACGACCGTCACGGCGGCTTGCTGCGCGGGGTCGCGGCCGAGTTCCTCGCGGACCTCCTCGAAGGCCCGTTTCCCGATGCCGAACAAAAAGCTGCCCGCGACGATGGCGACGGCCAGCAGACCGCCGCAGCCGATCCCGGCCCAGGCCAGGGGAGGGAGGCCTTTTTTCCGGACCGGCGGCGTCCCGCCGGGAAAGGGCGGTGGAGTGGGGGAACTCGGTGACGATGGGTTCATGACGACCGCACCTTACCGGTCGCTCCCGCCGGGGTGCAATCCGGACGATGACTGGAATGCGGCCTCCGGTCCGCGTGGGTGCCGCGGGAGGCCGCGCGCCCGCGGGAAGAGCTACTCGGCGACGTCGATGGCGCTGGCATTGATCACCAGAAGGTCCGGCGTGGACCCTTCCGCGACGGTGCCGGAAACGGTGAGGGTCGCGAGCTTGCCGATCCCGCCCACGCCCTCGATGGCTTCCTTGAGGACGCGTCCTTCCGCATCGACCACCTGGATGGTGGCCGTTCCCCGTTTCTTGTCTTCGCGGGTGTCGCAGCAGGTGTCCCACGGGGTATCGCAGTCGTCGTCGGGGTTCTCGTTGCAAGGAGTGAGGAGATCGGGATCGCCGAGGATGAAAGCAGCGCGTCCTTCCACGAAGGGGCTGGCGTTGCCCATCACGCGGCCGCTCACGGTCACGAGGTCTCCCGGCTTGGCGCTTTCGCGCAGGATGTGGATGGGTTTTGCCTCTCCGCCCGGCGCGGCGTCGATCACGGCGGTGATGGCGGCGCTCGGGCCGCTCTCCGGCGCCGCGGCGGCGACCGGAGGGTCGGACTTCCTGCAAGAGCTGAACAATGCGGCGGCGAGCAGGAGGCATGCTGGGATCGGTTTCATCGTGGTGCTTGGTTGTTGGTAGGTTGAGCGGTGGATCAGGACATGCGCAGCGCGGCCGGCAGGGGCGGCTTCAGGCAGCGGATGGCGGGTGGCAAGGCGCCGAGCAGGCCGAGGAGGGCGCCGGTGAGGATCCCGGCGAGCGCGACATCGGGTCCGATCTCGACGGTGAAGGATCCGATGGAAAAGGGAACCGTGCGGCCGTCTAACAGCAATACCGCCGCCGCCGAGGCCAGCAAGGTTCCGGTCAGGCAGGCGAGCGTGCTTTCCTGCACCAGACTCCACAGCAAGGTGCGGCGGCTGAAGCCGATCGATTGCAGCGTGGCCAGCTCGCGCACCCGCGAGGCGAAGGCCGCGTAGAGCGTGTTGATCCCGCCCAGGACCGCGCCGGATGCGATCAAGCCGGCGGTGATCCAGATCATGACCCGCAGCGGTTTGAAGAAGTGACGGAGCTGGCCGTAGTAGTCGCTCTCGCGCATCGCGCTGAGTTCGAGGTCGAGGCGTTGTTTGGCGAACAGGTCGGCTTCCGTGAAATCCGCGGGGTCATCGAGGCGGAGCACGACGCAGGACAGCGACTCGCGCCGCGCGAGGACGTGGAGGTCACCGAGGGGCGCCCAGATCTCCGATTCGAGCACCGTGCCCGGGGCGGCGAAGATGCCCGAGACGGTCAGGGACTGGCCGTCGAGCGTGACCTCGCTGCCAACCCGGAGGGAATCTTCCCCGATGCCGAGCTTGCGCCAGGCGAGCCGGCCGGCCATCACCTGCCCGGCACGGGGAAAGGTGCCACCGGTGATCCGCACTTCCGGATGAACGCGCAGGGCTTCGGGCGTGACGCCGCGGATCAACGCCTGGCTGCGCTGGCCCCCGGGCAGGCCGAGATGGTTCATGTAGTGGATTTCCGGGGAGACGGCCCGGGTGCCCAGTTCCTCCGAAACGCCGGGGATCCCCGCCGCCGCGATTCCGGCGGCCGCTGCGGCGACCTCGCTGCGCTGGACGCTTTCCTCGGATCCGGTGCCGAGGAGGATCACGTTGCGGGGCGATCCGGAGGCCGAAAGCACCCGGTTCATGCCCTGGTTGATCGCCACCGCGGCCATCACCAGAAGCACGACCAGCGCGCTGCCGCCGATGGTTTGCAGCAGTCGTGACTTCGAGCGGAGGAGGTTCCTCGCGGCGTAGTGGAAAGGGAGCATGGATCAGTGGCGCAAGCTGTGGACGATCGGTTGGCGGATTGCCTGGAATGCGGGCCACAGCGAGGCGAGGATGCCGAGGGCGAGCCCGGCGGCGATGCCGGTGGCGATGACCGCGAGGTCGGGTTGCACGGCCAGGGTCTGGCCCTCGTTGCCCATGGTAAAACTCTGCCAGCGCAGGAAGCCGGCCGCGATGCCCACGCCGGCGGCACCCCCGGCAAGGCCGAGCAGGCCACCTTCGCCGACGACCAGGCAGGCGATGGCGCGGCCGGGATAACCGAGCGTGCGGAGCACGGCGTTCTCTTTCACCCTGCCACGAACAACGAGCAGCAGCGCATTGGCGACCAAGGCCGCCACCGCCGCCACCGCACCGACGCCGAGCCAGCGGGTGAAGCCGATGAGTTCGACCAGTTCCGCAGCGGTTTCCGCGAAGAATGCCTTCTCTGGCCGGGTGTCGGTCGGCTCCTGGGCCGACCGGAAGTGTTCGTCGATGGCGGCGGAGACCGTTGCGACATCGCCGGAGGATTCGACCCTGACATTGAACTGCGTCACGACTCCCAGCCCGGCGCGTGAAGCTTGCTGGAGGAACGGCAGCTGCACGTAGGCGACATTGTTGTCCTGGGCATTGGGCGAGCTCAGGACTCCGGAAACGGTGACCGTGACCCCGGCGGCGTCGAAGCGGTCTCCGGTCGACAGCCCGCGTCGCCGCGCGAAGACCTCGCCGAGCAGCGCGCCGTCGTCCCTTCGCTGCCATTCCTCCTCGCTGCCCTCGATGAACCTGATCTCCGGGGCGAAGCGGGTGAACTGGTCCGCCGGCACGCCGCGGAAGGTGATCACATCGAGCGAGGCACCGCAGTTGTTGACCACCACCTGCACCGGGATCACCTCGCGGACCCCGGGGAGGCGCCGGATCTCGTCCGCGTAGTTCTCCGGCAGCCGGCTGGTCGACGGGCAGAAGCGGTTCTCGCGGTAGACCACCAGCAGGGTGTCCGCGGCGCTCGTCTCGGTGGCTCGCGCCAGCGAGCGCTGCAAGGTTTCCACCGAGGTGAAGAGGAACATGCCCGATGCCACGCCGAGCACGGTCAGCAACGAGCGCACGCGGTGGCGCGCCAGCTGAAGCCACGAGAGCCGTAGTAGATTCAGGAATGCCCGCATGCGTCGCCGAGGAGTTGTCCTTTTTCGAGGTGAAGCGTGCGGTCGGCGGCGGCGGCGGCCCTGGCGTCATGGGTGACCATGACGATGGTCTTGCCGTGGTCGCGGGCCAGTCCGCGGAGCAGGTCGAGGATGCGGGCCGCCGAGTCGCGGTCGAGGTCGCCGGTCGGTTCGTCGGCCACCAGCAGCGACGGGTTGGCGACGATGGCGCGGGCAATCGCGACGCGCTGTTCCTGGCCGCCCGACAGCTCCGCCGGCACATGATGGACACGGTCACCGAGGCCGACCAGATCCAGCGCGGTGGCGACCCGGGCGTGCCGCTCCTTTTTCGAAAGCTTCGACAGCAGCAGCGGCAGCTCGACGTTCTCGAAGGCGGTGAGCACCGGCACCAGGTGATAGAGCTGGAAGATGTAGCCGACATGACGGGCCCGCCACGCGGTCAGCTCGCGGCGCGAAAGCCTGGCGATGTCCTCGCCGGCGATCTCGAGCGAGCCGGCGGTCGGCGAGTCGATCCCGGAAAGGAGGTTGAGTAGCGTGGTCTTGCCGGATCCCGACGGGCCCATCAAGGCGAGGAACTCGCCCGCGGGCACGTCGAGGTCGAGCGCTTCCAGCGGTGTCACCACCGTCTTTCCCTTGCGATAGCTCTTCGTGAGCTGGCGGCACCGGATCATCGGGGCATTCATGGTTGGTTCAAGACAGGGTTGACGCGTTGGCCGTCCCGGAGCCCGGCGTGAGATAGGACCACCTGCTCGCCCGGTCGCAGGCCCCCGTCGATGCGGACATGGCCGTCCCGGCTTTCCGCGCCGGGGGTCACGGTCCGGTGTTCGACGCGCTTGGTGTCAGGGTTGAAGACCCACACGCCGTTGCCCTCGAGCGCCCCGCGCGGGATCCAGGTGGCCAGCGGGCCCGAGGTGTTCGCACCGCCGTCGCCAGGGCTGGCTCCGGTGAATTCGACGCGGCAGAGCATCTCGGGACGGAGTTGGTCGCTCGGGTCGTGGATCCGGACCTTCGCCTGCAGCGTGTTGCGCTGGAGGTCGGCCTCGCCGGTGATGCGGGTCACTTCGCCATGAAAAATGGTATCGGGAAGCAGGCTGCAGCGGATCCGTGCACCTTGGCCGATTTGCAGGCCGGCAGCATCGGCCAGCGGAACATCGACCCGTACCTGGAGATGTTCCGGTTCGTAGAGGATGGCGACCGTGGCGCTGTCGGGGTCGTCCATGCCGAGCATCTTCTTTTGCCCGGGCGCGGCCAGCAGCCGCAGGACGCGCCCGGCCGCCGGGGCGACGATGACGGCTCGGGAGTGGTCGAGTTCCGCTGCTTCGACGGCGATCGAAGCGGCCTTCACGGCGCTGGCGAGGACCGCGATGCTGGCGTCGAGGCGTTTCTCCTCGGCCTCGGCCTGGCCGACGGCAGCCCGGGCGGCGGCCTCGCCGGCCATGGCCTTGCGATGAGCACTGCGGATCGTCACCAGCTCGGATTCCGCCACCGAACCGGAAGACAGGCCGTCGATCCGGCGGACCCGGTCGGCGGTTTCGGCGACCAGCGCGGCGGCGGCTTCCGCCTCCGCCTCCGCGGCGATGGTGCCGCGCTTCGCCGATTCGACCGCCTGGTGGTGGGCCCGGAGTTCCGCCTCGCGGGTGTCGAGGGTGGCTCGTGCGGCCTCGACCGCGAGCCGGGTGTCCTCCTGGATCAGGGTGGCGAGTTCCTGGCCTTTCTCCACGGTTTCGCCCTCCAGCACGTGGACCCGGTCGATCACGCCATCGATCAAGGCGGTTGCCTTGATCGGGAGAGGGTCGGGTTCGACCCAACCGCTGGCTTGGAACAGCATCGGGCCGTCGGGCGAGCGAGCGGGCGCCGGGGTGCTTGCCGGGTCCGGGGACTCGCCGGCGCTGGCAAGCACCACGGCCACCGCGACGTCGCGTGCCGGCAGGAGGCGGTCGCGGAACAGCGCGAGGAACAGCAGGCCGAAGCCGCAGGCGATGCCGGCCGGAATCATCCAGGCCGGCAGCCGGAACCGCGTCGCGGGCGTCTCCGGCGGACGTGAGAGGGTATCGAGGGAATTCTTCATGCGGATGGAGATGGGACAAGGGGCATCCGGGAACGGATGCGTAGGTCGCGCCGTCAAGGGACGCGCCGAAGCAAGGGACCGCCTTGCTTCAAAGTCTCCAAATCACCAGCTCCGCCCGCCGTGTCGAGGGGGGAGCCGGACCGCGGATGCGATCGGGCAGGGTCATTTGTACCGGCACCCGCACGGATCCTTCCGGCGGAACCCTAGTGGCCCATGCCAGCTCCATCACGGGAACCGCGGGGACCGGCGGCATCGGAACCGGAGTCTGGGCGTCAGGGCTTTTCTCCAGCGTCACGCAGCAGGGATCTTGCCCGTCGGCAGGCTCCTGGCAGTCGTCGCAGCAATCCATCGCTCCTGCCGTCGAGGTGTCCGGTGCCGCGAGGCAGATGCACCGCGGCCACCCCGCGGTCGTGGCCGACAGCCCGACGCAGAGTAGAAGCAGACATGCCACCACCGTTCGCATTGACGACTAAGTCGGCTCCGAGCCGGGCGTGGTCAAGGCCGGATTGCCGGGAGCGGTGCATCGCCGCCGCGCCGGAGACACTTGGCGTTCCGATGAGGCTGGTGTAGCAGGGCGGGGTGAATCGTTCCTTTCGTCATCTTCTGGTCGCTGCCGCCCTGGTCCTCCCGGCTATCGGGGACGAGACACTCTTTGAGTCGAACTTCACGAAACCCGAGCCGGGGCGCTGGGAGACCTGGGGCGGGGAATGGTCGGTGAAGGACGGCGTGTTCTCGGTCGCGGGTGGACAGGGAGCCAAGGCCGGCATCAAGGAGCTGGTCGCCGGCGACTTCCAGCTCGATGTCGAGGTGCTAGCGGGTGCGGACGGCACCCAGGCGGGGGTGGTCTTCCGCGCGGGCGGGTTGGCCGAGGGGATCGATGCCTTCCGCGGCGAGTACGCCGGCATCACCGCGGGCCGCAACACCGTGACCTGGGGCGCCGTCGATGACGGCTGGCGGCCCATCGCCTCGCGCTCGATGGAGGTGAAAGCGGGCACCTGGTACCACCTGCGGATCCGGGCGGTGGGGGAAAACGTGCGGGTCTACGTCGATGAAGAGGAAATCGGCGCCGGAACCTGGCCGCTCTTCGATGGTGTCGAACCGGCCTTCGCGAAGGGCGGCATCGCCCTCCGCTCGCTCGACGGCCCGGCCTCGTTCCGCAACCTGAAAATCACGACGGCGACCGCCGGTTTGCCGGCGGAAACTTACACGAATCCCGTCCGGGCCGGCGGTGCCGATCCGGTGGTCCTGCATCACGACGGCAAGTACTACGCTTATACCACCTACACCCCGGACCACCCGCGGATGGTCCGCGGGATCCGGCTCTACACCTCGGACAACCTCGTCGACTGGGCCGACCGCGGGTTCGTCCTGAAAAACGAGGACAGCTGGGGCGACTCGCGCTTCTGGGCGCCGGACATCGTCGAAAAAGACGGCACCTTCTACCTCTACTACGCCGCCGACGAGCGGATGTGCGTCGCCACCGCGAAGTCGCCGCTGGGGCCGTTCCGCCAGGAGAAGGAAGCGCCGATGGAACCCGGCAGCATCCGCATCGACGGCCACGTGTTCGAGGACGACGACGGCCAGCGCTACTTCTACTACGTCACCTTCGGCGAAGGGAACGAGATCTGGGGCGGCAAGCTCAACGACGATCTGGTCAGCGTCGATCCCGGCACGCTGAAGCGGATGGTCAAACCGGACCAGCCGTGGGAACGCCACAAGGGCGCGGTCACCGAGGGCACCGAAATGCTCAAGCACAAGGGCGTTTACTACCTGACCTACTCCGGCAGCCATTTCGAGAGCCCGGAATACGCGATGGGTTACGCCACCTCCGACCATCCGCTCGGGCCGTGGAAGAAGCACGAGTTCAACCCGGTGATGAAATCGACGGCCTACGCCCACGGCACCGCGCACCACTGCTTCACCGAGTCGCCCGACGGCAAGGAGATCATCGTCGTCTATCACCGTCACCACACCCTCGAGGAAACCGAGCCGCGCGCGCTGTCCATCGATCGCGTCCGCTTCGTCCCCGATCCCGCCGGCGGTCCCGACATTCTCCAGGTCCACGGCCCCACCTCGTCACCCCAGCCGCTGCCGTCCGGGGCGAGGAAATAGCGGTGCCGGCAAACCCCACGGATCATGAGTGCCATCGGTTCCTTCCACTTGTTCGACGACGCGAAGCGGGACGACATCGTCCGTGCGGCAGAGGCCCAGTCAAAGGCCCTCCGAAAGAAGCGGTTTGGATTCCTCCCGCCGAAACTCCCGCTGAACCCCGATCCGTTCTGGGACTTCATGCGGAGGCATGTGGACGAGCTTGAGGACTACCCATTCTCGGGATTCCTGCTTCTGGATCTCGAGCTGCTGGCACCGGGCGTCCTGGGGTCGAAGGATCCGGTGGGCGGGAAGCTCTCGGCGATCACCGGATCCACGTTCATTTCGTTCCGTCCTGCGGAAAGTGCCGCGGCCACGGCGATCCTCGATGCGGCGGATCTTTCCCCTGATGCGATCCGCGGGTATCTGGTGGAAGAGCAGCGTGAGGAGGAGTATCCCGCGATCGTGTCGCCGATCCAGGTCTCGGCGCAGCACCTCGGCAAGTGGCTGGCATCCGTGACGCCTGGCAAAACCGGTCTTCTGAGCATCGGTTAGCGCGCCGCCGGAATGCCATTCTTGCCAAGCGCCGCGGGGCCGGAGACGCTGGCGTTCCCGTGGTTTCCGATCCTGCCGGTTTCAAGCTGAAGGTGCGCTTCCTCGTCCGCTTGGGACGGGCCCTCCATCAGTGCGGTGCCTCGAGCCAGCGCGTCGAGCGGCACCTCGGCAATACCGCCCGGATGCTCGGGCTCCGCGGCACCTTCCTGCTCAGCCCGACCACCTTCACCTGCGCGTTCTGGGTGGATGACGAGCTCGATCAGTTCGTCCACATCGAGCGGCTCGAGCCCGCCGACTACAATCTCGGCCGGCTGTGGGAGATCGACCGCCTGGTCGAGTCGATGGACCAGGGCGTGTTCGGGTTCGAGGAAGGCGTGGCGCGGCTCGATGCGATTTCCACCGCGCCGCCCCATTATTCCGTGCCGGCCAATGCCTTGGCCTGGACCCTCACCGGCGCGGCCTTCGCGGCGATCATCTCGACCAATCCGCTCAACGTCCTCGCCGCGGCGCTGATCTCGCTGCTGATCTATTTCATGAACCGCGCCAGCACCGGAAGGCCGGCGTGGAAGCCGGTGTTCCCGATCGCCGCGGCATTCGTGGCCGGATTGCTCGCCGCGGTCTTCCGGGCCTGCGGTGCGGACCTCCAGATCCCGCTGGTGGCGTTGGCCTCGATCATCGCTTTCGTGCCGGGCCTCGCGCTGGCCATCTCGCTGACGGAAATCTCCACCGGTCACTTGATTTCCGGCACCTCGCGGCTGGTCGATGCCTTCATGACGCTGCTCAAGCTGCTCTTCGGCGTTTTCAGCGGCGTGGCGGTCGCCGGTTTCCTGCGGATCCCCGCGCCGGGAGGGATGACGTCGTGGAACGCGCTGCCGGACTGGGCGCTGTGGCCCGCGCTCGGGGCGCTGTCGCTGGGCCTCGGGATCATCTTCGACCTGCCGTGGCGGAAAATGGTCTGGGGCCTCTTTGCCTCCGCCATCGCCTTCGGTGCCGCCCGTTTCGGGGAGATTCACTTCGGCATCTACGCGGGCATGTTCCTCGGCGCGCTCGCGGTCGGGCTGTACGGGAACCTCTTCGCCCGGATCACCCGCGGGCCCGGATCGATCCTCATGATCCACGGGATCCTGCTGTTGGTGCCCGGCAGCAAGACCTACTCGATCCTCAACCACTGGGTGTCCGGGGTCGACGTCCTGCCCTATCAAAGCGGCAGCCAGGCGCTGTTGGCGTTCATCGCCCTGATTGCCGGCCTGCTGTTCTCGAATGCGCTGCTACCGCCACGGAAGAGCCTGTGAAGGGTGGCGCGCCCGAACGAAGGTGCCGGCCGGGCGCGCCTGGGGGGGAACCTGAAACCGGGAGGTCCGCCATGAGCCGTGACAACTTAGCGGTCCGACGTGGACCGGATATCCCCTGAACAGGGGATTTTGCCACCGGCGGCGCGACCCGCGGCTCTTGCAAACCGATTGGGCCTTGGCCGGCGCGCCGCGGGCGGTTAGGCCGGGGGCGATGCCGCGCCTTTCCCCCTTCCGCTTCCCTCCCTTGACCCAACTCGCGGTGGCATTCGCCTTCGGTCTCGGGGTGGTGGCGCTGGTGACGGTGCTGGCCGTCCGGCCGGCGTGGCTGGGACTCCGCTTCTCCTGGAACGGGCAAGCGGCCGAGGTCGTGCGCTCGGCCGGGCCGGGCGCGGCGGTGCCGGCCGGGACGGTGGTGACCGCGCTCGAAAGCGCGGGCGGCAGCCTGGAGCTGGGCGTCGCCGACTTGGTCACCGAGCCCG
>NZ_JACZFQ010000053.1 GCF_014904755.1 Neoluteolibacter marinus
GAATTTCCTCGACCGCCAGGATCGCCTGGCCGTCCTCCAGGATGCCGGCGTGGTGAAGCTGGTCACCGGTGGCGGCCGGGTCCTGGAGATCCGGCCGGACCGCTCGGGACGGCCGTGGACCGACCTGCCGCCGGACTTCTGGGTGCAGGTGAGCGTCGGCCTGGTGGCGTGGCTGGTATCGGCGGCGGTGTTCGTGTTCCGGCCGCGTGAGACGGTGGCCCGCTACCTCTTGCTGAGCGGTGCCTCGACCTTGTTGTTCGCGCCGGCGGCGGCGGTCTACACGACGCGCGAACTTGGGATGGATGGCACGGTGCTGCAGTGGGCGAGCGATCTGAACTTCCTCGGCGGAAGCCTGTTCGCGGCCAGCTTCGTGGCGCTGCTGCTTTACTATCCGCGGCCGGTGGCTCCGCGCTGGGCCGGCCGGGCGGTGGTCGGCGTGTTCGTGCTGTGGTTCGTCCTCCAGCAGGTCGGCGTGTTCGAGTCGATGACCTTCGCCCGCCGCTTCCTGGTGATGGTGGCGGTGCTGGTGACCTTCGTGCTGGCCGCCTACCACTGGTTCGCCACCCGCCGCGAACCGGTTGCCCGGGCGGCGCTGCAGTGGTTCCTGCTGTCGTGGTTGTTAGGGACGGGGGTGTTCGCGCTGTTGATCCTGCTGCCGCAGATGTTCGGGGTCGATACCTCGCCGCTGCAGGGCTACGCATTCCTGCTGTTCCTACTGGTTTACGGCGGGCTGGCGCTGGGGATCCTACGCTACCGCTTGTTCGAGCTGGGGCCGTGGTGGCGGCGGATCGTCGCCTGGGCGGCGGCGGCGCTGGCGCTGGTGTTGCTGGACCTGCTCTTCGTGGGAGTGCTGCGGCTTTCCTCGCAGACCTCGCTGGCGCTGGCACTGTCGATCTGCGCGGTGGTTTGGCTGCCGTTCCGGAGCTGGGTGTGGACCCGCCTGACGGAGCGCCGCGCACGGGGCCGGGAAGCGCGCTTCAGCGAGGTGCTGGAGGCGGCCCTGGCGCCGCCGGCGGAGGGCGGGAAGCGCTGGATGGAGACGCTGCAGGCGGCCTTCGACCCCTTGCGGATGGCCCCGGCTGACGCGACCTCGGGGGAGGTTGAAATCCTCGACGACGGGCTGGTGATGACGATCCCTCCGGCGGGAGGCGGGCCGGCCCTGAGGCTCGGCTACGCGCGGGGCGGCCGTGACCTCTTCTCACCCCGCGATGCCGAGCTGGCGGCGGAGCTGCTGGCGATGATGCGCCATGCGACGGCAAGTGTTTCGGCCTACCTCCGCGGGGTGGCCGAGGAACGCGGCCGGATCGCCCGCGACGTGCACGACAACATCGGCGCGCAGCTTCTTTCCGCGCTCCACAGCGATCGCGGCGAATCGAAGGACGAGCAAATCCGACGGACCATCCTGGGGCTGCGGGAAATGATCAACAACGCGCCGCCGGAGCCGCTGGCGCTGGACGAGGTGCTCGCCGACCTGCGCTTCGAGACTGCCGGCCGGGCCGAGGATCACGGGCTCGAGTTCGAATGGCATGCGGAGGAATTCGGCAGCGCGAGGCTGGCACCCGCCGCGATCCACGCGCTGCGGTCGGTGCTGCGGGAAGCCGTCAGCAACGTCATCCGCCACGCCGGGGCCCGCCGCCTGGAGGTGCAGGCGGGCCGCCGGGGCGGGCGGCTGG
>NZ_JACZFQ010000054.1 GCF_014904755.1 Neoluteolibacter marinus
CACCACGCTCGCCGCGACGGGGAACGGCCTTGCCAACATGCGGTCGCGGGTGGATGAGCTGGGAGGCCGGATCGACTTCGAGAGCAGTCCGGAGGGGACCCGGTTGCAACTGGCGATTCCGCTGCTAGATCATTGAGACGAATGGAGAGCGCCTTGATCGTGGAAGACCTCGCGGAGCCGAGGGAGTGGCTGGCCGGGGTGGTGCGCACGGCCTTCCCGGGGTGCCGGATTCATGCCGCGGCGACCCTCGCGGACGGGCTGCGGGCGGTGGAGATGGAGCGATTCGGGCTGGCCCTGATCGACCTCGGCCTGCCCGATGGCAGCGGCTTCGACCTGTTGCGCGAGCTCCAGCGGTCCTCGCCGGCGACACGCTGCGTGATCACCACGGTGATGGGCGACGACGCGAAGATCGTGACCGCGCTCGCCGGCGGAGCCAGCGGCTACCTGTTGAAAGAGCAGTCCGCCGAACAGACGGTCCGCCAGCTGGTGCAGCTTGCCGAGGGGATGCCGATCCTTTCGCCGTCGATCGCCCGCCGGATGATCGATCACTTCCGCCTGACCGGTCCTTCCGAGACCGACGGCGGCACACTCACCGAACGCGAGAAGGAGACGCTGGCCTTGATCGCGCGCGGTTACCGCAACCGTGAGGTGGCGGGGCAGCTCGGCGTGGCGGAGAGCACCGTGGCCAGCCACGTGAAGTCGATCTACCGGAAGCTCGGCATCGCCACCCGGGCCGAGGCGTCGTGGCACGCGACCCGGCTCGGGCTGTGACGATCATCCGCGGCGGCGGCGGGCCGCGACCAGCAGGCCGGAGAGACCGAGGAGGGTGGTGGCACCCGGTTCGGGGACGCCATTGAAGGTGAACACCAGCTGGTCGGTGATGCCATTCGAGGTGGCGGTCGAGATGTAGGGACCGGCCGCGGCTTCCTGGGCGGTGACGCCGATCCCGGCGAGGGTCTGGTTGGCGAGGAAAACGCTGGACGGGCCGGTGTAGGCGAGGATGCCGCTGAGGCCGGTGCCGACGGTGAGGTTCATCTGGCCGGTCGACAGGTTGCGCTCCAACTGGAAGTTGCCGAAGCCCTGCAGGACGCCGGTTTGGATCGCGACGCTGGTGCCGGGGAACCAGTTGATCGTCGAGCTTTGAGGCACGTAGCGGTCGATGGGCTGCGCGACCTGGCCGGGTTGGGCGAGGGTGCCGCTGAAGAAGAGCTGTCCTTCCAGTCCCATGAAGGCGCCGTTGATGCCGAGGGTGGTGTAGGAGGCGAAGGCGGCGGTGTTGATCGTGCCGGACACGGTCACAACCAGACCGGGGGTGGGGCCGGCTTGTTCGGTGAAGTCGACGACGATGGCCGCCCGCAAGGCCGGGGCGAGGGAGATCAGGGCGAGCGTTGCGAGGGAGAGGGTGGAGCGTTTCATGAAGGGGAGGCGGTCGGGATGTTAGAGGCTTGCCGCCGCTTCCGGCCATCCCCTGAACAGAGGATTCTTCCCGGGCATCGCGCGGCGTCACGGGGCGGCTTGTCAGATCTGTAAGGACAGCTTCCCGCCCAGCCGGATTCCCGGAGCTTGAAGCAGGGCGGAGGGCCGGGCATGGCCCTTCATGCTTGGCCGGGCCCGCGGCCACCGTGATCATGCCATCCATCAAAGCCATCTTCCTTCTCTTCGCCCTGGTCGCCCCCTGGTCCGGCGCGGCGGCTGCCGAGCTCTCGTATGCCGACCTCGTCCAACGGATGAGCCGTCTGGAGCGCTTGGCTGCACCGGTGCCTGCCGGCGAGAAGGCGGGAGCCTCGACGAGCCACGACCGCAAGTCGCGGTTCGATCCGGCGACGGGAGCGTACCACGACTGGTCGGCGAACGACGACGGCGGGGGATTCATTCGCGAGGAAGGCGGCGGGCAGGTGATGGTCGACCTGGAAGGACCGGGCGTGCTGTGGCGGATCTGGTCGGCGATGCCAGAACAGGGCCATGTCCGGATCTACCTCGACGGCCAGGAGACGCCGGTGATCGACAAGCCCTTCGCCGCCTTTTTCGACGATCTCGAAAAGGACTACCCCGGGATCGCGATGACGCTGTCGCGGGGGCGGAACAGCTTCGTGCCCATTTCCTTCGCGAAGTCCTGCAAGGTGGTGATGGCGGCGGGTTGGGGCCGCTACTTCCATGCGACCCACACGCTCTTTCCCGAGGGCACCGTCGTCGAACCGTTCCCGGGCTTCACGCCGGCCGTCGTCCCGCTTCTCAAGGGTGCGAGTGAGACTTGGAGACGGGCCGGAAGCAGTCCCTATCCGGCGGTGGATGTTGCCATCAAGGAGCGGACGCTCGAGATCCTTCCCGGCCGCGAGGAACGGCTCGCGGTGCCGGGCGCGGGTGCGGTCCGGATGCTGAAGGTGAAACCGATGGGCCTGCCGGCCGACCGGATCGCGCAGGAGGACATCCTCCGCGAGCTCACCTTGTCGCTTTCCTGGGACGGCGAGGAGAAGCCTAGTGTCTGGGCGCCGCTGGGAGATTTTTTCGCCACCTCACCGGGGCTGAACCCGTTCAAGACCCTGCCGATGGGCTGCGTTGACGGAGAATTCTACTCCTACTGGTACATGCCGTTTGCCGGGGGCATGGAGCTTGCCATCGGCAACGGGGGAGCGGCGGCGCGCACGATCGCGGTCACCCTGGAAACGGTCGCGCTCGAGGCCGCCGAAGCCGCGCGCCTGTTGCGCTTCTGCGCCGCCTGGCACGGCGACGATTTCACCGGCCTGGACGCGGAGCGCTTCGTCCACCGCCAGGGCGACCGTTGGCCGGACTGGCCGCTGCTGGTGGTGAAGGGTGGGGGCCGCTACGTCGGGATGTCGCTGCACGTGTGGAAACACGGCGGCTGGTGGGGCGAAGGCGACGAGAAGTTTTATGTCGATGGCGAGGCCTTTCCCTCGACCCTCGGGACCGGCAGCGAGGACTACATCGGCTACGCCTGGGCCGCGGATCCGCCGTTCGTGACCTTCGAATGCGCCGCCGCTGCATGCTCGGTCATCCGTCCCGACGCCCAGCAGGACACGGCGGTCTGCCGCTTTCACCTCGGCGATGAGATTCCCTTCCGCAGCGGGTTCGAGGGATTCCTGGAAGTCATGCCGAACGCCGACTGCAAGCCGGCGATCTATGAAACCTGCGTCTACTGGTACCGCGACGGCGAGGCGGTCAACCCGTACGGCGAGGTCCCGCCCGCAAGGCGCCGCCACCTGCGCCCGGGTCGCGGGGAGCGCCACGTCCTGCCGTCGACCTTCCGGAAGATTCCGCCGAAGCCCGGCACGCAGGAGGGCGAAGGCCTGAGGGTGCTCCGTGCCAGCGCCGGACGTCACTGGATCCAGGAGATGGGCGACTTTGCCGGTGGCTCGTGGAGCGGCGACGCGCAACTCGTATGGACCGGAGCGACGCTCGGCGATGAGATCGAAGTGGAATTCGCGGTGGAGCACGCCGGCCGCTTCGATCTGATGGCCGCGTTCACCAAAGCTCCCGACTATGGGGTCTTCGCCCTGGCGATCGACGGCCGGCCGCTCGACCGCCATCTCGACTTCTTCGCCGGTCGGGTCGGTGCCACCGGTGCGCTCCCGCTCGGCCGGTTCGACCTGGCCGCCGGCAAACACGTGCTGAAGGCGAAGGCCATCGGCACGAACCCGCAGGTGCGGGCGGGGAGCTCGGGAAGCCACGTGTTCGGTCTGGATTTCCTGCGGCCCGTCGCGGTGGAGTAGCCTACTTCGCGGCGGCAAGGCGGGCGACCTCTTCCCCGCTCAAGGCGCCGTCGTAGAGCCGGAAATCATCCACCATTCCATCGAGGAAAGGATCGTTCGGGAACTGCGAGCGGCCGATCCAGTTGCGGTCGGTGCGGCCGAGGCGGAACGGCGGGAAGTCGATGGCCTCGTTCACGCCGACGGCCACGCCATCGACGTAGAGCGTCCCGCGGCGGCCGGACAAGGTGACGGCGACGTGGCTCCACTTGCCGGAAAGGAGGGCGGCGTCCGCGTCGATGACCTGCTCGTTGTAACCGTAGACCGTGCTCACCGCGAAGCGGGCCTTGCCGTTCGATCCGCGCGGGGTCAGGAAAAGGTAGCGGCCGCGGTCGTCCCCGAAGTCGAACACGCGGGCCCAGCTTTGGTCCGTGCCGGGTCGCACCCAGGCCGCCACGGTGAAGTCCGACAGGTCGGCGGCGATCCCCTCCGGCAGCGCGACGTGGCCGTCCTTGCCATCGAGTGAGAGCGCTTTGCCGAGCTTGCCGGCCGCCCACGAGGTGCCGCCCTGCGGGTTGCCGTCGCGGCCGCCGCCCGATCGGTCCGCGGCATTGCCGTCGAAGTCGAGGTGGAGCCGGAGCTCCGGTTGCATGGAAACGTGGACGACGCCGGAGGGCCGGGTTTCCTTGTCGTCGCGGAATCCACGAACGACATAGTAGTTGGGGCCGGGCAGCGGCTTCGTGTCGGTGAAGGTCACCGGGTCGCGGATGTCGTCCGCGATCACCCCGGGTGCCGCTTCGGGATCCTTCGAACGGAGCACGGTGTACCGGTCGGCGCCTGCGGCGCCCCACCAGGAGAGCACGACCGTGCCCCCGTCCTTCCGCGCGGTCAGGCCGACGGGCGCGGGATCGGAGGCTGCGGGATCCAGCGTGTGGGTGAGCGTGCCGAGGCCGAACTGGTCGAAGGTCGAGGCATGGCCGCCGCCGCCGCCCTCGGGCCGGATCTTCGCCGCGTAGCGCTCGCACCACGGCGCGGCGATCCCTTTACGGTGGACATAGTGGTTGAGCACCAGCTCGAATCCGGAGCGCATCGCGCCGCGGTCGTGGGAGGCGATCACGTCCTGCCTCCGCCGGTCGCCGCGCTGGCCGGTGCCCCAGGCGTAGGGCAGGAACGGGACGTCCTCGCCGAGGTTGTATTTGGCGACGTATTCCGCCCCGGCGAGGAAGCGGTTGTTGTCCTCGCCGTAGAGGTCGTCGCCCTGGTTCCAGGCCGTTTCGCAGATCGGCCCCATCAGCGCGATGCCGAGCGTGTTGTGACCCTGGTCGCGGCCGGATTCCTGCCATTGGCCGAGGTTTCCCGGATGGACGACGTAGACCGCCTTGTCGAGGGCACCGTTGCCGCGGCCGCGGTGGAAGTATTCGAGCGCCTGGTCATAGAGGTCGCGGCGGTCACAGAGCACGCCAATCGCCTGCAGCGAGGCCATGTTGCACAAATCCCAGTTCGCCCAGTAGTTGGTGATCGCGGCGTCGTTGTGGCGGTGCAGGAAGTCGAGGTTCATCGGCAGGAAGACCTCGAGCATCATCCGCTGGCAGCGGGCGAAATCGTCCGGTTTCCAGCCGGGGTAGGTCCGCATGATCTCGGCGGCGTTCGCGAACTGGTAGCCATAGATCCCGGCGGCAAGGCAGCGGTCCGAGTTGCCTTCGATCGACTTCAGGGTGGTCGACCAGGCATTGAGGATCTCGACCGCCTTGTCGGCGCAGGCGGTGTCGCCGCCGACCTTCCATTTCAGCGCGAGCTGGTAGGCGGCGTGGATGTCGTTGAAGAGTACCGGGAAGTTTTGTCCTTCACCGCCGCGCACCACTTTTTCCAGCGGCCGCGGCTTCCAGTCGGCGCGGGCGTGGCGGCTTTCCTCCAGCTTTTTCCAGCCCGAGGTCCACGGTTCCTCGCCGGCCTTCACCTTGGTCCGCATCCGCTCGAAGTCGTTCGCGGTGTGGAGCAGGCCGGGGTGGACGAAGGGTTTCGTGACGCCGGCGGCGGGGAGGACCAGGCAGGCCATCGCCAGCAGCCGGGCGGACAGGGATGATGTGAATGGAAGGGTCATGGTCTCTCGGAGCGGGCCGGATCCTACGGGCGGAAACGCGGATTGTTTCGTCCCGTGCCCCCGCTTCCCCCCTTTGGGGGATGTCGCGGACGATGAAAGATCGGGCCGCCTCCGGCCGAAGGTTGATGGATGAAAATCGTTCGATTTGTCCAACGGGTGCTGTGCGGGATGGCCGGGCTGGCGATGGCGGCAGGCGCGGAGGATTTGCCGGTGAAAGTGTTCGTCCTCGCCGGCCAGTCGAACATGGAAGGGAAAGCGCAGAACAAGCTGCTCGACCACCAGGCCGATGCCGAGGGGACCCGCGCGCAATTCGCGCACCTGCGGAAGGACGGCGCCTGGATCGTGCGGGACGACGTCTTCATCCACTACCTCAACCGCCACGGCGGCTCGACGACCGGCTACGGGTCGCCCGGCCGCACCGGGGTCGAGCTGGAGTTTGGAAACACGATGGGTGACCGCTTCGACGGGCCGGTCCTGCTGATCAAGGCGGCATGGGGCGGTCATTCCCTGTTCCAGAAGTTCCGCCCGCCGTCCGCGGGCATGCCGCCCGGGGAAAAGCTGCAGGCGGAGCTGGAACAGGCGCGCAAGAACACGGCCAGGAACAACGGGAAGCACGGGCGGAACGACCCGGAGCCGGTCATGGCGGACATCATCGCGGCCTACGGTTCGTCCTACCGGGCGATGCTGGAGGAAGTACGAAAGGTGCAGGAGAACGTCGCGACGCTCTTTCCGGAATTGGCGGGAAGGAAGCTCGAGCTGGCGGGTTTCGTCTGGTTCCAGGGCTGGAACGACCAGTACGGCGGGGCGGAGCAGGAATATGCCTCGAACCTGGAACACCTGATCAAGGACGTGCGCAAGGACCTCGGGGTTCCCGGCTTGCCCGTGGTGATCGGGGTGATGGGCCAGAACGGTTCGAAACCGGCGGACGGTCCGATGAAGGTGATCCAGGAGGCCCAGCTGGCGATGGAAGAGGTGCCGGGTTTCCGCGGGAACGTGAAGGCGGTGCGCACCGACGTGCTGGTGGACCGGGCCGCCGAAGCGCTCTATCCGACCTGGAAGGAGAACGTCCCGGAGTGGGAGAAGGTCGGCTCGGACCACGGCTATCACTACCTCGGCAGCGCGATCTGGTTCAACCGGATGGGCAAGGCTTTCGGGGAGGCGATGCTCGGCCTGCTGGAGGATGCGGAGTGAAAGTCCGAGGTGCTTTTTCTAACGGATCCGGCCGCTCACCGTCCAGATGCCGCGGGTGCCCTTGAGGCTCGTTTCGGAAATCGCCATGACGCGGTCCTCGCCGGGGATGAAGACGGCATTCCATAGTTGCGCCCGCCCGGGCGTCTCGGGGAAGGGGAAGGAGGGGCTGCCGAAGTTCCTGGCGTTCGCGTCACCGATGGCGACGGCCATGCGGGAGTCGCGCATCTGTCCGGACGCAGCGAGCTGGAAGGAGATCACGAAGCGGTCGTCGGCCAGTTGACGGAGGTAGGGGGCACCGGCGTAGGTGGACGCGGGCAGCGGCTCGGCGAGCGCCCGCCAGCGGAACGGGCTGTCACCGTCCACGGCCCCCTTCCGCCAGCCGCCGCCGTCGATGGGGGTGGCGACGATGACCGGCTTGAAAGTCCCGCTCAGTCCGTTGTCCTCGATGGCGACGAAGACGGACTTGCCGTCGCGGGACAGCACCGGAACGGGCATCCCGTCGCGGGAGCCCTTGCGGAACGAGATCGTCTCCGGGGCCGACCAGTGGCGCCCGTTGTCCTTCGACCGCAGCATGCTGACCTCCTGCTCGTTGCTGTCCCGGTAGGGGCCTTCGTTGGCGAAGTAGAGCTGTAGCTCGTCACCGGGAAGCTGGATGCAGGCGGGTTCCCAGCAGCCGTTTTCGAATTCCTTGCCGGCGGTGTGGATCGTGACCGGGGGCGACCAGGTCCTGGCGCCGTCGCGGCTGAGGCTGGCAACGATCGCGAAGGCCTTGCCGCTGCCCCGGTCCGGCCGGAAGTTGAAGAAGCACAGGACCTCGCCGTTGCGGAGGACACAGAGTTCGGTGTTGGTGCAAGTGCCGCCGTCCATCGCGGCGACCGGGATGGAATCGCCCCAAGTACGACCTTCGTCGTGGCTCAGCCCGACGTGGACCCCGCGCTTGAAATCGTAGCCGGCGATCAAGGTGCCGGCATCGAGGCGGGCGATGCGGCCATAGTGGGCTCCCGCCTTGACCAGCACCGGATGGTCGCGGTCCCATTCGATGGCAGGCTTCGCGATCCCGGGCGAAGCCAGGACCAGAACGGCGAGTCCGGCCGCGACACGGAAAGCTTGCTTCACGGGCCTGGTTTCGGCGGAAGCTCCGTCCGCTGTCAAGGGTGCCGCCACCTGTTTTCGGTTTGTCTTCGCCGTGCCGTTCGTTCTTCCTGTCAGGGCTGGCGGCGGAGGGAACCGCGACCTGCAAATTCGACATCCATGAAAGGCAGGGAACAGAAAAAGGAGCTGAGCCGGGAACAGCGCGAGGAGCTTCTTTCCACGCTCGAGGCCCGCTTCGGCAAGAACATGCAACGCCATCAGGGTTTGGCATGGGCCGCGGTGCAGGCCCGGCTTGCGGCACAGGCAGGCAAGCTGTGGTCGTTGTTCGGGATGGAGTCCACGGGCGGCGAACCGGATGTCGTCGGTCTCGACCGTGAGTCGGGCGAGTATCTGTTTTTCGATTGTTCGGCGGAGTCCCCCAAGGGCCGCCGCAGCATCTGTTACGACCGCGAGGGCCTGGAGTCGCGGAAGGAACACAAGCCGGCGAACAACGCCATCGACATGGCGGAGGCGATGGGGGTCGAACTGTTGACGGAAAGCCAGTACCGGTCGCTGCAGGAACTCGGCGAGTTCGACCTGAAAACGTCGAGCTGGGTGAAAACCCCGGACGACATCCGCAAGCTCGGCGGTGCCTTGTTTTGCGACCGCCGATTCGGCCATGTCTTCACCTATCACAACGGCGCGCAGTCCTATTACAGCGCGCGGGCGTTCCGTGGCGTGCTGAAGGTCTGATTCCGGGTGCTCGGGTTGCTCGCTACTAGCGCCTCGCGGCGCCGCCGCTGTCGCGCGGGTAGTGGACGGCGCGGACATCGATCCGGCGCAGCGCGAGGTCGCCGCCGTCGTCGTTCTCGACGGTGAGCGATGCCGGGGCGCTTCCCTCCGACAGCGGGAGTTCGGCCAGCCGCTCCGCCTGGGCACTGGCGCCGGCATACAGGGCCAGTCCGCCCCGCACCGGGTCGTAGCACAGCGTCAGCGGGTGTTCCTCCAGGGCGGAGACGTCCACCGGTTCGGTTTCCCGGTCCCCGATGTCGTCGCGCAGCCGCCAGCGGTGGCCGTCGGCCGCCCTCGCCACCAGCGAGAAGATCCGCGAGCCCCCGGAGTCCCAGAGCGCGACGCTTTCGGAGCCGTTGAGCCGCGATGTCTTGTCGGAAAGCCGGGCGGGCTCGGCGGTGAAGATGGTGACGAGGTAGACCGTCCGCCCGCCCTTCAGCGCAAGGGGTTGGAACTGGGCGGCAAGGTTCCGGTAGCCGCCCGAGGTGTCCAGCATTCCGCCGCCGACGCGGGTCGGATGTTTTTCGCGCAAGACCATCCAGGGGCTGCCGACGTCCGGCTTCTTGCGGGCCAGCGGGGTGCCCTCCTCCTCGTTGAAATTGTCGGAGAACAAGGTGCGCTCCACCGGGAGCGATTGCTGGAAGTCCTGGAGGACCGCCGGGGCGGGAAGGGCCGGATCGCTCACGCTCCAGGCGCGGGCCTCGCCGGCAGAGAGCTGCAGCGGCGCGACACCGTTCCGGGTCAATTCGACCATGCCTTCCTCGACGTGGACTTCCCCCGCGCCCCCGTCTCCGGAGATCATACCGAAGCGGGTGCCGATGTGACGGATGGATGCGCCCTGGACCTGCGCCGTGAAGTCGGGTGCTCCCGTGCCGGTGCGGACCCAGGCCCGGCCGCGCTGCAGCTCGAAGGATCCGGACGCGTCGCGCAGGACGATCTCCGCCGGGCTTTCGACGCAGAGTTCGGTGGCGGGATTGAGCCGCACGACCATCACTCCCTGTTCCACCGAGAGCTTCTCCGACGGCTTCCAATGGCGGGCGGGACCGATGCGCCCGTCGACCAGGACCCGGCCGTCGGTGGAGACGGCGATCGGGATGTCCGGCTTCTTCAAACGGATCATCACCAGCGCGAACAAGCCGGCGACCAGGATGGCTGCCGCGCTGGCAAAGGAAAACCGCCAGGGATGGCCGCGGCGGCGCTTTTCCGACCAGCCGTTGGCCGCGGCTCCCTGGCGGGCATGGGCGATCGGGCGGTCCGCGGAACCGAAGTCCTCCACCAGCAGCTGGTCGATCGATGTCAGCGAGCAATAGGTCCGGCGCGCCTCGGGATCCTGGAGCAGGATGGTTTCGAGACGGCGTGCGTCGTCGCTGGTGATCGTCCCGTCCAGCAGCTCGTGGATAAGCTTCTCGTAGTGGTGGTCGTCCTTCATGTCCCGGCGCTGAGACGGCGTTCGATGCAGGTGCGCAAGGCACTGCGGATCTGGTGGAGGCGGGCCTTGAGCGTGCCGACGCTGCGGTTGGTCGCCTGGGCGAGGACCTCGAGCGATTCGGTCGACCAGTAGCGGTGCCGGATCAACTGCAGGTCCCGCGGCGTGAGTTTGGAAACACAGCGGCTCAGGGCCTGGCGGCGCTCCTGGAGTTCATCGGAGATTTCCACGAAGTCTTCGCTGAGGAGATCGATCAGTTCGTCGTTGAATGCCACCACCTTCGACCTGCGTTGGGTGCGAAAGTATTTCTTCACTTCCAGCTGGGCAACCCGGAAGGCCCAGTTGCGGAAGCTGGTGCCGGGCTGGAACTTGGCGCGCTTCTTCCACAGCACCATGTTGACGACCTGGCGGATGTCCATCGCGGCGTGAACGTCGCCGGTCAGGGTACGGAGGAAGTGGATCAGATCCACCTGATGCAGGGTGAGCTGTTCCACGAATTCCTCCAGGTTCGGATCGGCCTCGGACATGGGTCGCGTGTTCCACTCCCGGAATCACCGGACGGTTTAAGCTTTTCCCGCGAAAAATGCACTCCGGAAGCGATCGCCGGCGCGACGCCCCGCGGCATCGGAAAAAGATCGAAAGTTTTCCCAACCGTCCGCCGCGGGCGGGAGTGGAACGGCCTGGAACCCCGGCGTCCCGGGATTCCGGATCCAACATCAAACCCTCCGATCCCTCTTCCATACCCATGACTCCAAAAACCACCCTCATCGCTTCCGGAATCATCCTCGCCACGGCGCTCCAGGGCCAGGCGACCGTCATCGGCTTCGGCCAGATCGGCGGCAGCAACGCGGCCGTCGGCCTGAACTTCGCCTCGAACGTGAGCGCCGACGGCAACGGCTTTGTCGTCACCAACGGCGCCACCCCGAACATCGGGCTGACCTGGGGCGGCTCGGCGGCCTCACCCACGGATTCCAGCTGGGACATCCACACCTCGAACTTTTTCACCCCGATCGAGAACCAGACCGTCGGGGGCGGGGCGTGGGACAATGAGGGCAGCATTCCCCGCATCGCCCAGCTCGACTTCGGCAACCACACCATCGCCTTCGCCGTCGATGAAGGCTTCGCCCTCTCCCTGAACTCCTTCGACTTCGGCCACACCGCCGAAACCGCAGGGACCGCCACCTGGGATCTGACCCTCACGGACTCCAGCCTCAACGTCGTCTGGTCGCAGTCGGTGTCGCTGACCAACACGACCACGACGATCAGCCCGGGCTTCACCGGCAGCCTCGGCGAAGACTATCTCCTCACCTTCAACCGGACCTCGGAGACGTACAACACCAACGGTCGCCACGGTCTCGATAACCTGAATTTCACCCAGGTGCCCGAACCGGCCTCGGCCTTCCTGGCGGGGCTCTCCGGACTGGCGTTCTTCCTGCGTCGCCGCCGATAAGGGTTCCGGTTGGTATCGCGGATTGCCGATCCCTCCCTCCGCCACGCGGGGGGAGGGTTCTTTTTTCACGGTTCGCCCTCGTCTGCTACGGACACCCGGATGGCCACCACGTTGACCTTGGCCGCGACGTGAGCCCGGCGGGTGTAAATCTCGTGGAAAGCCGCGGCGGCCGCCTTGAAGGTCGGGCCGTCGCGCAGCACGATCAGTCTCCACTCGCCGATGGAGGCCTCGCTGGAAACGGGATAAGCCTCCGCGTCCCCTTCGTGGTGGCGGGGAGCTTCCAGCAGGCCGTCGAGGGTGGCGTGGCCGGGAGTGTCGCGGGTGATTCGGCCTTGGAATTTCGCGAGCACCCGGTCGCCGTAGCCGGGCTCCTGCCTCCGCCGCCGGTCGCCATGGGATGACTGGAGGTGGAACGGGACATCCGCGCGACAGGCGAGGGAGAAAGACTTCCACACGCGGCCCGTGCCGGACAAATGCCCGACGACCTGCCGGGTGAGTTCGGGAGGATACTCGGGCACGTGGGCCAGCGCGTCGTCCGGCATCGAGGCGAAGATCAACTCGATCCGGAGCTCGTCGCCGGCGGCCGCACGGGGTTCGTCCGTTTGAAGGTGGTGCCAGAGCGACACGCTGCGGGTGCCCTGGTTCCAGGCGGCAAGTTCCTGCCAGCGATTGGCGGGGACGGCGGCCACCAGCCCCTTGGTCCGGAAATCGTAGTAGCTCGCGGGCACCGGGGACTGCTGAATCGAGACGTCATAGACCAGCCCGCCGCCGGCACCGGATGCCGCGACGATGTTGAAGCTTCGGGCGCCGGCAGGGGATCCTTCCCGTGGCCCGTTTCCGAGCGGGATTGGCTTCTCCGGGACGAAGGGCGCCTGGCCGCGGTGGGTCACTCGCCGTGGCAGGCCGTCGGTGGAAAGCAGCACCGGCCCGTGGTCCGCGACCGGCGCGGCGGCGCGTTTCATCTCCTCGCGCAACAAGGGCAGGCTGGCCGACGGGACCTCGATCACCACGCAATGCAAGCGCTCCCCGGCGACGGCGAGCGAGGCCAGCAAGGGAAGGAAGCAAGCGAGACGGGCGCTCATGGTTCGGCGGCGGTGATCCGGAAAGCGGCGACGTTGGCCACGCGAACTTCTCCCTTCGGGCCGGTCGCGCGCAGCCGCGGTCCACCCTCGACCGGTTGCAAGTGCCACCTGCCGGGCTGCAGCGGGACATCGAACCGCACCTGCGGCTGCTTCTTGCCGCCGGGCGGCTGCCACTGGCACTTCAGGTTGAAGCTCGTCTCGTAGTTCTGCGTGAGCGTTCCCGTGAGCCGGCAGAGCCCGCGGTCGTCGCTCCTTCCCCGCATGGCCCGCTCGCCCGCCGCGGAGGAGATGGAAAAGGGCCGGTCCACCTGGCAGCTCACGCTGAGCGTTTGCCAGGGGGCCATCGCCCCGCGGGCGAGCCGGGTGTGCTCCGGGGTGAAAGTGTTCATCGCCGCCACCACCGGTTCCGGGAGGAAGCCGACCTGCACGTCGAGGAGATGGATCCCCGTGGCGGTAGATGCCGCGACGGCGGTTGCCTCGCGGTAGCACCAGAGGCTCATGCCCTGGTTGTACTCCGAACCCCACGCCGCGACCGGGTGCCAGGTGTTGCGGCCCAGTGGCAAGGGCACCGACTCCGCCGTCATGCGGTAAAAGTCGTGCTCCGTGCCGCTCTCGAGTGCGTCGACATCGAACCGCAAGCCGGGACCGTCGCCGGCGCGCATCACGCCGAGGGTGAATCCGAAGTCCCCGGCGGTCCGCCCCGGGGTGCCGGATCTTTGCACCGACCACTCGAGCGGAAAGTCCCGGTCCAAGCGGATCGTCCCCTGATAGCCGGCGTTGCGGGGAAAGCCGGTGATGCCGGTCAGCAGCTTGCCCGACCGCGGCAGAACGGGCGTGCCCGCCATCCGCTTCATTTCCTCCCGCAGCAGGTCGTCGTAGCCGCGCGAGATGGTCACGAAGTGCAGCCTGTCCCGCGCCGGGGCGGCGGCCAGGGTCAGCGCCAGGGCGGAGCCGATCCACCGCGACGTTCGGGAAAGGAACGGGCATCTCATGGCGGTGGCGAATCGGAGTCGATCCCGAGCTCCCGCCGGACTTGCTCCGGTACCGGGTTTTCCTCCATCCAGCGCCGGGCGGCGCCGGCATCCTCGCGGAGCCATTGGGAAAGCAGCTCGCGGTAGCGGGCCAGCCGCAGCCCGGGGTGGCTGAGCTCGGGAACCAGGCTCAGGAGCAACGCCGCGTCCTCGACGCTGAACGACAACAGCAACTCGCCGAGCAGCGGGTCGCTGGCGTACTCGGGATGCCTCCGGTAGGCCGCCAGCCCCGCGGCAATCTTCCGCCGCTCGAAGAGCCCGATGACGGCACCGGTGAAGGCCGACTTGCGGTCTGGTCCGGGCTCCATGTCGTCCACGGCGGCGACGGCTGCGTCCGGGTCGACGGCCACCCAATCGCGATAGAGCGGCAGCAATTGTTCCGTGCCGAGATCATCGGGAAAGGCGCGCGCCAAGGCGACCTGGTCCTCGAAGCGGGTCAGGCCCTTCAACCGGAAGCCGAGCATCGCGCTGCGCAAGGCGGGGTCGAAGGCGTCCAACCATTGTCCGACCGCTGCGGGGGTTTCGGCGGAAAATTCCGGCCGGGCTTGTTGCAGGGCGATTGTCCGCGGGTGTTCGGGAAGTCCTGCGGTCAGACGGGCGAGGCGGGCCGGGTCCGTTGCAAGTTGCTCCATCGAACGCGCCAACAGCAGGTTCCACGGCAGGTCCCGCTCATGATCGGCTGCGAGCAGATGGGCCAGGGCCGCGTCGGGATCATGTTCCAACCAGGCCCTCATCACCGTGAACACCGCCAGAGGATGGGTCGCGGCCCACGCCATGGCGCCGGCGATGTCTTTTTCCGCCCACGCGGCGAGCAGAAGCTGCTGATCCCCGCTGCTGGACGGGATGCCGATGGCCTCCAGGGCCTCCAGGGCCGCGGGCCAGTCGCCGGACGAGAATTCCTCCGCGATGGCGAGCAAGGCCCGCTGGCGTTCGGCCGGGATCCCGGTCGCCAGTGCCGACCGCAGGCGGCCCTCCAGGGTCGAGGCGGCCGGCTCGCGGAGGATGGCCGGTTTCCCGGCGACCTCGCCGGCGGTGGGTGCCGGGGCCGCTCCGCCGCCGGTCGGCACCACCGCCAGTGCGCGCCGCCGGTCGGAAGCCTGGCGGGTCCCCACGCACAGGGCGGATGCGGCCAGTAGCCCGGCCACCAGGGAAGTCGTCGCGGTGAGCGCTTTCATGGTTCAGGCGGAAGGTAAGGCTGCCGTTGCGCTTCCTCGCGGGTTTCGGCGGGGATGTCGTGGTCGTCCATCCACCGCCGCGCATCGTCCGGCCGGAGGCCCGACCACCATGCCAGCCGTCCGGCCAGGACTTCCTGGCGCAGGGTGGGGTCCTTCATCCGGAGGACCTGTTCGAGGCCGAAGCCGACGTTCTCGATCGTACATCCCTGGACCATCGCGGCCACGGTCCCGTCGTCGGCGGCCCCGGGGTGCTGCCAAAGCAGCGCGAAGGCTCCCCGCGGATCGCGGTTGACCGTCCCGTGGCAGACCCCTTGGACGGCCTCGTCGCGCAGGGCGTCGTCGGGAATTCCGGCGATCGCGGCCGTTGCCGTGTCCGGATCGGTGTCGCTCCACAGCCGGAAGATGTGGCCAACCCCGGCGCTTTCCCTTGCTTGCGGATCGGCCAGCAAGAGCTTCCACGCCCGCTCCGACTCGCCGTCCCTGAGCAGCGTCGGGAAGTAAGAGGCGATCAGCCTGCTGCGTGCCGGACCCTCGCCGACTTCCTCTAACAGCGCATCCATGGTCCCGGGTCGCGAGTCGCCCAGCTCCATCGCCAGCGCGGTGATGGCGGCGGCCTGCTCCTGTTCACCGGGAATCCCGGAGAGGGTCTCGACGGCCAGGCCGAGGTCACGCGCGGCCACGCCGCGGACCACGGCCATCAGCGGTTGGCGGGATCCGGCCCCGCCGTCGGTCGATGCGGGGAAATGCCGGATCACCCAGTCGATGGCGGCGTCGGGATCGATCTCGCCCCAACAGCTCAGCGCGGTCCGGTCGAAGCCTTGCTCCAGGTGCTCGTGGGTCCAGGCGACGGCGCGGAGAGGATCGACCCGGGTCCACGCCGACACGACCAGCTGCCATTCGCTTGGGTGCCGGGTCCAGTCCTGCGGGGTCAGGGTTCCGGCGATGTCGGGGAATGCGGCGACCGGAAGCTGGTCGAGGAAGTCCAGCAACGCGCGCGCCCGCCGCGCCGGGCCGCTGAGGCCGAGGATCTCGCGCAAGCGCTGCTGCCGGTCGCCGGGAGCAGCCGGGAGCGGGCGGGCGGTCCGGCTGCGGGGGGTGCCGGCGAGGGCCGCGGTCCCGGGAACAGCGGCCGGTGACAGCTGCGCCGCGGAAACCGGCGGGTACGGACGCACGGCGTAGCCGAGCGAACCGAGGAATACGGCCGCCGCGGCGGCCACGGCGGATTTCTGGGCGGTGGTCATGGCAATCTGGGCACCGGCGCCGGGCGCGACCGCGGGGACGATCCCGCCCG
>NZ_JACZFQ010000055.1 GCF_014904755.1 Neoluteolibacter marinus
GGCCGCCGCCACCGCCCCGGCCAAGGCGGCGGGTGCCGGCGTCACGGCATGCGCGGGCAGCAGCACGGCGAGGGCGGCGGCGCTGGTCGGGATGCCGCGCCGGACCAGCTGCGCCCGCAGTTTTTCCAAGGCGCGGGACGCGCGTTTGCGGGCATTGGCTTCCGAGCAGCCCAGCTGCGCCGCGATGCGGGCGTGGGGTTCGTTGCGGTAGTACTTGGCCAGCACCAGCTCGCGGTCGGCGGCTGGCAGATTGTCCACCAGTTCGTCGACCAGGGGAGCGAGCTGCTCCCAGCCGGGGTCCGGGGATGTCGTCATGGCTTCGTTCTGGAGGGAGGCCCGCTCGCGGTGCTTGCGCCGTTCCTCGGCGCGCACCAGGTCGATCGCCAGTGAGCGGCTGGTGCGATGCAGCCAGGCGGTCAGGGAAAGGCCGCGCGGAACCGTGGCCGCGCGCTCCGCCAGCCGGACAAAGGTCGCTTGCGAGATGTCGCGGGCCAGCTCGCGGTTGGCGGTCACACGCGACGCCACCGAATGGACGAGGTCAAGGTGGCGGTCGACCAGCTCGCGGAAGGCAGCCTCGTCGCGGTCGGCGAGATAACGGTCGAGCAGGCGGCGATCGTCCATGGTTCCTCCATGATTCGGCACCGCCCCGCGATCGTGACAGGAAAATTTCGGCCGGGCCGCCGCCAGCCGCGGCGATTCGCCTAGCGACGCCCGTAGTAGTCCCGCACCGTCGCCGCCGCGAAGTCAGGGAAATCGGTGGCAAAGCTGGCGACGCCCAGGTCCATCAAGCGGACGAACAGCGCCTTGTCGCGGCTTTGCCACGGCAAGGCCTGGAACAGGATCCCGTGGGCGCGGAGCCTGGCACCCGTCTGGCGGAGAAAGGCGGCCGATGGGGTGAACCCGTCCGCGGCCGGCTTGACGTGGATCTGCAGCTGGTCGACACCGGCAAACTCCACGGCTTCCAGTTTCGCGATCCGCTGCGAAAGCACCGCTTCGTCGCCGCCCATCCAGTGCAGCGTCTTCGATTCCGGTGCCAGGTCCTTCCACTTGCGGATCACCGCGTGGTCGGTGCTGGCGAGGATCAGCCGGTCCGCGACGCCGGCCTCCTTGGCAAGGCGGGCGAGCTGGCCGAGGTCGACGTTCTTGATGTCGACATAGACCCGGCGCCCCGGCTTCTCCTTCATCTGGGCGAACATCGCGTCGATCCGCGGCACCCTCTGGCCGGCGAACTCCGCTCCTTTCCATGCGCCGATGTCGAGCTCCGCGACTTCGCTCCAGGTGAGGTCCTCGATTCCCTTCTTCTTCGTCTCCGCGCTTGCCGCCGGCAGGATGCGGGCGAAGTCCGGGTCATGGAACGCGACGATCACGCCGTCCTTGGTCGTGCGCAGGTCGGCCTCGGGAATGGTGCCCAGGCTCCAGGCGAGCTCGAAGGTTTCCCGGGAGTTCTCGGGGGCCAGGTTGCCCGCACCACGATGGCTTTGGATCACGAAATCCTCCAACGGTACATGGTCGCGGACATTCCAATCCGCCGCGGGGACGATGGCGGGCGCGAGCAGGAACAGGAGGGCGGAGGTCAGGCTGGGAAGTCGCATGGGAGGGGTTTCTACGGCCCGCGGGCCTGCGCTCCATCCGGGAATGCGTGCCGGTCCCGTCACCCAATATCGTCCTCGGAATTGTCTTAAAACATCATGATTTTGACCAAAACGAGATAAAATGAGCGACTCAAGAAACATCCGGATCGTGCTTTCGTATCACTTCCCGCCTCTCCCATGCCCGTCATGAAGCTCCTCATCCTGCCACTTTTTGCCGTTCCGCTGCTCGCGGCGCCGGAGTCGATTACCCTCGAGAACCAGTTCCTCAAGCGGGTGGTGACGGTCGGAGAGAGCATCGGCACCACGTCGATCACCAACAAGCTCGATGGCCGGACGCTGGCGCTGGAGTCCGCCGAAGCGTTCGTCATCCACCTCGCCGACGGCACCAGCCTCGCCGCGTCCGACTTCACGGCCACCGGCATCGACGACGGTTCCGGCGCAAGCGGGCAGGATGTCACGCTTCACCTCAGCTGCGCCGATCCCGCCGTCGGGGCGACCGTCCGCTACCAACTCGGCAGCGGCGACTTCTACCTGCGCAAGTCGGTGACCCTCACCCCGGAGGCCGACCTCGCGGTGGCGGACATCGAGGTCGAATCGCTCAAGGTCGCCGGGGCCTACCAGCCCTACACCATGTCGCAGATCACCGCCCGGGGAGCCGGGCAATGGCGGCCCGGTCTCGGCCAGCCGCTTTACACCCGGGAATCGGGGACCTTCTGGGGCCTTGAGTATCCGGCGGCGGTCAATCGTGTCACCGACGGGCACCTGATTTGTTCCAAGTTGGTCGGGACAACCTTGCCAGCCGGCAAAGTCCATATCGCTCCCAGCGCGGTCTTCGGCGTCGCCGGTTCGCCGGATTTCGTCCAGGACGCGTTCTTCGACTACATCGACCGGACCCGGATCCGGCCGTTGCGACTACAGACGCAGTACAACAGCTGGTTCGACTTCGGGCCCGGAGTCGATGCCGGCAAGTTCGCCTCCAGCGTCGAGACCATCCACCGCGAGTTGGTCACCGGACGCGGGGTGCCGCCGCTCAAGGCCTACGTGATCGACGACGGGTGGCAGGACAAGGGCGCCGACTGGAGCAAGGGCCTGTGGCCGGTCAACGGCAAGTTCGATCCCTCATTTGAAAGCAGCTTCAAGGTTGCCTCTGCGGCCGGTTCGCAGCTCGGCCTGTGGCTGAGCCCGGGTGCCCTGTTCGGGGCTTCCGCGGCCATCCCGAAGATGAAGGCCGCCGGGCTGCGCTCGCTCGACCCGTGGATGTCGCTCGACGACCCGGCTTACACCGGCCTGTTGGAGAAGCGGATGGTGGAACTCGCCCGCGCCGGCGTCGGCTATTTCAAGCTCGACGGGATCTTCGGCCATCTGAACACCCGGAATTTTGATATCGAGGGATTCAAGGGCGGCGAGGCGGAACTCAACGATCCGAAATACGACCGGCAGAAGATCCAGTACCTCAGCGACGGCACCGACCGGCTGGTCCGCATCTTCGCCGCGATGGCCGGGGCCGATCCGGACATCTACATCGTGATTTCGAACGGTGCCTGGCTCTCCCCGTGGTGGCTGCAGCACATCGACGCGGTGTGGATGATCAATGCCGGCGACGCGGCGTCGGGCGCCGACCGCACCGGCGAGCTGACCTACCGCGACGAGGTGTATCACCAGCTCGCGGTCGAGGAGCAGACGCAGTTCCCGCTCCACTCGATCTTCAACCACGAACCGAAGAAGACCTCGTCGGAGGAGACCAAGGACAGCTTCCGCCGCTACCTCTACATGAACCTGTCGCGAGGTACGGGGTTCATCGAACTTTACCTCAAGACCCCTCTCCTCAAGGACTACGACTGGGACGTGCTCGCCGAAGGCCTGCACTGGGCCCACGCCGTCTTCCCGACCTTCAAGCGCTCGCGCATGCACGGCGGTGATCCCGGCAAAGGGGAAGTCTACGGTTACACCGCCTGGAACGACCGCCAGGGCTACGTCTCGATCCACAACCCCTCGGCGGAGAGTCGGACCTACGAGATCAAGCTCGACCGGCGCTTCGGCCTGGGTCCGGGAGCGGTCGCGGACCAGACGCTCTTCCACCTGTCCTCGCCGCTCGCCGGGAGCCTCGATGGCCTGGCCGGTCAATATCGACCCGGCGACGTGCTGCGTTTCACCCTCCGGCAGAAGGAAATCCGCATCCTCAATTTCGACACCGAGCCCCGCGACTGGTCGGTCCTGGAAGACCTCCAGGCCCGCACGGCCGCCGACTACCAGCCGCCGGAGCCGGTTGACCTGACGGGCCACCCGCTGCTCGGGACCTGGAGCTACTTCGCCGGCGGCGTGGCGCACAGCCGCGAGTTCCGGGCCGACGGCACCTGCATCCTGAGACAGGGCAACAAGGTCAACTGGACCAAGTCCTTCACCGCCGGCGGTGACGGGGAACTCGTCGTCGAAGGTGGCTACCGCCACCGCTTGAACGCCGATGGCACGCTCGACATCGAGGGCCGCTACACCGGGAAGCGGGCGGGCAAACCGTGACGGGCCGCCCCGTTCCCGCCGGGCGGATCAGCGGTCCTGGTCCTCGTCGGCGGGCTTGCGCTTCGGGGCCGGGCGGCGGGCCTTTTCGGTCGCCATGCCGTGGTCGTCGAGGGACTTCATCCACTCATCGACCGCGCCGCGCAGCCGGGTCAGCTCGTCGGCGTGCTCGGACTTTGCCACCAGGTTGACCAGTTCGTCGGGGTCGGACTCCAGGTTGTAGAGTTCCTCGGCCGGGCGGTGGAGGTAGCGTTGGACGATCGCGGCGATCTTCGGGTTGTCCTTGGCGTCCCTGACCCAGGACGGCCAGTAGCCGGTATCCTTCGAGGCGAGGTCGACGTGGCTGTGGAATTCCAGCGTGGGGTCGATGTTGCGGATGTACTTCCACCGGCCGATGCGAACCGAGCGGGCGGGGAAGAAGTTGAATTTCCCGTCGCCGCTGTGGGTGGCGAGGATCCGGTCGCGGTGCGGCTTGGCCGGGTCCTTCAGCACCGGCAGGAACGAGCGGCCGTCGATGCCCGGCGCGGCCTTGGCCGGGTCGGCCCCCGCGATTTCCATCAGCGTGGGCATCAGGTCGAGCCAGCTGACCATGGCGCCGGTCCGCTGGTTGGCGGCGACGTGGCCGGGCCAGGAGACGATCAGCGGGACCCGCAGGCCCGCTTCGTAGAGGTTCCACTTGGAGAACGGGAACTGCGAGCCGTGGTCGGAGGTGAAAAGGAACACGGTCTCTTCCGGGAGGTGGCGCTTCACCGCGGCGCGGACCTGGCCGAGGTCGCGGTCGGCGTTGCCAACGGCGGCGGCGTAGCGCGCGCGGGCGACCCGGGTTTCGGGCGTGTCGGCGAGTTCCGGCGGGAGCTTCAGGCTGTCCGGCGGGATCTTGCTTTTGACCGGCCACGGGACGTGCGGCCAGTTGGTGCCGACGAACAGGCACAGCGGCTTGCGCGACTTGCGCTGCGCCAGCCACTCGACGGCTTTCTCCACGCAGGCGTCCTGATGGTATTTGTAGAAGCTGGCCTTGTCGAAGCCGTAGGAGGTGACCTGAGCGTAGTGGGCGACCTTGCCGATCGCGACCACCTGGTAGCCGAGGTCCTGGAAAAACGACGGCCACCTGCGGATCCCGGTGTCGACCGGCTGGTGGTTGAAGGTGCTGCCGCTGCGGAGCCCGTAGCGGGCGGTCAGCAGCGCCGCCCGGGACGGCGCGCAGCTGGGGGAAGCGACGTAGGCGCGGTCGAAGGTCAGGCCTTCCTCCGCCAGCGCCTGCATGTGGGGCGACTTGATCCCGCGGTTGCCGTACGGCGTGCAGTCTTCCACCGACAGGTCGTCGGCGAGGAAAATGACGAGGTCCGGCGGACGGTCGCCGGCGGCACGGAGGGCCGCGGTCAGGACCAGCGAGGTGGCGGCAAGCAGGACGGCAATGGGAAATCTCATGTTCGGGTGGATGGGCTCGAGGTACCGTTTCGCGAAAGTCCGTCCTGTTACCCGGAATTCCCCCTCCGGCGTTGGGCGGGGACGTTCCACTGGCCCGCAGCGTTTGGCCCGGCAATCTCGCGGGTGCGGCCGGGCGGGATCATGCCCCGGACTTGCCCGGGCGAACGCTGCGGCGGAACTCGGCGGGGCCCATGCCGGTCTGGCGGCGCACGAAGTTGAAGAAGTTCGACGCCGCCGGAAATCCGCAGCGTTTGCCGATCTCGCGGGTTTCCAGGTCGGAATCCGCGAGCAGGCGGATCGCCTCCAGCTGGCGGCGGCTGCGTGCCTCGGCCGCGATCTCGAAACCGTAGGCGCTGCGGAACCGTTGCCGCAGGGTGGCCGGGGCGCAGCCGGCGATCGATGCCAGTTCGCCGACGGTGACCCCTTCCACCGCGTGGCGGTCGAAGTGCCGTTTCGCGCGCTCGATCGCCAGCCTTCCGGAGAGGCCGCCGGTGCTCTGGCGCATCGCGATTTCGCGGCACGGGACCAGCCGTGAAACCCGCTCCGGCGTTGCCCCGGACATCCAGCGGTCGAGCAGCTCCGCCGCCTGGTGTCCGATGTCCTCGCCGGGGATCTTCACCGTCGACAAGGGGCAGGGGCCATAGCGGCCGATGATCCGGTCGCCTTGGCCGAGGATTGCGACGTCGCCGGGGACCCCCAGGCCAAGATCGCGGGCGACCTCGTAAACCATCACGCCGAGGTAGTCGTCCTGGCATAGCAAGCCGGTCGGCCCCGGCAACTGGCGGAGGTAGTCCTTCAGCCCGGGGATGCTGGCCCCGTGCCAGAGCAGCGTGGGGTCCCACACGGGATGGTGGTCGCGCGTGTCGAACTCGGTCCACTCCAGGCCCGCGTCGAGCACCCGCTGCCGGAGGTCCTCGACCCGCGGCACGCGCCGGTCGTCGACGCGCAGGTTGCGGCCGATGTAGCCGGCGCATTCGATGCCCGATTCCTGGAAGTGCTCCACCGCCAGGCGGTTGATCGAGTGGCGGTCGAAGGTGATGCGCAGGCGGCGTGACCCGGGGCCGGCGTCCTCCTGCTGGTCGGTCGCGCCGACCTCGATGATCGGGATTCCCCAGCCGCGGATGGTCTCGGAAATCGCGTCCTGCTTCCAATCCCACAGGATCACCCCGTCGAAGTAGCGCCCGAGATCCGCCGTGACCCGGGATTCCTGGGGGTCGAGCTCCATCAGCCGCCAGGGACCGCTGCGGTTCGCCCAGTCCATCACCCCGCGTCTCACGCTGCGCCCGTACTCGTAGAACATGGGTAGCATCAGCGCGACGTTTCGGAATGCTGGAGTTTGCATGAAGGATGCTAATATCTCCGGGCTTTTCACAAAAAGTGAACTGAGATTGCAACAACGGAAATTGCGGCTCGAAGGCGCGGAAACCCAGCCTGCGATGATCCAAGGCAAGGTTTTCGGATCCCCGGATGGCACCCCGCTCCCTTCCCGCGAAGTCCCCCGCGGCGGCTCCGGATCTCCGCCAGGCACCCTGCCTTGGTCCCAATAAAACCATCGCCATGAAATCCCTCAGAGTTCTTGCACTCGCCGCCGCGGCCCCGGTCTTGCTCGCCCTGCGATCCGGCGCCGACACCATTCTCATCGACTACAGTGACGGAGGCTCCGACGGGGAGCACGACGTTGCCGTCAACGACGGCGACTTCTCCCTCCAAGGCCCGTCCGGGACCGGCGCGGTTGCCGCGCCCTGGGTGCTGATCACCAACAGCCAGTTCCTCAGCAGCAACGCTTCCGGTGTCGGCAGCGCGATGAACTTCGCGTCCATGGGGGGCTCCACCGCCGAGAACGCCCGCCGGATCGGCATCGATGCCTCGGGCAGCTCGGGCTACACACTGGCGGTCGGCAATACCTTGAACGCCTCGTTCATGGCGCGCCCGGCGTCCGGTTGGGCGGCGAACGACTCAATGGGGCTGACGCTGTTCTACACCGAAGACGACACCCTCACCGGTGCCGCGACCACGCTGGCGAGTTTCGTTTTCACGGGGAGAAGCGACGGGACCTGGTCGACCGAGACCTTCCCGCCGGTGGTCGTCTCCGACGCCGGAGCAGTCGGCAAGAAGCTGTTCGCCAGCATCCAGACCGCCACGCCCGGCACCACCGCGACCGGCAACTACTGCCGCATCGACAACCTCTTCGTCTCGGTCAACACCGCGACCCTCAGCCCGTTCATGGTGGTCGAGCCGGAGTTCACGTTCTCGAACACGGGTTCCACCACCAACTACGGCATCCCGGTTTCCAATGCACCGGGTGACGGGACCACCGCCCTCAACATCAGCGGCGTGGCGGCGAGCGGCGATGCCGCGGGCGATGTTTCCAACATCGTCTTCCCGTCCACCCTGGCCGCGGGATCGGCGGACAACATCACCTTCGACTTCACGCCCAGCGCGGGCGCCGGCACCTACACCTTCGACCTCGAGATCACCTCCGACGATGCGTTCGAGTCCCCGTCGCGGGTGATCCCGGTGGAGGTCACCGTGCTGCCGAGCCCCGACCTGGAGGCGGTCGCGTCGATTTCCTTCATCAACGACGGGACCTCGCAGGGCTACTCGGTCACGCTCACCAACAATGGCGCCGACGGGACCACGGCCCTCAACATCGACGACGTCACCGCGTACGGCTTCGACGCGACCTACGTCTCCAACCTCGCCTACCCCTCGTCGGTCGCTTCCGGGGAAAGCGGCGATATCACCTTTGACTTCCTGCCGTCCGACGGCGCCGGGATCTACACCTTCGACCTCGAGGTCTCCTCGAACGACGAGAGCGACTTCTCGCCCTGGGTCATCGAGGTGACCATCGACGTTCGCGACCCGGTGATCGCCGCCGCCGCCTCGTCGATCCAATTCGGCAACTTCACCGTCAATCCCGGCCCTCAGACCGCGACGCTGACCATCACCAACACCGGCGGCGGTAGCGACCTCGTCATCGACCAGCTGCTCACCGCCATCACGGGCGACACCGCGTTCACCGTCACCTCGTTCCCGGGACCAATCGCCCCGGGTGCCAGCGGTGACATCGAGGTCACCTTCGACCCGGGAGCGGTCGAGGGCCTGCACTCCGCGACGCTGGCGATTGTCTCGAACGACTACCAGGACAGCACCCCGCAGATCGCGCTCACGGCCTTCGTGGTGCCGCAGGGGAACGTCGCCGCGGCCGACTTCGGCAGCGCGGATTCCGGAGTGGCGGCGGATTACACCCGTTTCGTCGTCGGCGAAGGCGCCGTCCAGAGCCTGGCCGGCGTGACCCTCCAGATGGTCTCGAAGAACGGCGACATCGCCACCTTCAGCGGCCTGGCGTCCGGCGACCTGCTGGGTGACGGGGCGGCCACCACTTTCAACGGCGGTGCCGGCAACTACATCAGCATTCTCCTGACCGGCCTGGCGGCCGGGGAGCTGAACCTGGTGACCAGCCACGACTACGATTCGGGCTACGGCCTGCCACAGAACATCATGTTCGGCGAGCAGGGTGCCACGCTGGACACCGTGGCGGCCAACTTCAACCGTCCGGGCCAGTTCGCCCACACCGCCACCGTCGAGTCCGGGAAGACCTACGAGCTGAGGATGCTGGAGAACGGCAACGCCAACCTTGCCTACATCAGCAGCCTGATCCTGTGGGGCGATGCCGTTCCCGGTGGCACCGCCTTCGGTTCCTTTGTCAGCGGCGCCGGCCTCGATCCCGCCACCACCGGCCTCCCGGACCTCGATCCGGACCAGGACGGGGTGGCCACCGGCATCGAGTGGGTGATCGGTGGATCGCCGAACGACCCGGCCAATCCCGACAGCGCGAAGCTGCCCGGCGGTGACCTGGTCACCGCGGATCCGGACGGCGACGCGACCGCGTCCTCCTACCTGCGCTTCACCTACCGCCGCAGCGACCTGGCCGCCGCCGATGCCAACACCGCGATCGGCGTCGAGTATGGCAACGGGCTCGCGGGGTGGACCACCGCCGCCGACGGGGTGGACGGGGTGGTCGTGGTGGAGACCAACGACGGCTTCGAAACCGGAATCGACCGGGTCGAGGTTTACATTCCGGCCGCCCTCGCCGCGGACGGCAAGCTCTTCGCCCGCCTCGCCGTCACGGTGGGCAACCCGTGATGAACGCAACGCCGGGAAAGGTTGCTACGATGAAAACCGTAGGATCACGGCCGGTGGCTCCGATGCCCGGCGTTCCCGACCGATCCCATGCAGCACCGGACCTTCCTGTTCCTCGCCTTCGCCGCCCTCGTTTCGCCGGGGGCGGCCCGCCAGCCGAACATCATTTACATCAACACCGACGACTGGGGGATCGGCAAGGTCCCGTGCTACGGCATGGATCCCGCGAGCGAGCGGATCATCGAAACGCCCAACATCGACCGCCTGCGGGCGGAAGGGATGCGCTTCACCAACTCCTACGCCGGCAACGCGGTGTGCGGTCCATCGCGGTGCAGCCTGCTGACCGGCAAGCACCCGGGCCACGCGGCCTGGCGGGCCAACCGCGAGAAGAGCCCGGTGTCACCGTGGCCGCCGGCCTACCCGATGCTGGGCGCGGTCGCCCGCGACGCCGGCTACAAGACCGCGGGATTCGGCAAGCTCAGTGCCGGCGGGATGTCGACCCCGGAGGAAATCACGGCCTGCGGCTGGGACTACTGGCTCGGCTTCCTCGGCCACATCGATTGCCGCGACTACTACGCTTCTAAGATCTGGGAGAACGGCAAGCTGGTGCCCGTGCCCGGGAACGATCCCGGGACGCTCGCGGGCACCAGCTTCACCACCGGCGAGGGCAAGCGGGGGCAGGCGCCCCGCGACGACACCCCGCCCGGGGGCGAAAAGGGCAGCGGGATGGTCAAGGGCGGCACCTTCATCGAGAAGCTCTACGGCGATCGCATCATCGAGTTCATGACGCGGCACCGCGACGAGCCCTTCTTCATCTACTTCGCCTCGACCGTTCCCCACGGCGGGCCGCCGGGCGGGATGCGCGCCCCGGATGTCGCCGGCTATGACGGCAAGTCGCTGACCCTTTACGAGAAGGTCTACTGTTCGCTGATGAGCCACCACGACGCCAACATCGGCCGGATCCTGGCGGCGCTGCGGGAGCTCGGCCTCGACCGCGATACCCTGGTGCTGTGGACCTCGGACAACGGCGACGAGATCAGCTACTACGGGCGCACCGCCACCTTCGATGGCAACGGGCCGTTCCGCGACCGCAAGCGCTCGCTCTACGAGGGCGGCATCCGGACGCCGCTGATCGCCCGCTGGCCCGGCACCATCGAGGCCGGCAGCGAGTGCGACCTGGTCACCACCCAGTGGGACGTCATGCCAACCGTGGCGGATGCCGGCGGCCGGGCCGTCACCGCGGAGATGGATGGCATTTCCATCCTGCCGACCCTGCGGGGGGAGACGGATCGCCAGGCGGCGCGCGACCACATCTACTTCGAGTTTTTCGAAGGCGGCAAGCAACAGGCCGTGCGCACGGGCGACTGGAAGGGTTACCGGCGCAACGGGACCGACGGATCGATCGAGCTCTACAATCTGAAGGACGACCCATCGGAAACCCGCAACCTCGCGGCGGCACACCCGGAGATCGTTGATAAGATCCGGCGCATCATGGCCGAGGAGCACACGACCAGTCCGGTCTGGAAGCTCCCGGGCCTCGACGACTGAACCGGGGGGCGGGGGAAAGTTCGGGGGCACACTAAACGGAAATCCGGGGCCGGCTGTATATCCGTTCGTACATGCGCACGAACGGCAGGTCCGGCGGGACGACCGCGACCGGGCGGGGAACGACCTTCCGGGGCCGGCCCCTTGCGCCCGCCGGACTCCACCGCGAGGGTGACTCCCGGTTCCGGGGGACGTCCTGACCTGCGGCCCGGCGCGTGGCGAGCGTCCCTAAACCTGAACCCATGAGAATTTCCAAGGCCCGCCCTCGCCGGGTGTCCGGCAGGACGCCGATCCGTGCCGCCGCGGCGATCCTGCTCGGCAACGCCGCGTGGCCGGGCACGGTGCAGGCCGTCGACGGCACGATCCCGAATCTCAGCTATCCGCCGGCAGAGCTGTTCCAGCAGATCAGCCCGCAGATGACCTCGCTGCACCTCAACCAGCCGTCGGTTTACAACGGCTACCTGATGCTGGCGGGCAACGCGGTCCACGAGGTGTGGGACATTTCCAATCCCTACGCGCCGGTGTCGCTGGCCACGATGACCAGCCCGTTCGCCGACGGCGAGGCGGAGTCCCACCAGGTGTCGTACGGACGCCTGGCGGACGGCACGACCTACCTTGCGACCACCTCCGGCAAAGGGGTCGACATCTGGGACGTGACGGCCACCACCAGCCCGGTGCTGGTCGCCGCGGTGGAACTCCCGAACATCAACTACGGCGACGTCGCCAACGCCATCTGGGGGATCTCCTGGCAAGGCCGCTATCTCTATCTCGGCGCGACGACCCACGGGCTCTACGTCCTGGATGTCGGCGATCCGGCGTCGCCCCAGCTGGTCAAAACCTTCAGCACCAGCCAGCTCGGCGGCGTGGTCGCGGGTCCGTTGTTCGCCCTCGGTAACCTGCTGGTGGTGACCTCGCCCAAGGACCATCACGGCGTGGCCACCGTCGACATCGGCGACCCGACGAACCCGAAGTTGCTCGATGCGTTGATCAGCGGGTCGAACTCCTACATCGGCTCGTTTTACGGCGGCAACGCCCACCTCATCTCGCCCTACCGCAGCTACGACGTCACCAGCGACCCCCGGAACATCCAGCAGGTTGCGTCCGTCGGCGGCCTGCCGAGTGCGGAGTACCAGAGTTATGCGGACCATTTCCTCTACCTCGGCGGCCTGCGCGGCGGTACCCAGGGGGTCTGGAAGTACGACATCTCCAATCCCGCCGCTCCGTCGCTGGTCGGGCGCTACGTCGGCCGCGACTCGCGGTGGGACGACCAGTTCAGCTGCCCCATCGGCAATCTCCTGGCGGTGACAGACGACCAGAACGTCGACGGCTACGTCGGCGGCCTGATCGCCGTGCAGGATGTCAATCCGGACACGACTGCGCCCACGGTGATCAAGGGCTTTCCCGCCGATCAGGCGACGAACCTGCCGCTGACAACCGCGGTGGCGCTTTCCCTCTCCGAGTGGCCGGAGCTGGCCACGGTCGATGGCGCGGCCTTCTTTGTCCGGCCGGCCGGCGGCCAGCCCTTGGCGGGGTCGTGGGGCAGCACCGCCACGACGCTGACCTTTGCGCCCGAGGTGCCGCTGCTGCCGAACACCTACTACGAGATCGTGTTGCCCGCCGGCGGCTTGCGCGACTTCGTGGGCAACCCGGTCGCCGTGGAGTTCAAGTCGACCTTCCGGACCGGCAACGGGGTGACCGGATTCACCGGCGGGGTGATCTCGCCGGTGCCGCCGACCCGGCTCGGCGATCCCACCGGGCTGTCGGTGGCCGGAACCCCGGAAGCCGGGGTCGCCTACGAGTGGGATTTCGGCGACGGCACTACCGCCAGCGGCGCGTCGGTCACCCACACCTATGCCGCCCCGGGGCGTTACACGACATCGCTGCATGCCACGGACACCGTTGATACCTTCGAGGCGGAGGACGCGACGCTGGCGGGCGGGGTGGTCAAGGCCACCAACAATGCCGGCTACCTGGGCAGCGGCTTTGTCGACTATCCGGGGACGCAGGGGGCGTCCGTTTATGTCCGCTGGACCATCGATTCCCCGGCCGCGGGCAGCGTGGACCTCGGGTTCCGCTACGCCTGCGAGGGCCTCGGCCGGCGCCTGAACCTGGTGGTCAACGGCGGCGCCCCGGTGCCGGTCGATTGCACGACCACCGGCTTGTGGACGGACTGGGACGTCGTGACGGTTCCCGGCGTTGCCCTGGTGGCGGGCGCGAACACGATCGAGCTCCAGGCCAGCGCCGGCACCGCGGGGCCGAACGTCGACCAGCTGCTGGTGCCGTTGTTAGAGCCGGAGACGATCACCACCAGCTTCACCCATGTGGTCCACCGGCCGCTCACCACCCACTCGCCGACCCACAGCCAGCCGATGGCGCTCGACGCCAGCCACGGCACCTTGTGGGTCGTCAATCCGGACACCGGTACGGTGACCGCGGTGGACACGGCGACCCTTGAGGTGACCGGCGAGCACGCGGTGGGGGAGCATCCGGAATCGGTCGCGGTCGCACCCGACGGTACGGTCTGGGTGGCCTGCGAGGGATCGGCGTCGATCACCATCCTCGGCGCCGACGGCACGCCGGTGGACGTCCTTTCCCTGCCTGCCGGGTCGGAGCCCTACGGCCTGGCGATGTCCCCGGACGGCGGCCACGCCTTCGTCGCGCTGCGGGCGCTGGGCCGCGTCGTCAAGATCGACACCACGACGCGCGGGGTGGTTGCGGACTTGGATCTCCCTCTGGATCCGGACGGCACCCGGCCGCAGATCCGGGGCGTCGCGGTGGCAGGCGATGGCAGCCGGTTGTGGGTCACCCGATTCCTTTCGCCCGCCGACCGCGGCGAGGTCTTCGAGGCCGATGCGTCCGCCATGACGCTGGTCCGGACCATCCCGCTCGCGGTCGATCCCGGCCCGGACACGCCGCTCGGCGCGCGCGGCGTGCCGAACTACCTCAATGCCGTGGCCATCAGCCCGGACGGCGTGCGCGCATGGCTGCCGTCGAAGAAGGACAACACCCTGCGCGGCAGCTTCCGCGACGGCAATGCGCTGAACCATGACATGACCGTGCGCTGCATCACCTCGGTCATCGACCCGACGACCGGTGCCGAGATTCCCGGTGAAAGGATCGACTACGACAACCGCGACCGCGCCCACGCCGTGTGTTTCAGCCCGCTCGGCGACCTCGCATTCGTGGCGATGCCCGGCAACAACCACGTCGAGGTGGTCGATGCCTATTCCGGGCAGCCGGTCGCGCAGATCCCGACCGGCAAGGCGCCCACCGGGGTTCTGGTCGATGTCTCTTCCCACCGGCTCTACGTGATGAACTTCCTGTCGCGGAGCCTCTCGGTGTTCGACGTCGGCAATTTGATCAACGGCAACGACAACACGGTCCTGCCGGTCGGCGATCCGGTGGTCCTGATCGGCAGTGAAACGCTCGAGCCGCAGGTCCTGCGCGGCAAGGAGCTGTTCTACGATGCCACTTCGGTGAAGCTCAACGAGGAGGCCTACATGAGCTGCGCTTCCTGCCATCTCGACGGCTCGCAGGACGGGCGCATCTGGGACTTCACGAACTTCGGCGAGGGGCTGAGGAACACCATCGACCTCCGCGGCCGGGCCGGCACCGCGCACGGCCGCCTCCACTGGAGCGCGAATTTCGACGAGGTGCAGGACTTCGAGGGCCAGATCCGCGGCATCGGGGCCGGGGCCGGGCTGATGGAGGATGCTCTCTTCGCAGCCGGCGACCGCGCCCATCCGCTCGGTCTGGCCAAGCACGGCCTCAGCGGGGACCTCGACGCGCTGGCGGCCTACGTCGCCTCGCTCGTGGAGTTCCCGCCCAGCCCCTTCCGGAATCCGGACGGTTCCCTGACCGCGGATGCCGTGGCCGGCCGCCAGTTGTTCAACGAACTTGCCTGCCACGCGTGCCACGGCGGTGACACCTTCACCGACAGCCCGCTGGGGGCCATCCATGACGTCGGGACGCTCAAGCCGTCCTCGGGGCAGCGGCTGGGCGAGGCGCTTGCCGGCCTGGACACCCCGACCTTGCGCGGCATCTGGGCCACCCCGCCCTACCTGCACGACGGGTCGGCACCGACTCTCCGCGATGTCCTCACCACCGCCAATCCCGGCGACCTCCACGGTGCGACCAGCGGCCTCACCTCCACCCAGATCGACCAGTTGGTGGCCTACCTGAGCCAGATCGACGGCGCGGAACCGGCCGCCGCGCCCGCGCTTGCGCCGCCCGGACCGACCTTCGCCGGATACCTCTCGGAGCACCCGCTGATGGCGGGAGACGAAGGGCCCGACGACAATCCGGACGGCGACGCCATGAACAACCTGTTGGAGTATGCCCTGGGTGCCAGCAATCCGCTCGATGCCACCTCCAATGTCCCCTTGACCATCGCGATGCCGGTGCCGGGCGGCGAACTCGCCGCGACGTTCGCCTATCTCCGCCGCGCCGGCGGCTTCTGGGAGAACGGGATTTATCGTAGCGGCGACCTCGACTACCGGCCGCAATCCTCTGCGGACATGAGCGGATGGAACGTCCCGGTCGTCGAGGTTCCCGTCCCGGCCGGGTTGTTGCCCGCGCCCGCCGGATACGAATGGGCGGCCTTTGCCCTGCCGGGCCCCGCTCTAACGGGATCGTCGGGCTTCGGACGGGTCCAGGTGAACCTGCGGTGAGCCGCTGCGGAGAAATCTTCGCGGCGGCACTAAACGAAAACCGGGGGCCGGCTGTATATCCGTTTGTAGATCGACGGAACCCCGCGTCGCGGCTTCGGCCGGGTCATCCGGCCGGCTGCCGTCCGATGCCCTCGATCTATCTAACAGACCCAAGCCTCCCATCGTATTCCCAAACCCAACCATGAAACATCCGACCGTCAGCACCGTCCTCGCCGCGTGCCTGCTGGGCACCTTGTCCGGCCAGATCACCTACTTCGACGCCCCGTCCTCGAGCAGTGGCACGACCCAGGAGAATTCCGGCCTCACCGCCGTCTGGCAGCAGTTCGACGGCGTGGATTGGGTGGCCTTCGACGATTCTCTAACGGCGCGGGCCTACACCAGCGGCAACTGGGAACTGCGCTTGACCGGTCCCGCCACCAATGCCGCCGGCACCACCGCCTACCAGGTGGGCGACGGTGACATCACCGGCGGCCGCGATGCCGCGCAGATCCGGGTCATTGTCAGCGGCTTCAATCCGGATGATTCGATCAGCTTCTCGATCTACAACATCAGGGCCGCGGGCGTGGCCGCGATCCAGTCAGCCGTCACCACCGATGCCGCGGCGACGGGACTTTATGCGGGGTTGACCACCTTTTCCTCCGGCGGCGTGCCGGTCCTGCCCGACGGGTCGGAAGGCAGTACCTCGGGCGACCAGCGGATCCGCTACGATGCCTTCAGCGGTCTGACCGGATCCGACACCTATGTCATCGTGCTCGACGATTTCGACGGTGCGGGCCCGGGCGACCGGGCCACCCTGGATGGTTTCGGGGTCGAGGCCACGCCGGCGGGAACCGCCCCGGAATTCGGGGTGCCCCCGGAAACCTACTACGGCGCCTTCGGTGACACCTTCACCCTGACCTATCCGGCCGTAGGCAACCCGGCCCCGGGCTACCAGTGGCAGTTCTCGCCCGACGACCTCGATCCGTGGACGGACCTCCCCGGCGAGGTCGGCGAGAGCCTGGAATTCGTCAACGCGCAGCCGGACGACCTGGGCTTCTACCGGGTCGTCGCGACCAACACGGCGGGAACTGTCACCAGTCCCTCGGTGTACGTCGACCTGATCTATCCGACGCCGGAAGTTTCGATCCCGGCCAAGCTCACCGGCTTCCCCGGGGAGAACCTCACGGTGACCGCGACCGCGACGGGCATCGGTGCGCTCAGCTACGAATGGCACAAGATCGACGGCGAAGGCGACACGGTGCTGGCGGAGACCAGCGACACGCTGTCCTTCACCCCGTTCACCGAGGCCGACGCGGCCATCTACTATGTCGCTGCGATTGACGACGGCACGGGCGTCACGCCGGCGGACTTCCCGATCGCGGGCTATTCGGACACCTTGTTGATCGTGAAGGACCCGGGGCCGATCGCCTACTTCGACGCCCCGTCGGGCAACTCGGGAACGACGCAGCTGAATGCCGGGGTCACCGCGGTTTGGCAGCAGTTCGATGGCGTGGACTGGATCGACTTCGACGACTCGCTTTCCACCCGCGCCTCCAATTCGGGCGGCTGGGAGCTGAGAACCACCGGACCGGGCGCCAACGCGAACTCGACCACCGCCTACTCGGCCGGCGACACGTCGGTGGACGCGGCACAGATCCGCGTGATCCTGAGCGGTCTCGACCCGTCGGAGGTCCTCGACTTCTTCGTCTACAATGTCCGCGCCGCCGGTGCCGCGAAGATCCAGTCGCTGGTCACCACCGACACCGCGGCCACCGGGCTCTACGGCGACCTGACACCGGTCGTCGTCACGACCGGCAATGAACCGAACGTCGAACAGGTCCTCGCCGACGGCACCCCGGGCGACCCCGGCAGCGGCGACCGTCGCTTCCGCAGCCTCGTCGCCGCCGGTCTCACCGGGTCCAGCAGCTACGCCATCGTCTTCGACGACTTCCTGACCAGCACCGTCGGCGACCGCACCACGCTCGACGGGTTCGGGATCGCGGGCCTGCCACCGGCGCCGGACTTCGCGACCTGGATCGGCGGCTACGATGTCGGCACCTTGACCGGATTCGAGGACGACGCGGATGGCGACGGTCTCGACAACGGCCTCGAGAATTACCTCGGCACCGACCCGAGCGTGGCGAACCAGGGCCTCACCAACGTGATCAAGGTCGGCAACACCCTCACCTTGCAGCATCCGAAGAACTCGGCGCCGGCACCGGACGTGGCGGCGGCCTATCTCTGGTCGCGCGACCTTTCCACCTGGCACTTCAGCGGTGACGAGAACGAGGGCACGACGGTGACCTTCTCGGTTTCCGACAACACGCCGGGCACCGGCATCGCCACGGTGACGGCAACGATCGGCGGAACCCAGCCGCCGATCTTGTTCACGCGGATTGAAGTGACTCCCGATCCCTGATCCGGGGCGTCCCGCTTTTCCCGGCCGGGCCGCGGCAGTTGGCCGCGTCCGGTTCAGGGGGTTGGTTCAGCACTTCACGGTCTTCCGCTTTTTGCCGATCGAACCGCGGGCCTGGACCTTCCGGATGGTATCGACGGCGGAGGGGACGGCACAGCTGTTGTTGCCAAGCTTGGCGGTGACGGTGCCGATCTTCTCCGCCGCATCGATCGAGGCGCCGGTGAGGGACGTGACATAGCAGCCGAGCGAGATGACGAAGGCATTCATCGCGTAGCGCACGCCGTCGGGCTCGCCGTGGATGCCGGTTTTCACCCGCGCGAGCAGCCCATGGAGCTCCCCGGCGTCGAGCTCCGCGTCCGGCTTGAGCGCGACGAGGCAGCTCCAAGTGGCCCAGCCGGCGGCGGCGATCCGCGGTTCGGGCGAGTCGATCCAGGCAAGCGCGACCTCGCGGCCGTGATGGCTGCCGGCGGCCACCGTCGCGACGCTTGTTCCGGAAAGGGCGCCACCGGCGGCGCTCTCGACCCAGTGCTGGAGGTCGGCGCGGGTCATGCGCGCGTCGTCGGCGATCAGCCCGGCGAGGTAGCGGGCGTCGTAGTTGCCGGTGTCCCAGAGGTCGAGCGCCAGCTGGTAGTCCTGCTTGATCCGTTTCCGGATGGGCTGGAGGTCGCCGATCTTGACGCCGTAACACGGCTCGCGGACGCCGTGGTTGGTCATCATCATCCGCTTGTAGCGGTCGTCGCCCAGCGCTTCGAGTTCGGCAAGGATGTCGGCGGCGGTGGCCATGAGGTTCAGGGTTTCCCTCCAGCAAAGCAGGCCGCCGGGCCCGCGGCAAGGCATCGGGTGCCGCCCGCCCGCGGCTCAGTAAACATACAGCCCGTCGTCCCCGGCGCCGGCCGGCGCGTTGTCATCCGGGGCCGCCGGCGCGGAACCGGAAAGCGACGACTGGAACTCGTCGAAGGCCCGCTGGAATGACCGGTCGGCGACCTTGTCGCGTCCGATCATCGGGGCACCGGCACCCCGTCCGCGGCCCCCGGCCACCTGCCGCTCATCCTCGAAGAGCCCGATGGTGGTGTCGGCGTGGATCGGTCCCTCGGCGATTTTGAATTCGAGCTGAAAATCGCCCGCGCCATGGCGGACGGGCAGATAGCCGCGGTCGCGCAGCGCGGTGTCCAGCTGCGGGATGTAGTTCCGCTCGCGTTCCGAGAGCTCGGCGGGCATGCCGACCGTCGGCGGCCCGCCCTGCGGGGTGAATTCCGATCGGCTGGTGCCGCAGGCGGTGAATGACATGACAAGCGCCAGCGCGGCGAGACAGCGGAGCAGGAGATTCATGGCGCAAGACTACGAGGCCGTCGCCCGCTGACAAGCGGGACCGGGCGACGCCGGCGCAACTGGCTTTTTCCTCCCCAGCCTTCCGGTGACTGCTAGGCTGCGCTCCATGAGAACCGTGGTCCTTGCCTTGCTCGGCCTGCTGGCGAGCCTGGGGGCGGCCGAGATCCGCCGCGGTGAGATCGGCGGGGCGAAGTTCACCGTCGCCTTGCCCGGGGAGAAGGCGTGGCAAGGCAAGTTGGTGCTCCTCGCCCACGGCTACCGCCCGGCCGCGGCGCCGCTGGGTGCGGACCTCGATGTCGGTGACGATTTCTCCCGGCCCTTGCTTGCCGAGGGCTGGGCGGTCGCGACCACCAGCTACCGTCGCAACGGCTGGATCGTCGGGGATGCCATCGCCGATCTCGCGGCCTTGCGGGATCACATCGCCCGGGAAGTCGGACCGGTGAAACGTTGTCTGGTCGTCGGCAATTCCATGGGCGGCCTGATCGTGACCCGGATCGCCGAGGGCGCGCTGGACGGGGTGGATGGCGTCGTGGCGATCGGTGCCTACCTTGGCGATGGCGAGACGGAGGCCTATCATCCGGCGCTCACCTGGCAGCCGAAGGTGCCGGTCCTGTTCCTGACCAACCAGGACGAACTGGAGCATCCCGCGCACTATGTCAGCGCGGCCGGGACGGAGCGGACGGCTTTTTGGAAGGTCGCGCGCGACGGCCATTGCAACACCTCCGACCTGGAACGCCTGAACGCGCTGCGGGCGGTCGATGCCTGGGTCGATGGCAAGCCTCCAGCGCGCGAGCGGGACGGGACCGTTCCCCCGCCGCGGCGACCGAGCACGGCCAGCGCCGTGGAGGAGGGCGGACTGGAGGGACGCGTCCGGCTCGCCCACGAGGCGTGGGGAAACCTGTCCACCGATCTGGTCGCGGCGGACCTCGAGACGCTCGGCTTGAAGCGCGGTGACCCGGCCGTGGTGTCCGCTCCTGGTGGCAAGGGACGACTCGAGGTCACGGTCGTCGGTTTCCGCAGCGACGTGAAGCCGGGCAAGGGGGCGCTCTATGTCACGGTGGACGGCTGGGTGCTCGTCGAGATCAACCATGGCAATGCCGCCAAGGCCCTCGGCGTGAAGACCGGGGACAAGTTGCGGATTTCGAAGTGAGGGGAGGGTATGTTGATTCCGCGCTTCATCCCGGGATTCCCCGTTGCGGGGAAGGCCAACCGGGGTATATCGTGGGCCCCATGTGTATCTCGAATGTTCGTTGGTTGACGGGCATCGTTCCCCCCGGGTTCGCATGCATCTGCCTGGTAGGCTTGTCGTCCGCCGGTCGGCTGGCCGCCGCGCCGGGAATCGAACCGGGCCTGGAGGAAGCGGTGGCGTGGAAGTGGGACGTCGCGCCCGCGGGGTCGGACGAATGGGGCATGAAACTCCCCGAGAAGGCTGCCGCCCCGGCCGCCGGTGAGGTCCCTGCCGTGCCGGCCCGGCCGGCGACTTATGAAGTCCGGAAGGGCGACGCCCTGGTCAAGATCGCGCGGAAATTCAACATGACCGTCGCCCAGCTGAAACAGCACAACGGTCTGAAAGGCGATCTCATCCGCATCGGCGACGTGCTGCGCATCCCCACCCACGAGGACCTCCTGGCGATGGCGCCGCCGCCGGTGGCCAAGCCGGTCGGCGGCGGCGACGAACCGGGCGGCAAGGCCGGCGGGCGGCCGGGGCTCGAGTTGCCACCCACGACCGTGAAGGAACTCGAGTTGCAGACCGTGCTGGTCCAGGTGTTCCTCGACCGCGAGATGTTTTCGCAGGGACCGGTCGACGGCGAGATCGGGCCGATGTTCGAGTCGATGCGGCGGCTCTATCTGAACACCCACCCGGAGCTCGTCGACCTCGCCCAGCTGAAGGAGAAGGCCCTCGAAGCGGTGGACTACCCCTATGCCAACTACACGCTCCGCGAAGAAGATTTCCGCTTCATCCGGCCGCCGAAATCCCCGGCTTCGCCAGCCGCCACCCTGGTGGTCGACCGCAAAGCCCCATCGGACGCGGAGGCACCTGCGGCGGTCCGCTACGAGGACCTGGCCGGCGCCGGCTTCCTGCCCTACGCGGATGGCTGGGAGTTCGTGGCCGAGCGGTTCCACTGCCAGGAGGCATTTCTGAGGCGGCTCAACTCGCACATCGATGTCGACCCCGTCCCTGGCACCATCTTCCAGGTGCCGAAGGTGATTCCTTTCGAGATCGAGCACGTGCCCGAGCTGCCCTTGCAACCGGAAGCCGACCCGCGGAAGCCGGTCTCCGCCGCGGTGGTGAAGCGCTCGATGCTGGAGGTCACGCGCGCCGGCCGGGTCATCGCGGTGGTCCCCTTGGCCTCGGCCCGGCCGGGACTGCATGGCCGTGGCTCGTGGACGGTGCTCGATGCGATCGCCCGCCCGCGGATCGTCACGCGGCGGGAGCCACGCGAGGCACCGGAGGTCCGGTCCGACGAGCCGCCGCGGCCCGGCGAATTCCTCGCCCCCGGTCCCAACAATCCGGTCGGGGTGGTGTGGATCAACCTCGCCAAGGCGAAGAGTACCGAACCCCTGCGCTACGGTTTGCACGGAACCAGCATCCCGGGGCAGATGAACCTGGAAGGCATCGGCGGGCTGCGCCTCGCCAACTGGGACATCGCCCGCATCGTGCGCCTGCTGCCCGCCGGCACGCCCTTGCAGTGGCGGGACAAGTGACGGACCGCATTTCCGGTCCCGGGGCTTGAAAGAATTGCCGGCGGTTCTCGTTACTGCCGCGTGATCCGCCGCTGCTTGTTTCTCCTCGGTCTCTTCGTCGCCGTCGCATCCGCCGCGCGCCGGCCCAATGTCCTGGTCATCCTCACCGACGACCAAGGCTCCCGGGATGCTGGCTGCTATGGCGCCGAGGACTTCGCGACGCCGAACATCGACCGCCTGGCGGCCTCCGGGGTCCGGTTCACCCAGGGCTACGTGACCCATTCCTACTGCAGTCCGTCGCGCGCGGGGATCCTGAGCGGGCGGTCGCAGCAGTCGTTCGGCCACGAAGCGAATCCGCCCTACCGCCTGAACGACAACAAGACGGGCATCGACGTCGCGACCCCGCTGATGCCGACGTTTTTCAAGGCGGCCGGCTACCGGTCGGCCTCGTTCGGCAAATGGCATGTCGGTACCGGTCCGGTGTTCCGGCCGTGCCAGCGCGGCTTCGACCACTTCTGGGGCTTCCTCGGCGGCGGCCACGACTACTTCACGCTCGATCCCGAGGGCCAGGAATACCGCAGCCCGATCTGGGTCGACGGAGAAGCGTCGGACGAGCCGATCCACTACCTCACCGATGATCTCACGGACCAGGCGATCAATTTCGTCAAGGAGCAGGGCGACCGTCCCTGGCTGGTCTACCTCGCCTACAATGCGCCCCATGCCCCGGACCAGGCGAAGCCCGCGGACCTCGAACGGGTGGCGTCGATCGCGAACCCGCGGCGCCGTGCCTACGCCGCGATGATGGTGTCGGTGGACGACAATGTCGGACGCTTGATGAAGCAACTGGACGAGCAAGGCCTGCGCGAGGACACCCTGGTTTTCTATCTCAGCGACAACGGCGGCCGCGCCGGCAGTGCCGACAACCGCCCGCTGCGGGGAAACAAGGGCTGGATGTACGAAGGCGGCATCCGCGTGCCTTTCATCGCCTCGTGGCCCGGCAAGCTTGTCGGGGAGCGGACCTACGACCGCCCGGTGAGTTCGCTCGACCTTTTGCCGACGGCGCTCGCGGCGGCCGGCTTGCCGGTGGCCGGCTCCTTGGAAGGTGCCAACTTGCTGCCCTTCCTGGAACCGGGCAACCGGGAGAGCCCGCACCGCCAGTTGCACTGGCGGGTCTCGGGAGGACTGGGATTCGCACTCCGGGAAGGAAAGTGGAAGCTGGTTCAGGACATCGGCATGGAGGCGCCCGAGCTCTATGACCTGGAGGAGGATCCATCGGAAACCCGAGATCTGGCGGACCGCCATCCGGAGCTGGTCGAGCGCTTGCTCGCCGATCACCGGCGCTGGGATGCCACGCTGGAGAAGCCCCGTTGGCCGGATGGCCATTCCCGCAACATGAAGCTGGAGCGGGAGCGTGCGGAACCCAACGGCTATCGCCACGCGCCCGAGAGCTTCTGGCTGAAATAGCCGGGATTTCCCGGTTGGCCGCGGTTGCAGGGAACGTTGCTTGAGCTCCTCATCCGAGCCTCGGGAGCACGTCGCGAAGCATTTGGTTGCATAAATGTGCATTTTCTGGAGGATGCAGGGAGCCGAACGGAGGGCGCCGCGCGGATCCCTCCTGAACCCTTCGGCCGGATCGGGCTCTTTCGGGACGGTCCTCCACCCAACCGACCGATGAAAAACCCGTTCTTCTGCTTGCTGACCGCCGCCTTGGCGATGATCGCCTCCGACGCGGCCGTGGCCGCCACCTTCAGTGTGCCCGGCTTCGTCCAGGAGACGATCTACCAGGGCAACGGCATGATCTCGATGCGCTTCGATTTCGCCGGGCGTTTGTGGGTCTGCGAAAAACAAGGACGGGTGCTCGTTTTCACGCCGACCTCGGAGACCGAATACGGACCTCCGGTGGTTTTCGCGGACCTCGTCTCACAGGTGAACACGAACGCCGAAAGCGGGATGACCGGGCTCACCCTCGATCCGGACTTCGAGCACAACCGCTACCTCTACGTGCTCTTCGCCACCGCCAGCGACCAGCGCATCCTGCGGCTGACCTCGAACGAGGACGGCACCGCCGTGGTGCCCGGTTCCGAGGTCGTCCTTCTCAGCGGCCTGCCGAACACCATCGGCGTCCACAAGGCCGGTGACATCGCCTTCCATCCGGACGATCCGCACAACCTCTACGTGATGATTGGCGACGACGGGAACCGCAACCTCGTCGGCGACCTCGATCTCTACAACGGCAAGATCCTCAAGATCAGCGCCTCGGACGGCAAGGGGCTGGCGACCAATCCCTACTACACCGGCGACGTCAATTCCGTGCGCTCGCGGGTCTGGTCGGCCCGCTACCGGAATCCGTTCCGCTTCACTTTCGATCCCGCCGCGCCGATCCCGGACGTCCTCTACATCTCGGAAAACGGCGACGGCACCGACCGCATCGCCCGCATCGAGAAAGGGGCCGACGGCGGATGGCCGGACCAGTTCACCAACGACTCGGGCGACGGCAAGCGCACCATCCTGCAGACGTCCTCGCCGTCGAAGACCGGGATCGCGATCCTCCGCAACGGACCGCTGTCGATCGGCGGCGCGCCCACGCTCTATCACGCCCGCCACAACAGCGAGGTGCGCCGCTGGACGCTGACCGGCGCGGGACTCGACACCTTGACACCGGTTCCCGCCGACGCGGGAGCGGCCTTCGCCGAAAACTTCGGCCACAACATCGCCAGCTTCACCGCCGGCCCGGACGGGGCGCTCTACTATACATCCAGTGACCAGGGTCCGGCCACCGGCACGGGCAGCCGGCTCGCCCGGATCCGCTTCATCGGCGGCACCCAGCCGGCCGCGGATTTCACGGCCAGCCCCGCTTCCGGGCAGTGGCCGCTGGAGGTGACCTTCACCGACACCTCGGCGGCACCCGACAGCAGCATCGCCTCGTGGTCCTGGAACTTCGGCGACGGCAGCAGCTCGACCGCGCAGGATCCGGTCCACACCTATGCCGGCCCCGGGGTCTACCCCGTCACCTTGACCGTCGCGAACACCGAGGGCCTCGAAGACACGAGTTCATCGACGGTCACCGCCTGGCACCAGACCCAGGTCACCTTCACCGGCCAGGTCCACGACGGCCGCGTCCTTCCGGCCGCCGGGCTCGCCGCCGCGACCGAGCTCCATTTCTATCAGAAGGACGGCATCACGCCGCTGGCCGTCACCGGTGGGACGGGTCCGGAGGGCAACGTGCTCGCCATCGCCGCGGGTGGTGAGATCGACCTGTCCTTTTCCGCGCAGGTCACCGGGGACGCGATGGTCGTTTCCGCCGGTGAGGCGCCGGGCGATGGCGTGGAGCCGGCCTTCGCCGGCGTCGCGCTGTCGACGACGGAACCGGACCAGGCCGCGGAAGCGGATTTCTTCCTGTCGGACACGATGCTGCGCGGCCGGATCGTCGACACCCTGGGCGTGCCGGCCCGGGTGGACCTGGGTGTTTCACGCGGCTCCGCCGGGAACTACTACGACTTCGGAGGCGGCCGGGACTTCCTCGCCGGGTCCGGCATCGCGGCCAGCGGCAACGACCACCGCGTGGTGCCCGATGTCCTCGGCTACTACCATGTACCGGTCCGCAGTGGTACCGGCAGCGTCACCTTCCACCTCGACACCACCGCCGACACGCTGACCGCCAGCCACGGCAAGGTGAAAGCCTCCGTCGCCGTCGGTGACGGGGAAAGCGTGGTGCAGGACCTCGTCATCGGCCTCTACCACGGCGGCACCGGCGAGGTCGACCTATCCGGCATTGCCGTGACCCCGGACGTCGATTTCGCGACCCAGATCGAGCCGATCCTCAGCGGCCTGTGCTCGGCTTGCCACAATGACATCGCGACCAACAGCTACGGGCTCGATCTCCAGGCCGGCACCGCCTACAGCGAGCTGGTCGACAAGGAGAGCGGCCAGGCGCCCGGCGTGATGCTCGTCCAGTCCGGATCGGCCGCGCGCAGCTACCTGATGGAAAAGCTCGGCGCCTCGCCGCCGCAGGTCGGCACCTCGATGCGTCCCGGCGATCCCATGGCAGCTGCCCAGCAGGCGCTGATCCGCGACTGGATCAACCAGCTCACGCCGCCCGATCCGGATGCGCCGCCGGAGATCGACAGCGCCCTCGCCAAGGCCGCCGTCGTCGGCACGCCGTTCAGCTACCAGATCACGGCGATCAACATTCCCACGGCATTCGGGGCGACGAACCTGCCCGCCGGCCTCGACCTCAACCCGGTCACCGGGGTGATCTCGGGAACGCCCACGGCGGACGGCACCGTCGAGACCATCATCACGGCAACCAACGCCAACGGCACCGACACCGAGACCCTCGTCTTTACGATCACGCCCGGTCCCCCGCCGGAGATCACCAGTCCGCTCGCCGTCACCGCGGCGGTGAACGTCGCCTTCTCCTACCTCATCGCCGCGGACCACAATCCGGTCAGCTTCACGGCCACCGGATTGCCCGCCGGCTTCTCGATCAATCCGGCGACCGGCGAGATCAGTGGAACCCCCGTGGAAACCGGATCGTCCACCGTGGCGATCACCGCGACCAACGCCAATGGCACCGACTCCGGGACGCTCGAGATTTCGTTCATTGCCAACCTCTCCGTCGGCCAACCGACCGCGACGTCGAGCGACATCAATGCCGGCAGCACCGGGGCGGCCGCGGTGGACCTCGACTTCAATGGCAGCCGCTGGGAATCGGTCCACGGCGTCGACCCGCAATGGATCGCCATCGACCTCGGCGCGGCCAAGGAGATCCACAGGGTGGTGCTGAAGTGGGAGAACGCCGCGGGCGAGGATTACCAGCTCCAGGTCGCCGATGATCCCGCCGGACCGTGGATCGACATGGTCGTGGTGACCGGCAACGCGGCAACCGGCGAAATCGTCTATGACAACCTCGGGTTCACCGGTCGCCACGTCCGGATGTACGGCACTAGTCGTACGACGCCCTATGGTTACTCGCTCTACAACTTCGAGGTCTGGGGCATGGATCTCGACGAGAGCGTCCTACCCCCGGTCATCACCAGCAGCCTCACCGCGAACGCGATCGTTGGCAGTCCGTTCAGCTACACCATCGCCGCCACCCGCAATCCGACCGCCTTCGCCGCCGGCGGGCTGCCCGACGGCCTGGAAGTCGACACCGCCACCGGCGAAATCCACGGCACGCCCGCGGCTCCCGGATCGAGCGATATCGCCATTTCCGCGACCAATGCCAACGGCACCGCCAACGCGACCCTGGTCCTCACGGTGACGACCGGCCCGCTTCCCGAGATCACCAGCGCCCTCGCCGCCAACGGCACGGTGGGCACCCCGTTCAACTACGGTATTTCCGCGACGAACGCCCCGGAGAGCTTCACCGCCAGCGGGCTGCCCGCCGGCCTCTCGCTGGACCCGGCGACCGGGGTGATCTCCGGCGTGCCCGGGGAGGCCTTCACGGGCGATGTCGCCATTACCGCGACCAATGCCCACGGCACGGCCACCGCGATGCTGGCCCTGGTCATCGCCCCGGACATCGTCAATCTCTCCGTCGGCCAGCCGACCGCGACCTCCAGCGACATCAATGCCGGCAGCACCGGGGCGGCTGCGGTCGACCTCGATTTCAACGGCAGCCGCTGGGAATCGGTCCATGGCGTCGACCCGCAATGGATGTCGATCGACCTGGGCGCCCCGAAATCGATCCGCAAGGTCGTGCTGAAATGGGAGTTCGCGGGCGGCAAGGACTACCTGCTCCAGGTGGCCGACGATCCCGCCGGCCCGTGGACCGACATGGTGACCGTGACCGGCAACACCACCACCGGCGTCGACCTCGTCTACGACAACCTCGATTTCACCGGCCGCCACGTGCGGATGTACGGCACGATTCGTACCACCGGCTATGGTTACTCGCTCTACAACTTCGAGGTGTGGGGAGGCGAGCCGCCGGCGGTATCGCCCTTCGATGCCTGGCGGCAGGAGAGCTTCGGTGAACTCGCCGGCGATCCCGAAGCCCTGTCGGAAGCCGACTTCGACCGCGATGGCCGGTCGAACCTCCTGGAGTTCGTCCTCGGCACGGACCCGGTCGTTTCCGGACCGGATCCCGGCTATGCCTCGGCGGTCGGGGAGAGCGGCCGCCTGGAGCTTTCCTTCAACCGGCCGCTCCAGATGGCGGGGGTCACCGTCACCGTCAGCGCCTCCGACTCGCTGCTCCCCGGAAGCTGGGAAGTCCTCGCCACCCGGGCCGGCGACACGGCCTGGACCGTGGCCCCCGGGGTGGCGGTCGCCGATCCCGGCACCGGCGCGGTGATCGTGACCGATTCCAAGGTGATTCCCGGCGTCCCGCCGCGGCGATTCCTGCGCCTCGGCGCGGAACTGACACCTTGAACCGGTCGGGACGGAGGGTCCCGCTCGAATGACATAAGTGGTTGAACCTGCGTCGGGAGCGGGCGGGTGATCGACCGCTTTTCACGGCTGCCTGAACATCCGGCCAAGACAAGTGAGACATTCGCCGCAACTCTTCGCAATGTTACGGTTTGCACTTGCGCCATCATCGGGATGATCTCCCTTTGATGGAGCCTGTCGACATGGTGCCCCCTCGCTCCTGCCCTCCCTTCCGGGGAGCCGGGCCATGGCGGGATTTCGCCGTCCACTGTGCCCGTTACCCAAGATACCCAATACCCAAGAAACTTGTAACCCATGAACCACCGGTCCATTCCCCACCTGTCGTTGCTCGGATTGATCTTCATTCCCCTCGACCTCGCCACCGCCGATTCGATCGATTCCGATGCTTCGGGAAACTGGAACGACACCGCCAGCTGGTCCACGGGGGTCGTTCCCCAGACCGGGGTGGGCGACACCGCCAACATCCTCACCGGGCACACCATCCTCTACACCGACAGCGCGCCCTTCGCCGGGTTGGATCAATCCAACGATTTCGGCGTGGGCAACGGCAACAGCGTCAACATCAACGGCGGCGTGCTCAGCCAGGCCCAGGACGGCTGGTGGGTGCGGATCGGCCACAAGGGGGCCGGAACGCTCAATATCAACGACGGCCGTTTCCATGTTACCAATGGCACCGGTGGCGGCACCAACCTCCAGGTCGGCGTCGAAGCCGGCGGCAACGGCACCATCAACGTCGGTGACGGCACCGGTGAGTTCGGCAGCGCCGTTCTCAACCTCCGCGACCGCATCGACGGCTCGCCCAACGGCGGGGCCTTCACCATGAACCTCGCCTACACCGCCGGTACGGTCGGGACCGTGACCATCAACGCCGAAGGGATCCTGGAAGGCGACCAGAAGACTTGGAACGGCACCACCGTGGCCCAGAACCCCCACATCCGGATCGGCCAGTCGACCTCCGACCTGCAGAGCGTCCTGACCGTGAATCCCGGCGGACAGTTCAATGCCCGCGGCAACGTCGAGATCGGTGCCGGGAACGGCGCGAAGGGGTTGCTCCATCTCACCGGGACCGACTCCCACATGGACATGACCGACGGTGAGCTCACCGTGGGCTTCACCGGCACCGGCGTGATGACGGTGGAGGAAGGCGCGATCTTTTCCCGCACCAACACCACCGAAGCCCGTTCCGACCTTTTCATCGGCCGGAATGGCACCGGCAACGGCACCCTCACCATCGCTTCCGGCGGGGAATTCCGCCGCGGGGCGGGCGGCAACGTCGGCGACATGCGCATCGGCTACGACGGGACCGGCGTGCTGAACGTCGAAACCGGCGGCCTCTACTACAACGAGTCCGGCAACTGGGATTGGCTCGGCCAGAATGGCGCGGCCAGCAGCGGGACTGTCAACGTGAACGGTGGCACCTACCAGATCGCCAGTGGCGCCAACCTGGTGATCGGCGGCAACGGCACGGGCACCTTCAACCATAACAGCGGCTCGACCAACGTCAGCGGCATCCGCGCCGGCGTGAACAGCGGCACCGGCCTGATCACCATCGCCGACGGGACCTTCAACGTGCGTGCCGGCATCTATCTCGGCGGTGACGGCGTTGCCAGCGCCGGCACCGGCTCAGGCACGGTGAACCAGAGCGGGGGAACGACCACCATCACCGGGGCCCTGGTCGTTGGCATCGCCGCCAACCACACCGGAGCCTACAACCTCAACGGCGGCACCGTGACCCACTCGACTTCGGACACCAGCGTCGGCGAATCGGGCAGCGGCACCCTCACCATCGCGGACGGCGCTTCGCTGAGCGAGACCACCACCGGGCAGTTCTTCGTCGGGCGCAACGAGGGCTCCAGCGGCATCCTCATGGTCAATGGCACGCTCACCAAGAGTGGCAGCACCAATGCCATCCGCGTCGGCAACGGCGACCCCAATGGCGTCGACAACACCACCGCCACCGGCCTGTTGGGAGGCACAGGATCGCTCTCCTCGGATGCGGGCGTCCGCATCGGCAGTCATGGCACCCTCACCGGCGGATCCACCGATGCGACCGGCGAGCTCGACATCACCGGTGACCTGGTCTTCTCGGCCTCCGGCAGCTACTCGTGCGACGTCGATGGCGCCGCCGCCGACCGCGTGAATGTCGACGGCAACCTCGACATCACCGGGGCGACCCTCGCGTTCGACGAGATTTCCGCGCCGAGCGGGGAAAGTTACGTGATCGCCAGCTACACCGGCACGCTCACCGGTAGCTTCGCCGCGAGCGGCACGCCGGCCGGCTACGAGGTCCAGTACGACGGCGATGCCAAGCAGATCCTGTTGGTGCAGGCGACGCCCAGCACCAGCTTCGCCGATTGGGCCGGCAACAACGGTCTGTCGGGCGACCCCGCCGACGACTTCGATGACGACGGCCTGAGCGACGCGGTCGAATTCGTTCTCGGCACCGATCCGAAAGCCTCCAACGGCAGCGCCACCATGGTTTCCGCGCCCGGCACCGACCTGGTCTTCACCTTCAACCGCGATCACGATTCGCTGACACCGGACGTCTCGGTCGATATCGAGGTCGGCACCAACCTCGTGGATTGGCCGGATGTCTACCATGTCGGTCCCGTCGGCGGACCCTCTGCAACGGAAGTCGAAACGGTCGACAACGGCGACCACGACACGATCACGCTGACCGTTCCGCGCGATTCGGATGCGGCGAAGTTCGCCCGGCTGCGCGTCACGGTGACACCTTGACCCGATCCACGCCCTTCAACGGCCGTGGGAGCAGCGATCCCGCTCCCACGGCCGGTTGCCTTTTCCCTCCTCATGAACCATCCAGCACTCCCCGTCTTCCTGGTCGCCGGGCTTCTCACCGCGAATGCCCGGGCCCTCGATTACGAGAAGGATGTGATGCCGATCTTCGAGGCGAAGTGCTACGATTGCCATAGCGCGAAATCGAAGAAGGTGAAGGGCGGCCTGCGGCTCGACGATCCGGAGGGCTTTTTCAAGCGCTTCGCCAAGAATGACGTGGTCATCCCCGGCGACTGGGATGCCAGCTATCTGTTTGTCACGATCACCAAGCCTCGCGAGGAGAAGCACGCCATGCCACCCGAGGACCGGGGCGACCCGCTCACCCCGGAGGAAATCACCACCGTGGCCAAGTGGATCCACGAAGGGGCCCGCATCGGCCGCGAGCGCGGGGACAAGGGCAGCAAGGACAGGGACCCCGAAAAGGTCCTCAGATTCAAGGACGGCGTCCTGGTGACCGAGACGCTGGAAGAGGAGGCCCCGCCGGAAGTTCCCGCGGCACCCCTGGAGTGGACCAACCGCGAGGGCCGGAAGATCATCGCCACCTTCAGGGGCCTCGAGGATGGCAAGGTTCACCTCGAGCTGGAGAACGGCAACGATGCGTTCTACCCCCTCGACAAGCTCTCCGACGAAAGCCAGGCGGTGATCCGGGAGCTGGCCGCTGGCCCGACCGGTTGAGTCGCAGGGTGGGGATACGTCACCCGTTGGGTTGCAGTCGGCGCGGGAAGGAAGTCCGGCGGAGGGCTCGCTTCAGATATCACCACCGGGCTCACGGCCCGGACGCGGTGATCGCCGTGAGGTAGGGCGACATCGACGGATGCTTCCGCCGGTAGCCACCGACCAGGCGGCCGATTTTCCGTGCGACCTGTCGGCAGATTAAATAATCAGCAATTATTAATCATGTCGTCGCGCGAAAATTCGGAGTGGTTCTATGGCTCCGCGGAAGGGGAGAGGGTGGGGCCGGTCAGCATCGGGGAACTCAGCCGGTTGGCCGGCCAGGGCAAGGTGGGTCCCAAGACCCTGGTTTGGAGCTTCGGCTATCCCGATTGGATTCCCGCGGAGCAGATCGGGGATCTTCTGATGGCGGCCCGCGATGCAGTGCCCGCCAATCCGGTGCCCACCACGGTGCCCGCGGCGGAAGGGCCACCCTCCACGGAGGAGACTGGGGTTGGTGCCGCTGCGACGGAAGAGGGCGCGGCCGTCGATTGCCAGGTGATCAAGCCGAGGAAGGGGTCGTTCGTGTTCCCGCGGATCGTCCTGGGACTTGCCGTCTGTTTGCTGTTAGGCGGGGTGACGGCCGGCGTCCTCATTTCGATGAAGATGGCGCCGTGGCCCGGCCTGGCAGTCTTCGCGGCCGGCGTCGTGCTGGCGGTGGCCGGCAGTTTCGTCGCCTACCGGAAGGAGTCCTATGAAATCCAATCGTCCCGCTTGTTCTGCCATCGCGGCGGCCTGGTGAGCGACCAGACGACCGAGCTCGAGATCCGCAACATCACCCACGTGAAGCTCAAGCTGCCGTGGTTGCGCTACAAGATCTTCGGGGTTGGCAACCTCAGCGTCGAAACCGCGGGCAATGCCCAGCCGGTGGTGATGCGGGCCATCCGCGGGCCGGAGGCAGTGTATGCCGGGCTGCAGGAGCGGATGAAGGGAAACGGCTACGACCTGACCCGGCGGGAGCTGTTGCACGAGGAGCAGCCGGCGGTGATCGGCGCCTTGGCCGAATGCTTCGGTATGGCCGGCGGCGGCGCGGTGGCGATCGCTTACATCAGCGCCATCTTCCTGGGCGCGAGCGAGGCCGCCAAGTCGCCGGTCATCGACACGCTGGCGTTGGCGGGGATCGGCCTCGCCGGTTTGATCCTGGTTGCTTCGGTCGTCGTCCACTTCCTCGATCTCCGGCGGCGCAGTTACCGGGTGTTCAACGATGTGGTCGTTTACGACGAGGGCTTTCTCACCCGCCACCATGCCTTCATCCCCTACGAGAACATCGCGGATTCCAACACCCGGTGCTCCTTCCTCGACCGCCTGCTCGGGCTCTTCGACGTCCAGGTGAGTTGCCAGGGCAGCGGCCGGGAGATCAAGTTCCGCCGCCTCCGCAACGGCGTGGCGCTCTCCGCGGCGATCGATCACCTGGTGGTGCTCGCCCGCGGGAAGCAAAAGCCCGCGGCCTCCGGCAACAGCCTGTCGTCCGCGCGGCGAGCCCGCCGGGGCGAACCCGACCCGGTACCGGCGGGTGAAGCGATGGTGGCGGAACTGCGGATGCACGCCGGGCGCACGCTGGTGCCCCTGATGCTGTTGTTGCCGCTGTTCCCGATCTGGATCGCGGCGATGATCCAGGCTGTCATCCGCGTGGCATGCACCCAGTACTCGGTGCGGCCCGGATCGGTGCGCCACTCGTTCCGCTTCCTCACGGTGAACGACCGCGAGTTCGCGTATGACAAGATCACCGGCGTGGTGATCAGCAGGAACCCGTGGGACCGCCTGTTCGGAACGCTTACGGTGAGGTTCTGGTCGCTCGGCTCCGGACAGTCGCTGGAGTTCAGCCACGTGCATGCCGCGCAGTTCGACGTCGAGGCGCTGTTGCGGCAGGCCGGCATCCCGGCGCCGTCGCCCGCGCCCCATGAAGCCAAGGCTGCCTTCAGCGTGTTCGCCTGGCTGCGCGGCGGCCTCAAGCACCTGCCGTCGCTCGCCTTGATGGCTGCCGGCATCGTGGTTGCCGCGGAGCAGGTCGATCGCATCCTTTACTCCCTCCTCGTGCTGCCGGCCTCGATTGCCATGGGTGCCTGCATCGTCGCCAAGCTCCGCGCATCGCGCCAACGGCTGCTTTTCCACGACCATTTCGTCGAGGCCGAACAAGGCGTGTTTGCCAAGCGCCACTTCCTGGCCCGCTACGGCAACATCAAGCGACTCAAGGTGACCCGCTACCCCGGCGGCGAAACGGGTGATCTCGAGGTTTTCGTTGCGGGGGAAGAAGTCCAGCAGCAGGCCGACAAGGGCGACAAGAACGGGTCGGTCAAGATCACCCGACCCTGCTCGTTTACCAGCCGCTTTCTCCCTGATGTCAGCGGGACCGGCTTGTTGCTCGACGACATTTTGGATGGTCGCGCCGATCCCACGCCACGGGCCGTCTCCGCCGAGCCGCTCGAACTCCTGCTGGAGTCCAAGCGGGCGGTCGGCAATGCCGTGGTGAAACTCATCCTGCTGAGCATCCTGCTGCTTCCCCTGGTGGTGCTGTTGCCGCTCACCATCCCGCTCACCGTGTGGCGGGTGAAGCGGTGGCGCTATCGGGTGGACCCTTCCCGCGTGGTGGCGGCCTGGGGGATCTTCTACCGCAGCGAATCGAGCATCCTGCTCGACCGCGTTGACAGCTTGCAGCAGAGCCAGGGTCCGGTGAACAAGCTGTTCCGGAATGGCAATGTCACCCTGATGACCGCGGGCAGCAGCAAGCCGGACCTGAAACTTCCCGATGCATCCTCATTCCCGGACCTCTACCGGACCATCCGCGAACTGGCCCGGTGAGTCCCGGGGCCAGCCGCAGGGTCAGGCGTCCCGCCGGGTCCTGGACAGGTCCTGTCGCGAACGGCGGCAGGTGACCTAGTAAAGGGCGGCCGGGGATTTCCCATGACCCTGGCCACGACGGTAAGAGTGATCAGCGCGATCCCGGCGAGCGAAACGGCATCCTTGAGGTAGGTCGCGGCCGTTACCGAAAGGCTGATGCCGGTCAGCGTCGCCAGATAGGCCGCCACACACAGCGGGCACTTGGGTGTCAGGACGAGCAGGATTGCGCCCATCAGGAAACCCGTGCCCTGTGCGGCCTTGGCCTTGCCGGGTGCCAGGCGATGTCTCGTGCAACAGGCGGGACCTTTCATGCTTCCGGTCCGCAGGTGGTTCCACGGCAATCCGCGATCGCATGGTCCGCGGGATCATATTCGTCGTGCCGGCGCCACAGGACGCCCGGCTCGTTGCGGCCCTTCGGCGCCCGGTCGAGCCAGGGGTACATGCCCCACAGGGCGTCCAAGCCGCGGGCGTAGGTCGAGTAGCAATGGTGGATGACACCGCCTTCCAGCACGAAGCTGCTGAGGCCCGGACGCTCGCGGGTGAAAGTCGCGGCGTCGGTTCCCGTGGCGGCGGCGATGTCGGCAAGCGGGGTGCCTTCCATCCCGTCGGCCGGCCACGCCGGCTCGCGGCGGTAGTTGTAGTCGACCTCTCCCTCGAGCTGCTGGTGTCCGCTGAAGGCGACATTGAAGTCCGCGTTGAAATCGCCGCCGGACGACGAGGCCCAGGGGAAGGACCATCCCATCCGCCGCCGGAACGCTGCCAATTTCGGATAGGGGGCTCGGGACACGGCCCAGAGCATGACGTCGTGATGGGCCAGGTGCACGGCGATGCCATTGAAGCCGTCCGCGATGCCGGAGCACGACGGGCAGCCGGCGTCGAAGTCAGGACCGAACATGAAATGATAAACCAGCAGCTGCGAGCGGCCTTGGAAGAGGTCGCCGAGGGAGAGCTCCCCCTGCTCGCCTTCGAACCGGTAGTCCTTTTCAACCGGCACCCACGGCAAGTTCCGCCGTTGCCGTGCGAGCTCGTCGCCGAGCCGGGTATGTTCCTTTTCGGCCTTGAGCAGTTCGAGCCTTGCCGCCAACCATTCTTCGCGTGATCCGATCGGGTGTTGTTTCATGGGATAGCTTGTTCCGAGTTCTTGCTTTTTCGCTGAAGACGGCCGCACCGGGCGCCGCCGGAAACGAGATACCCTTTCGCCGGTGCGGGCGTGAGTGACATCGGTGGCGCGATTCCTTCCATGAAACCGTTGATCACCGCCGCTGCCCGCGCCCTCGCCGCCGGTGATCCCCTGCGGGCCCTGAATCTGGTCGCCTTGAACGACGAAGCGCCCGCTCTCGCCTTGCGCGGCATTGCCTTGGCGCAGCTCGGCGATCTCGGGCGGGCGCGGCAGCTGTTGAGGCGGGCCGCGCGGGCCTTCGGCAAAGGAGATGTCGTCGCCCGGGCGCGCTGTGTGGTCGCGGAAGCGGAGATCGCCCTGGCGACGCGTGACCTCGGCGGATCGCCCGCGGTGTTGGACTCCGCCCGCGCCGAACTTGCCGGCTGCGGTGATGTTGCCAACGCGGCGCATGCGGCCCATCTCCAGGCCCGCCGGTTTTTGCTCTTCGGCCGGCTCGACGAGGCGGAAGGAATCCTTGCCGCGATCGATCCGGGGGAGCTGCCTTTTTCCCATCGGGCCACCCACGAGCTGGTCGCGGCGGGGATCGCGATGCGGCGCCTGCGGACGACCGCGGCGCGTTCCGCCTTGATGAGGGCGTCGGACGCGGCGGGCCGGTCCGGCATCGCGGCCCTGCAGGCGGAGGTGGTCGGGGCGGCCCGGCTCCTCGACAGCCCCGCGGCGCGCACGGTCCGCCGCGGCGGGGAGACCCTGGTCACCCTCGATGCCGTCGCGGACCTCTTCGCGTCGGACGAGCTCATCGTCGATGCCTGTCGCCGCGTGGTGCGGAGGGGGCGGGTGGTGGTGCCCTTGGCCGCGCGGCCGGTGTTGTTCGCGCTGGCGCGGACGCTCTCCCGGCAGTGGCCCGGCGAGGCCACCCGGGAACAGCTCGTCGCGGAGGCTTTCGGGGCAAGATCCGCCGACGACTCGCATCGCGCGAGGCTGCGGGTTGAGATCGGACGTCTGCGCAAGCTCCTGGGAAAGCTGGCGCGGGTCGATGCCACCCGGCGGGGCTTCCGGATGGATCCCGGGCCGGACAGGGAAGTCACGGTCCTCGCCTGGCCGGCCGATGAAGAGCACGGGGCGGTGCTCGCCTTCCTCGCCGACGGCGAGGCCTGGTCGAGTTCGGCCCTCGCGCTCGCGCTGGGCGTCAGCCAACGCACCGTCCAACGTTCCCTCGACGCCTTGTCGGAGGCGGGGAAGGTCCAGTGGTTCGGCCGCGGCCGCGCGCGGCGATGGATCACGCCTTCGGTGCCGGGATTCGCGACAATCTTGTTACTCCCGACGCCCGTTCCCGGCTGCTAGGTTCGCGCCATGAAACAATCGAATGCCGAGGTCATCCGCGAGTTCGGACCTTTTCCGGGATCGGGGAAGGTCCACGGGGTCAGCTATGACGGTGAAGCCGTGTGGTGGGCGTCGGGCGAGAAGCTCAACGCGCTCGATCCGCGCGACGGCGAGATCCTCCGCTCGATCGAGGTGCCTGCCCACGCCGGCACGGCGTTCGACGGCCGCCATCTCTATCAGATTGCCGACGGCAGGATCCGGAAGATCGATCCCGGAACCGGCGAGGTTCTGGGATCGATCCCGGCGCCGAGCACCGAGGGAAACTCCGGATTGGCCTGGGCCGAGGGCAGCCTCTGGGTCGGGCAGGCCGGCGCCAAACGGATCCATCAGGTCGATCCAGGGAGCGGGGAGATCCTGCGCACGCTCGAGTCCGACCGCCTTGTCACCGGCGTGACCTGGGTCGACGGCGAGTTGTGGCACGGCACCTGGGAGGAGGGGGACATCAGTGACCTGCGACGCATCGATCCCGAATCCGGCGAGGTCCACGAGTCGCTGGCAATGCCCGGCGGAATGGGAGTATCGGGCCTCGAGTCGGATGGAGGCGATCGCTTCTTCTGCGGGGGCGGGAGCAGTGGCAAGCTCCGGGTTGTTCGCCGACCGCGGCGCGACCCGTGAGTCCGGCTTCCACGGGCCCACTCGGGGCAATCGCCCTCGGCGCGACATGGCGGCGGTTTGACTCTTTCCCGGGATTCCGTCAGACAGCGTTCCCATGCGCCCCTTGTTCACGAAACTCTGCGTGTTGCTGCTGACCTTGCCCGCGTGGGGCGGTGACCGGGATCACGCGTTCGACGGAAGCATGTCCGAGACGGTGCTCCGCAACTACCTCTCGCGGGCGATGACGATGATGGAGTCGCTCCAGGACGGCAGCGACAACGCCGAGAACATCCGGATGTTCACCGGCTGCGGCGGGAAGTTCTTCGGCCGTGGCGTCTATCTCTGGGGCGGCGAGTCGCGGCTTCCGGCGAAGCTGGAGGAGGCGAAGCTCAAGATCGAAGGGCTTCACGAAGCGGATCCCGACATCATCGTCCAGGCCTGCATTTTCGAGATCATCAGCAAGGACGTCGACCGGATTCCGGTTCCCGCCTGGGCCTTCGAGGACCTCGGCCTGCCCGTTGAGACGCGGAATTTCCGCTACGACGACATCATCTATGCCGACGGGAGCGGCCGGAAATGGAACGACCGAGCCCAGGTCCCCGATGTCAGCCGTCCCGAAACGAAGTTGTGGTTCCAGTTCCTCGCCCGCAGCTACATCGACATCGGTTGTGAGGCGATCCACATCGGACAGGTCGAACTGATGGACGGCCACGACCCCGACCTCGCGCATTGGAGCGAGGTGCTGGAGCGGATGCGCGGCTACGCCAGGTCGCGCGCCCGCCGGCATTTCCTCGTCCTCGACGCCCATGTACCGGGCGGCGGGTTCCTCAAGGACGGGAAGCTGTTGCTGGATTTCCATTCCTTCCCGGCACGGGTCAAGGAGGACCCGGGCCAGCCGAAGACCGGTACGCTGGAAGTCGGCCACACCGACGCCCTCTACGGCCGCAGCAAGGGCGGCATCACCCCCAGCGGCTGGCGCTGCGATCACCTCCCGTACCTCGTCGAGCTCGACAACTACGGCAGCAGTCGTAGCCCGGGCGAACCGGGCCAGGGGCAATTCTGGGTCTGGGGTTGGGATGAGATCACCTGGTTCTCGCAGTTGCCGGCGAAGGACCGCGACGCGTGGCTGCGCCACGCCTGGTCCTGGGTCCGGACCCACGACCCGGAGGGCTACCTGCAGATGCCGGGCGCCCGCATGATCAGCCGCGCTCCCGATGGCAAGCGGGTCTACCGCGCCAACAACCCCGGCGATGCCTGTCCCGATGGATACGGTCAGGAGGACACCATCCGGGAGATCTGGGCGATGGACGGGAGCCCCGGTCCGGCAGGGGCGGATTAGGGAAGTGCCACCTCCACCTGGACGAACCATCGCGGCGCGGTGGCCGGGTTCACCGGTTCGTCGATCACCACCCGCTGCCAGCCGGTGCCGATCGGGGTCACGGTCATCGTTCCCGTCAGCGGCACGGCGGATCCCGCTCCGAGTGTGCTGGTTTTCCGCGCCTGATAGATGAGCCCGCTCGCGAGGCGCTCCACGTATTCCACGCGGATGTAGGTCTCCCCGGCGACCTCGACCAGGCGCACCGATGGCAGGCCCGAGCTGCCGCCCGGTGCCATCGTCCCGGCGTCCGGGCCGGTCAGGTCCATGTTGAAGGCATCCTTGAGGATGTTTTCCACCCCGTCGCCGAAGGGTGTTGCCTCCGGGTCGGCGTCCGCACCCGTCAATCCAGCGGCCGCGATCCGTGAGGCAAGGTCGGCTACCGTGACCTCGAGCCCGGTGCTGTCCACGCCGCCGTTGTCGTCGGTCACGGTCAGCGTCACGACGGTGGTTCCCGCGGGCAGGCTCACCTCCGGGTTTTCACCCGCGGCCGATCCGCCGGACCAGCTCCATGCCCAGGACACGATCGTTCCATCCGCGTCCGTCGAGTCGCCCGCATCCAACATCACCGACCCCAGCTCCGCGTTCAGGAGAGTGAAGGTGGCCGCGGCGATCGGGTCCTTGTTTGCGGGCAAGACCTCGATCTCCAACAGCGCGTCGGCAGCGGCGCCTTCGAGGTCCGTGACCCGCACCGTCCACTGGTTGATCCCGGTGTCGCCGGCGGCCGGGGAGCCTGACAATCCGCCGTCCTCCGCCACCGTCAGCCACTCCGGGCCCGAGGTCCTGCTGAAAACCAATACCTCGCCCTCGTCGGGGTCGGACGCGTCGCCGGCGAGTGTGCCCGCGATCGGCATCCCGGCGGTCACCGCCGGCTTGGTCACGGTCCCGGCGTTCCAGGCCGGCGGGTTGTTCGGCGGATCGAGCCGCTCGATGACCAGCCCGGTCAGGCAGCCACGATTCGACCCGTTGCGGACTTCTCCCGTGATCGTGCAGGTCGACCCGGTGGTTTCAACGACCCAGTAGTTGCCCCTGACCACGCCCGGTTCGATTTTCGTCCAGTAGCTCCCGTGGGCGGCGAGGTTCGCGTGGATCGTTCCCCAGGCATCCGCGGTGGTGTTGCCGTTGCCGCCGAGCGCCCAGCTTCCGTTCACGTTGAAATTCACGATCCCGCAGGCGCTGCCGCTACCCTGGTTCTGGTCGGTGGCGAAAAGCCCGTAGACCCGGTAGCGCTCGAAGGGAATGTCCGAAAGGGTCACCAGCACTCCCTTGTTGTCGCCGTTCGAGCCGTCGCCGTCGTCGAGGTACCCCGTCGCCAGGCGGTGCTCGTCATCGGAGACGCCGTCGTTGTTCGACCAGAGCACCGAGGAGTGCCACGTCATGCTGGCGCCGCTGCCCAGGCCGGAGCTGTTCACCAGGCTTCCGAGCGTGCCGCTGGCACCGGCCACTTCGTTCCAGTCGCTGCTGCCTGCCGCCGTGGGTCCGATCAGCTGGCCGCCGGCGAAGGCTTCGCTGCCATCGCGGCCGAAGTTGATCCGGATCTCGCCGCCGGGTTCGACCACGGTTGCCGTCGTGAAATGCCACAGCTTGCCGGGCAGGGTCGTCGATCCGGTGATCGTGTCGACCCGCCAGAAGTACTCGGTGTCGTCGGTTAGATCGGCCAGTAGGACTGGGTCCGGGACGTTCCCGGCGAACTCGGGCGAGGCCTGGTTCGCGGCGAGGACGGCCGCGGCGTCCGTGCCGAGGTAGACATCGTGGGTCACCGCGGTGGCGCCGGGTGTCCACGACAGCCTCGGGTCCGTGACCGCAGTCTGGCCGTCCTGAGGGACCGGTGCCTCCGCCCCGCCGCCGTCGCGGATGATCTCCAGTTCGGCCTGCGAAAGCGCCCGGTTGTAGATCCGCACCTCGTCGATCATCCCGTCGAAATGACGCGAGCCGCTGTTCGGGTCGTAGCCGATGTAGGTCGTGCCGAAGGCTTCCGGCAAGTGGCTTCCGGGGTTGACCGCCGACACCATCCCGGAGCCGTCGTCCATGTAGATCCTTCCCTGGTCGGGCTCGATCACCAGCGCGACGAAGGTCCAGACGTCCGCCGGCGGGACCAGGCCGGAGTTCCAACCCCACTTGCTGCCGTTCCAGTGGTAGCGGAGTTCCGTGCCATCACCGATGTTCAAGCCGGCGGCACCGCCGCTGCGGCAAAAGATGATTCCCGCCCAGGGGTTCTGGGTGTCGCCCTGGCGGATCCACGCCGTCATCGTCACCGTGGCCGTCCCCACTGAAACGCCGTCCGCCTTCACCTGGTCGTCGATGCCGTCCAGATCGAGTGCGTTGCCATGAGCGCCCGCGGTGCCGGCGGTGGCGAAATCGGTGTTCTCGACGGTGCAGTCATGGTCGAACAGCGAGGCGTCGTCGGCATCGCTGCCGGTCGTCTCGTCCAGCTTGAGATACAACCTCAGCTCGTCGTTGGGACGCACGTCGACCACCACCGCGCCGGTGGCCGTCTTGCCCGCGGTGTCGGTGATGGTGTAGAGAAAGTGGTCGCCGCCCGTGAAGCCGGCGGGCGCCACGTAGACCAGCTCGTCGCCGGAACGGGTCACCGTTCCGCCCTGCCACGAGACCGGCTCGAAGCCGGTCAGGCTGATCGCCTGGCCGTTCGCGTCGTGGTCGTTGGTCATCACGTCGAAGCCCGTCGAGCTGTCCGCGGTTTGCACGAACACGCCCGCATCCAGGGCCGCGAAGGGCGGGAGTTCCACGGCGGTGAAGGTGCCTTCGTCGTCCAGGATGCCGCCCGCGCTGACCCGCGAATTCCGGTGGTTGAAAACCCGGTAGGCCTCGCAGCTGCTGAAGCGGGCCGGCTGGTTCCCGCCCATCAGGCCCTTGCCTTCCGGGCTCCCCCCGATGAAATGCCCGCAGTCCCAGTTGTGGCCCATCTCATGCCGGAACACGACGTCGAACTTCCCGTTGCCGTCGCTGCCGTTCACCGAGTAGCCGCTGGAGCCTCCGACCACTCCGACCCAGGCCAGGCCGCCGCCGATCTTGGTCGGCGATGCCCCGCACACGAGATCGGGATCCGTGTCGGTGTGGTTCGTGTTCCACTCCGCGCGCAGCGCGCTCAGGTAGTCGCCGCCGTTCAGGCCGGCGTAGGGATCCTGGGAGGCGTCGGCCCGCACGATGACCCGGCCCAGATACGGTCTCAGTAGTACGTCGCGCAAGTAGATCGCCCGCACCAGGCAGACGCTGTACTCGACCTGCTCCAGCGCCTTCAGCTCGCTGCTGCCGGCGGTGGTGAAGTAATCGTGGTCGACGTCCACCCCCAGCTCGTAGCCGTAGGTCGTCGTCCCCGCCTGGCCCGGCGCCACCGTCGGGGCCGCCGGGAACTGGTATTCCCGGAAGCTGCCGTAGTCCAAGGCCCGGGTCTGGAAAACGGTGCTGCCCAGCGTGAACCAGCTGGCCCCGCGATCGAAGTAGACCGCGCCGCGGAACTGCCCGTTGTCCTGGAGGATTCCGCAGGAGACCGCCCCGGGATGCTCGTCCACCGTACCGATGTAGGACCGCTCGCCGCCCGGCGTCACCGGGTTGTAGCCCCCGGTGGCATTCTGGGACAGCAGCTCGAAGTTCGGGCTTCTCAGGGGCTCGAGCTTGAGCTGCATCGTGATCGTCTCGCCGTTGTAGGTGACCGTCTGGGTCACGGTGTCCGGCGCGGCAGCGGACCAGAGGGTCGTCGCAACCAAGGCGGCGACCGCCAGCAGGGCTTTCATGGGCGGCAGGGATTCGGGTTGGTGGAAGGCTCCCGGAGAGGTGCCTGTCTAGCGTCGGGGAACTAGATGAAATGGCACGAAAAAACAATAAATTAGCTCAAAAGATAATTCTGCGCTCCGCTTTCTGCCCTCCGCCGCCGGGACGAACTGCCTTCCCCCAAAAAAAACGGCCGCAGGTGGGTGACTGCGGCCGGAGATAGGGTGGATGGCTTCGGCTGTCCCGGATCGAGGCGATTCAGACGGGATGGGGCGGGTTATTTTTTGCTCCGCCTGCGGCCCTGCCCGGGCGGCGGATCCGGGTCGGCCCCCTTGGGAGGTGCCTTCTTGCCAGCTCGCTTGCGGCTGCTTCCCGAGCTTCCCGGTGACGACGAGGGCTTGCGCGTGCCGCGGCGCGTGACGGCGGCTTTCGGAGCGGGCGATCCGATGATTACGTCAGGGCCGGCCACCGTCGGCGGCGGGGGCGAAGACCCCACCGTTTGCGCGAGCTTTTCGCTCCGTCGTTTCTTCCACACAAACTGGATGTCATGGGAGTCCTGGTGGTTCCGGTTTTCTTCGGCGCGCCACACGGGGAGCTTGCCGGTGGCCACGATCACCAGGGTGGTGAGGGCTCCGCCGGCCCATTGGTAGGAGCCCGGGAGGTGATCCGAGAAATAGAGGCTCGGACCCCCAATGCCAAGGGTCCGGAGGGCGAGGGACAAGCCCTGGTGGCTGAGGCTACCGATGAGGGAACTGGATTCTTTTTGGGTCATGGCAGTTTTATTTTTGGGGTTGTTCCACCTCGGGGGCGGTTGCCGGTCGAAGTCCCGCCTCGCGATGCAGATCAGGCCATCATGACCCCAGGTTAGGCCGGAACCGATGATATTTCGGGCTTGGAAGGGAACCTCGCCGAATGGATCGGATCCAATCCAGCGGGTGTTCTGATTGTAACTACCCGGTTTCATCCAGGTGATTGCCTGCAGACCGTAGATCTGCCTGGGCGTCCGTCACTTCCAAGCGACCGACAATCGTCGATCCCGTGCCTGCGGAGGCGAGCGTCAGGATTCAGTGGGGGTCTCCTCGCGCAGGGGCTTGGCAAGCCGCAGGGACCTTGTGCAAACTCGTCTAACAGCCTTGCGGCACTTGTTCTTATCCTCCCTCCTCCCATGGCAATTCCCCCCTCAGAAAACAGCTCCTCTCTCGCCGGAACCACGGCGAAACCCATTTCCAAGGACGAAGAGGAAGCCATCCTGCTCGCCACCCGCCGCCACTATTTCATCGCCGATGAAGCCACCGGCCGCCTCTTGAAGGTCCGGGATCAGATGGAGCTCCTGGCTTTGCTGGGGAAGGACAAGTGTCTGGAAAAATACCGGTGCGGCGAGAAGAAGCGTTTGCGGTTCTTCGACAAGTCCCTGGGAAAGATCGTCACCCTGAACAAGGGATCGATCCGGCAATTGATCACGCAGGCCCTGGAGCGCCATCCGGTGAATCTGACGATCGAGGACGAGATCAGCAGGAGCCGCTTCGAGGAAGGCTGCCGGTTGATCAAGGAGATCTACCGCTTGAAGGAGCTCCGGGTGGCGTCGCGCTTTTCGCGGCTATCGGAGGGGCACATGCCGACCATCGGCCGGGAGGCGGCACGCTTTTTCCATCAGCTGCTGGGGAGCCAAGGTTCGTCCCGACGGATTGCGATCGGCGGTGGGCGGACGCTGCGGGACATGACGATTGCCTTGGATTGCGGCGAGTCGTCCGCGACTTTCGCGGCGACCAACTATGCGACCCGTATCCCGGAGGGGGAGATCTTTGACAGCAGCTACCTGGCGATGAAGGTGCACTGGCTGTTTGAGGGCAGCCGGGCGGAGGTGGTCAGCATCCCGCCCCTGCCGGGTGGAGGGGTGGCAGGGGTCGGTGAGGCGGAAGCCGCGCGAAACCGCGAGGAGTCGGCCATATGGCACAGCGACCTCTATCGCAGGAACCCGGACATCGAGGCGCTCTTCAAGAAGAGCACCGAAAGCGATGTGGTCTTCCTGGGGGCGGGCGAGTTCGACCGCGATTCGCCATCAATCAAGCGGGTCTACCAGCACCTCGGCATCACCTACGAGAAGCTGCAGCGCATTCAGCCTCCGCCGGCGGGCGATATCAACTTGTCCTTCTTCGACGACAACGGGAACGACATCACCCGGAAGATCCTGGCCAATGCCATCCCCGCCGATCGCCCGGGTTGGGACCCGGCGGCGAAGAGCTTCTTCGGCGACGACGAGATGTGTCATCCCTTCCTGATCGGGATGAGCATCGCCTGTCTTCAAAAAATGGTCCGCGAGGACAAGACCGTGGTGCTGGTTGCCGGTGGCGATGGCAAGGGTGAGACCATCCGCGCCGCGCTCAAGACCGGGGCGGTGAACGCCCTGGTGACCGACATGACCACGTTCAATTTCCTGGCGGACCCGCTGCGATCGAAGAATCGCCGGTGAGTGGAGGTTCATCCCGTCAGCCCCCGTCCCGGTCGTGAACCAACGCGGCGACGGGTAGAGGGAGAAGTGAGGTCAGGACCGCGGACAAAAAGGTCAGCCCCCACCAGTGGGCCGCAAGGTGGGCGGAGGAAAGCATGAAGATCCCGATGGTCGCTGCGAAGAACAGGTTGCCCGCCAGCAACATGCCGCAGACAAAGCCCACGGCCGCTCGGAGAGGGGCCGGCCGGATGCGCTTCCAGTTCCTTGCGACCGCTGGGGTTGCAATCATCGACAAGAGCAGTTCATAGCCGTAGAGCGCGGTGGCGATGCGACCACCGGGACCACGGAACACCCCCCAGACATTCCAACCGAACCGCGAGAAATTCACGGCGAGAAGGATGCATCCGATGGAGACCAGCGCCACCCATAGCCAGGCGCCGTAACCTGATGACAATTTCATCGCTCCGGAGGGATGGCGGACTCCGCCTTTGAAAGGAAGTCCCGATGGCAGCGAGGCGAGGCGGGCTCGACAGCTTTCTGGCTGCGCCGCTAGCGTCGGGGTTGGAAATGACCTGCCAAAAACCGTTCTTCCGCATCCTGCTCCTGTTGGCGGTGTCCTGCGTCCCGGCGGGCGCTGAAAACCTGCCCGGCGATCTCCGCTTCCGGCGGCAGGCGAGCCAACGGATGATCTTCGACGAGGACCAGGCCTTGCCGCTCGCCGTGCTCGATCCCGCGAAAGTGGTGGGGCTGGACGTGATGCATCCGGTGAAAAGCAGCGGCGGGGGATCGGCCATGTGCCGCGATGGACGGCTGTGGATGAAAGGACCCGCCGCCTCTGATGTGTCCGTCTGGCTTTCCGGTTTCAATCCCTTCGCGACTTACCGGGTGGAACTCGCCTCGTGCAGCGGAGGCAGTGCGGGCTTGGAGTTTGTCCACGACGACGGCTCGACGCTGCGGGTCGAGTTGGTCTGCGGTGCGGATCGCGTCGATGGCCTCCGCTGGTCGCTGCGAAAAGGCGACGCCACCTTGATCGAGGGTGCTGCCAAGGACTTCCGGTCGCGGAGCCTAGAGGAGCCGGTGACCTTGATCGTCCAGATGGCGGCAGTGGGGTTCAATGCCTACCTCAAGCAGGGCGGGATCATCGAACTCGCCGGCCGTGCCGATGTGGTGGCGCACCTTGACCTGCGGCGGAAAGACGTGTTCCGCAACCTGTCGACGTGGATCCATGCGAGCGGCCGGGATGCATCGGAGATCTCGATTTCCCGCGCAGCCGCCGGGATCAGTCCGGGCATGGGACTGGCGGACATCCGCTCGATCACCGACGAGGAGGGAACACCGCTTCTGGACGAAGGGCGGCTGTGGTTCACCGCCACCACCCGCGGCGGCGCCTTGCCCCATCCGTCGCAGGGGGTCTTCAGCCTGAATCCCGGGCTTTTCGACCTTCGCTTCGAGGGCATGATCGCCTTCGACCGCGGCGACGGCTTGCTGCGGAACGAACTCGCGTCCCACCTTTTCCTCGATCGGGCGAGCGGCGAGTGGCGGGGCTGGACGACGGCCTTCTCCGCCTTCGGCGATCCCGCGCGGAAGGAGAAGAAGGAGATCCTGGCCGTGCGTTCCAAGCACGACCCGCGGCGCGGTTTTTCCGTGATGAGTGCCACCCCGGCCGGCCTGGTGGGCGACTACGAGGACCCGCAGGGAGTCTTTGATTCCGCCAGCGGCAAGTGGCGGATGCTGCTGTGCCAGAACGTGGATGGCTACAAGGCCGCGGTCTTCGAGTCCGGCCGTTGGGACGGCGGCTTCCGGCGCATCGCCGGGCCGGTCGAGCCGGACAGCACCGGCACCACCCTCCAACGGGTGGGCGGGACGAGATATGCTTTCTTCGGCAGTGCCGACCGGAGCTTCCACGTTTGTTCGTTCCCGGACTTGAAACCGCTGGGCAAGCTCGACCTGGATCTCCCGCCGTGGAGCGCTGACGGGCCCAGCCGGGTGTGGCCGTGCCTGGTGCCGTTGCCGGAAGGATACCCGGCGCCGTACCTGCTTCTCACCTTTGACCGGGCGAACTTCCCCGGAATGCCGATGCCCAACTGGACCTACGGCGCGATCCACTTTTACCACGGTCACTTCACGGATCGCTGAAGCGCGCCGTCACCCGCGCGCCTGGAAATCATGCGCCGTCAGGCGATAGAACGCGTGGGGCGCAGCGCCTTCCGGGAAGGGTGCGGTGTGGGAGTAGGCGGCGCCGAGCTTTTCGACCGCCCGCCGTGAGCGGTGGTTCTCCACGCCAACGTGAAACCAGACGGCTTCCGCCCACTGGAAGATGTGGTTCAGCATCAGCGTCTTCATCTCGCGGTTGGCCGGACCACCCCAGTGGCTGCGGGCCAGGAAGGTGAAGCCGATGCCGATCTCCCGCGTCGCGGGGTCCCAGCCGTAGTAGCGCGATGTTCCAATTGCCGATCCACTGGCTTGGTCCGTGACGAGCAGGGCGCCGCGGGAGGCGATTGCGGCGGTGAAGAACTCCTTGAAAACCTCCGGCTGGTAGCGGTCCCGGTGCGGATGCTGTTCCCAGATCAAGGGATCGGCGGCGGCTTGGTAGAGCGCTTCGAAATCATCTTTCTCGAGCGGCCTCAGGGCCACGATCTTGCCCGCCAGCGTGGGCTGGAGGTCCAAGGGTGTCACCTCGTCGAGATCGGGAACGGGATCGGTCATGCGAGCCGCCATTAGTGGCCTTTCGTCCCGAGTCTTCCGGGCGATTTCCTTGATGGCAAGTGCCCGCGGCTCCACCTGCGCGTCCCCGCCAGACGATCGCCCGACCTGCGATCATCGGCGACCTCGACCGACGCATCGGCCATGACCCGAGCCCTCCGGTGGGAGATGGTCCCACCGGATTGCGGATCGGGTCGGCTTGAAGTGCAGGGTAAGAGCGGCGGATTCGCGCTTATTTCGGCGGGTGCAATTGGACGTTGCCGCCATCGAGGTAGCCGGAGGCTTCGAAGACCACGGCATCGCCGTTGTTGGGATCGGTGACGATGATTTGGAAGTAGTCCTTGTCGTGGCCCTTCTTGCCGGCCGGTTCACCGGCGTCGATCACCATCCCGGTGAGCTCATAGCCCGATTTGCCGTTGAGGCGGCCGGTGCCGGCGAAGGTCGCCGCGTTGGCGACGAAGCCCTTCTTGCCACCCGGTTGACCGGGGCCGGTGCTGTCGACGACGAAGCACTCGACGATGTGCACGTCGTTGGTGTGGAAGTTGTCGCCGTTGTTGTGGTCGACGACTTCGATGGATCCCGAGGACGGCGGGCCGACGTTGCCGCCGAAGGTGAAGTCCTTGCCGCCCGACTGGATGCCCGCATTCTGGAATCCGCCGAAAGTGAACCAGCAGTCGCCGCCTTCATCCTGGTTGAAAGTTCCGCCGGCGAAGGAACCGGATCCGTTGAGGTTCACGCGCATGTGGGTCACCCCGGCGAGCGAGATGCCGTCGATGCTCGCCACGCCATTGTCACCGGTCGGGGGGATGGCGATCAGGTTGGTCGGCAGGCCCGGTCCCGACAGCTCGACGTAGGTGCCGGCTTCCCCTTGTTCCGCTTCGATATCGATGAAGGTCAGGCTGTTGACGGTCACCGTCGGGGCCTTCTTGCCCTTGCCCTTTCCGAGCGTCGAGAAATCGAAATCCATGTAAGATCCCTTGCGATCGGCGTCGTCAGGATCGTCGATCAGATCGTCTCCATTGTTGTCGACGAGGTCCTCGGCAATGATCGCGATGTTCCCCAGAGGGGAGCCGTTGGTGGCGCCGGGGGCACCGATGCCCGGTCCGGCGTAGATTTCGTTGGGCGTGCCGAGGTCATCGTCGCCGCCGGTCGGATTGGCGGAGTCGAAGATCAGCACGGGATTGATGGCAAATCCGAAGGCGGAGCTGTAGCCGTTGACCCCGACCGTTCCGGCCGGACCACCGCTGATGCCAGCGCCTTCACTCAGTTCGAAGGCCACCGTGCCGGCCGGGAGTCCTTCAAAATCCAGCTCGAAGGCCCCTGCCGGAGCCAGGCAAGCGCCGAGAGCGATGGCCGCAGGGGCGCGCAAGGTTCGTATCAACGTTTTCATGATGCATCACTGGGTTGTTGATCCGAGCGCAGCCCCCGCACGCTGCCGCACGGAACTTGGTTTCTAGGATTGGTAATCAGGCACGACTCACCTCGATCCGCCGGATCGGCAGGCGAGCCGTGACCTTGCCGTGACAAGGCAAGGTGGGGGAATTTGGGGGGTTGCAAGTCTAGGGTCTTCTTCTCAATCCTGTCAATTTCGGCCTATCTGAGGGTCCGTGATTCACGACTTGATCCCCCAGCGACGGCAGGTTCCGGAGTTTTATCGATCAGGTATGGATCATAAGGCATTGGGAACCATCTTCCCGCGCGGGCTTTGTTCCTGGCCCTGCACGGGGGCTGGTGACCTGACGAGAGGCCCGATGGCCTGACTCCCTGCCGACCGGACTCGGTGACAACTCTGCCCCGGTCCGCCACTTTGCATGCGACGGAGAGGCCCTGTGATGCCGTCGGGTCGCGCTGAAACCCTGCGGCCCCACTGCAATCCCCATGAAATACCACCCCCGGAATCCCTGGGCGGCCCGGCCGCTCCGCTACGTCACACCGCTTGCCGCCTTGGCCCTGACCACTTCGGCCGGCCTGGCGAAAGAAAAGAACCCGTCCCGTGAAGCCCAAGGCCCGGGCGATCGCGGGCAGGAGATGCGCTCGAGCTACTTCCAGCGCATCGCCGCCTTCCCGGTCTTCGAGAACTCGGACATCGACAACGAAACCGTGTCCGAAATCGTCGCCGCTTCGATGGACGGCAAGACGCTGATCTACACCGACAGCGCGCTTGAGCAGATCGGCTTCATCGACATCAGCAAACCCGAAAATCCGCAAGCCGGCGGCACCTTCCCGGTCGAGGGCGAACCCACTTCGGTTGGTGTGGCCGGGCGCTACGCGCTCGCCGCCGTGGTCACCGACGGCACCTACACGGCGCCGGCCGGCCAGCTCGAGGTCATCGACATCGACAAGCGCGAGCGCGTCGCGGTCATCGATCTCGGCGGTCAGCCGGACTCGGTCGCGATCAGCCCCGACCAGCGCTACGCGGCGGTGATCATCGAGAACGAGCGCGACGAGGACCTCGGCGAAGGCGAACCCGGCCAGCCTGGCAACCCGCCGGGCCGTCTGGTGATCGTCGATCTCAAGGGCCATCCCGGAAAGTGGACGACCCGCGATGTCGAGCTGACCGGTCTGGCGGAACTTTTCCCCGAAGACCCCGAGCCGGAGTTCGTCGACATCAACCAGGCCAACATCGCGGCGGTGTCGATGCAGGAAAACAACCACATCGTGCTGGTCAACCTGCGCAGCGGCAAGGTGATCAAGCACTTCCCGGCCGGCACCATCGACCTCGACGGCATCGACGCCACCGAGGACGATGTGATCGACCAGACCGGGTCGCTCGTCGCGATTCCGCGCGAGCCGGACGCGATCACCTGGATCGACGGCTGGACCCTCGGCACTGCGGATGAAGGTGACCTCTACGGCGGCAGCCGCGGCTTCTCCTTCTTCAGCCCCAATGGCGGCGTGACCTTCAGCTCGGGCAACAGCGTCGACCAGCGGATGGCCCGGATCGGCCACTACCCCGAAGATCGCTCGGAGAACAAGGGCAACGAACCGGAGGCGATCGAATACGCCCGCTTCGGACCCGAGAAGCTGGTCTTCGTCGGCTCGGAGCGCTCGAGCGTGGTCTCGGTCTATTCGCTCGATGCCTCGGGTGAGCCGGTCTTCAAGCAGGTCCTGCCCGCCGGTCTCGGCCCGGAAGGCCTGGTCGCCATCCCGCACCGTGGCCTGCTGGTTTCGGCCAGCGAGAACGACAGCCGCGGCGACGGCTTCCGCGCGGTGGTCACGATCTACCGCAACGGCTTCGACGAGCCCTCCTACCCGACGATCGTTTCCACCGACCGCCCGGACGGCTCGCCGATCCCATGGGCCGCCCAGTCCGCGCTGGCGGCCGATCCGCTCCACAACGGCCGCGGCTGGAGTGTCGAGGACAGCTTCTACAAGAAGAACCGCATCTTCGCGATGGACGTCTCGACCACGCCGGCCGTGATCGACGGCGAGATCCGGATCACCGACCCGAACGGGGTCTTTCTGGCCGCCGCCGAAGCCGCCGCACTGGACAACCCGGAACTCGATCCGGCCGGCCTGCGCAACGACGACGGCACGATCAACATCGATCCCGAAGGCCTCGCCCGCAGTGAAGACGGCTACTTCTGGCTGGCCTCGGAAGGTTCGGGAACCCACGGCGACGCCGCGCGCCCGATCACCTCGCTCAACTGGATCTTCAAGATCGACGACAGCGGCGTGATCCTGGACGTGATCGGTCTCCCGGCCGACACCAATGCCCGCCAGCGCCGCTTCGGCTTTGAAGGGGTGGCCACGGTCGGATCCGGCAGCGATGAAGTGCTCTACGCTTGCTTCCAGCGCGAGTGGGCCGTCGAGGATCCCTCGCTCGGCCGTGACCCCGCCGGCCTGGTTCGCATCGGCCGCTACCAGGTCGCGACCGGCGAGTGGAGCTTCTACTACTATCCGCTCGATGCCCGCGAGTCGCCCAACGGCGGCTGGGTCGGACTGTCGGAAATCGTGGCGCTCGGCGACGACAACTTCGCCGTGGTCGAGCGCGACAACCAGGCGGGTCCCGATGCGCGCATCAAGCGCATCTACCGCTTCACGGTGGCCGGCCTGACGCCGCTCGCCGAAGCGCCGCTGGGAACAGACCCGGGCTTCCCGGTCGTGAGCAAGGAACCCGTCACCGACCTGATGCCGGCCCTCGAGGCAGCGAAGGGCCTGGTGATTGAGAAGGTCGAGGGCTTCATGGTCCTGCCGGACGGTGACGCGGTCATCGTGACCGACAACGACGGCGTCGATGACTCCAACGGGGAAACCCAGCTGATCCATCTCGGCGAGCTCTTCGAGTGAGCTGAGTTGATATCATCCGCGAACTGAAGGCGCGGCTCCCATGCGGGAGCCGCGTTTTGCTTGCCGGGGTGCGGCACATCTGGCGGGAAGCCGCTGCACCAGTTCCCGGTTGTTCCAACAGCCCATGGATGTTTCCCTGCGACCGCCCTATGAAATGCCCTCTCACCTTCTGGGGACTCGTCAGCCTTTCTCCCCTCCCGGCAGCCATTGTCACCTGGGACAACGAGGCCACCCTCAATGGCGAGCCCAACACCTCCTTCTTCGCCGACAAAAACTGGGACAGCAATTCGGTGCCGGGATCCGGAGACCAGGTGCGGATCCTCACCCACGGCGACATCGAGCCGGTGGTCCTCAGCACCAACTCGGCCACGGTGCTGTCGATCACCTGCAAGGTGCCCTTCGACCTCGGCTCCACGATCACCGTGTTGTCGGCATCGGAATTCGAGAACAGCCTGGTCGGCCAGCGGATCGGGACGATCCGCGCGGACGGACTGGTGACCTTCAAGGGGTCGAACAACGGGATCCGCACCACCCTCGAGGGCGCCACCGGCTTCCAGAACGATGGCGCCCTGATGCTCGCCGGCCGGCCGGTTTCCGCCACCTTCCTCAACAGCGCGAACGGTGAGGTCACCCTGACCTCCAACGGCATCGCCCTGAGCAATTTCGCCAATGCCGGCATGCTGCAGCTCGGGCCTTCCGGGGACATCACCTCGTCCTCCTCGGTCCTCAATACCGGCACCATCCGCAAGGACGACCCGACCAACACGTCCGAGATCGCCGGTGACCTCGAGCAAGTCTCGGGGGCGATCGAGGTCGGCGCCGGGGCGGAACTCAGCATCTCCGGCAGGGTCCAGCAGTTCAAGGGCGGCTCGGTCACCGCCAACGGCCTGCTGCGCCTGACCAGCAGCGTCGGCGGCACCCCGGAACGCAGCTTCGCCGGCCTGGCCGAGATTTCCGGCTCGGGCTTCGTTGACCAGGTGCGCTCGTACGACGTCGAGGAAGACCTCAGCCTCAATCTCTCCACCGCGCCCGGCTACGAGGCCGGCGACCTCTCCATCGCCTCCGGCAAGACGCTCACCAATCTTGGCAACCTCCGCTTTTCGGGCTCCGAGACCTTCGGCACCGCCACCGGCAACCCGCTGTCGGCCTCTTTCGTCAATTCCGGCAGCATGACCAGCAGCGGCAACCCGCTGTTCGATGTCTACACGCAGAACCCGGGCACCTTCTCCGCGACCAGCTTCCGCATCGGCACCGAGTTCGAGAACTCCGGCACGCTCGAACTGTCGGGAAGCTTCACCCGCCTGTCCCCGTTCAACGGCGGCTTCCTCATCAACAACGGCACCGTCGACTACAACCCGGAGCTGGCCGCCGATGCCTACGAGATCGCCGCCGAGGTCCGCAACGAGCCGGGCGGCACCCTCAAGGCCAGCCAGGGCCGCCTCACCCTGAGCCAGCCGTCGACGACCTTCGCCGGGACGGTCAGTGCCGTGGCCTCCGGATCGCTGGTGCGGTTGTGGGGTTCGCAGTACGACGCCAATGGCGGCGAATTGAGCTTCACCGGCAACGGGGAAGTTGAAGCCGGTGCCTCCGGGCTCCAGGTTGAGATCGTCAGCGACAACTTCCTGCTCTTCGCCGTCGGCGATCCGGTGTCGGACCCCGTGGCGAGCACCGGCTTTTGGCTCTACAACGGGCTCATCACCTCGCCCTCGGCCGATCTCGCCAACAGCGGCATCTTCCACTGGCGGACCGGCAGCATCACCGCTCCCTACACGCCCGGCCCGAGCTCCAGCGGTTTCATCAACAACGGCAAGCTGATCCTCGAGAACTCAGGCCAACGGAAGCTGGTGGGGAACTTGATCCAGAAGATGAACCTGGAGCAGAAAGCCGCGCTGGCCAGCGATCCCGCGTCCTTCATCCGCAACAGCGGATCCTGGGAAATGCAGGGTCCCTCGACGCTCAGCAACAGCAACCTGGCTTCCACCGATCCCGCCGACATGCTCAACGAGGGATCGCTGAACCATTCCTACACCGGCACCTCGATCGTCCATCTCGACTTCCGCAACCCGGGTTCGGTTCACGTTGCCAGCGGCACCCTCGACTTCCGCCGCCCGTCCGATCTCGACGTCAACGGCGTCCTGTCGGGCCAGGGCAGCTGGTCCGTCCAGTCCGGAGCCGCGATCACCTTCCCGCGGACGCTGGTCCACCTCACCGACGGCGTGAGTTGGAGCGGGGGAAGTTCGACGAGCGTGAGCCTCGTCGATGGCGGCGCCTCCTTCGCGCCGGACGACGGCCAGACCAATCCGGCGCTGACCGTTACCGGCGGCGGCACGCTGCTGGTAGGAGGCACCTTCAACTGCCCGGACCTGAACCTCGACGGCGGCACCCTTGCTTCCGTGGGCGGCACGATCAACGGCAACATCACCGGTCTCGACAACGCGGTGATCCAGGGAGTGCAGAACAGCACCGTCACCGGATCGATGCAGTACTCGAGCAGCACCCGCCAGACCTTCGACCTGGCCGATCCGGTGCCCAGCCAGCCGACCTTCAACGTCGACGGCAACGTCACCGTCGGCGGCACCCTGGTTCCCACCTTCTCCACCGCGCCCTCGCTCGGCAGCTCCTACCCGGTGGTCTCCTCCGCCAGCTCGCTTGGTGGCGAGTACGACTTCATCGACCACAGCCAGACCGGTGGCCGCCTGAAGTTCAATCCGAGCTACACGGCAACCACGGTCAGCATCACCCCGGAGCTCACGACTTACGCCAGCTACGAGGACTGGAGTATCGACAACTTCTCCGCGGCCGACCGGCTCGATCCCTCGATCTCGGGCAAGGATGCCGATCCGGACGAGGACCGCCTGACCAACTTCCAGGAATACTGCCACGCGACCCCGCCCTGCTGCCCCACGATCAATCCGTGCAGCATTGCCGATAGGACCGAAACCCATTTCACCATCGAGTTCCCCTGGGCCGAAGGCATGGCCGACGCCGGCTACTCGGTTGAAACCGGCGATGGCCTGACCAGCTTCACGCCTGTCGCCGGCGCGCAAACGACGACGAGCGGCAATGACTCGGTGAAGAACTGCAGGATCGAGATCCCGACTTCCGAATTCAGCTCCTCGTTCTACGTCGTCGTCCGCTCGGTCGAGGTCGAGTAGTCCAGTCCAGCGGTGATTTGCGCTTCTTCCGGAAGTACCTTCAATCCCGGCTTGCCGAGATCCTCCAGAAGGCGGCCGGAACGGTGTTGCTGTCCTCTAACAAATAGTAGGCCTGCAGCAGGGTGTCGCCTTCGTCGATGGCATCCCCGAATGCCACCAGCGTCGCGGAGCCGTCACCGAGATTGGCAAGATCGGTGCCGGCCTCGATGACCAGCGTGACCCCGTGCGGATCCTTTGGCAGGCGGATCCAGGTGACGTAGTGCCGGGCGCCGGGATCGATTCCGGCGGCCGGGGACAGGGCGTTGATCTCGGCGCCGGTCAAGCTGCCTTCATTCTCCGAAACCAGCGGCCGGTCGCCGGGGTCGGCGGGATGGCTGCCATAGGCGAACTCCAGCAGGTTGGCGATTCCGTCGCCGTCAGCGTCGTCCTCCGCGCCACGGAGGTTCGGGGGGACGCCGGCATCCACCAGGTAGCTTTCGAAGGGATCGGTCGCGCCATGGCCGGCGAAGACCCGGACGATGCCGCTGTGCGGGGTGCCGCGGAAGTCCCCGGAGTCCGGGACATAGAAAGCCTTGTTGCCGCCGTCGGCGAGCACGGCGTCGTTGACCGCCTTCTCGGTGTTGATGTTCTTGAAGCCCGCGGTGGCGTCGTAGCTGGCATCCAGGGTGCCGCTGCCGGTCAGGCGGGCGTGACCGAGGGCCGGGTCGCCGCCGAAAGCCTCGAAGGCACCGTAAACCAGGATCGCGTCGTTCGACTGCGGCAGGAAACCGTGGATCGAGCTTTCAAAGAGGACGTTGGCGGCGTTGAAGTCCGCGTCGTAGGTGCCGTCGGTGTGGAGACGTTTCGGCATCCGGTCGTTGGTGCTGGTCGCGTAGAGGATCTTGCCGTCGGGCTGGATGGAAAACTTGCGGATGGTACGATAAACGTAGGGGATGTCGTCGCGAATCGCGAAGGCCGCGTCGCGCGTGCCGTCGGAGTTGAGGCGGGCCAGCGGGCCGGCACCGGTGGAAGTCGCGTCAGCCCAGTTGGCGGTGGCGATTTCGACCAGGATCTTGCCGTCGGGGGTGATGCCGAGCCGGGTGGCCTTCGGCGCGTAGCTCGGCGAGGAATTGACGAAGGGACTGGCGAAACCGGCGACCCTCGCGCCGTCGTAGTCGAACAGGGCGACCGCGGGCAGCGGCTGACCGTTGTGTAGCGTCTGGTCGTAGGTGGCGGTGAGGTAGCCTTGGCCGGGCAGCTCGACCACGTGGGTGATCCTCGGCGTCTGGCTGGCCGCGTTGCGGGTGAAGACCACCGGTGTGAAACTGGCGTCATCGGCCAGCGTGCCGGGATCGAGCCGCATCAGGGTGTAGTCGCCCCACACGACCAGCCGGCCGGCGGCATCGAGAAAGCCGCGGCGCAGCTTCGCGTCGCCGACCGTCGCCCGCTCGGCGAGCTTGGTGCCACCGGCATCGAAGAGATAGGCCTTCGGGGCCTGGATCGCGAACAGCCGGCCGTCGGGGTAGGCGGCGATGGAAGTGGTGCCGTTCAAGACGGGGGTGGTCTCACCGAAGGTCGTGTCCTGGAAGCCGGGCGCGGCGGGAATGACCTCGAAGGCCAGCGGGTTGGCAGCGCTGGCCGTGCCGTGGTCGCCGGTGACGTCGAGGCTGAGGGTGCCGGAAGCGGTCACGGTGAAATTGAGTGTTTCCGCCGTGGCGCCGGCGATCGGGGCGCCGTTGAATTTCCATTGGTAGGCGAGGTTTTCTCCTCCGGCGAGCGCGGCGAAGGAATGCACGGTGCCGCTGTTCGCGTAACGGGGCGAGACCTGCCCGGCGAAGGGTTCGATCGCCAGCTGGGTTGACGTGTTCAGGTCCAGCGATGACAGCGGCCGGCGGTAGAGCGTCGGCGTGCCGCTGGTGTTGCCCACCAGGTACAAGGTGTCGGTGGAGGCCTCCAGCCGCCGCGCCTCGAAGTCGGGCGAAATGCCGGTGGCGTCGATCGCATCCCAGGTGATGCCCCGCGTGGCGGAGAAGTAGAAGTTCTTCTTGTAGCCGGCGAAGAGCAGGGAGCCGTTGGTACGGATGTCATAGGACTCGCCGAGGAACTTGCCGATGAAGCGGAAGTCCTGACCGGGATCCTTGAAGTAGGTGCCCTGGTCCGCGACCGCCGGGCCGCTGGAGGCGAGGATCAGGCGATCGCCTGCCATCGCCAGGTTGCCGTGCTGGCCCTTGGGGGATCCGGGAATGCGGGTCCAGTTGTCTCCCTGGTCTTCGGTGAAGTAGACGCCGCCATCGGCGGCGGGGCTGAGGATGGACAGGGAGG
>NZ_JACZFQ010000056.1 GCF_014904755.1 Neoluteolibacter marinus
TGCCGGTGGTCGCATCGTAGGCGATTCCCTCCACCGTGTCGCCCGTGGCGCTGTCCGGCAGGTAGGTCTGCGACGCCTGAGTCCACTGCGTGTCCCCCGGGCTCAGGCGGTGCATCGGCGTGTAGCCGTTGTTGTTGGCCAGGCTGCCGGGATCCCTGCCGACGTAGATGTAGCCGCCGGCGGCCTCGACGAAGTTCAGCGAGGCGATCCCGAGGTCGTAGCTGCCGGTCCCTGCGACGGTGTTGAGCGCGGTGAAGGTGTCGCCGCCGTCGGACGAGCGGTAGATACCGGTCGCACCGAGCAGATAAAGTTCGCTGCCATGGGCCAGCAGTGGACCCATGTTGTTGGTTCCGGTGAAGGTGCCCGGGACGCTGGCGGAAATGTCCTGCCAGGACCCCTGGGCGAGGGCGGGTGACAGCAGCGCGGCGAGGATCGAGGGGAGAAGCAGTGGTTTCATGCGGATCCGCCAGCTTTGGCGAACGTTCCGCATCCGGCTATCCTCTGAACCGGGGAGAAGGGGGGGCGAACTGGGCTCGATGCCGGGGCCGGCGCTACGGCCGTGGTGGTGGACGGCTGCGCCCCGATCACCATCGATAGCTCCAACAGCAAGGAAGTGCGGGGCTTTTGCCGGATGGCGAAGTCGCGACGGGATCTACGGCTTTCTCCGTACGTGTTTCCCATGCCTTCCGGAGCTGTCCCAGTAGGTCAATCCTTGTTCGAAGCAGGTGCCGTCCAACTCCTCGTTCGCCTGCTGGAAGTGGCGCTTCGCGTCCGCGACCCCCTGGTTGTAGGCAAAGGGAGCGATCTCCCCGGCGATGTAGCCGAGCAGCATCCTCGCCTGGAGTTCGCTGGCATCGAGTTCCAGCTCTTCGGAGAGAAAGCGCTGGATCGAATCCAGGAGTTCCGATTCCTCGGCAGGTTCCAGGTGAAGCTTCATGCAGGGGCGAGGATGAAAAGTCCCCGCCCCCGCTTCAATCCGCGATTGCTCCATTGGCCCCGCAGTCGGGGAGGCCGGGTCGGTAGCGGAGAATGATCCGATGAACGGGAAGGCGGAGACCTGTTCGATCAAAGTGCGGATCCGTGGCGGTGGGATTGGAACCGCGGGAAGCATCCCGGGATCCTGCCGTCCCAGCGTTCCCGCAGCGATTCCCACTCGGTCTCCAGGGCTCCCAGGGCATCGTTCCAGGCGAGAGCGGGCTCATCGACGGGCTCCGGCTCCTCGAGCTTCACGTAGACGCCGGTCAGCGGGCGCTTCGAGTGATTCGCGGTCTTGAAGTCGCTGACGTAGCCCTTTTCGGTGCGGAACTCGATGTGGCCGTGGCCCGCGCCGCCGTAGACCAGCACCGCGCCGACCGGGGCATCCTCGGGCTTCTTGACCTCGTCGAGCTTCACGAAGCCGAAGTCGCGGGTCAGCACCGAGCCGGCATACTTGGCGGAGACGCCGTCCGGATAACTATCGACCACCTTGGCGGCAAGCAGTGCGCGTTTTACGTAGCGCCAGCAATAGTGGGTGGGCCTGGAACGGGCGTTGGATTCGGCAATCCGCGCGGCCTTGACGAGGCCCGGGCTGATTTCGGCAGCGGGTTCGCTGCCGGGCTTTTCGTCGCCGCGGGATGCGGGCGACATTTTGAAACAAAAGAGAGAAATCGCGGGAGCGATGAACCGGCATGGCAGAAGGGATAGAGGCAACATCTGTCTGTCGTTTTCAAAGATGATCAGTTAATCGATATTGATTGTATTGGTTGGTGTTTTGGCCTTGGGCCGCGGCGAAAATGGAGGCTTTCGACTGGGAGTCAAAAAGTTAGATCGAGGCGGCATCTAACTCTTTGGCGGGTGTTTTGCCCGGCAGTTCCCTCCGTAGGCGCGTTCGTTGGAACGCGGAAAGCTGGGATCGCGACCTGCGGCTAACCTCCGCGCTGTCACCAGCGCGCCTACGGCATAACCTGGAAAGACCGCAGCGCACCGTTGATCCGTAGGCACGTTCGTCAGAACGCGGGAAGGCTCAACCGAAGCGCAACAACTAGATCCATCGTAGTCCGACCTGGAGTAATTGACGCCCGCCAGCCGGGGGGATTGAATCGAAATCGTGACCGAACGTTGGTGACGCGGGGATCCGCCCGCAGCGCCCGGCCGAGCCCTGACGACCCCGACCCATGACGATGCTCCGCTTCTTTTGTTTCGCCTGCCTGGTGCAGGTCGCCCGTGCGGACGACAAACCCTCCGCCCTCCATGGTTCCTGGCGTTCCGACGGCGAGGCCACCCGGGCCTATCTCGACGAGCACGCCAAGCTGGATGAGTTCCAGCGGAAGATGATCGGCCTGATGTTCGGCCGGGCCACGGTCACCTTCAAGCCGGACGGGTCCGGTAGCCTGCGGATGGACCCGATGAAGGTGCCGACGAAGGAGGGCGCTGAGCTGGCGCTGGCGGAGTCGACCACCGGATTCACCTACCGGATCCTCGGGGAAACCGAGTCACAGATCGTCATCGAGTCCAGGTTCGACAACGCGGCTCTCGACGCCCAGCCCTTCGCCGTCCTGAAGTTCGATGGCAAGGACCGCTACTCGGTCGCGCTCTCCGACGGCATTGCCGAGATCAATGGCCGCGAGTTCTTCACGCGGGTGAAGGAGGGCGGGCAGGGGGAGGCCGCTGCGCCCGATCCCGATGATGCGGAGGAACCCTGATCGGGCGGACCATTCCGGGCCTGGCCTAACCGCGTCGGGTCATTCGGGCCGGTGCGGAGGCAGGGTCGAGAGGATTCCGGGAAGCTCGGAGAGGGCCAGTTTCGAATGGAAGACACAGGCGCCGGCCTCGAGCGCCGCCTGGCGCAGACGCGGGTCGTCGTGCTGGGTCAGGATCACGATCCGGGCCGACGGCGAGTCGCGCAGGATCGCCCGGGTGGCGGCAAGCCCGTCCATCACCGGCATGTCCAGGTCCATGAGGATCAGATCGGGTGCGCCCCGGACCTGGTGGCAGTAATCCATCGCTTCCTTCCCGTCCGAGGCTTCGTGGAAGGAGCCGTCGCGCAGGCCGAGCAACTCGGCCACCACCCGCCGGAAGCCCGCGTGGTCATCGACCAGCAAGACATGGTCGTGCGGGATGCGGGTGGCATGGGGCGAACCGGAGCTCATTCACGGGAACTGTGCCGGAGCCTGGGTCGCCACGCCACCCGGGCGGTTACTCAGACTTATGGGTGGTCCTACTCAGGCGATCACTGGGTAGTTCCACTCAGCCGCATGAGTGGGTGCCTCTCTGGCCGGAAACCGCGGTTGGGGGCTAGTGTCGATGGCAGCTTACGGAACCCGGTCCTCCCCATGAAAACTTCCCGAACCCTCTTCACGGCCATCGTGATCTCCGCGATCGCCACGCTGCCGACCCCTGCGGCCACCTTCACCGTCACCAATGCCGACGACTCCGGGGCCGGCTCGCTGCGCCAGGCGGTGGCCGATGCCAATGCCAGCGGCGATCCCGTCGACACGATCAACTTCGACGCCGCCTTCTTCAGCACGCCGCGCACGATCAGCCTGACCACCCAGCTGATCCTCGACACGGGGCACACCGTCATCAACGGCCCCGGCGCGGACGAGCTGACGATCGATGGTGGCGGATTTTACCGCGGATTCGTCGTGTGGAAGGCGACGGTGGCGGAGATCGAGGGCCTGACGATCGCGAACGGCAAGAATCAGGTGGTCACGCACGAGGAGCCCTGGGGAAAGATGGGTGGAGGAATCCTGAACCTCGGCACGCTGACCCTCGATGCGGTGAGCATCGTGAACTGCCGGGCGGAGGAAATGAGCACGGACAACGCCAGGCTCGATGGCGGGGGAATCTTCAACACGGGCACCCTCACCGTGACCAACAGCAACATCTCCGGCAACTGGTGTCGGGGATACACCTATCAGGCGGGGCCGACGTGCTTCGGCGGCGGGATCTACAACGAAGGAACGCTCAGCCTCACCAACACGGTGCTCAGCAACAACTTTTGCGAGGGCATTCACAACGGCACCGTCAAGGCCTGCGCCACCCGGGGTGGCGGACTCTTCACGGTCGGCACATTGGGTGGTTCCGCGGTGCTGGACGGTTGCACGGTCACCGAGAACGAGTTGCTCTCGAAGACCTTCGTCAACGTGCCGGGAACCGCCTCCGGAGCGGGAATCCATGCGACGGGGGCCCTCACCATCCGCAACGGCTCGGTCATCTCGGGAAACCGTGCGAGAGTCGACCAGACCGGCTTGGTGATCACCGGTGTCGATGCCCTGCTTTACGGGGGCGGGATCTACAGCGAGGGCACCCTGACTTTCACTGACAGCGTGGTGGAGAACAACTCCCTGGAAACCATCGATGCGGACACGGCCCTGATGATTGGCGGTGGGGTTTGCAACATAGGTGGCGGCACCGCGAGCTTTCGCAACAGCCGGGTGGCGGGGAATACGATCGTGATCGACCACCTGGCGCCCACCTGCCGCGGGGGCGGCATTTTCAACGGGGGCGCGCTGACCTTTCTCAGCGGGGAGATCTCCGGCAACGTCATCGATGTCACCACCACCAGTTCCATCGCCAAGGTGACGGGCGGCGGATTGTTCAATGACTCGGGCCACAGTGCGACCATCCTCAACAGCACGGTGGCCGGCAACCACTGCAACGCCACCGCCGCGACGGGCGTGCTCGGGACCGGCGGTGGAATCGATAGCCCCGGAACGCTCGACATGGTCAACAGCACCGTGGTAGCCAATGCCCTCTCCGGCACACCAAGCGCTGCTGGCGTCCGCGGTGGCGGGCTGAACTACATCAACGGGACCGTCACGCTCGGCAACTGCATCATCGCCGGCAACAGCATCTCCGCTGGCGGACTGTATCCGGATGTTTCCGGCACTGCGGCGCTGACCTCGCAGGGACACAACCTCATCGGCGACGCCACCGGCGGCAGCGGCTTCGTGCTGAGCGACATCACCGGCGTGGCCGCGGCATCGGTCTTCGAAGACGTCGACAGCAGCAGCGTGATCGATCTCGCCGACCTCGCCGACAACGGTGGGCTCACCCGGACCCTCGCCCTGAAATCGGGAAGCCCGGCCCTGGACGCCGGGGACAATGCCCTGATCCCCATCGATCCCGACACCTCGCTCGCATTCGTCACCGACCAGCGCGGAAGCGGATTTCAGAGGAACTGGGGCGCCGCCGTGGATATCGGCGCCTATGAGAATCGCTACCTCACCGCGATCCAGTCGGTGGCCAGCGGCGATTATGACACCGGAGCGAACTGGGACCTCGGGGTCGTTCCCGTGACCAAGGACGGCACCCACGCCGCGACCATCGTCGCCGGGCATGCCATGACCGCCGCCTCCATCATTGAAGTGGCCTCGAAGGAAGGCGCGGTCACTTCCCTGACCGTGAACGGCAGCCTCACCCTGTCCGCCGGGGAACTCGAGTTGGGTTTCGATTCCGGCGACTTCACCCCGCGCTCGGTGAACTCGACGCTCAGGATCGGATCAGCCGGGCACGTCACCTTCCCCGCGAGCTGGGTCTATGACGGATACGGCGATGCGCCGGCGGGGGTCACCCACACCGTCCACATCGACATTGCCACGGGCGGTCGGTTGACCTCGGACACGAGCGGCGGCGGATTCGGCATGCGGCTCTGGTCGGAATGGAGCGATACCACAGGGGACGGCAAGACCTGGACCGACGATGGAACCACGGACGGCGAATCCGACGCTCCCTCATTCGAGGGCGTCCTGCGCCAGCTCTACGCGGCGGGGGTTCTCACCAAGAACGGAACGCAAACCGGCAGCTTCGACAACGACTTCATCTTCATCCCGGGAGCGACCGGCGCCGACGGCACCCTGCTGGCAGTCACCATCACCAATACCTACCAGGGCTGGGCACTTCGCATGGGCCTCATCTCCAGCATGGATCAAGGCCGCTACGCCGATCCGAACCACGACGGCCAGCAGAACCGGGAGCACTTCGCCTTCGACACCGATCCGTTCGGTGATGGCAGCGATGAAGGCAAGCGCCGCTATCGCTTCGTCGATGGAGGGAACGGGCCGCGCTTCGCATTCACGCTTCCGGTGCGGAGGGGCGCCGTCTTCAGCGGCAGCCCCAGCCCGGTGGCCATCCTTTTGTCCGATGACCTGAGATACACGATGCAGGGCAGCGGCAATCTCCAGGACTGGACCAAGCCGGTCCTCGAACTCGTACCTGCCGACTCCGCCGGCCTGCCTGCCCTCCGCGACATCGACGGCGACGCTACGCCCGACTGGGAATACCGGACCTTCCTCCTCGACGACGACACCCCGCCCACCGGCTTCCTGCGCGCGCTCCTCAGTGAAAGCACCTGATCGCCCGATCCATTGCATCCGCTCTTCTCAACTCGAATCCACTCCATGAAGCCGCTCAAAAAATTCATCTGCCACGCACTTGCCGTGCTGGCACTCGCATCAACCGCGCCGGCCGAGAACCTCCCGGGAGACTCGGGCGTTGAAATCACGCTCCAAGCCCAAGGCATCGATGCCAACAACCCGCGAAGTGCGTCGGGCTATACCTATGACATCCCGACCGACCAGTGGCCGGAGTATCTCAGTTTTCTTGTCGAGGGAGCGGACGGGGGCACGGTCGATCCTGTTGATGCCAAGGGCGGCGCCGGCGCCCAGATCTACGGGCTCATCCAGATCGGCTACGAACCGGGTGATGTTGTCCAACCAGGTGGCCAGTTGCGCTTCTTGCCTGGAGTCAAGGGACAGAGCATTTCCCCCGCCTGGCTTGAATCCAGGGGAGCGGGTGGCGGCGGAGGCTCGGGAATCCTCTACAAGTCCCCCGATCCCGGAAGCACCTGGGTGCCGCTTGTCATTGCCGGCGGTGGCGGGGGTGCGGTCAAGGATTGGACGGGGCTGGACATCAATTACAGGAGTGGCGGGGATGGCCAGACGGGAACCGCCGGGCAGGACACCGACACCACCAGCGGAGGGGTCGATGGCCAGGGCGGCGGCGGTGCGGGCGGAGGGGGATGGCTGAGCGATGGATCACCTGCTGCTGCCGCCCGGAGAGGACGAGCGGGCTCGCCGAACGGTGGCCTCGGAGGCGAGGCCGGCACCGATGGCGTGCAAGGTGGATGGGGTTGCGGAGGCGGGGCGGGTTCGTCGGCGTCCAGCACGGTGACCGGAGGTGGTGGTGGCGGCGGATACTCCGGCGGTGGATCCGGGAGCGATGGAGGTTCGTCCGCCGCGCACCAGGGAGGCGGCGGCGGCAGCTATGTCCACCCCGGGATTGTAAACCTCCAATCCTTTACGGGGGAACGGGACGACCGGAATGGCGAAATCGTCTACCTAAAAGGCTCCATCTTTGTGAATAATCCTCCGGCGATCACCATCAACGGTGGCAATGTCACGATTGCTTATCTGAGCACCTACACCGATGCCGGTGCGACGGCCGTCGACGGCCTTGGAGAAAGCCTCACGGTCAACGCGAGCGGAGTCGGAAACGTGGACACCAGCACGCCCGGCGTTTATCAGATCACCTACAGCGCCACCGATCGCTGGGGACGGACGAGCAGCGCGATCCGATACGTGACCGTCGAGTTGCCGGCTCCACCCACCGTCACGGTGAACGGAAGCTCCCCCCTGGCGATTCCCTACCTCAGCACCTACACGGATGCTGGAGCCACCGCGACCGGCGAAGGTGGCCTGAGCCTCACGGTCAACGTGAGCGGTCTCGACGCCGTCGACACCAGCATCCCCGGGCCTTACCAGATCATCTACAGCGCCACCGATCGCTGGGGACGGACGAGCAGTGCGCTCCGGAACCTGATCGTCGAATTGCCGGATCCTCCCACCATCACGGTGACCGGAAGCACGAGTGTGACGGTTCCCTACCTCAGTACCTACACGGATGCGGGAGCCACTGCGACCGACGGGGGTGGCCAGAGCCTCACGGTGAATGTCAGCGGCGTCGGAAGCGTGGACACCAGCGTGCCGAATTCCTACACGATTACCTACAGCGCGACCGATGCCTGGGCGCAAACGAGCACCGCGACCCGCACGGTGACCGTCTCGAAGATCCGGATCTACGTGGACGCCTCGGCAACCGGAGCCAATGACGGCACCTCATGGACAGACGCCTACACGTCCCTTCAGGATGCGCTGGGCACCATGGTTCCCACCGCCTACTACGAGATCTGGGTGGCCGACGGGACCTACAAGACCGACTCCGGCACCAATCGCTCCGCCTCGTTTGTCCTCGGCGACTTCGTGGCCCTCTACGGCGGCTTCGCGGGCGGCGAGACCGACCTTTCGCAGCGCAACCTCGAGCTGAACCGCGCCATTCTCAGCGGGGATATCGATAACAACGGCTATGAGAGTTCCGGTGACGCCCATCACGTAGTGAGGATCGTGAACGCGAGTTCGGCCACGACGTTGGACGGCTTCATCGTCCGCCACGGACATGCGGACGATGCCAGCACGACCGACGGGACTTACGGGGGCGGCCTGCTCCTCGACAACGCCAGTCCTCGCATCGTGAATGTGCGATTCTTGGAAAATTACGCGGAGGGCGGCGGCGGGGCCGTCGCGGCACTCACCCCCATTTTCGGAGCCCTCTTTGATTTTTGCACTTTCGAGAACAACGAGACTCAGGGGACTGGCTCCGCGCTGCATGTCGATGCCTTGTCCTTTTTTCCGTTTACCGTTCACCACTCCCGATTTGCCGACAACTCAAGTTTCAGTGAAAGCATTGGAAGCGGCGCAAGTGTGGAGATCTTACGCCACGCCGCGACCCTCATTGATTGCGTCATTGCCGGAAACAATAGCGGCGGCAGCTTTGCCGGACTCCATGTCGATGGCGCTGGAGTCCTTCCAATCGCCTTAGAACTGATCAACCTCACCATCGCGGGGAACGAAGCCGGGGCCGAATGTGCCGGATTGGCAGTCGGCTTGAACGTCGATCTCGTAATGGCCAACACCCTGATCTGGGGGAACGAGGTGCTCTCTCCCCTGAATCCGGATTGGGCCAACTACCGCGTGTCGGCAGGCGCCACCTCAGCCGTCTCGTACTCGCTGGTGGAGGGGTCCTCGACCGCCGCGCTTGGAGGCACCGGGAACCTGGACGGAACCAACCCTGCGAACGACCCGCGCTTCAACGACGTGGCTGGTGGAGTGCCGCTCGATTCCCCGGTGGTGAATCAGGGCAGCAACGCGGCCAACCCGATCGCGAGTTCCTTCGATTCGGTGGATGCCGATGGGCACCCACGCATCGCCCAGAGCGTGATCGACATCGGGGCCATCGAGACGGTGGCACCGGTCTATGTGGATGCCAGCGCCAGCGGAGCCGACGACGGCAGTTCCTGGACAAATGCCTACACGAGCCTGGCCACAGCCCTCGCCGCACAGATCAAGGACGGCACCTACTACATTGCCGCCGGCACCTACACACCGGGCACCCTGCGGAGCGACAGCTTTTCGATCACACGCAGCCTGTCGCTTTACGGTGGCTTTCCCGCGGGAGGAGCCGCGCTTTCCGCCCGCGATCCTCAGGCGAATCCAACGATCCTCTCGGGGGACATCGGTTCGCCCGGGATTTCCAGCGACAACGTCTACCACGTCGTGCGAATCGACAACGGAATCGCATGGGCCGACGAGTTCGAGGGAACCGTCGTTCTCTTGGACGGCTTGGTGATCCGGGACGGCTATGCCGACGACGGCAGTGGAGGCGGAGGGATTGTGACGACCGAAGATCTTCGCCTCGAGCATTGCACCGTGGAGCAGAATTTCTCGCAGAGCAACGGAGGTGGCCTTGCGGCATCCGACCATTCGGGTTTGAGCGTTCACGCCAGCCGCTTCAGCGCCAACGAAAGCGCGGGCTCGGGTGGAGCCTTGCATATGGATTCCGCGACCATTGACGCGTTCTCCTCCTTCTTCACCGGAAATGAGGCCGCAGGAACGGGCAACGGGGGAGCGGCCTGCCTCTTCAATACCACGGCCGACTTTGCCAGCAGTGTGTTCTCCGGCAACCGGGCAGGTGGCACGGGAGGTGCCATCGATTCGAGCGGAACGGGAGCGGAAGCGTTCTTCCTGTTTAATACGACCGTCTCCGGCAATGCCGCTTCGGGTGACGGTGGAGGCATATATGTCCAGGGCGCCAATAGTTTCTTTGGTCTGACAAACACCGTGGTCTGGAACAACTCCGCCAACGGATCCGCGGCGGATGCCTCGGCGTCGATCGGCGGCTCCGTTCCTTCGTTTACTTTCTACCTCAACTCCCTGGCTGAACACATGGATCTCCCGGCCGGCGACGGCAACCTTGACGGAACCCTGCCGGCCAATGATCCGCAGTTCCTCATCCCGGTGGATCCTGCCACCGCGCCAACCACTGCCGGTGATCTCCGGGTGGCGCCCCTCTCACCCCTCGTCGACGCGGGAGAGTCGGAGGAAGTGAACTCACGCAATCTCGTCGATGCCGCGGGCAACCCTCGGATCCTCGGTGCCGCGGTCGACATCGGTGCCTACGAGCGCCAGGGCCTGGTCTATGTCGATGCCAGCGCCACCGGCGCCAATGACGGCTCGTCCTGGACCGACGCGTTCACGACCCTCGACCCCGCGCTCGCGCTGGTGAACTCCACCAGTGCGGACCGCCCCGATGAAGTCTGGATCGCCGAAGGCACCTACTCACCCGCCAGCCCATGGGATGGGCTGAGTGCCACCGAGGGATTCCCGATCGTGAACACGGTCAACCTGCGGGGAGGCTTCCCGGCAGGGGGCAGCAGCCTCGCCGGTCAGGATCCCGTCAGCCATCCCACCATTCTCACGATCAACGGCAGCTACGGACGCGTTCTCACCATCGACGACAGCGACGACGGAACCCTGCAGTCCATTCTTCTCGACAGTCTCATCGTCACCGGCGGCAACTCGATCTTCGACAGCATCAATTCCGAGAACGGACGCGGGGGCGGAATCTACAGCCGCGAAAACCTGACCCTGCGGGAGGCGACCGTTGCGGGGAACACCGGCGGGTTCTCCGGAGGCGGAGTTTATATCACCGTTGGCACGCTCCAGGTGGAGGACTCGCTCTTCGACCAGAACTCGGCGGGCCCCGACACCGCCTCGGTCCCGAAAGTGGGCGGTGGTGCGATCCGTCTCGATACCGGGTCCTCGCTCGTGGCGCTGCGGTCGAGCTTCTCGCAGAACCAGGCACTCTCCAGCGTGGCCAGTGGCGGTGCCGTGGCGGGATCGGACGGCACCATCCTGACGCTCACCAACTGCGCATTCAGGGGCAACCAGACCGGCAGCACCGGCGGCGCGTTGTATCTCTACAATGTCGCCCTGACGTCCACCAACTGCCTCTTCAGCGGCAACAAGTCCGACGACGGTGGCGGCGCCTTCGTCACCGGACCGGCGGGCACCTTCGACTTCATCAACGCCACCTTCTCCGGCAACCGGGTCTCGGGCAACGGCGGCGGCTTGCGGATCAATGGCGGCACCTGCTCATTGAAGAACACGCTCGTCTGGAACAACCTCGCAACCGGAGCAGCGACCAGCGACAGCCACTCGATCAGCGACGCCACCGTTGGCGTGACGAGCTACCAGAACACGCTGGCCGAGTTCATCGACCTGACCGGTGTGGGCACGGCCAACGTCGATGGCACGCTTCCCGGCAACGACCCGGCTTTCATTCAGGAGCTCGATCCGACCACCGCACCCTCGGTGGCCGGTGACTTCCGGTTTTACTTCGGTTCCCCCGTCTTCGAAAAGGGCGACAACTCGCTCAACTCCGAATCCACCGATCTTGCCGGCAGCAAGCGGATCGGCGGAGTGAACATCGATCTCGGAGCCTACGAAGCCCTCGATCGCGTGGCCCCGGTCTGGCCCTACGATCAGTGGATCCAGGCGTGGTTCCCCGCCGAAACGGATCCCGCGATCATCGGGATCGATGCGGACCCGAATCACGACGGCATTAGCAACGGCCTCGCCTTCCTGACCGCGCTGAGTCCGGTCAGTTCCTCGCCGGAGGCACTCGGCGTGATCACCGTGAGCGGAAATACCACGACGATCTCGTTTCGCCGAAGCGACCGGGGCCTTTCCCTGAAACCCACGTATGAGGTGAGCTTCGACTTGTCCACCTGGCTTGATCCCGCCACCGCCGGCTCCGGCGTCCAGATCACGATCCACGACGACGCCTACGGCACGGACTTCGAAGGCTACGGCATCGACGAGGTTCTCATCGAAGCGGACACGACTCTCGTGCCGAAACTCTTTGCACGCCAAGTGTTCCAGAACTCGAGGAATCCATGAATGGCGGCGCGCCCCGCCGACCGCGCCGGCCTGCCGCCACTGGATTTGCGACGGCACGGCCGACAGGGGAAACCGCACGAACACTTCGTTCGAAGCGGTTCGGGCGGACCATGCTTCTTGTGGCACCTCCATGAACTGTCTGTGGCGAAGATGGGTTAAATCTCATCGCGGTGCTCGAAGGCGAACTTCACGAGGCTATGCGCGCCGCTGAGGCCGAGCTTCTGCGCGGCGCGCGAACGGTGGTTCTCGACGGTGCGCACGCTGAGGCCGAGATCATTGGCAATCTCCTTGCTGGTGCGGTCGCTGGCGATGAGCCGCAGGATCCGGCGCTCTGCACCGGTCAGGGCGGTGAGGCCCGGCGTCTCCCGCTGGAAGTCGAACCTCGCCCGGGCCCGCTTCATCAGCAGGGCCGCCAACGGCGGGCTGAGATACTCGTCGCCGCGCGCCACCGCCCGGACGGCTTCGACGATTTCCGCGGCGATGCTTTCCTTGAGCACGTAGCCGCGAACGCCGAACTGCAGCGCGGTTTGCAGCAGTTGTTCTTCCTGATGCATCGTCAGGAAGACGAGACGGGTGCCGAGTTTCTCATCCCGGCAGCAGCGGGCGACCCCGATGCCGTCGAGCTTGGGCATCGACACGTCCAGGAGCAGCACGTCGGGCTGATGTTGGCGCACCAGCGCGACCGCCTCCTCGCCATCGCCCGCTTCCGCGACAATCTCGAGGTCTCCGGCGGACTCGAGGATCATGCGCAGGCCTTGGCGGTAAACGGGATGGTCGTCGGCCAGGATGAGTCGAAGTTTGGTCATGGCCTGTGGAGGGGGATTTGGATGCGCAGGACGGTGCCTTCGCCCGGCGCGGATTGGCAATCGAAACGTCCGCGCAGGTGGTTCACGCGTTCGGCCATCCCGCGCAACCCGAGACCACCGGCCTTGGAGGGCGGTAGCTTGTCCGGATTGAAGCCGCGGCCGTCGTCCTGGATGCGGAACTCCAGCGTCTCCCGGGTGGCTTGCGCCGAAATCCGCGCCTCGCTCGCGTCGGAGTGGGCGACGATGTTGTTGAGCGCCTCCTGCACCAAGCGGTAGAGGCTCAGGGAAGATTCGTCGTCGAGCAGCCCGTCGATTTCTCCCAGGTCGGCTTCGATGGGCAGGCCGGTGGCGTCCGAGACCTCCTCCAGTTTCGCCGCCAGCGCGGCGCGCAGGCCGACGCGGTCGATGAGCGCCGGGCGCAACTCCCGCGACATCTGTTTCACCTGTTGGATGGCACCGGCCACCGATCCCGACAGCGCCGCGGGTTCAAAGTTGCCGATGTCGAGGCGGCTCTTGATGACGAGCAGGTCCTGGCCGAGCGAGTCATGGAGCTCGTGGGCGATGCGCTTGCGTTCGTCTTCCTGCGTCGCGAGCAAGCGACGGGAAAACTCGCTGAGCATCTCGCTCCGCCGGCGCACGCTGCGGAGGCGCCCGAACACGACGGCGCCCGCGAGGCCGAAAAGCAGGGTGACGCCCAGCCACTGGATCGAACGCCGCTGCCACCAGAGCGGGGCGACGTGGACGCGGAGCGGTGGGTTCTCGTCGCTCCAGATGCCGAAGCGGTTCGCCGCGCTGAAACGGAACACGTAGTCGCCCGGGGCGAGGCGGCGATAGAGAGCGTGTTGTTGGCCGGTGACTTCGGACCAGCCGCGGTCGAAGCCGTCGAGCCGGTAGCGGTAGCGGGTGTGGGCGGGATCATCGAGGGTCAGGGCGAACATCCCGAGTTGCAACGTCTGGACGCCTGCCGGGAGTTCGACCCCGTCCGCTTCGGGGGTGAGCGTTTGGTCGTCTCCAAGGATCTCCCCGATGTCCGGCTGAGGCGGCAACGAGCGTTCGTGGCTTGCCTGCCAGTCGCCCGGCCGGATCGCCGCGAACCCGTGGATCGTTGCGGCCCAGATGCGGCCGGAGGAATCGCGGCTCAGGCAGCGCGCGTCGCCGGTGGTGGACAACGAAGGCAGGCCTTCGTTGCGCCCGAAGCGGACCGGTGAGATGCCGGCGGTGTCGCCCGTCAGGAGGCGGGAGAGGTGGTCCGCGGGCAGCCAGCTTACCCCATCGTTCCGCTGCTGGATCCACAGTCCCCCGTCGAGGTCCTCGGCCAGTCCAACGATCTCCCGGCCCAGATCCAAAGGGATGGACTGGAGCGTTTGGTTTTCAAGCAAGGCGACCGTGGTTGGCCCGGTCCGGACCCAGATCCTTCCGTCGGCTCCGGGGACGACGAGCGGGAAGACGCGCTTGGCGTCATCTCCCCCGAGCAGGGCGTTCCATGTGCCATGGCGATAGTGCCAGATGCCACCACTCTCGGGGCTGATCAGGATCCCGCCGTCCGCGGCCGCCACTGCTCCGCGAACCGTGAACGATTGTCCGGTCTCGGGGTGAGGCACGGATTCGATGGAGTTTCCGACCAAGCGGAGCGTGCGTTGGATGGACGGACACCAAATGCCATCCTCCGACGTCGCGACGAGACTGGTGATGCGATCGGAAGGATCGAATGCGGGGATGACGTTGCTTTCCTGCTCCTTGGTTCGGATCAGCTGGAGGCCATTGCCGATCCACCATGCACCGCCATCCGGAGCGGGCGATAGCTGGGTGTAGAAGCGATCCCTTGGGCCGGGCAGTGCGCGCACTATCCCTCCCGGCTGCTGGCGGAAGGCGCCCGAACCGGCGAGGAACCAGAAGCCGCCGTCGGTGTCTTCCGCGACCGATGCCGCGGGGATCGACTCCTCGGGTCCGATCGCAAGCCAGGGGAGGAACTCGCCGCGGTGGAATCTCAGCAGGCCGCCGTCGGTGGCGACCCACACCCGGCCCTCGGTGTCGAGCATGACCTGATCGCATTCCTTTGGCAGGCGGGTCCGCACGCTCGTCACGCGCGCCAACCGGCCGTCCGGACGCCTGGTCCAGAGTCCCTCTCCCCAGGTGCCGAACCAAATCACGCCGTGGTCGTCCTCGACGCCGGACAAGATGTGGTGCGGGCCATCGGGAGGGCCGAAATTTGCCTCGACCGGTGCATCCGGCTTGCCCGGATCATGAAGCGCGGTCCTGCCAATCCACTGTGTCCTGCCATCGAGGCGGCGGACGAAACCGCCCGGGAAAACCGCGCCGGGGATCTCGACTTCCGCCGGTCCGCGATCGTCCATCCGGTAAAGGTGGCTGTCGGTGAGCGAGATCCAGACGACTCCAGTGGAATCTTCACGTGCGTCCCTAGGATAGTAGCCCGCGGGAACCTCAAAAACGTCCTCGAAGCGATCCCCGGCCAAGCGCGAGGCCCACAGATGCTCGAGGTTTGCGGTGATCAGCCAGATCGACCCGTCGGCGCGCTCCAGCAATTGCTTGCAGCCACCCTTGATATCGCCGCCCAACCGCTGCGCGGGTCCGCCATCGGGCGGGAACCGGTAGATCCGGTAGCCGGTCGCGGCCCAGATCGCACCCTGGCGGTCCACCATCAGGTCCCAGACGGCCTCGGGCTCGGGGAGCGGATCATCCGGGGGGAAGGGCAAGGGCGTGAACCGTACGCCGTCGAAGCGGTAGATCCCACCGAACGTCGCAACCCAGATGCTGCGGTCGGCCGCCTGCACGAGATCGAGCAAGCGGGTGTCGGGCAGCCCGTCTTCCTGGTCCCAGCGGCTGACCGAACAACCGAGTTCGAACGCCGTCACCGTATACTCCGTGCCCTGGCCTTCACCGCGGCCAGCGGGCGCACTAGCGAGCAAGAGAAACCAGATCAGCCGGGAACGGGCCAACAACACGCCCCAGCGAAGCGGTTGGCCTCCGCGCCGTCAATGCCGCGGTCGGCTGCTGCCGCCTTCCCCCGTTCATTCGGGATCCATTCTCGGGCCGGCCCGCCGGTCAGCGGAAGATCCGCTGGACGAACTCGTTCAGGCTGCTCGCCCAGTGGACGCCATCGTGTCCTTGCCCGTCGACGTGCCAGACGTGAGGCACCTTGCTTTCCTTCAGGAAGGCGTGCATCCCCTGGCTGATGTTGATGAGCCCGTCCTGGTTGCCGCAGGTGATCAGGAAGTACTTCAAGTGCTTCTTCGCAGCGGCCGGATCCGGCACCAGGGTGGCGGGGGGCTTGGTGTTCGGAGCGGCGGAAAAGGCACCGAGCCAGGCAAATTGGTCCAGGTGGGTGAGGCCGAAGTTCAGCGTTTGCCCGCCGCCCATCGACAAGCCGGCAAGCGCGCGGTGATCGCGATCGGGGAGCGTGGCGTAGCGCTCGTCGATCGTCGGAATCACGCTGCCGAAGAGATCCGCCTCAAAGGCCCCGAACGCCGGCGCCGCGGCGAAGACATCGCCTTCCGCCCGGTCGTTCTTTTGTGCCCGGCCGTTCGGCATTACCACGATCATCGGCATCGCCTTCTTGTCGGCGATCAGGTTGTCCAGCAGGGCGTCGACCTTCGCGAAGCGCTGCCACTCCGTCTCGTCCCCGCCGATGCCGTGCAGCAGGTAGAGAACCGGGTACTTCGTCTCCCGGGTGTAGCCGGGTGGCGTGTAGACCTGCATTTTGCGCCGGGTGCCGACGCTCTTGGAATCGTATTCCACCATCTCCAGCCGCCCGTGGGGGATGTCGTCCCTCCTCATATTGAAATCGGCCGGCGGAGGATCGAACGCCGCCTTGTCGTCCGGGCCGAGGACGATCTTGCGCCCGAAGGCCCCCTTGGGATCCGCTGTCGGTTCCTGGGCATTCGAGATCGTGGCGAATGTGAGGCACACGCCGAGCAGGGAACAGGAAAGCAGGGTTTTCATCGTAATGGGGAATGGGAACAAGTCGCTACGCCTTCCTTCGGAACGTGCTGTCAGGCCCCGGTGGGTTACTCCGGCACCGTCACCTTCAGCCGCAGATAGAGCCTCTGCTTGTCGCCGGTGGGGACACTGAAGTGATGCCCCGGCGGCACACCGCTGTCAGCGATCGATGTCCAGCTTTCGGGTAGAAGCGTCGTGCTCCACTCCGCTCCGTAGATAACATCGGAGATACCGGCCGGCGCGGTGAAGTCGAAGGAACAGTCGCTTGCGGATCGATGGGGTGCCGGCAGGAGGTTGGAGCTGCCTTCCTGCGGATCGAGGGCGAAGGCGTACTCGATGAGGTTCGGGATGCCGTCGTGATCGAAGTCGTTGAGATCCGCGCCATCTCCGGTGTTGTCGCTGCTGCCGAAGTAGGCCTGCCGCCAGGTTTCCAGGGTCACGCCGAGCGGGTGCACCGTGAAGCTGACGCAGGCAAGGCGATCCGTCCCGAACGGGGTTTGCGTGACCAGCTCCATCGTCCACAGCCCGCCCGAATCGAAGACCGATCCGTAGTCGTCGACGGTGACGACCCGGTCGGCCGGGACCGAATCGTCGATCGTGACCGTCGAGCCCGGCACGATGGTTCCCGTGACGCCTTCCTGTGGCCTGCCCTTGTAAACCTGCGCGAAGGTGGTGGAGCTGGGGTAGAGGTCGTTCAGGGTCAGCGTGAGTTGCGGCAGTTCCGCTCCGATCGCCTGTCCTTGGGAAATGCCCCCGATCCCGCCGTCGGCCACCGGCCAGATCTGGATGAACTGCGAATCCATGACCGACTCCGGGAAGTACTCGTCCGGCTGGGTCGAAATCGTGAGGCGTTCCTCACCCCGCGCCTTGTCGTCCCCCGGGACCGAAGGCAGGGCGTAGGTGAAAGTGGTGGTGCCGTTGGCGGCGAGGGAGGAAGTGGAGAGCAAGGTGGCCTGGCTGCGATCCAGATCGCTGCCCGTTCCCGTGGTGCCGTAGGACTGGACGTGACGGCTCATCGTGACGCTTTTGGACGACGCGGGAGCCTCCGGATCGCCGAGCAGGCCGCTAACGATGACATCCACGTGAAACGGCCGGTCCGCACGGGTGCGCGGAAGAACCCGGTAGGGATCTTCCGAGCGGATCTCGACCTTGGCGATGGGCAGGTAGGAACCGGCCACGGTCTGGTCCAAAAGCGTCGCTTCAGCCGATGCCGTCTCCACCGCCCATAGCTCGAAGCGCGCTCCGCCCGGGTCGACGGCATAGTGGGAAAGTGTCTCTCCCGAACGGCCGACCGGGGAATCCCAAGTAGCTCCGTCGGGGAGAACTTCCTGTCGGATGAAAAAGGTGAAGTCATTGTCTCCAGCGTTTGGTGGCAGATCGATCGACCATACGAGGGTCGGATTGATGCCGGGCTGGACGATCGTCGGGTAAGCCATCAATTGCCCCACGGGAAACGGTGGATTCGGCGATACCGCGAGAGCTGAAGTTCCGAAACAGATCGAGGTTGCCGATACGACCGCGAGCCGGATGAAGAAAGGGCGGTGAGTCATTCGGAAGCCATCAATAAGATATGATGAAGAGTCGGTAAATGTGAATCGAACGAGGAGATGTGATGGGTGGACAAGTCCGTTGGGTGCGGTCCACTTTGGGTGTAGGATTGATCCCCGGGATGCGGACGGGGGCCAGGAGTTCCCCGGCCGAATCCCGCTGGAATGGCAGCCGAGCATTGGCCGGCGCAGGCGAGCGCTTTCGAAAACGCAGGGGTTCAGGCGTCCCGGATGTGGAGTCGCCACTCCTCGCTGTCACCAGCGCGCCCACGGGAAAGCCTGGACCGCCCGAACCGCGCCCACGATCCGTAGGCGCGTTCGTCGGAACGCGGGCCTTTTCGCCGCGAAGGCCTACCGTGAGATCGACACCGTGTTGCCGGACGACGACTCGATGGTGATCGATTGATAGCTGAGGGTGATCTCCTCGAGGTCCGGCGAGGCGGCGGTGTCGGGATCGAGCGTGTTCGGCTTCCACGGCTGGACCCGGACGAACTGGCAGTTCTGCAGCGTGTAGGTCAGGTATTCCTCGATCTCGCCGGTGTCGGAGTTCCGGCGGAAGAGGTGCAGCACGGCCTCGCCGGTGGCATTGTTCGCCAGGGCCTGCGCCAGCAGCGGGGTCGACTTGTCGAGGCGCTTCACCAGCGTGAATCCCTTGTGCGTGAGCGCTTGGGAGGAGGTGCGGATGAGTTCATGGCGGAAGGCGACCACTTCGAGCATTTCGGAAACATCCGTGCCGCCCATGGTGGTGATCGTGGCGTCTCCCACGATGGTGTTTCCGCCGACCGTCAGTTCGAGATAGCCGTTCAAGGCGGCGTGGAGGGAGCAGGGGAGCAGCAGGAACAGGGACAAGAGCAGGGTCTTCATGGTGGACGGTGTGTTGATGGGATCAGGGGGGCGTGAGCTGGACTTCGACTTGGAAAAAGCTCCGGAGTTCTCCGGCGGGAAGGATGATGTCAGCGGTGCCGTCGGCATCGACGGCCACCGGAGAACCGGTGAGGGGCAGCGGCGATGACAGCGTGGTGCCGCTGCGCAGCCGGTAGGTGCGGCCGGCCTTGGTCGGGAAGCGGAGGCGCCAGCGCAGTGCGGGCGTGGTTTCGAACCGAAGGTCGGCGCTGAAGAAGGACGAGCCGTCGTTCGGCGCACTGCCGGTCACGAATTCATCGAAGTTGGTCCGGCGATCCCGGTCGAGGTCATCCGCGGCATCGTCGACGACCGGGTTCAGGCCGAACTCGTCCTCGAAATCGTCGGGCATCAGGTCGTTGTCGTCGTCGGGGTCGGCGTTGTTGCCCAGGCCGTCGTTGTCCGAATCGCGGGTCTCGGTCGGGTCGTTGGGGAACTCGTCCTTCAGGTTCGACGAGCCGTCGCCGTCGGAGTCGAGGTCGGCGAGATCGAAGTCCAGCTCGCGGGACACGGGATCCAGCGGCGAGGGATGTACCAGGTTTGCCGTACCGGCGAAGAGGGCGGGGTCGGAGACGCCGGAGGCGGTCCGGGGCATCGCCCAGGCGGATTCGCAGGAAAGGAGAATGCCTTGGTGGATATCGGAGGAGCCGCTGTCGACGAGCTCGATGACCACGCGGCGCGGACCGGGGATGAAGCCGCGGCTGCCGGAGAAGGCGTCGAGCAGCCGGCCGTCCGGGTCGCTGAAGCGGAACTGCTCGGCGAGGGCGAGCGCCTTGGGGACTTCGGGACTTTCCGGGGTGATCCGGTACAAGCCGTTGCCGGCGTCCGAGACCTCGCCCGACAATTCGATGCGGGGTGCCGCGGAAGCTGGCACGGTCCACAACGCCCAAAGGCTGCCGCTGATGGCGATCGCTCGGAGGTCCATGGGGGAAGAATGCTTCACTCCAGCTGACTATCAGCCGCTTGGCAATTTCATTCGCCCGCCCCTCCCCGCACCTCGACCCAGTCGCGTCCGGGTTGACCGACGCGTTCTCGTCGGCCCCCCCGAGCTTCCCCGTCGCGTCCGGTGGTTCCGTTGCCGGCCGCGTCGATCTTCGCGCCGGCCATGAAACTGCGGATCCCGTCGATACTGGCGGTGGTGGCGGGGATCAGGCAGGCGTCGCAAAACGTGACAAGGAGAGGGTAGGGAACAGGTCACTCTCCGGCTCCTGAGGGACTGAAAAGTGAAGGTCGTCAAAGGGAACGGAGCGGGTCCGGGAAAACAAGTTGGACCCGGAATCGACCGCGGGAAGCCGCCGGCTCGTCCCTCCAGACGCGTCCTGTTGGAACGGCCGGCTGGAGGTGACGTTCGGCGGCCCCCGCGGCGAAGGGCCGGAGGGGAAAACTTCATTTGAACCCACAGCCCGTTCCGGACCCGGAGCACGGCAAGGCGCCGCGATGGAGCGGATTCCGGTGGCATCCGTTGAGCATCGGGATCCCCGCGAGGGTGGCGAAGGGAGCTTTCATGGGGTGGGTGAACGCGCGATCACCGGCAGCTTCCCGCCAACGCTGATCGTCTGGCCGTGGAGTTTGCCCGCATCCCTCGGCCTTGCCTACCCTGCCAAATAGCAGGGGGGTGCTCAGGCGCCTCCCGTCCAGAGCGTCATGAGTCCGGCCCGGCTGGAGACCCCGAAGCTGCGGTAGATGTCCGTGACATATTTGTGCGTGGTGGCGCGGCTCAGGCCGAGGACGTCGGCGATCTCCTTTTCCGATTGGTGGGAGAGCAGCTGCAGAAGGAGCCGGCGGTGAGCCGGGGAAAGCGGGGTCTTGCCCACCAGCAGGCCGTGGTTGAGGAGCAGCTGGCGGTGGAACCACTTGATGCCACGGAGGGTCCGGACGACCCGCTGCTCGTCTTCGGGCGTGAAGTGCTTGCGGCGGCGGATGCGGTCGAAACAGAACAGCGATTCCGCGTCCCGGTTGACCGGAAACACGCACCAGATGCGGTCGCTGATGCCTCCTTGTTGGAAATACATCTGATACTGCGGTGTGCGCCGGAAGGCCTCGAAGTCGATGAAGCCGTCGCGCAGGCGGTAGCTGCGGAAGCGGCCCGCGTCGCGGATGACCTTGCGCGTGCTCATGCCCGGGTCGCGTTCCATGTGGGCGAGCACCTTGCGGACGAACTCCGGACTGTACTCCGGGCGCGTGATCCAGCGCTCGGCCGTGCGCAGGCGCCAGCCGTAGAGGAGATCGTCGTCGGCTTCGGGGGTATCCTTCACCCGGGCGATGCCGATCCAGAAGGCATCGTCGGCACCGATCCATTCGCAAAGCCGGCTGAACAGGAGCTCGAGGGCGGTCCGCGACTCGGCCAGCGGCAGGTCCGCCAGTTCGTCCCACAAGCCGTAAATCAATTCCGCCGGATCCATCGCCATCTCTTGTGCAAATGAGCTCTCGTTCAGGACTGCCGGTTCACGGCAGGGTGACCGGTCGGGAGGGCGAGGGGATGATCGGGTCGTGGATCCATCGGATGGGATGTCGGGGAGCCTCCGGTTGGGGAGGGCGGGGTGCAAGGCAAGATGCGCGCTTCCGGAAGGACGGGAGTCATCTCACCGCGCTGTCACCAGCGCGCCTACGGATCACTGGGATGGCCTTTCACCATCTCTAACATCCGTAGGCGCGTTCGTTAGAATGCGGGGGCCGTCGGTCAGGCCAGCCATCATCCCCCTGCGTCGTCACCAGCATGTCGACGATGGCGAATTCTCGGGGCGAGATGTGAACGTCATGGACCGGTTGCAGCCTCGGACTTTCAGCTCATCCCGTCGTTCTCAGGTTCGATCCCAATGCCGCACCCCGGACCCTGCGAGCCGTCGGTGCTGCCTTCCACCCCGATCAACTTGTCGGGATTGCGGACGACATAGACCGCCTTCACCCGGCCGTGGTCGAGGGCGAAGGTCATCGCACTGAGGGTGCCGTCACCGCCGCGGACGAGGACGCCGGGTGAACCGTTGATGCGGACGAAGCGGGGCGGCGGCGGATCGTCGGATTGGAAGCGCCGCAGGCCGATGAACATCCGCGCGATGCGGTCGGCACCGCGGATCGGCAGCAAGGCGGCGCGCACCTTGCCGCCGCCGTCGCTGTAGAGCACGGCGTCGTCGGTGAGCAGCCGGAGCAGCTGGGCCAGTTCGCCGGTCCTCGTGGCGTGGACGAACTCGCGCACCAGCCGCTCGGCCTCCTCGGTGGCGGTCTTTTCCGGTGCCGCCTCGTGCCCGAAGCGCGCCTTCGCCCGCGAGACGATCTGCCGGCAGGCGGCCTCGGATTTCCCGACGATGCCGGCGATGGCGGCGTAGTCGTGGCCGAAGGCCTCGCGCAGCAGGAAGACCGCGCGCTCAACCGGATCCAGCGCCTCGAGCATCAACAGGAAGGCGATCCCCAGCGAGTCGGCCAGCTCCGCTTCGTGGGGGCGGTCCTCCAGCAACGGTTCCGGCAGCCACACGCCGACGTACTCCTCGCGCTGGCGGCGGGCGAGCCGCAGCTGGTCGATGCACAGGCGGGTGACGGTGGTGGTCAGCCAGGCCCGCGGTTCGCGGATCTCCGCCGGCCCCGCGCGGTGCCAGCGGAGCAGGGTTTCCTGCACCATGTCCTCCGCCTCCACCACCCGGCCGAGCATGCGGTAGGCGATGGAGAACAGCAGCGGACGATGGATCTCGGGGTCGATCATGGCGGGCGGCGGTTGGCCGTTCAGGCGGCGGGCTCGACCGGCAGGCGGAAGCCGACGCCGAAACGATTCCAGGCGTTGATGGTGGCGATGGCGAGGGTGATCCAGGTCACCTGCACCTCATCGAAGTGCACCCGCAGTGCGGCGTAGTCCTCGTCGCCGACATGGCTGCCCGGCAGGCGTGTCAGCTTTTCGGTCCACGCCAGCACGGCGCGCTCCGCCGGCGTGTAGAGATGCGCTGCCTCGCGCCACGATGGCAGCAGGTGGAGCCGCTGCGGGGGAATGCCCGATTTCACGGCGTCGTTGAAGTGCATGTTCATGCAGTAGGCGCAGCCGTTGATCTGCGAGGCGCGGAGCTTGATGAATTCAAGCAGCACGGGATCGATCCCCGCGCCGCGGACTGCTTGCTCCAAGGCGAGCAGGGCTTTCATGGCATCGGGTGCGGCCTTCCAGTGTTCCAGTCGGGCCCGGGTGGTGTCGGTGGTTTCCATACACCCGGGATGACGGATCCGCGGGCGGGTCTGTGACGGGAGGGTGGAAGTATTTTCGGGATCCTGCTCCGCCGCTCACCTCCTCCATTGCTCAGGTTCTCGCGAACTGATAGCACCCGGGAATGACCCGGATCGACGAAATCGCCCCCGACCTGTTCCGGCTTTCGGTTTATGTCCCGGAGTTCGACATGCAGTTCAACCACTTCCTCGTGCGCGACGAGGAACCGCTGCTCTTCCACGCCGGACTGAAGGCGATGTTCCCGGCCTTGAAGGAGGCGGTCGGCAAGCTGATCGATCCCGCCGCCTTGCGCCACGTCGCGTGGAGCCATTTCGAGTCGGATGAAATCGGCGGCCTCAACCACTGGCTCGAGCTCGCGCCGCAAGCGCAACCGGTGTGTACCCTGGTGGGCAAGCTGGTCAGCGTCGACGACTTCGCCATCCGCCCGGCCTTCGGCATGACCGCCGCCGATGTGCTGAGCACCGGCAAGTACCGATTCCGCTTCCACCGTTCGCCGCACATCCCCCACGGCTGGGATGCCGGGGTGCTGTTCGAGGAAACGACGCGCACCTTGTTCTGCTCCGACCTGTTCCACCATTTCGGCGACGTCGCGGCGACCACCAGCTCGGACCTCGTCGGTCCCACCGCCGCCGGCATGCGGCAGATGCAGGGCGGCCCGCTGGCAGGATACATGCCCTACACCCGCCAGACCGAAGGCGTCCTGCGCTCGCTGGCGGAGCTCGAGCCGGAGACCCTCGCGGTCATGCACGGCTCGTCCTACATCGGACCGGGCGCCCGCATGCTGGACGACCTCGCCGGGGTGATCCGGGAGACCTTCGACCAGGACTGGGAGCCGGAAGGCTGACGTGGCGGCCGCCGGACGTCGCCGGCGGTGGCCCGGCCGACCGTGGGTTCTGCTTTCGGCGGAGCCGGGCCGGCTGCTTCCGGTCCAATCTTCCCGCCCATTCGTACTCCCCAGAGCGGACACCGGGACTTACGGTCCCCCGGCAGCATGGCGGAACGGAAAAAGAAAAAGGGCAACGGGATCCTGTTCGGGCTCGCGATGATCGGCCTCTCCATCGGGGCGCTCTGGAAGAACGAGCACCGATACGATTATTACAAGGCGGCCCGCGACACCGAACCCGTGGAATCGGTGGACCGGCTCGCCCGCGACACGCTGTTTTCCCACAGCGGCGCCATGGATCAGGGCCTCACGCTCGAAGGGGTCTACGTGACAACTTTCCAAGGCTACCTCGAGGTCGACCGGGTGGCGGAGGTATACGCCTGGGACCGCGACGAGGACGACGACGGCGTCCGCTGGAGCAAGAAGTGGATGTCCTACCTGCAGAACAACGAACGGAACCGGGGACTGGAGAAGAAGTTCAAATCCGGCACTATCGCTCCTCCCGCCTACCGGGTCGCGGATCTGCGGGTCGAGGCCGACGAGATCCAGTTCGTCGATCCCGCCCGGCCGATCCCGCCGTCCGGTCTCACGCTCACCCGCCTGGGGACGGAGCAGGGCTTGGTGCTCCAGGAAGATCATTTCTATCTCGCCAAAGGCCATCCGGAGCAGCTCGGCGACGAGCGCGTCTCCTACCGCGGCATCCCCGTCCCCGAAACCGCCACCTACTTCGGCAAATGGAGCGGCGGTGCCGGCGTCGCCCATCAGGCCGAGGTGGAAAAGGGATTCATCGCCGGCGTCATCCAGGACAAGGGGATCCTCCATCACCTCGTCGCCGGTTCGCGGGAAACCGCCCTCGCCAGCATCGGGAAGCACCTGGCGCGCTTGAAGATGATCGTGCGGATCGTCGGGCTGGCCGTCTGCACGCTCGGTGGCGGCATCCTCTTCGCGAGTCTCACCCGCTTGCTGGTGTTCCTGCCCTTCTTCGGTCCTTTCCTCAACCGGGTCACCGGCTGGCTCGGGATGATTTTCGGATTCTCGCTCGGTCTTCTCACCCTCGCGATCGCCTTCGTGACCAGCCAGCCATGGATCCTCGGCGGGATCGCCGCGGTCGTCGCCGTGGCCGGCACTTTCTTGGGGAGAAATGCCGCCCGCAAGCGCAGGCGGATCCAGCGGAACGTCGCCTCCACCCTCGGCCACGTGCCGTCTCCGGAGGAGTTGAAGGAATTGGAATTCATCCAGCTCTGGTTGCTCGCCAGCGGCAACGGAGCCATCAATCCCGACGAACAAGCCCACCTCGATCGCCTGATCCGCCGCAACGCGTGGACTCCCGGGAAAGTCAGCGAGCTCACCCAACGGGCCGAGCGGGAACGGGCGGCGACCAGCGATCGGGAAAAGCTCGAAGCCCTCGTCCGCTACTCGCTCGCCGATGGCCGCATTGATCGAAAGGAACTCAAGAACCTCCAAAGCGCCGCCGCGTGGATCGGCGTGGACCGCAAGGATCTCCGCGCCTTGATGACCCGGGTCCAGTCCGTTTGATCCCCCGAAAGTCCGGCGGGTCACAGGCCGATTCACTTCCGGTCGTCTTCGGAAGGGCGGCTGAGTTCATAGGTGACCTCCTTGCCGTTGAACTCCAGCACCACCGACGTGCCGTCGCTCGAGACATACTCCGCCTCGATCGTCCGCCCTTGGTCGTTGGTCCACTCCCGCGCCTGCGCACCCTGGATCCAGGCCGCCGCCATCAAGTCCGCCAGTCCACAGATCCGGTATCTCCCCGAAATCATCAATGCCATTGCGGCACTCATCTAACGGAGGCCGCCGGGACCCTCAGGGCCGGAGCCCGGGAGATGACACGGGGGCTATCGGGACCAACGGGACCCCCACGGGTCATGGTGCGACCGGAATCCGGATGGTGTGGGAATTGACCACCACCATCTCCACGGGAATGCTGGGCGGATGAACCTCCGTTGCATCCCGCTGGCTTTCGTTTCCGTCGCATTGGCCTCCTGTGCCACGGGCCCGGGGGATTTTCGCGAAGTCCCTGCCTCCCAGGCACACGCGACCCTCAAGCCCGGTCGTGTGGTCAAGATGATCCTTCCCTTCGAAGCCTCGGATACGGCCATCGTTTCGATCGACGGCAGGCGCCCGGTGTACATGCGTTGGGACAATACCTTCAGGATCGAACCCGGTCGCCGTGCCGTTGTATTGAGTCACCTCGGCAGGAGCGATGCAGGGGAAGGCGAGATCGTTCTGAATGCCACCGAAGGCCGCACCTACGTCGCGAAGTCCGATGTGATTGGCATGAACATCCGGTTTTGGATCGAGGACGAGTCCGGCGGTACCGTGGCGAGGAAGGAAGTCCCGCGGGAACCCCGGTCTCGCACGACCCCGATGCCGGTGATCGTCCCGCTGCCGGCGAGATAGTGCGACCGTGAAAAGCCCGGCAGGTTGGGCTGGACGACCGGGGCCGCGGTTGAATGATCGGGACATGTTTCATCGACTGGCCGCCTTGCTTCCCTTGTTCGCCCTGCTCGCCTCCTGTGCGCCACCTTACACGGGCATTCCCTACGATCCGGCGACAACCGCCTTGCTCCGCAATCACAACGGCCGGCGCGGGCACATGTACAAGTATGAATGTTATGGAATCTCGGCGGTCGACAACGAGGCGCCGAAGTTCGTCAACCCGACGACCGATGAAGGGGCCAAGGTTGTCCTGCGGCCCGGCCGCCACCGCATCGTCGTGCAGGGGAGTTTCCAGCGCGGCTTCACGAAACCCGGTCCCTATGTCGGCCGGGCGGAGGTCGATTGCAACTTCGAGGCGGGGAGAGTCTACCGGGCCTACGGAACCGTCGAAGGCTCGGATCTCAAGCTGTGGATCGAGGATATGGGAAGCGGCCGACGGGTTTCGAAGATCGCCACCGCTTCCTATCACCTCCAGCCCTCGACGGCCCCCATGTACATCCCGATCTACGTGTCGACGGCATCCAAGGAGATTCCGGCCGGACGGATCAGCCGGTTCCATGCCCTTGAGGGTGAGTGACGGGGTGTACTTCTCGACCCGCACGTCGCCACATCGGCGCATGGCCATGACAGGAGAACCACAGGGGAGTTGCAAAACAGGCCTTTCAGTTGGAGATGGTTTCCGTCGCGGTCGGGACAGGTTTTACTTTGCTGTGTTCCGGCCGAGCCCTGATGTCCGGTTGAAGGCTAGCAGATTGGCAGTGCCCTTTTTCTCGCGTCAGGCGGACATTCCGGTCCACCCGGCGGCCTTCGACCGGGAACTTCCCAGGAAACCTCGCGATCAGTCCGGCCAGCCATCCAGGGTCACGGCGACGCGCCAGAAGCTCAGCGGCAGGAACAACGACGAGCCGGTGACCGTGATCTCAAGCCGGCCGCTCGACGGATCGATCGCGCCGCTGATGCCGGGGTCCGCCTCGATTGTTCCGCGATCGGGACGATAGGCGAAAACGCTCTGCCAGCCTCCGAGCGTGGTGGAGCGCTGGAGCTTGTAGGTCAGGTCCGTGGCGGCGGCACGCAGCGGGATGCTGAAGCGCCGGTCGGCACCGTCCACTTCGGCGGGTCCGAAGATCGAGGCATCCGGGGCGTGGGGATCGAGGAGAAAGGCGTAGTCGAGCAGGTTGAGGTAGGGATCGGTCTCGGGATTCGCGAAGGGGCCCGCGATGGCCGAGTTTCCTGCTTCGGCTCCGAACTCAGCGATCCGCCATCCGTCGAAAGTCGTGATGCCGTCGTCGGCGAGGGTGAGACCGTAGAGGTGGAAGGTGGAGGCACCGTCCGCCGGGGTGAAGGTCACGGCATGGGTGTCGGCGTCGGCGGTGAAACGGTAGCGCGCGAGCAGCCCCTTGTTGTTGCCGTAGCGGTTCTCGTCGAAAGTGATGTGATCCCGTTGACCGGCCAGGGTCGCGGTCCGCGCGGCGGAGACATCGTAGCCGGTACCGAGGAAACCGGCGGTGTAGGTGCGGCCGGGGATCAGGCTCTCGAAGGTGATGGATCCCGGATTGCCGCCATAGGTAAAACCCTGGGCGATGTTGTTGCTGCCCGTGCCGCCCGCGGTGAGATCATTGCTGTCGGCAGCGGTCGCGATGAAGCCGGTGGAGGAAAAGTTGCCGGTCGCTGCCGGGTTGATCGTGGGGATCGCAGTGACGGCGACGCCATTGACGGTCGTCGAGGTGCTTGAGCCGAGGTTGTAGGCCCATAGCGTCCGGTCCGGATCGATGCCGGAACTCGCGTCGCCTGTCCATGGCGTGACCGACCACGGGGCACCGGCCTCGTTGGAAAGGCGGAAGTCGTCGATGAGCAAGGTGGTGTCGCCCGGGGCGCTGTTGCGCAGCGCGAGGACGGCGGTCGGGCCGGTCGCAGTGAACACGCCGCTGACGGGGTAGTAGGCATTGCCGCTGCCGACGAAGGGCCACACATCGATCGCGGCGAAGGGGTGGCCGTTGACCGACCAGGCTGCCTGCGGGATGCCGTCCTGATAGTCGCGCGCATTGGCGCGGAAGCGGACGGTGTAGGAGTTCCCCGCGGTGAGTCCGCTGATTGTGGTGGACATCGTGGCGGCGCTGCCGGCCGAGCTCTGCAGCAGGGCGACCTGGCTGCCGTCGGGGATGATGCCGCTGTTGGCGAAGGGGCTGCTGCCCCCGGCTGGATTGAGTCCCGAGTTGTTCGATGTCATCCAGCCGGTGATCGCGTCGCCGTTGTTCTGGACGTAGCCGGGATAATTGGAAAAGGCATCGAGCTCGAAGCTCGGGTTCGGGATCGGCGGGGTGAGCGCGAGCGAGTGGGAGTGCGCCGGCATCTGGCTTTCGGTGAGCGTGATGCGCTCCGTCCCGAAGGGCTCGGCGAGATTCCGCGGGGTGAGGTTGATGCCGGGACCCTGGCCCGCCGCGACGCGGCCCCGCAGGTCGGGCAGGGCGAAGGTGGTGACTCCGTTGCCGCCGTATCTGGTGCCGAGGATCGAGAAGAGCACTGCGTTCGAATTGATCAGCACGATCGAACCATCGGCAGGTGCAAACCCGGCGGGCAGGATGGAGCTGGCGTAGGGACGGAGTTCTCCAACAACCGCGGCTCCCCCGAGGAAGGGGTTGGTATGCGCGCCCGGAAAGCTCCCGGAGGTGCAAATGGCCCACTGGATCCCGAGCGAAGGCTGGAGCAGCTCGAGTGGCGTGCCGCTGCCGCTGGCGCCGGTGCTTCCGGCGCCCGGCAGGTCATGGACGTGCGGCGGCAATTGGCGCTGGCCGAAGGGCAAGTAGCGCGAACCGGCGGTCTGGCCCAGCGCGCGCGGGGTGAGTCCGCTGCCGGTGCCGATGCCCAGGGCGGCACGCCCGCGAAGATCGGGCACGGCGAACTGGCCGCCACCGCCGCCATAGGTGGTCCCGATCCGGGAGTTGAGGTCAGGCGCGTCGCCGGTGGCGAAAATCTGGCCGTCGCAGCGTGCCCAGCCGGTGGGATACTGGATCGAGAAACCGAAGAAGCGGATCTCGCCATCCCCCCGGATCAGGGGTTGGAGCGACAGCCCGGGCTGCCGGCTGGAGCGGCCGGTGCCGGATCCGGCCGCGCCGGTGAGTTCGCCGCCGACCAGGTGCGAGTGGCCGGTGAGTTCGGTGGTGCCGAGAACCGTAGTCTCTTCACCGGCCTTGAGACCGAGGGGCATGTCGTCGAGGCCGGGGCCGGTTCCCGTGCCGACGGCCACGCGGCTCCGGAGGTCGGGAATTCCGAACGTGGTTTTTCCATCGCCTCCATAGGTTGTGCCGAGGAGCGAGAAGAGCGCCGTGTTCGAGGCGATCGAAATCAGGCGGCCGTCGGCGTCGATCGCCTCGTCGTTGAAGGGATAATCGCCCGCGAACCACCGGATCTCGCCCACATAGGAAGGGCCGCTGCCCGTGGCGGTCGGCGTCCCTCCGCTCAGGTCGGGGTAGGTGCCGGCGGTGACCAGGATCGGGCGGAGCGTCAGCGTCGGCTGCGTCAGCGGAACGGGAGCGGCACCGCCGGTGACACCGGTCTCCTGGGCGATCGCGATTGCGGAAACGGTGCCCAGCACGATCAAGGCAAGGCTCGGGAGGTGAAGGCCGGTCATGGGAGGGAAGCGGCTGCCCGGCCTTGGAGTCACCGGACTTCGACGCGGGTGCCAGAAGATCCTCGCCCTCGCGATCCTGCAAGCAAATGCGCCGGGGGACGCCCCGGACATCGTTCCAAGCCACGAAGAAGGTCGAGAATGACTGCACGTTGCCCTTGATATGCCGTTGGCCGATCCGGAATCCACCGGCCACGGGCGAGACGGCAGCGTTTTCTGAAGGGGACTCCTCGCTCCATCCGCGGTTTGACGGGACGCATCTCATCGGGGGACAGGGAACCAACGACGAGCAAGGCGGTGACCCTTTTCTGGGAAAAGTTCGCGGAGGCCTCGTTCCAATCGCGCAACGACGTCCGGCATGCGCCGTCGCCGTTTTCGGCAGATAACCGGATTTTGTAGAAATTTGTCTTCCCCTTCCGGTGATGAGAACCGCTGTTACCTCAAGTTTTTCATGAAGCTTCCCATCTTTCTGGTTTTTGCGTGCTGGGCATTGACTGCGATTTCCCGGGCGGATTCTCCTGTTTCATCCATTTGGAACTACTCCAACAGCCCTCAGAATCTCGGCGAAGCTGGGATGTTCGCGCTCGATACCCCGAATGGACGAGAGCTGTTCTACTCTTCCAATGGAGGGGGCGGGATTTGGTCTGTGCGTAGATATGATCCCGAGTCTAGAGACTATAGAATTGTACATTCTTCGTTCCCGACATCCGGGTATTTGCCAGTCGGATTTCATGAGATCCGGGCTGCGGATCATTCGGTGGTTTCGGTCATTCTGGGGCACACGGACGGCTCGATGGCAATCTACGATCCATTCAGCCGGGCACTGACAGGCCAGATACAAACGGCAACCAATTTGCGGACCTTCCATCCTGCAGATCTCGACGGTGATGGCATCATGGAACTGATCTGCCTGACGTACGACAGTTTGATCGTTTTCGATCTGAGTGGCAGCGAGATCTGGCGCGTGGCTGGAGCGGGTGGTTACAAAGTCGCAGTCGGGCAGATGGATGCCGATGCCGGATCTGAAATCGCCATCAGCGGAGGCAAGGTCATCGATGTGGACACGCGCAGCGTGCAATGGGCGCAGCCCGGTACCCAATGGGGGGAAGTCGTTGTAACCGATCTGGATGGTGACGGGATGGAAGAACTCCTCGTTTCGGGGTCGCCGCGGGAAATCCGGGCCCTTGATGTCGATACTCAATCGACGAAATGGGTGTATCAGCCATCGTACAATGCAAGCACGCTTCGGCTAGCCAATCTGGACGGTGATTCTCCTCAGGAGTTGCTTTATCAGGACCAAAACGGGCCGATGCTCCATGCGATGGACATCGGAAGCGGGGGACTCACGGAAAAATGGCAGATTTCCAACCCCGGCCGGCGCACCTGGGGCATGGCGGTCGGGGATCTCGACGGGGATGGCTCCCTGGAGCTGGCTTGGAGTTCAAGCATAACCCTGAGTGAGGTGAGCCAACTCCACGTAACGGGAATTCCATCGCTGTTGGACGAATGGGCGAGCCTCTCGTTCGAACGACCTTTTGTTGGAGTGTGCAAAGGTGATGTCACCGGGGACGGCATTCCCGAGTACGTTTTTGCATCGGTGAACAACCAACGGCGGGGCGGTCCGATCCAGGTCGTCGATTCGAACACGCTGTCATTGATTGGGGCTTCAGATTCACTCCTTGATAATTCATTCCGGGCAAATGTTCTGGATGTGAATCTTTGTGATGTCGATGGAGACGGACGATTCGAGATCGCTGCAACCGGGGATGGCGGTGGATCACGGGTTGCCGAGATTCTTCGCTTCGACTTCGTTGGCGGGTTCGAGCGGTTGTGGAAGACTCCTCCTGGTTACTTTTTGAGCGACTCGAATGACGGGGAACGGGTGGAAGTGCTCGATGTCGACGGAGATGGCGATCTCGAGGTTATTCTAGCGGGGCAAAGATCGAGCTGGGATACCAGCAGCTACCTTATGGTCTTTGACTACGACTCGGGGATTGAACAGTGGCGATCGCCTGGATTTCCTGGCGGATGGAATGGTCCGGTATCCCTCTCCATATCAGATGTCGATACCGACGGTCGGATTGAGGCCGTGATGGGTTGCGGTGGTTCTGGATTCGAAGTGTACGATCTCGGCCTGAAGATCGTTGAGCAGACGGTGAACGTGCCTGATCTCACCTGCATCGCGACCAGATTCGGGACCGAGGGAATCCTGGTGGGAACAAGTGAAGGGAAGGTGGCGAGATTTGTGAAGAATCAGGGGGCCGGCTATGCGGCGATGTGGCAAGCCGGTTTTGTGCCGGATCGCATCGAGCACTTGATACCGTCTTTCGGGGATCGGTTGTTCGCAGTCACCCGGGACCGGGTTTTTCTGAATGGAATGGACGGGTCGGTGTATTGGGAAACGATCAGCCTGCCCGAGCCGCTTTCACACCGGATATCCCCATTGCACACGATCGACGGATGGGAAGTTGCGACCAATACAGGATTTGGCGCCTCCGGATTTCCATTGCAGGTGATGGATGGAGAATCCGTAGTGGATTTGCACGTTTCAGGGGCGTTGAGAGAGAACGGTTCCGACCCCGCAACGGTTGTGATTACCCGACACTTGCCGGGCCCGGAGCCCTTGCTGGTTCGATTCTTCCTTTCGGGTCGGGCCTCGGTGGATTCGGACTTTGATATCGCGGGAGCTGTTCCGGGAAATGATGGGCTCTGGGAGGCGACCATACCGGCGAACCTGGCATCCGCAGTTGTGTCGCTGGTGCCGCTGGATGACGTGCTGGCCGAAGGGGACGAGACCATCGATCTGGTCCTGGCCGAGGGCGAGGGCTATCTAACAGGTCCAGATCACGTGGCTCGTGCGAGGATCGTCGATGATGAAACCACCGTTGGGGTCTACTTCACGCGGAAGAGTATCAGGGAATCCGATTCGGTGGCGACAAGCCCCGGGGCAGAGGCTGTTTTCATCAGAACCGGGGACCTCAGCCGTCCGCTCAAGGTTTCATACGCGACCTATGGTTCAGCAACCAATGGCAAGGATTTCAGTAGGTTGAAAGGGAAGGTGGTCTTCAAGGCTGGTATCGATCGGGTTGCTTTCGGAGTCGTCGCCCCAAGTGATCGCTCTGTTGAAGGCGAAGAATTTGTTGGAATCGAGCTGTCGCCGGACAGTGCGTACGGGCTCAAGCTTGGAGCTGAGGTTGCCGAGATGACGATCGAAGACGTGGAGAACACCGTGGAGTTGGTGGAAGCCATCCCTGGCAAAAACGGGTTATCCCTTCTGCTGCACCGCCGATCATCGTACGTATGGGCGCAGAAGGTTTCGGTGCAGGAGACACGCACGTTCGCGGATGGCTCCGTCAAAAGTTTCACCCGGCGTGTTTCGTTCCGGAAGGGTAGCTATGAGGGCCTGGTGAAGATCCCGGGCGGGAAGACTTCTGCCCGGATCGAGTGGAGCTTGATTGACGACAAGACATTCATCCCCACGGGAATGGGAATCTTGGGCTATGACTGGAACGTTGCCCCCTGAATGAAGAGGGCACCCGGGACGAGAACTTGGATGCGCTTTCCGGCTTCGCGAGGGGCATTCTAACCCTCCGGCTCCGCGCATTCGCCGGCGTGATCCCTGGGCTTCGTTTCCGCCTCGCGGGGTGGAGGACGGGAGCCTCTTCACCGCTCCTCGATCCGATGGAATCGTCGCGGCACTCCCGGGGTGATGGAGTTGGGGAAGTCCACCGGAGTTCCAGGGAGGGCGGAAAAGGTGGCCCCCACATTGGTCCAATCCCGCAGGTTGGAGCTGGAGCGCAGCTGGAAGGTGCCGGCTTGATCCGCCAGGAACCTGAGTCCGCCGTTCGGGAGTGTCTTCAGACTACCGATCGAATCGGGCGGGAAGTCGGCGGAGATATCGATGTCGGCAAGCAAACGTCCCGTGCTCGAGTAGCGGCAATAGAGGAAAAGCCGCCGGGCATCGAGGTGCATGCCGAGGCCGAGGTCGGCGTCGACCTTGGTGATGCCCGGGATGGTGTCGATGGAAAGGCGGCCGTCGGGTACGGGCGTCCAGCTTCCCGCGGAGCGGACGAACAGGTTGACCGATCCGGCGTTGTTGGTGCCCGCCACGTCGTCACCCGGCGAGGAGCCGACCAGCAGGTTGCCCACCAGCCTGACAGAGGCACCGAACCCATCACCCGCCGCGGCGTCGGGTGGATGGATGCGGTCCGCGGTGAAACCCCAGGCATCGGTTCCGCCGCGGTGGCGTTCGAGGATGTAAACGGTGCCGGCATCCTGTTGGGTCGGGGAGAGGTCGCGGAACCCGGCGCCGACGGCCATCCGGTCGCCGGAGAGGGAAATCGAGTGGCCGAAGAAATCGGCCGGTGCCCCGTCGGGCGCGTAGCGGCGTCCCCCGGCGGGCAAGCCCCAGTGGTCGGTGCCGCCCTCGTTGCGGCGGAAGAAATAGAGCGCGCCGTAGCCCGACTCGATCGGTGAGGTGGGGGTGGCCTGCCGGTTTTCAAGATAGGAGCCGATCACGATCAGGTCGCCGGTGATCGCGACGGCGTTGCCGAAGGAAAGCCCGCTGAGCGCCGAGCCCTCCATCTTCGCGCCGGGCACCTGTCCCCATTGGTTCGCGCCACCGCGGTCCTTTTCGAAGACGTAGAAGAACTTCGGATTGCCGATCGCGGTCCCCGCCGCGGCGGAGACGACGAGCCGGCCGTGGTCGATCGCCATCGCCTCGCCGAGGCGCTTCGACAGGTTGCCGTTCGGGAGCTGGTGGTCGGTTGCGGTGATCTGGCGGATGAGCCCCCAGTTGTTGTCGCCACCGACATCGCGGTCGAAAACAAACACCGCGCCCTGGTCGGCATTGGTCCCGCCGGCGGGAGTCGGCGCATCGAAGGAAGGATCGGAAACCACCAGCGTGTCACGGTCCGGCATCAGGATCCGGGTGCCGAAGGCGCCGCCGTTTGCCGCCGGGGTGGTGATGAAGTTCTTCCGCGCGAAGATCTCCCAGGTGCCGCCGTTGCGCTCGTAGAAGAAGACCCGCCCGCCCCCGGACACGGCCATGAAATTGCCCGAGGCCGCAACGTTCCCGCTGAAGTCCCGCCCGGCGGGCGGCAGGATGTTCTGCGAGAAAGTGGCGGCGCGGAGGGCGGGGAGCAGGAATACGACAAGCGGAAGAACCGGGAACTTCATGTGCCCGCCAGCCTAGGAAAGCCGCGGCGCCGGTTTCATTGATTCGCGTCAAGATCCGCCGGCCGCGATCTGGCCGCGGATCCGGCTCAGCGTTTCGGGCGTGATGCCGAGATAACTGGCCAGCACGTGCTGGGGGACCCGCTGGCTGAGCAGCGGGCGATCCCGCAACACCTGGTCGTAGCGCTCGCGGGGGGAAAGGAGGCGGAGCTGCTCGTTCCAGCGCATGGTCTTCTGGAGCTGCTCTTCCGCGAACTGGCGGCAGACGCTCGCGAAGCGGGGGAACTCGAGGGCGTGGCGTTCCGCATCCGCCGCGGACGACTCGGCGATCTCGCAATCCTCGAGGCACTTCAGCCGGTGCACGCCCGGCTGCGCTGGATCGGCGAACCCGGCGATGGCCGGCTCGCCATCGAGGAAGATCTCGCTCACCAGCTCCTTGTCGCCGCAGCTGCGGAACAGGACGACGGTGCCGCGCAGGACGAAGCATGTGTTAGAGTCGGCATCGAACGACCGGCTGATCCACTCGTGCTTCCGGTAGGAGCGGACGAAGCTGGTGCGCCTCATCAGGTTCATCTCGTCCTCGGAGGGATCGATGAAGCGTCGGACGAACCGGAACATCGGTTCCAGAGGACAGTCGGGCTGCACGGGCTGCGGGCGTTCCGGTGGGTGCATGGAGGTGGCGGAAACCTGCGCTGTGGCACCCCGGGGTGCCAAGCCGGATTCCGGAAATGAAGAGCCACCCCTTCCTGACATCCGGGGACCGCAATCTGCATGACGGAGGGCGATTCGGATCGCGAAATGCCGATCGGCCGGAGTTGCCGTCGAGAATCCCCCGCGCCCCGGCCGACGGCGCGAATCGCCCGTGGCTGGGAGGATTGGAGGCCCCATGTCCGGCCGGAACCCGCCGCGGCACGGCGCTTGCGATGCCAAGCCGTCCGGCACGGCAGTCGCCGTGTCCACGCAAACGAACAACCCACCGATCCACATGAAACGCACCATTCCCTCTTTGCTCCTCGTCGCGTCCACCCTCACTCCCGCCCTGGCCCAGGAAGCCGCCCCCCAAGCCCCGGCTCCCGCCGTCGAGGTCGAAACCAGAAGCGTGGAAGTCCAGGCCGATGAAAACGGCGAGGTCGTCCGCAAGGTCGAAGTCCAGCGCACGGTCATCCCCGCCGAGCCTCCCCGCCCGGTGGTTCCCGTGGATAAAACCATCGCCGCGCGGGTTGCCACTTCGGACGCCTACTCGAAATTCCAGACCGCCTTGGAGGCCTCCGGTCTCGACAAGACGCTGAACGGACCGGGTCCCTACACGGTCTTCGCCCCGACCGACACGGCCTTCGAGAAGTTGGCCGACCAATCGTTCGATGATCTCTTGAAGCCCGGGAATCGCACGCTCCTGATCAACCTTCTCCAGCGCCACATCATCCCGCAGCTGATCCGTGGCGAGGACTTCAAGACGGGCGAGTACCTCACCAACGCCGGCGAACTCATCCACGTGAAAGTGGAGTCCGACAAGATCACCATCGGCGAGGTCAACGTGACCATGTCGAACGACCTGTCGGCCAACGGCGTGATGCACGCCATCGACGGGCTGATCGCGGAACCGGCCCAACTTCCCCGATAAGGGTGGCGTTGCCGGTGACCGCAGCGAAGTCAGCGATCACCTCCGTCCACGCTTAGTCTTCGACGACCTCGACATCGATCACGTCGCCTTTCCCTGCCTGCTGGACGCCGGGGGGCTCTCCCCGGCTGTCCGGCCGGTTCATCCCCGGCACCACCAGGTGGATGCGGCTCTTGAGCGCATGCATGAGCCGCTTGACCGCGACAGCGCGGACCGGCGGCGTGAGGAGGAGGAAGCCGATCGCATCGGTGAGAAAACCCGGCGTCAGGAGCACGGCACCGGCGACCAGGATCAGCAGTCCCTCGAGCACTTCCTGGTGCGGGAGCCGTCCTGCGGCCATCGACTGGCGGTAGGCCTGGAGCACCCGCAGGCCTTGGGATTTGGTCAGCCAGGCCCCGAGCAACCCGGTGAGGATCACGATCGCCAGCGTGGTCGGCAGGCCGATCCACTCGCCCACTGTTAGAAACAGGGCCAGCTCGATCAGGGGAACGGTGATGAAGAGAAGAAACAGTCGGCCGAGCATCGTGCGGCCAACCTAGCACGCCCCGCGAGCGGCGCCAGAGAAGGACCCGTCGCAGGCGAATCTCCCGGCAGAAGCACGGGCCGGCGATCGGCCGGTGATTTTTTCCGGGAGGCGGGAAAGGGCCGCTGTGGGTTTAAGGTTGGATGAAGCCGCCTCCCCTCCAACGTTGGAAATCCTTCTGGTTCGGGGCGATCGTCCTGGCCTTCCTCGGTTGGGCGTCATGGCAATCCTTTGGACCCCGCTACCTTTTCGGCTGGGACACCGGCAGCCACTCGGCCGGTTTCGCACGCATGAACGGGGCAACCTACTTCATGACGGGGTGGCACGGCACGGCCCCCGGCCTGGTCTCTGAGCGACTCATGGAAATTCCTCCGCCCGCGTTGGTGCGGCATTGGAGAAAGGAAGGGATCGGAGTGACCCGGATTCCGGACCTCGTCACCGTCCTGCTCTTCGTTCTTGCCTGGATTGGCTGGCTCGCATGGCTCGAGCGCCGGGGAAGAAACGGAATCCCCGGGCAAGCAGTTGGCTGACGTCCGGTCCTCGCCCGGCGCGGGCTCCTTTGTCCGCGCCGGGGGATGGGATCGTGATGGTTCAGGGAATGTAGACGCGGTAGAACGCCTTGCCCGCCGGGGCGGCGGTGTCGGTGTAGGTCCCCGAGGTTTCGCCGGTGGCGATGTCCTCGAAGCTGGTCAGGTCGCCGACCGAGCGCTCGATGTTCACCGCGGCGCCGCCGGAATCGTAATGGATCGTGAAGCCACCCGGGCCGCCGGTGACGCCGGTGATGATCACGCCCTCGCCGGCATCGACGACCCGCGCGTCGACGTCGTCGACAACGAAGCGACCCCCGTTGAGCCCGACGAAGCCGAGCCCGTCGAGGAGGAATCCCTGCACGTCGGCAGGCTCGCGGAACAGGTTGGTCTGGGCACCGGACGCTCCGAGCGAGGTGCTGCCGTCGGAGTCGAACAATTGCACCGCGAGATCCGCCGCGGGGGTTCCCCAACCGCTGGCGGTGAGACGCAGCCAGTAGACCTTCAGCGTGTCGCCGGGGTCGTTGAAGCTGTTGTTGAGGTCGGCGTCCACGGAGATGGCGAGGGGCGTGGCCGAGAGGTCGAGGTTCGGCACGTTGACCCAGGCGCTGCCGTTGTAGGTCTGGACCACCGAGGCGGAGGTGATCCGCAGGTTCACGTCATCCTGCACGCCGGCGCCGGAGGCGGTGGACAGGTGCATGTGGAAGAGCCGGTCGCTGCCGGCCAGCGGGCCGGTCAGGGCGAAGGGAATGTCGACCTGGAAATTCGACGCCTGCAGGCCCGTCGCGCCGTCGATCCGCCCGCCGCGGACATCGACCGCGCGGCTGGAGCCGGGGATGATGCCGGCCACCGGCACGGTGCTCTGCGGCACGACCTCGCCCCAGAACAGGAAGTCGACCCCGGCGGTGGGGCTGGGTGCCTCGAAGTTCCAGTTCGGCAGCAGTTTCGACTCGGAATAGCTGCCGGCGGAGATCTCGACGGCATGGGGAGTGCCGGGGGAATCGCTGGTGATGAGCAGCTCGCCGAGGGCGGCATTGTCCGGCGCCGCAAGGCTGGAGTCCCAGACGAGATCAACCGTCAACACCCCGCCCGGCGGCAGCACGGCCGGCAGGGCCGGTGGCGTGGGAAGCGAGAAGGCGGGGTCGGCGAGATCGAGTGCGGTGATGGTGAGATCGCCGTCGAAACCGTCGTTGAGGATCGTCACGCTGGTGGTGCCGGTCGTCGTCTGGTCGCTGTCGAAGAAGATCAGCCCGGGCGCTTCCGCGATGGCGAGGGACGGGTCCGGCTTCTCGAAGGCATGGATCGCCGCGGCATCCAGCCAGAACGGGGTCTGGTAACCCGGGCTCAGGTTCGAATCGCTGGCGTCGGCGGTCGTGAACGAGTGCGAGGCGAGGGTGTGGGTTTGACCGCTGGCGCCGTGCCAGAAGGCCATCGTCCCGGAACTCAGCGTGACGGCTGCGGCGGGATCCGTCGGCGATTTGACCCGGACGACATACCCGGCGTCCACCGTGCCGAGACCGCTCGCCTTGACGCTGACCTGATAGGTGTGGAGCACGTCGCCGTCATCCGCATTGAGGATGCCGTCGTTGTTCAGGTCCGACGATCCGGCGAGATCGACCGCGATGGCCAGCTGCCAGTTGCCGGTCACGCTGTCGAAGACATAGAAGCCCGGCGTGCCGCCGGTGGTGACGCCGTCCGGCAGGTAGGAGAGGTTGATGATGACGTTCTCACCCGTGGTCATGAGATTCCCGTCCCGCGCGTCGTTGTCATCGGACAGGAGCAGATACTGCAGGGTGCGGTCGGTGAAACTGCCGTCGGCCGCGGCCCCGGCGTAGGACTCGAACTGGCCGGGTGCCACCGGGGAAAACACGAACACGGACTCGAAATCCCCGCATCCGTTCGGGATGCCGGAGGCCTGGTCGGCGTGGCCGATCGGGAGGCCCGACGGATCGCCGACGCCGACCACGCGGATCGCGGCGGGCGAGTAGGCGCCCAGACCGGGCTCGACCCGGACATGGCGCGGGGACCACTCCGCGGCCGCCGCGTATGGCACCGACGAGATCGTGTAGGTGGTCACCTGGAGGAACCTCGGGTTGGTGTTCAACAGATCGCCGGAACCGTAGACATTGGCGCTGGCGGCCAGCAGCTGGTCCTGCTCCGGGACATCGGTGGTGACCTGGAGGGTGGCAGTGGTGTTGCCCGTGCCCGTGACCCCGGGCATCGCCTTGACCGTGATGTCCGCGTAATCGCCCGGGCCCAGGACCACGGGCGGCGACTGGCCGCCGGCGCCGTTCACGGCGATGTCGGTGATGAGGAAATCCGCCGCGCCGGCACCGGTGAAGCTGATCCCGTCGAGCGAGATGTTTTCCGTCGCGCCCTCGTTGACGTAGCGGACCACCCGGGTCCCGGTTTCACCCGTCATCGAAAAGACCAGCCCGTAGTTGAGGTCGGTCGCGCCGTTGATGGTGTCGTGGACCAGGAAGGGGTCCGGAGGGATCACCTCGGAGACGGCGACCCCGCTGATGACCGCATGGGCGCTGTTATCGTAGGATGTCACGCCGGTGAGCTGGACCGTCAGCACGTCGCCGGGATTGTCCGGGGTCACGATCAGGGTGAAAGCCCCTGAGGTTTTCTCCGCGCCGCTGGTGGATCCCGTGGTGCGGAGCAGGCTGGTGTTGGTGTAGTCCGGAGCTCCGGGAAGGCTTGCGCGGAACTCCGAGGCCACCCGGTAGACCGCCCCGAACACCGTCACCTGGTAGCTGTTGGTGGTGGGCAGGGTGATCCCCACGCTGACCCCGGCCCCGACCCCGGCGGCGCCGAGCTGGGAATTGAAGAGGCCGCTGGGATTGGTCGCCGTGCCGGACACGGTGGCGGTCCCGTCGCTGTAGCTGAAATCGGAGAACGGGCGGGTCGCACTGGAGGATCCGCGAGGATCGCCACCGCCCACCGCGGTCATCGAGCCGATCGCCGTTCCGCCGGATTTCTCATTGGTCGGCACGCCGGTGGCGGGCGAAGCGCTGGTGTCCCAGTAGACCCAGTCCAGGTCGCCCAGGGCGGTGATGTCGAAGGCCGGGGCGGCCTGCGGTACGGACTCGAAGGAGCCGGCGATGGAGGAGGCGGAAGCCGGGGCGGCCGCGAGGCACGCGATGCCGGTCCAGAGGGCGAGTGGAATGGTGAGGGATCGGATGGGTTTCATGGGTTCGGAATAAAGGCCGTGGCCTGGGGGCAACCCGGGGACAGGCAGGGGTTTGGGGTCGCTTCCAAGGCGCGGCGACGCCCGGAGCAGGACGTGCCGATGGGGAGGAATGCCGGGCGCCGGCGGAAACTTAGCAGGCCCCGGCGATTTTTTTCCGCGGCGGCGGTTCCGGCAGCTTCACCCCATGCGGTGACCTCATCCACCGTGCGGGCGCGCTCCCCCTACCCACGGATCTCCCACGAACCGCTCTGCAGCCCAAGGAAGGTGGCCATGGCCTCGACCTCGGCTTCGAGGGTCTTGCGGTAGGCCTTGGAGCGGGGCTTGGTGCGGACGTAGCCCAGTTCGGTCTTCAGACGGCCGGCTTCCACCCTTTAGAGGCCCGGGTGAGCGTCTTTTGCCAGTGGCACTCTTTTCAGCTCCGAATAGCAGGGGACTCGCCCTCAGCCATGCAAACAGTATGACTGATCCCGTTCGCATGAGTGATTCCCCCTCAATCGAAAGTGACGCACCTCGAGCCCATTCGTCTGCAGTCACCCGCCGTTGGATTCTCGTTGTCGGAACAGGAGAATACAGGCTCCCCAAAAGTGAGTTGTGGGCAGCCAAGGCCTTGGGACGGCTATTGGCAGAACGTCGGTACGGACTCGTTACGGGCGCCTGGCATGGCGTGGACCACTGTGTTACCGACTCGTTCTTGGAGACTTTACGGGAAGCCGGACTCAATCCTGATGAGTACCTTATCCAAGTCGCAAGTCCCGATCGGAAGGTTCACTTCCAGTGCGGGAAAATGCAACGCACGAGTCCCGGGGCCATGGAGTGGCTGGAGCCTCAGAGATATGCAGACGCTCTCGTGCTTATTGGAGGGAAGGGGGGAACACTCGATGCTTGGTTCGGAGCGCTTCATGATGGATTGCCTCGGCTGCCTTTGGGGGGAACCGGTAGAGATGCGGAGACTGCTTTCAAGAACACCGTAAGGCTTTGGGAGCTAATACCCGTGCCTGGCATATCGAAGGCGCAGTTCGAAGCCTTGGGATGTGAGATCAACAGCGAAGCCGATGCCCTGCGCGTGACGACTCACCTGGTCGACAACCTTTTAGTCGATACTTTGACTGCCGTTGACTCAAGATCGCGCGGAACTTTGGGAACAGCTCCTTCCCTGTTTATCAGCTACAGCCGCAAAGACGCCGAGTGGGTGAGTCGTTTGCGCACTTTGATGAATCCCTTGGAACGAAGCGGTCTTGTCTCGAGTTGGGTGGATTCGGATATCGAAAAGGGGCTTCCTTGGGAGCCACAACTCCTGCAACGGGTCGAGCATTCAAGCGCAGCACTATTGATGGTCAGCCCGAACTTTCTGAATTCCGAGTACGTGAGAACAAAGGAAATTCCAGCGTTCCAGCGGCGGCTGGATGCGGGAAACTTCCGCGTCTTCTGGATCTTGTTGGAAACATGTGACTGGCAGAGCGTAGAGCTGTTGCGAAAGGTTCAAGCCAGCGACGGGATCGACGTGCCGCTCGCACAATGCAGATCCGCCGCTGATTCTCAGTGTCGACTTATTGAGGTGGTCAGTTCGGTGGGACGGTGGCTCGATATTTCGCAACGCACGAGAACCTCCAATCAATGACGGCTTTCCTTGAACGTGATCTCAAATTGCATGGATCAGTCGGTGAGAATCGGCAGTTGTTCCGGAAGGATCAGTCGATGGTCGGATCTCTTTCGGCCGCCATCTTCGGCCTGGCAATCGAGGGGAAAGAGCGGTTCCCGTCGACAGGGGCGGCACCGAATTTCGAAGGCAGGATTGCGCCCGCACTCTGACGAAGACCAACCTCCAGTTACCCAGCAACCTTCGATTTCCGGGACCGGTCCCTCTCAGACGGCTCCACTCAGGGGTGATCTCTGGACAACCTTCCCGCCGGGCGCGGGTTGGAGCACGGTGGCATGACCGTTCGCGAACTCCTCCGGCCCTTGTTGATGGTGTGCCTCTCGTCGAACCTCACCGCAGCCGGGGTAAAGAAGCCGCTGGGCACCTTCGCGAGTTCCGGCGCGCTCGATCCGTCGATCTACGCCCATGCCGGACTGCGAGGGGTTCTCGTGCGCGTGCCGTGGAAGGACGTCGAGCCCTCGCCTGGAGTGTTTCAGTTCGAGGGGATCGTCCGCCAGGCCGAGGCCGCGGAAGCGGCAGGGGTCGGGTGGAGCCTCGCCATCCTCGGCGGCGGTGTCGGCAGTCCCGACTGGCTCATCGACACGCTCGGCGTCCCCTATCTCGACTACACTTTCCGCGGCGAGCCCGGCTACCGGCTGCCGTTGTTCTGGGATGCCACGGTCCAGACCCGTCTGGCGGCCCTGGCCATGGCGCTCGGCAGCCGCTTCGCGGAAAACGAGCGACTGAAGCTGGTCTATGTCACCCAGATGACCTCCAACGGCATCGAAGGCCACTTGCAGGGCGTGAACATGGCGGCCTTCGCGATGGCAGGCTATACCGACGAGCGATGGGTCGCCGCGGGCAAGGGCGCGGCGCTCGCCTTCGCCTCGGCCTTTCCCGCCCACCCGATCGCCTTCGAGGTGCACGACGTGAACGGAGGCCCGACGGTCCCGGCGCGGATCCTCGGTGAGCTGTGGGACGATCCCGCCCTCGACCACCGGGTCGGTGGCGCGGTGTGGTGGGTTTCGGGAAATCCCGACTACCAGGCTGGACTGCTCGGCTTCCTCCGCGACTTCCCGGGCGACCTGTACGGGCAGGTCATCGCGCGCTCCGATCAAACCGAGCGGCTTCCCGAAGAAGGCTATGCGGCCGCGTTCGCCCAGGCCATGGAGCTGGGCCTCCGCTATCTGGAGCCTTGGGAATTCGAGTTCAAGCCGCTCCCGGGCGGCGCGGGCGGGGCTTGGGACACCGAGATCGCCGCCTTCAACGCATGGGCCGACGCGGCCTTCGGCGAAGGATCGCTGCATCGAGCCCAGCCCACGGTGGAGGTCGGCGAAGACGGTGCCGTACTCCGTTGGACCGGGGTCTCCGGGTTCGTGGATCGGATCGAGTCGGCGGACCCATCCATGGAGTGGTCGCTGCTTGAGACGGTCGTGCCCACCGTCGACGGCCGCCGTTCGCTGCCGCTTCCGGACAATGGCTCGGGCTCCGGCATCTTCCGCATCGTGAGACCGGAGGTCGACGAGTAGCGGCGTTTTCCACGCCAATATACACGGACCGACACCCCTTCAATAAGGAGCGCGGGATTCCATCCCGCACCCGTGCCTGCGGCATCCTGCCGCAGGCCGTCCTCGGACCATCCTGGTCCGGACCTTCTCTCATGACCCCCAACTTCACCCGGCCGACACAAAGTGCTCATCCACCCCGAACGGAACGGCCGACCCGGCGCCCCTCTGCGCAACCCAATCCGCCCGACTTCCAAGACGAGGCAAGCGCGGTTGCTCGACGTCGGCACTCCCCCTCGAGATCTTCTTATAAAGGGATAGGGATTTTCTCGCGAATCCCGGTCGAAGATTCCTTATTATCAACTCGACCCAATTAAACTTCACCCGCTTTTTCTCCTCAATTGTCTTGTCATTGATCTCCGGATCCCGCTTACAGGGGATGTATGTTTGTTATTACGAACCGGGAAGTCAGTGATGGTGGAAAGGGAATTGCCCAGGTGGGTGACCGGGTGAATTCGAAGGGTCCCAACGAGCTCAGGATGCTCGAGGTGAACAAGGCGGGCAGGGGTTGGAGCGTCAAGGTCATCCCGGACAAGCTCGAGGGGACTTACGCCAAGGAGACCGAGACGCTCAAAAAGAAATACAAGCTCGGGCACTGCGTCCTCGATGAGTTCTGCGAGTACACGAGCGAATACGTCGCTTTGAAGACCTTCGACAGCATCCGCAAGAACAAGCGGAATTTCCTGTTGTTCGTGCATGGCTTCAACAACGACCTCAAAGCCGTCCTCGATCGCGCCCACCAGTTGGAACAGGACTACCAGGTCGAGGTGATCCCCTTCAGCTGGCCTGCCAACGGAGGCGGCGTCCGGGGAGTGGTGAGCTACAAGAGCGACAAGCGCGACGCGAGAACTTCCATTGGTGCATTGGACCGGGTTCTCGAGATTCTCTGGAGATATCTCGACGCTCTCAACGAAAAGAACCGCCAGGCGGTCGAGAAGGCGATCGAGGATTCCAAGCAGTTGCAAATGAACAAGGAAGAGCGGGACGAGTTCATTGCGAGAACCATGGAAATGGCCTGCCCCGTCAGCGTCAACGTGCTGTTCCACAGCATGGGCAACTACCTTTTCAAGAATCTCCTCCTCTCGCCGATCTTCCACGCCCGGGCCACCCTTTTCGACAACGTGGTCATGGCGGCGGCGGACGTGAACAACGAAGGTCACGCGGAGTGGGTCGAAAAGATCCAGGCGCGCAACCGGATCTACATCACCATCAACGAGGACGACTACGCCCTCCGCGCCGCGAGAATCAAATCGGGCGAGGAGCAGGTGGCCCGTCTCGGCCACTACCCCTACAACCTGACCGCGAAGAACGCCGTCTATGTCAACTTCTCCAATGCGAAGGGGGTGGGTGAATCCCACAGCTACTTCGAAAGCAAGGTGATCACGACAAACGTCCGTGCAGGGCGGTTCTTCAAACTCGCCCTGCAGGGTCGGGTCGCGGAGAAGGGACTGAAATACGATCCGTCGCAGGGCTACTACCAAGTTTAGACGCTCCCCGCATCCCTTGCCGCATCCGACCTGAAATTCCGGTTTACCGCCCCCTCCCCCAAAGACCATGGACGACAGTTTCAATCGGGTACTTGTCTTCGGCTCGCAGATCCTCGCGGTGTTCCTGGTGGTGGTCGGCGCCGTGCTCCAGCAATCGGAGCTGCGCAGTTCCAGGCCGCCGGGCGCTTCGAAACGGATTTCCCACGACCCCCTCACCGGAGACCGCTACGCGCGCCTCTGGGAGGACCCTTTGGAAGGTCTGCAAAACTTCCGTTCCCGCGAAACCGAGTCGTCTTTGCAAGGAGTCGCCCAGGGTTCGACGGAAACAAACGTGGCTCCCACGCTCAATCCGGGAAGCCGGAAGGTCGGAACGGACGACCGGATCCTGTGGAACCTGATCGACGCGAGCCCTTCTCCCGAAGCGACGGAACTTCGGCTTCGCGCCCGATACGCCTTGGTTTCCGCGCTGATGATGAGCGGATACAAGCCCATGCAGGACGGCATCCTCGAGGCGGTCGAGGCGCCATCGGGATGGCGGAAATCCGGGGAGGTTGCGAAGGAAGGTAGCCCGACGCAACGCTCCGTGATCGCCTATCTCGAGCGATTCGAATTGCGGAGCCATCTCAGGGCCGAAGACGACGGCACCCCCGGAAGGGTCATCTGGGTCTATTGGCACCCCGAAGGTCTCTCCATCAAGAGCGAGAACGGCAAGTCGGTCACCTACGACCGGCACTGGAAGGTCCGTCAGCTATTGTCCAAAGCGTGGGAGGAAGTCGCCGTTGAGGGCTCTTCCGATGAGGCGGTCCCGGCAACCTCCGGGGAGACCGCGGGAAACGCAGCCGAGCCCGCCGAAGGGAACGTGGAGCCACCGCCCGGAGAAACCGATGCGCCTACCTCACGAATTTTGGAACTTGGCAAAAACCTCACGAAGCCCCGGTTCAATCCCAAGGCTAACATCCACGTCCTTCAGTATGGAAGCAGCACCAGCCTGAAGGCGTTCATGGACAAACGCCCGACCGGGGAGGATCTGGAAAAGACGCACTTCGTTCGCGCGACGATTCCGAACGAATACCTCGGTGAGAACACCGACGGGCTCAAGCGCCCGGTCTTGGAGGACCACAAATTGGTCCTCCGGTTGATCGACGAGCTGGCTGCGAGGATCCCCTCGCTGGCGGACACGGCCCCGGTCGGAGGAAGTCCGCCGGACGGCGACAAGGCGACCGACCCGGCGCCCCGCATCGTCATCATCTCGGAGTCCGATGGCGACTATGGCGACAATCTGAAGAGGCTTTTCACCACCAACTCCGGCTCCCGGCTGAGCGTCGAAACCTATGGATATCTGAGAGGTCTCGACGGACTTGCAAGCGAGGCATCCCAAGCGAACCAGGGGGGCAGCGGCAAAGACAAGGCCGCCGTGGGCTCCGGCAAATCGAACGGAGGCACTGCCGAGCGCAGTTGGGGAACGAGCCAGTATGACTACCTTCGCCGCCTCGCCTCCCAGCTCCGGACGGACCCGGCCGCGGAGGGTGGGCCTCCGGTGGCGGTCGGGGTTCTCGGCACGGACATCTATGACAAGCTGCTCGTCCTGCAGGCTCTTCGTTCGGAGCTCCCCGACTCCATCTTCTTCACCACCGACCTCGACAGCCTGTATCTGAGCCGGGAACACCTGCCGTTCACCCGCAACCTGATCATCGCCTCGGGCGAAGGACTCGACTACCGGCCCGACCCGCAATCGAAAGCCCCCGGCAAACCTTCCGGGAACCTGAGGGACGGCGTAGCCCATGTCCGGATTCCTCCGATGCGCGACAGCTACCAGACCGCCCTCGTGCGCGCGGTCTGGAACATCGTGCACGATCCAGAATCCACGGTTCCAGCCAGTGAAGAGGCGCTCTTGTGGGAAGTGGGCAGCGGGACATTCGTTCCCCTGCCGAAGGTCGATGTCTCCGGTCAGACGGTTCAGCGAACCTTCGGCTCGTTCCTTCTCGCAAGCTTGGGTCCTCCGATTTCGAACCTCTTCATCTTCCTCTTCGGACTGATCAATGCCGCCCGGATCTTCCTCGCTCTCGCCGTTCTTCACGGACACGAGACCTCTAACGTCCATCGGACGGTTCCCATCGCGTTCCGCTGCACGGGCATCGCGATTCATCTCTTCCTGATCACCTTTCCGATCGCACTGGTGCTTTACCTTTCCCAGGGGTTCGGAGTCGGCCAGGCCTACACCTGGGGGCTTGCCGTCGCCATTCTCGTACCCCTCTTGATCCGCTTCCGATCGAGGATATGGAACTTCCTCCTCGGGGAGAAGCGGGAGCGAAAGGCATCTTCACCCGAACAAAACAAGAGCGGTCCCCCACCCCTCCCGACGGGACTTGCCTGGTGGCTGTTCTGGGGTGAAGTGGCGGTCGCGGCTCTCTGCACCGTGGGCCTCGGACTCGCGGTAACGGGATCCCTGATCGGAGGCAACTCGGGAACTTCCGCGCCGGCCATGCTCGCCGGGGAACCCCTGAGCCCGGTTCTGGGAGTGGGGATCTGGCCGAGCATCCTGATCCGGGTGCTCGCGTTTGGAATCGGGTTGGCCCTCCTTTACAAGACGATGAAGAAATTCGTCGGTATGTGCACGCTCGCCCGATCGGAATTCATGACCGCCGAGAAGCTGTTTGCCGGCAATACCTCCGTCCTCTCCCGGATCCGCGCAAGGATCGAAAGAACGCTCGACCCCACGTCCCGCTTTTGGCCGGTGATCGTCTCCTCGATCGTCTACTTCTTCGCATCACTCGTCCTCTTCAGGATATGGCCTTCCTACGTTCCGGGCCGCGGGGGGATCAGTTTCGCCGCGGAGAAAATCACCCTGAGCCTAGGCGTCGGACTTTACATCATCCACCTCTGGTACTGCGTCACACTTCACGTGTCGTCCTATCGCACCATCGGCCGCATCGGCAGGAAGCTCAGGAAGCAGACTCCTCTGCTCGTTTCGGAATTCCGCTCGCTTCTCCATGAGGAGGCCCAGGCCATCCATTCGACGGAGAAACCCTCGCCCCCGAACCTGGCGAAACTGCCTTCGACGGTCAGGCTCAAGGAAGTTCTCGAAGGGGCCAAGGGGCTCTCGTCCGGCGTCAGAATCCTCACGGAAACGGTGGGGGTCACCCTCCTTTATCCGCTTGCCATTCTGACCCTGCTCCTGATTTCGAGGCTGCGGATTTTCGATGACTGGAACATGATGCCCAGCCTGTTGATCACCTTTCTTTTCGGGGCGCTGATCCTTCTTCTGTCATCCGTCCTGCTCCTCACCGTGAGTCGTGATATCCGCGGCTACCTGACGTCGGCCCTGCTCGACATCGAAGCCCTCTTCAAGCGCCGGAAGGCCGAGATCGAAGCGGATGCCGAGGATGTCCCGAAGAAGAAGGTCACATTGATCGCGCAAGTCAGGCTGGAGAACACCAAGCAGGGCATCGAGCAGCTCAATTCCATCACGGAAGGAGCCTTCGCGCCTTGGTATTCCCAGCCGATCTTCATCGCGCTGATGGTCGCGCTGGCGGTGGCGGGGACGACGAATCTCATCGAACCGATCCTGTCGCTCTTCATCTGACGGGGGTCAGTCTCTGACGGGGGTCAGTCCCGAAAAACGAAGGTTCGGATCGGAGGCTGTTGTCGTTTGTTGGGGACTCGGGGGTGCTTGCCCTGCTGCCGATGCTGCCCGCGCTCGGCGAGGTCGCGACGCCGGCGGTGGGTCGCCGCGTCGAGAAGCTCGGCAATGGATTGACCGTGGTCACGATCCCGCGCGACCCGCTTCCGCTCACCACCTTCGCGTTGTTTCTGGGGAGGGGAAGTGCGGGCGATCCGGCCGCCCACCCGGGAGTGTAGGAGTTCGCGCTGTCGCTCGCATGGATGGGTCATGGGAGTCTCGATGAGCATGCAGTGCTGCGCGCGATCGGCGAGGTCGGAGGCGATCTTCACCGCTCCGTAGCGACCGGGTATTCGACCGTGAGCCTGTCCTGCTTTGCCAGCAAGGCGCCTGCGGCGCTGGATCTCATGATCGGGGCGCTGAAGGAACCGAGGTACGAACGGGAAGTGATCGCTCGCGAATTGAAGAACCGCGAGGCGGACATTGCGTGGGAGAAGGACGATCCCGGGTCGCTGGCTCGCGATGCGTTCGTGCAGGCGGTTCTGGGCGAGCACCCCTACGGCCGGGCGATGCGCCGCGGAAAACCGGAGGATCTCGCCGGCATCGGTCGGGACGAGCTGGCTTCCGCCCTGGCCGCGCTGCGGCGGCCGGAGGATGCCGTGCTTTTCATCGTGGGCCCGAAAGATGACCGTCTGCTGGAGCAAGCCCGGGAGAAGTTCGGGGCCTGGAGCGCGGCGCCCGATCCGACCCCGCCGATCAAGGATCCGGTGTACCGCAAGCCGCTGTCCTTCGAGAAGGTCGAGCGTCCCGAGATGGATCAGATCCGTCTCCAGTTCGGCGCGATGGGGCCCGCGGCCGGCGTGCCCGATCGCGCGGCGCATCTCGTGTTCGCCCAGATGATGACGTCCGGTTTCACGAGTGTGCTCACCGACGAACTTCGGGTGAAGCGGGGGCTGGTCTACGGGATCTCGTTCCATCAGGTGTGGCTGGATCACCCGTCGCCGTTTTCGCTCTCGACCTCCACCCGCGCCGAGAAGGCGGAGGAGGTGCTTCAGGTGTGTTTCGACAAGCTGCGCGAGGTGCGGGCCGGCAAGGTCGAAGACGAGCGGCTCACGGCGGCCCGCAACACCCTGCAGGTGGGGATCGCGGAGGCGACCGACACCGGGTTCGGCCTGGCCGAGGCCGAGTATCTCGGATACCGGCGGAACGGGGACTTCGATGCGTGGCGGAAGCTGCACGAGGAGATCCGCGAGGTGTCGGCGGAGTCGGTGGTGGCCGCGGCGCAGCACTACGATCCTGCCGGCTTCAAGGTCATCCTGGTGGGGGAGAAGGCGAAGCTCGAGGCCTTCGACCCTGCCCAGCTGGAGGAGTCCCTGCGGCGGTAGAACCGGGTGCCTATTCAAAGGGTTCGGGTCAATATGCCGGGCGGGTCAAAATGCGGTCAAAAAAATGCGGTCAAAATGCCTGTCCCTTTTTGGTCCCTTGTAGGCCCGGGCGCCTCTTCAAAGGGTTCGCGTCAAAAGGCCCGCGTCAAAACGTCAAAATGCCTGTCCCTTTTTGCGGACCCTTGATGCGCCCCTCGTGGGTCCGGACCGGATGGGGGTCGGAATCAAGTGGGAGGGCGGGCCAGCCCGACGCGATCGGCCTTGGTCGCAGCTCCGGCCGGGAGCTCGCCAATCCCTCGGTGACGATTTCGGGAGATTTTTGAAACCGCGGCAGCCAGACCGCGAATCGGGGGCAAGGAGCGATGGCTTCGCTCCACGAAACCAACGAACCCCATCCAAGCATGAAATTCAGCGATTCCTTCCCGTCTTCCCTTCCTTTCCTCGGAGCAGTCCTGCTGGCAGGAAGCTCCGTGGGTCAAGCCAATGTCGATATTGGCCTTTCCGAGGATCAAGACCCGACCGACAAAGTGGCCGGGGTCATCCTGGACTTGGCCCACGCGGGCGGTAGCCCTGCTTCATGGTATGAGTATGAGGTGCTGGAGCCCATCTTGACCGAGATGACGGCCGACCTTCTGACAGCACTGGCGGCCGACGCAGCGGAACGAGGCGGCGACTACAATGGAGATGGAACAGTTGACGTCAGCGACTACCTGATCTGGCAGGGGGCCTCCGGCACGACCGCCGACGGCGATGTCGATGGCCGCGATTACTTGAATTGGCAGAGGCCCCCCGGGACGACCGCCGAGGGAGATGTCGAAGGCCGCGACTTCCTGATCTGGCAGGACAAATCCGGCACGACCACCGCCGGCGATGTCGATGGCCGCGACTTCCTGATTTGGCGGGACGAATTCGGCACGGCGGCCGAGGGAGATGTCGACGGCCGCGACTTCGTGATCTGGCGGGACAAATCCGGCACGGCCGCCGACGGAGACGTCGACAGCCGTGACTACCTGATCTGGCAGAGGTCCCCCGGCATGACCGCCGAAGGTGATGTCGATGCCGCGGACTACCTGGTCTGGCGCGACAGTCTGGTCGAGTCGGCTCTTCAAACCGTCTGGGCCATCGATCCCGGGGATCTCAGCATTTGGCAAACGAACTTCGGGAACACCGCCGAATACGCGGATTGGCGGAAATGCTTCGGAGAGATCGCCTTTTGGAGCGATGACTTCGAGGGTGTCCGGGAATGGCAACTCGCGGCGGAAATCCCGGCGGTGCTGCTGAGCGAACTTCAAGAGGCCCGGATCTCCGGAACCAGCAGGGTATTCGGCCCCGCGACCCTCGAACTCGCGACGCGGCCCGGAGTTTGCGAGGCTCTTCTGTTGGAACTTGCCGCGGCGGTGCGAAAGTAAGGCCACGCCGAAATGCCTGTCCCTTCATGCGGTCCCTTGATTCGCCACGGAAATGATCGGTTTCCGCCTGCGGGCACCACAGGGTCCTCTCCACGGGGCGGTTGGCGGAGTGATCCTCCCAAGCGTGTCGGGGGAAGCCGGTCGATTGAAGTTGATGGATCGACCCCCTGCCGGACATCCTGCTTCAAGCTTCACAAGGAAAGCTCCGCTTGGATGCACGTTGACCGGAACACGACCCGATGGGGATTGGCGGCACTCGCAGGAGTGATCCTTTCGATGGTGTGGGTCATGCGAAGCGGTGACCGTGGTGGGAATGATGGCCCCGGAAGTGGCTCGAGGCGGAGCGAAGGTGACGCCCGGGCGGGCGATCCGGGCGGTGGGCTGGCTGACGAAGGGAGCAGGAGGCGGGGCGACCGCCGCGAGCCCGGAGCGGTGCCGGCAATCGATCTATCCGGAAGCGAGGCAACGCGGGCGTTCGCGATCTACGATGAATCCAGGAGGTTCCTCAAGGACCTGGAATCGGAGAGAGCGGAAGTGTTCGCGCAGTGGGAAGATGCCGACGGCAACTCGTCGAGCACCCTGCTTCTGGAGCGCCCGACCCCGGACGAGCTGGACCAGATCTTCGGGGACTGCCTGGAATCGATGCCGGCGGAAGACCGGATTTTCGTGGAGAAGACCGGGCTCTCGACCCAACTCAGGAAGGAGATCGCGGACTTCTTCGGCTATGGGGAGAACTACCGCTACGTCACGTTTCTCCTTGCCGGTGACGGCTCGGCAACCCTTCCCACCGTGTTGATCCTTGAGTCGGACAAGCTCTACGACCGCAACGATACGTCGCAGGGTAGGATGGACATCCCGATGGATGAACTGCGCTTGAGGGAGTTCGCGGACCTCAAGGTGGGGGATCCGAAGCTCGAGCGCTACGGCAGACTCTTTTCGATCAAGTGAGCGACGGACCCCGGCAAGATTCCTGTCCCTTTATGCGGCCTAACGCTTAACCCTCGTCGATCGAAGCGGTCCCGTATGAGCTCTGCTTGAGATCAAGCGGCGTCTCGGCCAGCTTCGTGAGAAACCCCCTCTCCTCCTTGCTGGGTGCCAGGTCGACGGCCTTCTGATAGGCGGTGCGGGCATCGGCGGGGCGGTGGAGCTGGGTGAGGAAGCGGCCGCGGATGGCGTGGTAGAGGTGCTGGGATTCCAGGGAGTTGCGGTCCGGGATGGCTTCGAGGGTGTCCAAGGCCTGCTGCGGGTTTCGGGCGTGGGCGAGGGCGACGCAGCGGTTCATGGCGACGACGGGGGTGGGCTTGAGGAGGAGGAGATGGTCGTAGAGGGCGAGGATTCGCGTCCAGTCGGTGGAGGCTTCGTCGGCGGCGAGGCAGTGACAGGCGGCGATGCCGGCTTCGAGGTGGTACGGGCTGAGGATTTCACCCGTGGAGGCCGCGCCGAGGGCGTGGATGCCTTCCCCGATCAAGCCGGTGTCCCAGCGGCTGCGATCCTGGGCATGGAGGAGAACGATCTCCCCGGAGGCGCCGGTTCTCGCGGGCAGGCGGGCGGCGGTCAGGCACATCAGCGCGAGCAGAGCCTGGGATGATGGTTGGCGGGTGGCGGGATGTTCGCTGAGCAGGCGGGCGAGGCGGATGGCCTCGTGGCAGAGTTCCGCGCGGACGAGCGCGTCGCCGGCGGAGGACTTGTAGCCCTCGTTGAAGAGAAGATAGAGGGCGGTGTGGACGCCATCGAGGCGCCGGGGGAGTTCGCTGGCATCCGGCACCGAGAACGGCAGGCGCAGGTCGCGGATGAGCTGGCGGGCGCGGACGAGGCGTTTGGCGATCGCCGCCTCGCTGGTGAAGAAAGCCGCGCTGATCTCCGCGGGGCTGAGCCCGCACACGGTGCGCAGGGCGAGGGCGAGCTGCGCTTCGACGGAGAGCTGGGGATGGAAGCAGACGAAGAGCATCCGCAGCGTGTCGTCGACGATCCCATGCTCCCCGGCGGGCTCGTCGCGGGTGAGCCAGGATTCCTGCTCGGTGGTGATCCGTGCTTCCTTGCGGTGCCAGGTTTGCTCGCGGCGCAGGGCGTCGAGCGCGAGGTTCTTCGCCGCCTGGGTGAGCCATGCAGCGGGGTTTTCCGGGATGCCGCGATACGGCCACGTCTGCAGGGCGCGGACCAGTGCCTCCTGCACCACATCCTCGGCCAGCTGCAGGCGGTGCGTGCCGAGGCGGGAGGCCAGTGCGGCGACCAGCCGCGCGCCCTCGCGCCGGAACAGGTCGTCCGCCACCACGCCAACGCCGCTTTCGCCCGGGCGCTTCATCGGATCAGCCCTCCTCGGGAGGCGGGCCTCCGCCCTCGACGAGCCGGGCGAGATGTTCGAGGGAATCCTGCCAGCCGAGGTAGCACGCTTCCGCGGGGATCGCCGCCGGAACACCGGCCTGGGTGATGCTGAGATCCGTGCCGCAGGATACGGCTTTCAGTTTCACCGTGACCTCGATCTCTCCGGGGAGATTCGGATCATCGAAGGTGTCGGTGTATCGCAGCAGCTCGCCGGGCACGAGCTCGAGGTAGGTCCCACCGAAGGAGTGGCCCTGACCGTTGTTGAATTGCGTGAACGACATCCTGAAGGTCCCGCCGACCTTGGGTTCGAGGTGGAAGACCTTGCAGACGAAGCCATTTGGCGGGAGCCAGCGGCTCAGCGCGTCGGGGTCGAGGAAGGCCTTGTAAACGAGGTCGGGCGTGGCCTTGAGCACACGATGCAGGCGGATGGTGTGGGTTTCCATGGTGGTGGGGTTGCTTGTCAGTTCAATCGGCGACGAGGGGCGCGAAGCCTCCGAAGGCCATGCGTTTGCAATCGAAGATGGCTTCCGACCGCGCACCAAGTTCTTGCATGCGGGGATCTGCCATGATCCTGGCGTTCGCCTCGTCGCGCGCCTCGCGATCGGCGAACACCGCCCAGGCGAAGATTACCGTTTCACCTTCATTGGCACCGGCGGCGCTGAGGAAGGAGCGGCAGAAGTCGGTGGTGAGATCGTCGGCGATGCACTCGGTGTATTGCAGAGCACCGTGCTCGCGCCAGATGGCGGAGGCGCTTTGGGCGAGCGCGCGGTAGTCGTCGATCTTGTCTTTCGGCACCGGGATCAGGAAGCCGTCGACGTAGTTTCCGGGAACTTTCATGTTGAGATCATTTCATCGAATGCAGGCCCGCCATGTTGCCATCGGGGTCGAGGAACAGCGCGATGAAGCCGTAAGGGGCGATGGAGAATTTCTCGCGGAACAGCTCGCCGCCGGCCGCGGAAACGCGGGAGGCCTCGACGCCGCAGTCCTCGCAGGAGAAGTACACCAGCGTGCCACCCGCTCCGGGTGTGAATCCCTCCATGCGGCAGAGCGCGCCGCCACAGCCGGGCGCCTGGTGCTCCATGTCGTTGGGGAACATCATCAGCTCGAAGCCGTCATCCGAGCCATCGGGCAGCGGCAGGGGCTGCATTTCGATGGCGAGGACGGTTTCGTAGAATTTCCGGGAGCGAGCCATGTCGGTGACATAGATCTCGAACCAGCCGACAGGATTGCGCGGGCAGCTCATGGGGTTGTGTTTTGGAGTGAGGGATTCTGGAAGGCGTTCACGTCGGCCATCGGCCGGCAGAGATCGGCGATGGGGCGGACCTCGATCTGCGCGCCGTGGGCAAGGATGGGGCAGGCTTGGGCGAGGGCGACGGCCTCCGCGGTGTCCGCAACGGCGAGGAGAAAATAACCAGCGATCGCTTCCTTGGACTCGGCGAAGACGCCATCGGTCACAAGGGTCTGGGGGCCGCTGACGAGCTTGCCCTCCTCCATCAGCGGCTGGGCGCCGCGGAGGATGCCTTTTTCCTGCAGGCCTTCCACCCAGCCGTAGAAGTCGGTCATGACGCGCTGGAGCTCGGCGGGCGAAAGGCTGCCGTTCCAATGCGTACCGCGGATCAGCAGCAGGTGCTCGCCGGTGGTTTGTTGTGTGTTGGGATTCATCATTCGGATATGGGTTGAGGACTTGCCCGGTCAGCTCTCGGGATCGAACTGGAACTCCCGGAGTTCCTGCGGGCAGCGGCATGCCTGAGCGAGCTTCGCCGCCCATGCGATGGCAACTTCGCGGGAGGGCAAGTCGAGGACACAAAAGCCTCCCGAGAGCTCGCTGGTCTGCGGGTAGGTTCCGCCTTCGACGGTGCCGTCGGCCGCGACCATCAGCGGGGCAACATCCTCGTTGAGGCCTCCACCGAACACATAAACACCGGCAGCCTTCGCTTCACGTATGACGTTGTGCGCCGCTTCACTGACCTCAGGCAGCTCCCCGGCAGGGACGGTCATGGCGGGCGCAGGGAAGGAGATGAGGTATTTCATGCGGTGGGGGTTTCGTTCGTGTGGCGATAGGCACTGCCTCGCTCGGACTCCAGAGGGCGGATCTCGTAAGACAAGCCATGGGGCAGGATGGGGCTTTGCGCCGCGATCGACGATGCCTCGTCGAGGCTGTCGGCAACGATGATCCAGTAGCCGCCGATGACTTCCTTGCCTTCGGCGAATGGCCCGTCGGTGCGGATCCCCTCGCGGGAAACGTGCGCCGCATCCATGGTGAGCCGTGAGCCGGGCTTGAAGACGCCCTTTTCTAGGTTCGCCTCATACCAAGCGTAGAACTTGCCGATGGCGGCCTCGATGTCCTCCTTGGTGGACGCCTTGTCCCACTGGCCGCGGGACAGCAGCAGATACTCGGATGGGGTGGATGGATCCATGACCGGGCGAGGAGGTGCGGTTCACTGCCGGGTGTAGACGACCGGCGGGCCGCAGGGCGATTCCTTGCCGTCCTTCCACGCGACGCCTTCCAACTTGAAGTGATCCGCGTCGATGAAGGTGTAGGTGGCTCCGTGCATGTGCGTGTCCTTTTGCGGATCCAGGCCGGGGGTCGGGGCGAGGTCGAAGGTCAGGGAGTCACCGGTGCTTTTGACGAGGTTCATGCGCGGCTGGTTCCGCATCACGCAGTAGTGGGTCATGGTGAGCTTGCCATCCACGTCGTGGTAGAGGCTGAGCATTTCCATCGGCGTGCCGGCGGCGAACCGCTCCTCGATCACGGCGCCGCCGGCGATCACGCGGAATTCCGTGTTCATCTCCCCCATTTCCTCGGACGTCGCCGACCACTTGCCGACCAGCGCCTTCATTTTTTCAAAGGCAGCGGAACCGACGTAGGGCGGCATGTCGACACACTCGGCGCACTCGGCTTCGTTGGTCTTGTCAGTCCCGGTTTTCCCGGCGGTTGCGGGAGTTTCGGTGGTTTGGGATTGGGCCAGCGCGGCGGAAGCGGCGAGGGCGACCCAGGTCATTGTCGTTTTCATGGATCTCGTGGTTTGGTGATGGGTCCGGAGACGCCCATGCGTCCCTTCTCCATAGCATCGACGAACCAGCGCCGTGCGCGAGGACAAGAAATCGGAAGAATTGTCACGCGGCCCTTGAACAGGGGCGTGAAGGGGTCCGGGAAACCGAACCTCCGGCCGGGCGGCCGATGAAGAGCAAGAGCGGAAAGGCGCTGCTGCGGAAGCGGGGCGAGTATCTGGAGCTCGGCTTCTGTCACGTGCTCGATCACGGCGGATCGAGACGGGCGACCCTGCGCGGGCGGGAGAACCTGACCAAGCGCCAGGTCGGCGCGGCGCTCGCGTTCAGTCTCTCGCCGCTGATGCGCCACCACACCGGCCACGGGACGCCCAAGCAGTGGCTGGCGGCGATTCATGATCCCGCTTTCGGGCTGGTGAGCCGGCTATCACGCTGGTTTGGCCGGCTGACTGCCGCGACGCGCGCGGAAGATACGCTTTTCCGTCAGCCAGTCCCTTCGCGTCGCCACGTTGCGATGGATTGGCCGGCGAAACCGGTCGCCCGTTTTTCAACAGGCTGTTAGGGGGCGAGAACGGATGACGGAATGGCCGTTGAGTCCGAAGATTGAGCCAGGGATCCACCGCGGCGAGCTGCTCCGGAAGCCGCTTGGCGTCATCCCGCCTGCGCAGCTTTCCGGAGCAGCTGTTGGATCGAAGCGGCGTTCCGAACCTATTCGGCGACCGGACCGATGACGGTGAGCGAGTCAACGCAGTTCCATCCCTTGAGCCGGTAGAGCAAGGTGGCGCTGCCGGTGTCGAGGTCGATGGTGTAGAGGCCCGTCGGTTTGATCCTGCCCATTCCCCTGCCCCTGCCGTTGCCTCTTTCCTCGACAAGCGACGCGTAGGCGATGCCGCTGGCCCCGGAGATATCGAATCCGGCGACGTTCGCCACCTTCACGCCGAGCGGGCCCACCGTGTTGAGGACCCCCGCGTTCGGCGGATTCTGCAGGAGCAGCGCGTCGAGCGAGGAGTCGATGTCGTACAAAGCGGTGCCGGTTGCCGGGTCGTTGTCGCTGTTGGTGTAGGCGGCACCCACGACCTCCGGCGAGGCCCCTTCGTTGGTGTCGCCCGCGGCGAAGGCAAGGGTGCCGTCGATCGCGACGACCGCCCCGGTGTCGGGGTGGGCGCGGAGGTTCTGCCCGGTGTCGCTCATGATCCGGATCCGATCGACCGTCGGGTTGAAGTCGAAACTGAAGGATTTGCCCTCGAGCGCGGGGGTGAACGGTCCGCTGCCGACTGCGGTGGCCACCCCGGTCTCCCAGTTGATCGAGTAGATCCGGCTGGTGCTCCCGAGTCCGTAAAGCTGGCCGTTGAAGGGCCGGAGATCGAGTCCGAGCAGCTGCTCATGCTTCCGGAGACCGGTGATCTTGACCTTCACCGGCTTGATGGCGGGGTCGGTGGCGAACAGAACCAGCTTGCCGTTGCCGGAGAGACCGGCGAGCCATTCGGCGGCCGGGACTCCCGCCTGAATCTTCGTGCAAGCCAGGGCGAGGACGGGGATCAGCAATCGAGTTTTCATTTTCGTGGGGTTGGTTGGGGATATGGGTTCATCGGCCTTCCATCGGGAGGGCCACATTTGAGCAACGCCTGCCATCCCGCGGCGGATGCATGAATTTTTTGCCCGATCTTCACCGCCTCTCTCCCGGTCCACGACAGCGGGCGTCGGTGGCTCGGCGGAAGGGGAATCGCCAGTTTCTTGTCGAACCCGGCGGGAGGACGCCCGCCGCCGTGATCCGGCCGGAGGAAGGGCGCAGTGAGATGCCCAGGAAAACGGTCCAACGCCGCGGGGGCTTCGACCGGGCGTGTTGCGATCCCGCCTACGGGTTCGCCTCGAAGAACTCCTCGCGGAAGAAGTACTTCGGATCGGCGGGCGGGGCGAGGAGGAGGTCGAGGGTTTGCACGGTGCGGCCGCCGGTGCTGGAGGAGCCCTGAATCGTGTAGTCGATGCCATTGACCATTCCGAGCCAGGTCAGGAGATCTGTCGACTTCTGGAACTCGACGAAGACATCCACCGCGTTGTCGCGGTAGCCGAAGGTGAGCTGGGTGCCCTCGAGCATCGGGTAGTACGACGGGTCGTGCGGCGTGAGCGGGTCGGCACCGAGGGCGTAGTCCTCGTAGTTGGTGTGGCCGTTGCCGTTGTCGTCGTCGGTCTTGAGCAAGCCCGGGTGGAGGGTCTCGAAGGTGACCAGGAATCCCTCGTAGGCCCCGAGGTCGATGGTGCCACTCTGGATGCGGGAGTTGCCGGCGATGTCGAGGGCTTCGCTGTTGGCGCCGTTGTCGCCGGCATCGAGGGCCGGGGAGCCGGTGAGGAGCCGCAGGTCGCCGCCGGTGGTGGGCGCGGTGGCCGGGTCGACTTCGAGGACGAAGCGCGGATCGTTGAGGGGATCGGTGCCGTCGAGGCTGGTGCCGCCGGGTGCGAGTCCCTCGATGAGGCAGTGGTCGTAGGTCGGGGTGGATGCGTTGTTGGAAACCGACGCGGAGTTGTTCCAGACAATGCAGTTGGTGAAAGCGGGGCCGGAGGAATTGGCGTTGAGGATGGCGGCTCCCTGGTTTCCGGAGAAGGTGCAGTTGATCATCCCGGGCGAGGCGTCGTTGTTGGTCATCGCACCACCGAAGGTGCCACGGTTTCCGGAGAAGACACAGTTGACGTAGGTGGGGTTGGCGTGGGTGAGATGATAGACGCCTCCTCCCTGATTGGCCTCATTGCCGGCGATGATGCACCTTGAAATGCTCGGCGAGGCACTGCGGAGGAACATGCCGCCGCCGCGGAGATCCGAACCCGTGCCGTCGGCATTGCCGGCGGTGATGGTGAAGCCACTCAGGACGGTGGCGCGGGTGACGGGGGAGACGGAGCCGTCGGCGAAGAGGACATGGTAGGCATTCTCCGAGTTGTCTCCACCGGAGGCGTCGTCGCCCGTCAGGTCGCCGGAGAGGACGGTCGGGTGGGTGGCGGGATCCGGGGTGCCGCCGCCGGTGGGATAGCCCCCGAAGAGGAGGAGGTCTTGATCGAGGGAGAAGCTGACGCTGCGACCGTCGCCGCCGACGCGCTCGAGGCTGGGCAGGTAGGTGCCCCGGGCGATCCGGATTTCCTGGCCTTCGGTGGCGGCGGAGAGGGCATCCTGGAGGTCGTCGTAGGCGGTGGCCCAGCTGAGGCCGTCGCCGGCTGCGACGGTCTCATCGACGTAGAGGACGCCTTGCTGCTCGTGGGCGCCAAGGTCGATGGTGGCGACCTTGCGGGGGTAACCGGAGAGGTCGGTGGCCTCGCTGTTGGCGGTGTCATCGCCAGCGTCGATGACGGGGGAACCGGCGCGGAGGCGGAGGTCGCCGGCGGTGGTGGGAGCGGCAGCGGGATCGACTTCGAGGACGAAGAGCGGGTCGTTGGCTGCGCTGGTTCCGTCGAGGTTGCCGGTGCCGGCCGGGTCACGCCCCTGGATCAGGCAATGGGCGTAGGTGATGCTGGAGGGGTTGACATCGGAAACGGAAGAAGCCGCCGTGCCGGTGCCGGTGGAGTCCCGGTTGTTCCAGATGATGCTGTTGGTGAGCGAGGCGCTTGCTCCGTTGTACAACCCGCCTCCGAGGTTGCCCGCATGGTTCCCGGAGAAGGAGCAGCTGATAAGTGAGGGGGAGCCGCCATTCACAAAGCACCCGCCGCCATGTCCTGAATTGGCGCGGTTCCCCGTGAAGGAACACTGGGTGAAGGTCGGCGAAGACCCGATATCGGCATTGAACGCGGCTCCCCCGCTCGTGGTGGCACGGTTGCCTGCGAAGGAGCAGTTCGTGAACGCGGGTGACGAGGAGTTGGTGGTGTACAGGCCGCCGCCGAATACGGCCAGGTTTCCCGTGATCCGGCAGTTCCGGACCGTGGGGGAAGCCGCGGTGAGAAAGAGTCCGCTGCCACTGGCGATCACAGTGATTCCACCATCGGCCCGGCCTGCGGTGACGGTGAAGCCGTCGAGGACGGTGGTGGCGGTGACGGACGTGCCGGTGACGACATGGTAGGCGTTGTCGGTGGGACCGGTGCCGTCGTCGTCCTGGAGGAGGTCGCCGGAGAGGATGGTGGGGCGGGCGGCCGGGTCGCGGTCGGTGAGAAGGGTGGCGCTGCCGTCCGCAGGAAAGCCGCCGTAGAGTTCGACCCCATCGGCGAGGGCGAAGCTGCTGCTGCGGTCGTCCGCCACCGCGCTGCCGCCTTCGTCCGGATAGTAGGTTCCTTCGGCGACCCAGATTTCGTCACCGGCAGAGGCGGCGGCGAGGGCATCCTGCAGGGTGGGATAGGCGTCGGTCCAGGAGCTGCCGTCGTCGGCACCGGTGGCGCCGGCATCGACATAGCGGGTGGCGGCGTGGAGCGGAGCGAGGAAGCAGACCGCGGCGATCAAGATGCCGGCGGACCGGGAGGAATCGGTTTTCATGGCGACGAGGGGGTGTCCGGCCACGAGGGCCTGTATTCGAGCCTGCGAAGCTAGGGAGCCGGGGCACCGACGGGAACTCAAAACGTGCCGTCGGACCGGCCTCTGCCTGCGCGCTGCCGACGCCGCGAACGAGTCGCGATGAGGAGCGCACCCACCGATCGGGTGCCACGCGGTCATTGCCCCGACTGATTGGATGGAGGAAATGAAAACGATGAGGTTTTACATTGACTGAATCATTCATTCAGTGAAGCGTGCCGCCATGCCAGCCCTCGCCGATCGAGGTGGAAGGGGCACTCCGTGTGGAGCCCTGAAGCGACAGTCTCCTGGCAGTTTCCATTCATCCGATTCACCCCAACCGGTCCGCCCCATGTCCCTTCAAGTACCTGCGTTCCAGAGAGCAGCGATTGCCTGCCTGGCCCTCATGTTCAGCGTCTCCTTTCCTGCCCGGGCCGATCTGACCCGGCTGCTGGAGTACGTTCCCGACGATGCGGCCTTGGTTCTGGGCTCCAATGGGTTCAACCCGGAGGATCCCGCCCACAGCGAGTCGAAGCTCGCTTCCTTGCTGAAAAGGTCGGACTTGCCCGGAGGGATCGCCGCCGTCGGGGAATCGCTGTCGCAGTTGCCGCGATACCGGGAACTGCTGGACAGGATGCCGCCCTCGTTCCGGGATCCTCTGGGCGACCCTCACGGCATCCTGGCCCGGATGCCGGTGGTGTTGTTCGTCAACGACGTGGCCCCCGATCCGTCCGGATCCCTTTCCGTGTCCGCAGGTCTCCTGTTCGAGCCGCGCAATGAAGCCCAGCGAAGGGCGGTCGGAACCGCCTTGTCGGTCGCGCAGATCGGCTTGATCAACCGCCATGCTCCGGCCGATCGGGTCCAGTTCGTCAATGGCAACTCGTGCCTGGGTTTGACGGTCAAGGCCAAGGTCGCGGCCCATCCGGACGAGAGCTTCGGACGTTCGGTCCGCCTGCAGGAAGCCTTGGCCCAGACCATGGCCAAACCGGATCTGCTGATGTTCGCGGAGGTGCCGCGCGTCCTTCAACAGACCCAGGCACTCATCGGGGCGAGGTCAGGGGACGGGGATGCGGCGAACTTCGGGAAGGTGACGTCCGCGATGGGCTTGGAGGGGCTCGGCCGCGCGGTCTGGACCGCCGGATTCGACCAGACCCAGTGGCGATCCGCCGGTTGGCTGGAGGCTCCGGCTCCGCGCGGTGGCGTGGTGTCTTTCCTCGACCAGCAATCATCCCCCCTGCCGTTGGAGGCGCTGCAAGTCACCACCCCCCGCACCACCTGGGTGCATGTCAGCCGTCTGAACGTGTTAGGGGCCTTGGTCAATGTTGTCACCACCCGGGCGGCGATGAATGAAGGCGATGGCACGCAAGCCCTGATGGCCCGAGCCGGGGGCGGCGCCGAGGAAATGCGCGCGGCCGGACTGCCCGAGGATCTGCATCTGCAATTGTTGACCGGTTTGGGGGACACCTGGACGTTTTACAGTGACCCGACACTCGACGCCGGCGGAATGGCCATGGTCTCCAAGGTCAACGACCCTGAGAAGATCGCCAAGGTCCTGGCCTCCCTGCAGACATTCGCCAATACCAGGATGTCGGACGCCTCGGTGCCGTTTCAGATCACCGACCTCGACATGGGAAATGGCATCGTGATCCATGCCCTCCCGTTGCCACGGTTTGCTCCCGCCTGGAGTCTTTCCGATGGCAGGTTGTTTGTGGCGGGTTCCGCCCAGGCCGTGCTGTCGGCCATTGAAAACGCCCGGCCTGAAACAGGAAGCATCCTCGACGCCCCGCGATTCAAGGAAGCCATGGCGCGGGCCGGCGTGGACCCCGCGTCCGGCATGACCGGCGGCTTCATGTATGCCGACCTCCAACGCAAGGCCATGAGCGGGTACCAGAAGGCCAGCATGCTGCTCAATCTCATCGCGCCGGCGGTCAAGGACCAGGGCGTGAACCTCCAGGGGCTGCTTCCTCCGCTTCCCGGTCTGCTTGAAGACCTGTCGCCCGCCGTGGGGCGCCGCTACGTCGATGCTTCCGGCTTGCACACCTGGACCCTGCAACCGTTTCCCTTCTCCACCCTGGCCAGTGGCGAAGTCCTCTTCTGCCTCGCCGATCCTGTGGTCCTGATGGCGGGGGCGGGCATCCTGCTTCAGGAAATGAAGAACCGCCGTGAGTCCTCGGCAAGCGACGGGGCCGGAGAGAACGGGACCCATCGATGATGCCGGCAAGCCCGCGGCTCAAACCGCTCTTCCACGAAATATCTAGTAGTTGATCGCGTGTCGTTGCGGACAGGTTCGATTCCGGCCATTTCCTGCCGGAGAGATGATTCAACGCCGGGACCGCTGTCCCGGATCACTCCGCTGATCGGGAACGGCAATCGGTCCTGTTTCGCAAGCAACTGAAAGAATCCATGCATCTGAAATTCCTTCTCATCCTTCTCGCCGGCCCGGTGTTCGCCGGGGAGTTCCGGTTGGCCCCGCTGTTCACGGAAGAAATGGTCGTGCAACGCGGCCGGACGGTGCCCGTGTGGGGCCAAGCCGAGCCGGGCGCCGAGATTGAAGTCACCCTCGGACCGGAGACCTCCACGGTGCACTCCGGTGCGGACGGGCGCTGGCGGGTGGATCTCGCGGCGCTGCCGACCGGCGGCCCCTACCGGCTCGAGGCGAAAAGCGGTGGCCGCACCCTGACCGTCGCGAAGGTGCTCAGCGGCGACGTGTGGCTGTGCTCGGGCCAGTCGAACATGGAGATGGCGCTGCGCGAGACCCTCGGCGCAAGGCGCGCGCTGGCCGACGCCGCGATGCGCCGGAACCTCCGCTTGTTCCGCATCCCGCTCAAGTGGGCCGCCGGGCCCGCCGATGACCTCGGCGAAGGCGACACCACCCGCTGGTCGATCGCCACGCCCGAGGCGGTGCGCGATTTTTCCGCGGTCGGCTACTATTTCGGTGAACGCCTGGCGCAGGATCCCGCCCTCGCGGACGTGCCGATCGGGCTCATCGGCAGCGCCTTCGGCGGCACCCCCGTTGAAGCGTGGATCCCTCATGCGGGCGTGTCCGATTTGAAACCGGAGGACACCTGCAGCATCCCGTTCAATGCCGGGACCTCCGCGATGTACAACGCGATGATCCACCCGCTGGCACCCGCCGGCTTGAAAGGCGTGTTGTGGTACCAAGGCGAGAGCAACACCGGAAAGCCACAGCTCTATGGCGGGCTGTTGGGAAAGATGATCGCCGGCTGGCGCGACGCCTTTGCGGAACCGCAGCTTCCGTTCCTGATCGTGCAGCTTCCGGCGTGGGAAGGCAGGATCGACGGCCGCTCCTTCACCTGGATCCGCGAGGCGGAGGCCGCGGTCGCCGCGGCCGACGAACACGTTTCCCTCGCGGTCACGATCGATACCCACGACGGCTCGAATCTCCACCCGCCGGAGAAGCAGGAGATCGGGCGGCGTCTGGCGCTGCTGGCGCGGCGCGACATCTACGGTGAAGAGATTGATGCGGAAGGTCCCATCTTCACCGGCGTGGAGCTCGCGGGCGACAGCGTGCGGGTGAGCTTTGAAACCCATGGGCGTGGCCTGGCGAGCCGCGACCCGGAGCAGCTCCGGGGCTTTTCCGTCGCCGGGGCCGATGGGAAACACCACTTCGCCGACGCGCGGATCGACGGCGACCAGGTGATCCTCAAAAGCGACGAAGTTCCCGAGCCCATGAGCGTCCGCTATGCGTGGGCCGACGTTCCCGACGCCGATCTCATTGCTCCCGACGGGCTCCCTGCGGCGCCGTTCCGCACCGATGTCGAACCGCCTTCGGAGGACGATGGATTCAAGCCCCAAGCGCGGAGTTATCGCATCGAGAAGCGGGACTACCAACTGACCGTCGATGGCAAGGGGCGGGTGACGAGCCTCGTTCTCAAAGGCCGCGAGTTCGTCTCGAACGCACCGGGGCTCGACGGGGCGACGAGCATTCCCATCTTTTTCGGTGGCCGCACGCTCGGCAATGTCCGGAGGATCGCCCCGGGCCGCATCACTTGCTCGGATGCCAGCGTTTCACTCGAGATCGATTGCCGGGACGACGGCATGACCTGGTCGGTCACCAACCGCGACGACGGCGCATGCAGCTTTCGCCTCGCGCTCCTTCCCCAGGTTGAGGCCACCAAGGAGGAAGGCGCCGTCATCTTGCGCCGCGGTGACGCGACGGCCGAAGTCGAAGGTCCGCTGGAATTGGAGACGCCGAATGAAAATGGCCGTCTGCTCTCGCTGAAAGTGGAGGGCAAATCGACCGCGACCATGACGTTCACCGGCTGGTGACGTTTCGTGACTCCTCGGATGATCGGTCCCGTCAGACCGTGGAGGTTGGTCATGCCGACCCCGGACCCTTGGAGCCGTGATCTTTCGTGTCACCCCGGGATGGCAAGTTGCGATGCGATTCCTGCATCTCGCATGGTGCGGCCCACGGATCGGCCGACCTGCACCTTGAAATCGCAGGAAGCATAGCTGCTGCTGCGAGGGCCCCGGAACGCTAGAACTCCGTCTGTTGCGGGGAAAGTCCTTCGTCTGTCCTCCCGTTTGCGAGAGATGCCGCGGCATCCGGTTGCCGGGAGTTCAATGCGGCACTCTTCCTGCGAAAGGAGGGCTCACCATGAGCCAAGATCCAGACCGGGAACCCCCCAACAACATGTTCGACTCCACCTTGATCGCGATGATCGTCAGCACCGGGTTGTTGATTGCATGGGCCTACTCCGCGACCCGCAATCCATCCTTGGTGACCTTCCGATCCGGTGCGGTCCAGGTTTCACCATTGCTCTGGAACGAGGATTGAAGGTCGCGGGTTGACTGGAGCGGCGGCATCCCATTTGGCCCGGAGAGTCATCGAGAAGCGGTTGATCGCTCTGCTCTGATGACGCTCACTGTCATAACGGGGGAGGGCTTACCGCTCCGTTGTCCCGCCTGGAGAGGGAGAGTCCGGAGGCGTCGTGGGCCATCCCGGATCGAAGGACGAAGGGTCGAACCCGACCTCCCCGATGCCCCGCAATTTTCCATCCTCGATCACAAAGCGGCGGGTTTTTCCCTCCGTGTTCTTCCATGCGATACGATTTGGAACCTTTACCTGAAGGATCCCGCCCTCATACGGAAGCCTCCTCATCAGCGCGGCGGCCCTGAACTTGCGGTCCTCGATGAGTTTGCCGTCCGGCAGATTCAACCTCACCAGCCGGAGTTCGACGATGTTGCTCTCCATCAGCACGGACAGCTCGCCCTTCCCTTCATGTGTGGAGAGCAGCGCGCATCCCTCCTCCAGTAGATCCGGCGAAGTATCAATTTGGGTTCGCCAGAGGACACGGGGCTCTTCGCCGTCCTTCAGGTAGCTCAGCGTGTAGCGTGCGATGTTTTCCCCGGCCTCCTCGTGGATCACCACCTTTGCCGCCGGCGAGGCGGGCGCTTCCATGGTCCAGTCTTCCGCCAAGCTCACGGAGGGCAAGAGGAACAGGAGGACGAGAAACTTCATGAGGGGCATTCTCCATGAATGGGGGCGCTTTTCATGTCCAGGCGTTTTAACACCGGCTTGAACTCGAGCGAAGAGCCGTCGCCGTCGGCCATCCTCTCGATGCTCCTGTTCTCGACTTGGTGCGCGACGGCTCGTAGGCCTGCCATCTCGTGGACCTTGACCAGTCGGCGGTGCCATGCAGATCACGGACTCCATGCCTGACGTCTCCCTCTTGCCCGCAAAGGAACCTAGCGCGAGGAAGGAGTGGGCTGGACGCCCCAGTCAGGTTGGGGCTCGGGGCCCATGATGAACCGGAGGCGGGAAGCTTTCATCAGCTCGTCCCAGTGGAGCCAGCAGCGGTCGAGAGGGGCTCCATCGAGTTCGGCGGACTGGACGTAGACGTTCTCCGTGGAGTTGTTCACGGTTTCAATGACGAGCGTTCTTTCCGGCCGGAGTTGGACGGTGGCTTTGTCGAACAAGGGGCTGCCGAGCCCGAGGACGGGACGGCTGTCGGTGAGGCCTTTGACGTCGAACAAGCCGAGCGACGCCATCACGAACCAAGCGCCGAGCTGGCCCTGGTCCTCGTCCTGGCCGCGGCCGTAGCCGTGGATGGCATCGGTGCCGTAGAAGCGGTCGCAGATGCGGCGGGTCCACTTCTGGGTCAGCCATGGCTTGCCGGAGTAGTTGAACAGCCAGCTGATGTGCAGGCAGGGCTGGTTGCCGTGGTTGTAGAGGGATTTCACGCCGGCGAAGGCATCGATCGTCTGTCCGCCGCTGAAGTCGTCCTTCTCGGAAACCTCGAAGATGCCGTTGAGGCGCTTGTTGAACTCGTCCTTCCCGATCGCCTCGATCAGCGCGGCGGGTTGATGGGGCACGAAGAACGAGTACTGCACCGCATTCCCTTCCTGATATCCGCGCCAGGCCTGCTGCGGATCGAAGCGTTCGATGAAGCTGCCGTCCGCGGTCTTCGGCTGGATGTGGCGGTTCTCGGGATTGAAAAGCCGGCGCCATCCGTCCGCCAGCCGGCTCAGCTCGGCATGGTCGTCCTTTTTCCCCAGATCGAGCGCCATCTGCGCGGCGGCGTGGGCGCTGAAGGCATACTCCAGCGTGTGGGAGGCGGAGAAATTCGAGCCGTCCGGAGTGGTCTCGTTCCTGGAAAGGAACGGGACGTAGCCGCGCTCGACGAATGCCTTCAGGTCCGCCTTGCCCGCGCCGACCGGCCGGTCTTTCCAGCCGAGCTCGTTCTTGCGGACCGCCTCGTACACGGCCTCGAGGTTCTCCCGGACGATGCCGGTCTGGTAGGCACCGGCGAGGGCGAGGCCGACCATGTTCGTGCCGACGCCGGAGGCATAGGCGCTGTTGGCGAAGCCGTCCGCGAACCAGCCGCGGTCGCGGTGGAGGGTCATCTGGGTGTGGACATAGCTGGCATACCACTCGGGATAGCCCAGCGCCCAGAGCTGGGTGAGATTCCAGTAGGCGCCCCAGACCGCGTCGCTGTTGATGAACTGCTGGTTCGGGTCGTTCGCGCCGGCGGGGAAATGGCCGGTGCTGCCGTCGAATTTCGGGTAGTCGCCACTCACGTCGCTGGCGACGCCGCGGCCGAGCAAGGCATGGAACAGCCCGGTGTAGAACTTGGTTTTGTTGGCCTTGCTCCCGTCCTCGATCGCGATGCGCCCGAGGGCGCTCCGCCACTCGTCCTTTGCCCTGGCCTTGGCGTCGTCGAAGGAAAGCGTGGCGGCCTCGGCCTGGAGATTCGCCTTGGCGGCCGCGGTGGAGGTGTAGGAAAGGCCGACCTTGATGCCGATCTTTTCGCCCTTCCGGGTCGCGAACTTCAGTGCCAGCCCGGAGCCTTTCCCCTCGGTTGCGCTTTTCCCCTCGAAGTCGCCTTCGTGATTGAAGGCGGTGACGCCGTCCGGCTTGCGATCGAGCTCGCCGTGAAAGTACATCGTCACGCTGCCCTGCGGGTCGTAGTTCTCCACATACTTCGGATAGGTGCGGACGAAGCCCTCGAAACGAAGCTCGTCGACCATCTTCACGGACGCCGCGGTGACCTCGCCGCTCTCGCCCTGCTTGTTGCCGATGTCCAGGATGAGGCGCGCCGAGTCCGACTCCGGGAAGGTGTAGCGGTGGAAGCCCACCCGCTTCGTCGCGGTCAGCTCGGCGGTAATGCCGTAGTCGTCCAGGTGCACCTGATAGAAGCCGGCTTGTGCGATCTGCGTTTCCCGCCGGAACCGTGACCGGTAGCCGCTGTCCGGGTCCTTCAGGTCACCGGGACGGGTCTTGAGCTCGCCGGTCGCCGGCATGATCGACACGCCGCCGATCTGCCATTCGTGGAAATGGACGAAGCCGCCGATCGAATCGTGCCGCGAGTCGTAGCCGACCGCTTCCCAGCCGGAAGGATTGCCTTCGTGGCCGTTGGTCGAGGGCGCGAGCTTGGCCATGCCGTATGGCACCGCCGCCGGGGTGTAGAAGAACCAGCGGCTGTGAGCGGTCCCGATCTCGGGATCAACGTAGCCGAGCGGGTCCTCGGCTCCCCGGGACCCCGTCGTCGTGACGAGCAGGGCACCGAGGATGGGCAGGAGCGGTTTCATGAGATCGAAAAACGAGGAGGGAGGATGAAGGGTCAAGCCGTAATGTTCCTACAAATAGGCGTTCTTTGGAGCGCTACGATGGGACTTCGGATCAAATTACGCGATCTTCGCACTAAATGTTCCAACATTTAGGCTTGCCGCGTGAAGTCGTCCGCCCAAGCTGCTGCCATCGTCGCATGAGTGTCCTGGTCGCCGATTTCGGAGGAACGCGCATCAAGTCCGGCCTGGTCCATGCCGGCCGGGTGACGGCGGCGCGCATCGACGACACGCCGTCGGGGGCGACGCTCGCCTCGCAATTGCCCGCGCTGAGGGCGCGGTTCGAAGCGCTGGCGGAAGGTGCGACTTTCGAAGCGATGGTATGGGCGCTGCCCTGCCTGGTGGCGGCGGATGGACGCACGATCACCCGCACTTTCGGGAAGTTCGACGATGCGCCGGAGCTCGATCTCGCGGGCTGGGTCGAGCGGCATTTCGGCGTCCCGCTGCTGCTGGAGAACGACGCGCGGGCCGCGGCGATCGGCGAGTGGCGGGAAGGCGCCGGTCGGGGCTGCTCGGACCTGGTGATGGTGACGCTCGGCACCGGGATCGGCACCGCGGTCATCAGCGGCGGCCATCCTTTTCACGGCTCCAGCGGCATGGGCGGGAATCTCGGCGGCCACACCGTCATCGCCGCCGGCGGGCGCTCCTGCGTCTGCGGTCAGCGCGGCTGCGCCGAGGCGCAGGTCGGCAGTCGGGCGCTCCCGGCTCTGGCCCGTGAGTCGCCGTTGTTTGCCTCCAGTACCCTGGCCCGCAGCGGGAAGATCGACTACCGCACGGTCTTCGCCGAAGCCGCGCGGGGGGACAAGCTGGCCGCGGAACTCAAGGACCGCGCGATCGATGGCTGGTGCGTGCTGCTGGCGAATCTGATCCATCATTTCGACCCCGAGCGGATCGTGATCGGCGGCGGCATCATGGCGGCCAAAGTCGAGATCCTGCCGCTGCTGGAGTCCTCGCTGCAGCGGGCGCTCCCGGGATCCCGGTCGGTGCCGCTGG
>NZ_JACZFQ010000179.1 GCF_014904755.1 Neoluteolibacter marinus
ATCCGGTATATGTCAAGCCTTGGTAAGGTTCTTCGCGTTGCATCGAATTAATCCGCATGCTCCGCCGCTTGTGCGGGCCCCCGTCAATTCCTTTGAGTTTTAGCCTTGCGGCCGTACTCCCCAGGCGGGGCACTTAATGCGTTAGCTACGGCGCGGAAAACGTGGAATGTCCCCCACACCTAGTGCCCAACGTTTACGGCATGGACTACCAGGGTATCTAATCCTGTTCGCTCCCCATGCTTTCGCTCCTCAGCGTCAGTAACAGCCCAGAGACCTGCCTTCGCCATCGGTGTTCCTCCTGATATCTGCGCATTCCACCGCTACACCAGGAATTCCAGTCTCCCCTACTGCACTCTAGTCTGCCCGTACCCACTGCACACCCGGGGTTAAGCCCCGGGCTTTCACAGCAGACGCGACAAACCGCCTACGAGCTCTTTACGCCCAATAATTCCGGACAACGCTTGCGCCCTACGTATTACCGCGGCTGCTGGCACGTAGTTAGCCGGCGCTTCTTCTGCAGGTACCGTCACTTGTGGCTTCTTCCCTGCTGAAAGAGGTTTACAACCCGAAGGCCGTCATCCCTCACGCGGCGTCGCTGCATCAGGCTTTCGCCCATTGTGCAATATTCCCCACTGCTGCCTCCCGTAGGAGTCTGGGCCGTGTCTCAGTCCCAGTGTGGCCGGTCACCCTCTCAGGCCGGCTACCCGTCGTCGCCTTGGTGAGCCATTACCTCACCAACAAGCTGATAGGCCGTGAGCCCATCCAAGACCAGTAAACCCTTTCCACACACCACCATGCGGTGACATGTAGCATCCAGTATTAGACCCAGTTTCCCGGGCTTATCCCAGAGTCAAGGGCAGGTTACTCACGTATTACTCACCCGTTCGCCACTCATCCACACCAGCAAGCTGGTGCTTCAGCGTTCGACTTGCATGTGTTAAGCACGCCGCCAGCGTTCGTCCTGAGCCAGGATCAAACTCTCCGTTGAAAAACGAAAAACCATACCTGGCTGGAATCAAAATAAGATCGCCAGC
>NZ_JACZFQ010000180.1 GCF_014904755.1 Neoluteolibacter marinus
GGCCATCATCAGGTGCGGATCACAGTCGTACGCACGGGCCGCCTTGGGGATATATTCCCAGGCTTCACGGCCGATGTCATTTTGCGCCGAATCTAGACTTGAAATTTCCCCCAACCTGACACCAGTCAAAACTCTCAGGAAAATTGTGGCGATTACCGCTACAAATGCGGCCGTCCATACAGCTGATAAAAGCTCGTCGGGCGGTGGCACTATGGCGGTATATAAAGGTGAGGTAAACAGCCCAATCCATGCGGCAAGATTTACGAGTAGAATATTGAAAATATAATGGGCCAAAAGCACGATTCGTCTACCCGAAGTTTCACTTAGTGCTCGCCAAATAGCCCTACCGTCCGTCACTGCGAGATAGGCTATGAGCATGCATGCAATAGCAATGGAGGCATTGCCCCCCAATCTAATAACAGTAACTGAAAGAAAGCAAGAAACTAAATAC
>NZ_JACZFQ010000181.1 GCF_014904755.1 Neoluteolibacter marinus
AATACATACCTGACCCCTGACCCGCGCTCAAATGATTCCAGCCTGGTCCGGACAGACATATATGCTTCAGGCCATTTTGACCCAATTGTATGATATGTCGCGTACAAGAATACCGCAGCGAGTAGACCAAAGATTGGCGCGGTCATCTCTTATTTATTCCTGAAAAGCGTTGCAGGGCTAAACCTATCGAGCACACACTGTTTTCCTTTTTTAGATTCGATTCAAGAGTAAATTTTGGATTTAGAATTGACAGTCTTGATTCGGGTGAGTATGCCTTTCTTCTCATTTTTTGTATGCATTTTACCATCTCTAAGAATAACAATATTCCTTATGCGATAGCCCCTATGAGTAGGGCGATTTGAAGTGCCGCCAATAACCCGGGGAAATATTTATCATTCAATCGGCGACCCGCGGCGCTTCGGGGATCTGCTCGTCGGCGCGGAAGCTGTGCACCCAGGCCAGGTGACGGTCGAAGGCGTCGGGCGCGGCCAGGCGAGCATTGCGCTCGTCGGCGCGCGGGCCGTCGGGCAG
>NZ_JACZFQ010000182.1 GCF_014904755.1 Neoluteolibacter marinus
AGCCATTCCTGCGACCAGGGTGGCCAGTTTCGGTGCTGGGTTCGCGCCTTTGTCCGCCCCGGTTGTGGTCACGGTCAGACGGTCTTCGGCGAGGGCTGGCAGGCCGGCCTTCTGGGCCAGTGCCATGATCGGGACCAGCCCGGTGGTTGCGGTGAGGTTCTCATCGTCGAAGGAATGGGACGCAGACGCGGGTGTGTGGTTGAATAGCACCTGAGAGGTGCCCCTTTCTGGGCGGGATTGGTTGACTTAGAACATCATCATTTTCCCATTTCAGA
>NZ_JACZFQ010000183.1 GCF_014904755.1 Neoluteolibacter marinus
TCCATTTCATGCGCGGCTTGATCCGGATACTCGCATCGGTGGATCAAGGTTAAGCACCCACTCCACCAGCCGCCGCATGTCCGGCTCCACCCGCCGGGTGACCCGGAGGCGTAGCCGCCCCGGATCATCCCGAGCGCCTGCCCCGAGCGCACCCCTGCCCTGCGCCGCACGTCGCGGTCGCTCAATGTCGGTGGGTCGGGGCGGGTCACTCATCTCTATCTCACGCTGTGGCAGATACGCCAATACCACGTTACCACAGATATGGCGTAGCGGCCATTGCATGAGATTCTGCTAGGCTTGGGAACATGGTCGAGGACTTGGAGAGCGCCCCGCTGCTGACGGCAGCGGACTTGCCCGCGGGCTGGCAGATGCCAGACCCCACCCCCATCGACCCCGAACACGACAGCGCCGAGATCGACACGGCGCTCAGGTACGAGCAGTGGGTCGATCCCGCGCCTGGGCTGGATCGGAAGCTGAACTCCAGCCACAACAACAACGACTCCGGGCGCTGGTTCCTGATCCAGCACGTCGAGTCGTCCACCCGTGTGCTGCTGCGCCTACAGCGCCAGTACGTCATGGGCGAGGAACCCAAGGGCGAGGTGCGAATCACCGGGATCGTCTACCTGCCCGAGTGGGCGGGTGACCCGGTGGCGAGTCCGATGCTGCGCAACC
>NZ_JACZFQ010000184.1 GCF_014904755.1 Neoluteolibacter marinus
CTTCGATCACGACGAATTCGTCTGCAAGGCCGTCAACCAAGAGCACCACGACCAGGCCGTGCGCCGCGGGCACACCATCGGTTTGTGCTTCGGATCAGCCGGCGTAGGAAAGACACTCTCCGCGCGCCGCTACGCACACTACGAGAAGGCTCATGACCTGCTGACCTACTGGGGGCCGCGCTCCGACAACGACGCCAAGATCTACGCCGCCTTGAACCGGAGCCGCACCGTGCTCTACACCCCCAGCGTGCTGACCACCCCGCGGACCCTGAAGGACGAGCTGACCCAAGCCATCACCCGCACCAACATGTGCATCGAGCAGCACCTCGTACCTCCCGGCACGGCCACTCCCGAGGCCTGGGGATGGCGACACGGCAGGAACTACGTGGAGCTGATCATCGTCGACGAGGCCGAACGACTGCGTCCCGCCGCTCTGGAACTGCTGCGCGATCGCTACGACCGCGACGACATCGCCCTGATCCTGATCGGCATGCCCGGCCTGGAGAAGCAGTTCAGCCACTACCCCCAGTTCTACAGCCGAGTCGGCTTCGCCCACCAGTACCGGCCCCTGGGACAAGACGAACTGCTGTTCGTCCTCGAGCGACACTGGCGATCC
>NZ_JACZFQ010000185.1 GCF_014904755.1 Neoluteolibacter marinus
AAGACCCTCGACCCCGACGACTTCACCGACGCCCAAGCCATCGCAGCCATCGCACGGATCACCCGCGGCAACTTCCGGCTCCTCGAACGCCTCTTCCCCCAGATCCAGCGGGTCCTGAAGATCAACGAACTCGACACCATCACCAACGACGTCATCGAAGCCGCACAGAGCACCCTGGTCATCGGTGTCACCTGACCCCGCCACGAAGCGACCGAAGAACCCCGCCATTCAGCAGACGAAGTCACAGGCGTTGTACTCGAGCGCCGTGCGCTGCTCGTGCCAGGCCAGGTCCGGCACGAACCG
>NZ_JACZFQ010000186.1 GCF_014904755.1 Neoluteolibacter marinus
AACTGGACCGTCGGTATGTCTTCGCCACGATCCAATCGATCTCCCGTCCTGGGGCGCTGGAGGAGATCGAGGCCGCCGGCTTCGACTACGTGATGATCGACGAGGTGCACCGCTCCGGCTCGCGCACCTATCGGGAGATGATCGATCGGCTCACCCCGGATTTCCTCCTGGGGCTCACTGCTACTCCGGAGCGCACGGATGCCGTCGATGTGTTCGAGCTCTTCGATCACAACGTGGCCTATGAGATCCGTCTGCAGGCAGCGCTGGAGGCCGACATGCTCGTGCCGTTCCACTACTACGGCGTGCAGGACTTCCAGTACGAGGACGGCACCACCGTCGATGAGACCGCGCAGCTCTCCCGACTCGTGGCTCCCGAGCGCGTGCACCATCTACTGCGGATGATCGAGACCTACGGGCACAAGGGCGAGGTGCGCGGGCTGATCTTCTGCAGCCGTGTGGAAGAAGCGCGCGAGCTCAACGAGCTGCTGAATCTCTCCGCGGTCAATGGCCAGCGGCTGAGGATAGAGGCGCTCACGGGTGCGCAGTCACAGCAGGAGAGGACGGCCGTCGTCGAACGCCTGGAAGCAGGCGAGCTCGATTACATCCTGACGGTCGACATCTTCAACGAAGGCATCGACATCCCGTCGCTGAATCAGGTGGTGATGATGCGCCAGACGCAGTCGCGGATCATCTTCACCCAGCAGCTCGGGCGCGGGCTGCGGCTGGCCGAGGGCAAGGACCATCTGCGGGTCATCGACTTCATCGGCAACTACACGAACAACTACATGATCCCGATGGCGCTGTTCGGGGATTCTTCGCTGAGCAAGGATCAGCTGCGTCGGCAGGTCCTGGGCGCGCAGACGGCCGGGGCGATCTCCGGGCTGTCGTCCGTGAACTTCGACGAGATCTCCCGCGACGCCATCCTGCGCTCCATCTCCGACACGAACCTCGATTCGCTGGCCAACCTCAAGACCGCGTACCGCGAGATGCACCA
>NZ_JACZFQ010000187.1 GCF_014904755.1 Neoluteolibacter marinus
CAGGATCCGAATTTTTCACGCACGGCTCTGCGAATCGTTCGCAGCATCGATTCGAGCCCCGACCTCAAGTCCGCCGGATCCGCACGTATCGTCCCTACGACGAGCGGTCGAAGGGCCTATCTGAGCGAGAGGGAACGCGTCCATCTTCCGCCGCAGGAGCAGGTCGACCTGTCCGGGTTCGAGCTCGTCATAGACGAGGTCGCGCAAGACCCGGTATGCCTAGCGGTTCTTTCGCAATTCGGCTTCAAGCCGATCGACCAGGAGACCGTCTTCAAATCAGCGCTCCGGGGCATGGCGGATGGAGGCAC
>NZ_JACZFQ010000188.1 GCF_014904755.1 Neoluteolibacter marinus
GTGGGATCACGCACTCAACCTCAAGCCGAGACAGTTAGCTCTGGTTCTCGAGGACTGGCTGCGACACGGGAACGTAGTGAAGGTCATGACGACCGACGGGTCGTGGCGTGATTCAAACCAGGTCTACTCCCTCAAGAACCCTGACATCTCCATTCCTTGGGCAGACCGCGAACTCGCCAAGAATTTCCTCCCTAACCCTCAGTTGACCGACGTTCTCGGAATCGTTACGAAACTCTCCAACCAGTACCCCGTCATCGAGGAATCGGTGTTCGAGCTCTACAAGGACTGGGCCGTGGAACAGGCGAGGCTCGCAGACGCGGAGGACCAGGATTCCGAGCCCGGCCGCTGGCAATTCGCCGAGGAACGAGGCACAGGCCCAATCGACCTTCTTCGCGACCTGTCG
>NZ_JACZFQ010000189.1 GCF_014904755.1 Neoluteolibacter marinus
CGATGGCGAAACGTTCGAGATCCCCGCGCCCCATCTCTGGGCCGCCATGGAATGGGGGTGGACTCAGACAACTTTCGGCCTTCGCCCCTGCGTTGAAACAGCCTCCCCCCTTCTGCGGAAATTCGGGACATGGGTTCCGGCAGCTATCGAACTGAAATTCCAGATCCTCACGTTACCCAACACTCTCGACGACCTCGCACCAGAGGTTCTCGTTCAGGGGTTTCGTTCC
>NZ_JACZFQ010000190.1 GCF_014904755.1 Neoluteolibacter marinus
TCGCCTCGGCTATCGATTCGATCTCGACTGGAGCCTTCAGCGGCATCTGCGGTGACGGCGAGGAATCGCCGGCACGTGTCCACGGGGATCTGTGGGCGGGCAACCTCATGTGGGCACCGACCGGAGTCACTCTCATCGATCCGGCCGCGCACGGCGGTCACCGGTTGGAGGATCTGGCCCTGCTCGACCTCTTCGGCACCCCGTTTCTCGAGGAGATCTTCTCCGGATACGAGCAGATCCATCCGATGCCGGCCGGCTGGCAGGAGGACCTGCCTGCGCACAGCGTCTTCGCTCTT
>NZ_JACZFQ010000191.1 GCF_014904755.1 Neoluteolibacter marinus
GCTCATATCCGCCTGTTCGGGCACGGGTTCGTCGGGCAGACGGTCCGTGCCGCCCGGTCGATCATCGCCCGGGCGGAACAGCTGGACCGGTGAGGTCACTTCAAGGAGATCTCCACCGGGTCGGAGAACAGTCCGCCGGCGAAGGTCAGCTTGTTCGGGTCAGCGTCTTCGGGCACATCGAAGACGAGCGCACCCTCGGCGGTGTTTCCGGGGTTGATCTCTTCGAGGAAGAGGATGTTGTTCTCGGTCGCATAGATGCCGGCTTCTGAATCCGCAGAGTAGGTGTTGCCGTCCTCATCACCGAGTTTGATGTCGTCTTCGAAGAAGAAGTTCGGATCCGATCCGGTGTTCTTCACCGACAGTTCGATCTGGACGAACTGTCCCTGTGCCTGGGCGTTGAGGAATTCGTCGCCGACCTGTGAGACACCATCGTCGACCTTGGCGACGGTGATCTCCCAATCATCGGCAGCCACGGTGTCTCCGATACCGTACGAAGCTTCTTCGGCAGGCTTGTCCGCGGCTTCCTTCTCAGCGGCCTCATTCTCCGCAGGCTCCCCCGAGTGTTGAGCGTCGGATGGGACTGCCGCACGAACAGGTGACAGTTTGAC
>NZ_JACZFQ010000192.1 GCF_014904755.1 Neoluteolibacter marinus
GCGTCGACGAGCCAGGTCTCTCGGCCGCTCCGGATGGGAACCGGGGGTCATTCAATGCCCTGGTCCGGGGAGACAGCAAATCGGAGGACGAGCGGGATAACGCGCGGCACGGGCTTCGCACTGTCGCCTCAGGTGTGCATAGGATGACGCTCACACGATCAAGAGTTCCGGCCCACAGCCCTGGCTGGCCGGACGGCAACCCTCTCCCGTAGCGGGGTGCCCCAGGTGAGGATCGGGCCGCTCGCTAGACCGCGTGCGGCAAGTACGGCGCACGCACGCGCTGGACCCGCAGGTTGGCCGCGGCATGAGCGGCGCACGGGGCGCGGGTCTGTCTTCTCAGGAGCAGCCTTCTATGGCCAAGCGGATCTCCCTGAACGCCTTCGACATGACCTGCGTGGATCACCAGAGCTTCGGGCTGTGGCG
>NZ_JACZFQ010000193.1 GCF_014904755.1 Neoluteolibacter marinus
CTTCGGCGTGACCAGTGCGGTCACCTACGAGCAGCCGTACACGCTGGCCCGCAAGTACGCGACGCTGGATCATCTGACCCGCGGGCGCGTGGGCTTCAACGTGGTGACCTCCTACCTGCCCTCGGCCGCCGAGAACCAGGGCCTGCCCACGCAGATCGAGCACGACGAGCGCTACGAGCTCGCCGAGGAGTTCCTCGACGTCTGCTACAAGCTGTGGGAGGGCTCCTGGGAGGACGACGCCGTCG
>NZ_JACZFQ010000194.1 GCF_014904755.1 Neoluteolibacter marinus
CTGAAAAGTGGTCCCATTACCTGTGCGGTCCAGAGTGCCCCGGCGCCGCCCGCCCCCAAGGCTCCCATGGCACCCCGACCGCGCCCACCGAGCGCGGACGTGAACGCGTGGATCGACGGCTTCTACCACCACTACGACCGCATCCCACCGCGCGACGAGATACGGCACGCCTTCCACGAGCTGACCCAGTCCGATGCAGAGCAGTACCTACGCGACGCCCAGAGCCGGCTGTGGAATCGCGAGTCGTGAAGACGCGCGACCGAGCGATCGTGACCGGGCCAGCGTTGCGTGCCGGCGGGTGAGCTCAGCCCACGTCTAGGGGCAGACGATGAAGGTGTGGGTTGTGTACTCGGTTTCCACAGCCAGGCCATCACGGACGATCAACGGGGGGCCCACCCCCTCTCCGTGGTATTGGCCGGCGCATGAGCACTCGCAGTCCCAGCGTGTCTCAGGCGAGGCGTTCCAGCATGCCTCCACGCACGTCGTCTGGGTTGCTCCGTGGAGGGTGACTTCCACCCGGGTCCCGAGCTCGCCCGGTAGCTGCTCGATCAGGGCTCGGAGGTGTTCGCGTGCGACCTCGAAGCACTTCTCGTCCCTGTTGTACCTGGGGCGAGTCTGCTCTCCGCAGATCCGCTTGAGGAGGTCACGGTTCCCCGACCCTGGCTGGTAAGGAATCTTGACCTTCGTGCGCCCTCTGAGGGGTCGAACGATGCTCGCCATGCCCACAACGTAGCGCTTTCCTAGGAAGCCCACGGCATGATGGGCCGATGACATCAGCGCCGGCCCTTGTGATCCTCCGTGGAAACTCGGCGTCGGGGAAGTCCACCATCGCCCGGAAGGTTCAACACGACCTTCCCCGAGGGCGTATCGCAGTGATCGGCCAAGACCCCGTACGTCGAGAAGTCCTCTGGGAAGAAAACGACAACCC
>NZ_JACZFQ010000195.1 GCF_014904755.1 Neoluteolibacter marinus
GACTCGCGCACTGACCGAAGACGGCCATCATGCCACCGACGAGCCGTCGAGGGTCCTGACGTCGGATCCAGCCCTCAGCTGGACCTCTTTCCGTAACTACCTTCACGTTCCGTCATGCGTCGCCCATCGCGTGCGGCAGACCAGGGCATGCAGAGGCGTCTCCCAACGGAAGAGCTTTTCCGCCTCTCACTTGATCGCCGTGTGCCTGGGACGACGGACAGCGGGCAAGACCCGGAGTTCGTCGGAGTCATCGGGGTCCGATTCCTCCTGCGCTTCCTCGGACAACCGTCGCGCATGGACGACCGCCGGCACCCCTCGCCACCTTGAGTCAAAGACCGTATGGAGAAGGTTCGAACCGCACGTTCCACGTGAAACACGCCGACAGAAG
>NZ_JACZFQ010000196.1 GCF_014904755.1 Neoluteolibacter marinus
TAGGACAGAGCGCCCGTGGACTGCGGATCGTAGTTCAGCACCGACTGCTGATAGCTCGGCGCCTCGGAGATCCGCACGGACCGGGGGATCATGGTCTCCAGCACCTGCTCCGGGAAGTGCGCCCGCACCTCATCCGCCACCTGGGAGGACAGGTTGGTACGGCCGTCGTACATGGTCATGAGGATGGTGGACACGACCAGATCCGGGTTCAGGTGCTTCTGGATCATCTCGATGTTGCGCAGCAGCTGGCTCAGGCCCTCGAGCGCGTAGTACTCGCACTGGATGGGGATCAGGACTTCGCTGGCGGCCACGAAGGCATTGATGGTCAGCAGGCCGAGGCTGGGCGGGCAGTCGATGAAGACGTAGTCGAGACGCTCCAGGCCCTGCTCCTCACGACCCTTGGCATA
>NZ_JACZFQ010000068.1 GCF_014904755.1 Neoluteolibacter marinus
GCTCCCCGATGTCGCGGTCGGAAAGCTCGGAGGGAGTCGGCGTGGCGGCATGATAGTAGCTGCTGCGCGGGACGCCGAGGACCTCGCAGATCCGGCGCAGGCCATGGCCGGTGGTGGCGCGGATCTCGTCGATCATGGCGCGGAGTCGGGCCGGGGACTGGTGCCGAGGATGACCGCGGCCTTTTTTAAAATGTCGTTCTCGACCTTGA
>NZ_JACZFQ010000069.1 GCF_014904755.1 Neoluteolibacter marinus
TTCGTGCCGAAGCAGAAGAGATGCTTGTCGCTTCGCACGAAGAGACGTCCATCGACCGATGCAGGGGAGGCAATCACGTTTTCTTCGAGCGGAAACGACTGTAGATCCGTCAGTCCCTCGCTGCTTAGACGTCCCGTGATGATCGTGCCGTCCTCCCGGACCGTGTAGAAGTGGTCGCGAATGGTTACCGGGGAAGCATAATAGGCGTGCACCGACTTGGGAAGCTGGCTTTCCCATAACTGTTTGCCGGTATCGGCGTCGAGGCAGGTGAGCCGGCCCCGCTTTGGACCCGAATCCTTCAGGACGAGCACCTCATTGTCGCGGAGGATTGGGGTGACGGCGTCGGTTCCCAGCTTCCCGGTTTTCCAGAGCCACGCGGCTTCTCCCTTGGCGCCCCGGCGGATACCTGCCAGCCCCTCACCCCGGTTGTAGGGGACGACGGCGAGCCCAGCGCGGACGACCGCAGATGCAATGACCCGTTGGTGCTTGGCATCTTCGGGAATGAAGCCCGCGCACTCCCATAGCAAGTTCCCGCTGCTTGCATCGTGGGCGGTGAGGTGGCGGCCACCCCAGGAAATGACCTGCTCTCTGCCCTCGACCTCAACGACGTGGGGCGTCGTATAGGCATCACCGGATTCCGGTGCCGAAGGATAGTTGCGTTCGGTCTTCCAGGAGACTTCTCCGGTCTTCTGATCGAATGCGACAAGGTAGGAGCTGCCTTCCGTTTGCATCACGGCGATCACGATGTTGCCGCCGGCAAACACAGGTGAAGTTCCCTGGTCCCACCACAGGGTGTCCTTGCCGAACTTTTCCGGTAAATTCAGCTGCCAGAGCAGCTTGCCCGCGAGGTCCGTGACCGCGAGGTTCCCGGACTTGAAATAGGACACGACGATGTTCCCGTCGGTGATCGGAGAAGAGTTCGCGGCGCTTCCTACGCGCTGTCCGCGGCCTGGCACGAGGTCTCCGATCTCGATCCGCCAGAGCTCCTTGCCATCCTTGTCGAATGCAAGGATCCCGTCCTTGTCGCCGATCGGGCAAGTTACGAAGATCCGGCTCTCCCAGATGATGGGGGTCGAGCATCCCCGTCCGGGCAACTCTCTTTTCCAAAGCAACTTTCCCTGCAGGTCGAGTGGCGGCGGCGTATGCATCGCGGCACCGTTCACTTCCGGGCCCCGCCATGCGGGCCAGTTCTCGGCGCTGATCAGTTGGCCGAATGAACCCAGGTAAAACCCGAAGCCGAGGAGAGCGAATGTTTTCATCGTTTTCCTATACGATTGATCGGTGCCGCTTCAAACAAATGGATTGAATGGGGGGCGATAGGGTCAGCGGACAGGGAGCCGTTGATTCATTCTCACGGTGGGATCGGGAGGAACAGGGCGGCCGGTGTCTTCTACGGGATGGGTAAAGAGGTAACGCCAGACAGGCTCGTAGGCGTAGTTTCCTCCCTGATCCTTTGGCGCCTTGCCGCCGGGGACCACCGCGCCATGGGCCCGGTTGGGGTCGCTCTTGACGTCGGCATGGCTGACCAGCCGGCGGCTGTTCCCGAATGGTGGTGGGGCTGAATCGACATCGACGAGCGGCCCGAATTGTTGGAGCCGGAGCATCTTCCATGACCTCGGGTAGTGATCATTCTTCCAGCCGTCGTCCAGGATGTGCGTGAACCCGAAGAAGCGGTTGGCTGGCGTGGCAGACGGCAGGGATTGCCAGGCTTCGTATTGGTCCCGCGGCCCGGAGAACATCACGACGCGATCGACCCGGACTTCCTTGGCCATGCGCGCCGCCGTGGTGGAGCCGTGCGAGATGCCGCTGAGGATGACCTTGTCCCAGATCAGGTCGCGCCCGCCGGGAGCGAGGAACTGCTTCCAGTTGCCCTCGGGGTTCTCCTTGTCGAGCCACTTCACGAAGGCGACGGCGCGGCCCATGATGCTGTCGGGGTAGGGGATTGCGACGGCCCTGCCGAGGTCGCGTCCGGTGGCGGCCTCGAGGCGGACCTTGGACAGGAACAGGTCATCGGCCGGCGGATCGTTGCCGTAGAGCTTGGCGAACCAGCCGTTGGCGTAGTGGACCTGGATGGCGTGGAGCCCGTAGCCCGAGAGCCGGTCGAAGAGCTGACCGTTGTGGCCCATCAGCCAGATCACCAGCTTGCCCTGGTCCGGGACGCGGGTGTCGACGGCGGCGTGCTCCCAGTCGCGGGGCTTGGACTTGCTGCCGAACACGAAATCGATCTCCGGGTGCTCCTTGGCGCGGGGGTCGATCTCGCTGGCGCGGGCGCGGAGCTGATAGCGTTGTGGCTCGGGGTTCGCGGAAAGGTGCGCAGGGAAGAAGGCCGCGAGCAGCAGGCAGGAGAGGGTTTTCGGAAGTGGCATGGTGGGAGCGCTTGACCGATTGCTACGTGGAAGCTCGTGTTTCCTTCCATTTGATGAGGAAAGAGGCAATTGGCCTTGATGTGGAGGCGTTCAGGCCGGTCAATCGCGTTTTCCGGGATGGCTCCGCTTCACATTCTCTATCAAGACGACTGCCTGGTGGCCATCGACAAGCCGGCCGGGATGATCGTCCACCCCGGGCGCGACCCCGAGGGCCCGGAGTGGATCGTGATGAAGCGGCTGCGGGATGAACTCGGCCGCCAGGTCTTCCCGATCCACCGCCTCGACCGGCCGACCACCGGGGTGCTGCTGTTCGCCTTGGACAAGGCGACCTCGACCCTGGCTCAGCAATTTTTTGAATTGAGGCGGGTCCAGAAGCGCTACCTGGCGGTGGTCTGTGGCATCACGCCGGAGCGTTGGGTCTGTGACACGCCCTTGCGCAAGAAGCTGGAAGAGCCGGCGCTCCAGGCCGAGACCTCCTTCGAGCGCTTGATGGTCGCGCCCGCCGGTTCCTTCTCCGGAGACTCGAGGCTGAGTCTCTCACTGCTCCAGGCCAGTCCGAAGACCGGCCGCTTCCACCAGATCCGCCGCCACTTGCTCGAGGCCGGGCTGCCGATCGTCGGCGACTTCCGCTACGCCGGTCGCGAGCGCAGTCACGAGCTGGGCGAGATCCTGGGAACGGACACCCGCATGCTGCTGCAGGCGCGATCGCTGGAGCTGCCGCATCCGCGGGAGGAGGGGATGCTGCGGATCGAGGCCCCGGTCGATCCCGACATCTGCAAGTGCTTCCCGGCCCTCGCCGCTGCCCCGGTCGAGCCGGTGGAAGCTGCGAACGCTTGAGTTCGTCCGGCCCGTGGCATTTGCTGCCCGGCGATGAGCCAAGCAAGTTGCCCGCTGTGTGAGATGTCCGACATTTTGACCCATGCCGATCACCTGGAGTGCCTGACCTGCGGCCACGAGTGGGAGCTGCCGGCGGAGGAGGAACCGGCCTTCGAAGAGCGGGTGGTGAAGGACGCTTACGGCAATGTCCTGGCCGATGGTGATGTGGTGGCGATGATCAAGGATCTCAAGCTGAAGGGCTCGTCCGATGTTCTCAAGGTCGGCACCAAGTCGAGCCTGATCCGGCTGGTCGACGGCGACCATGAGATCGCCTGCAAGATGAACGGCATTGCGATCGGCCTGAAGGCGATGTTCGTCAAGAAGGTGACCGGGTGACCGGTGAACTGCCGCCATCGCCGGGCAGCGGGGCGTAGGGCCGCGGATCGGCCGACCCTGGCTGGGGGCGCTTCTCGACCGAGCGAATCAGGCTGAGGTAGGCGAAGGTGCCGACCAGGTAGAGCGCGGCGGTGGTCAGGAAGACCTGCCAGTATGGCAGCTCGTGGGCGCGCAGGAACTGGAAGGTGCGGGCGGCCAGCCACCAGGCGCCGCTCCAGATGGCGCCGCCACAGGCGCTCATCAGTTCGCGGTTGCGTTCGCCGACGTAGCTCATCGTCAGCTCGCTGGTCGATGGGCCGGCCATGCTCATCAGCGGCTGGCGCAGGATGAAGCAACTGACCGCCAGCGGCAGGGCCCAGGAGGCGGCGCGGACAAGTTCGGTCAGGCCCATCACGGCGAGCAACAGCACGGCGACCGATTGCACCCCGAGGATGGCGCCGCGCCAACCGAGCCGCCGTTTGACCTCGGGCACGATCAATCCGGCGAAGAGCACCAGCAGATTGCTGATCGAGCCATAGGCCGAGTAGTCGCGCGAGCTCATCTCGTGGACGTGGCTAAAGAAGAGGTTCAGGAACTGGATGCTGAGCCCGGCGCCGGTCGCGATGCAGAGCGTCGGCACCAGCGAGCGGGCGAGCACCGGCAGGTCCTCGCGGTGGATGTGCAGCCAGTGGCGGTTTGATTTTTCCGCCGGCACCGGGTCGGGCAGGCGGGCATAGAAGAGCGGCGCGGCGAAGGCCACCAAGGTCAGGAACAGCAGGGTGGCGTGTTCGTCGAAGACCACCGAAACGCTGTCCCATTCGATCCGGCCGATCGCCTGCAGCCCGGTCGAGAGCAGCCCGCCGCAAACGCTGGCGGCGGCCCAGGTGGCGAACAGCAGGCTGAGCGCTTCGCTCGACTGCTCCTCCGGGGTCAGCCGCAGGGTCATCGGCAGGCTGGCGACATTGAGCAAGAGGCCGGCGAAGCCCATCGCCAGGAAAGAAGCCGTGGCCGCGGGCATCAGGCCGAGTCGCACGGTCTCGATCGAGGCCAGTGCCGAGAGCGGGAATAGAATGGACCCGAACAGCAGGGTCCGTCTCAGCGGCCTGCCGCGCAGCCACAGCCCGGCGGGAACGGCCAGGAACAAGGTGGCCAGGAAGCGCTGCGAGCCCAGCGCCGCGATCGCCGGGTCGTCGAGCCCGCGGTCCTTGAGGAAGAGATTGAGCAACAGGAACTGGGCGGAGGTGATCAGGTTGATCAGGAACTGGCCCGCGGCGAAATGGAAGACCGGCCGCGGCAGGGAGCGGTATCTTTCCAACCAAGCAGGCAAGCGCGGCATCCGGGCGCCTTGATGAGCCCGACCCGGTCGAGACGCAAGGATTTGCAGCTCGCAGGTCCCTTCAGTCGCCCTTGCCGTCACCCGTGCCTTCGGGCGGCCTGACGGCCGGCCAGCCGTCGTCGCTCCATGTCACCGGCATCACGGCCAAGGTGGCCTTGCCTCCCATCCGATCATCCGCCTCAAAGTGACAGCTGAACCAACTTCTGCCGCCATGCCCGATGATCCCGGCGTGACCGGGGCCGGTGAGGGGACCGTTCTTCACGTCGAGGACCATGGTGCCCCCGCCGTCCATCATCCGTGAGCCGTCCTTGGCGACATAGGGGCCGGTGATTGTTTTGCTGCGTCCAACCTTGATGTGATAGGTGCTTTTGTTGCCCGCGCAACAATTGCCGCGGTTCAGGAAGAGGTAGTAGAAGCCGCGATGCTTGTAGATCCATGGTGCCTCGATCGATGGCCCGGCAGCGATCGATGTCATGGGTTCCTCCGGATGCAGGCGCTTGCCGGTCTTGGGGTCGAGTTCGACCAGCTTCAATCCGCTCCACTGCGAGCCGAATGACAGCCACAGCTTGCCGTCGTCATCGTGGAAAACCGAGGGATCGATCGTGTTGAAATCACCATCGGTGAAAGATTGGACCACCGGGCCTTGGTCGGTCCACTGGTAGTCCGGGGCGGCGGGATCCAGCGTTGGCGATGTCGCGAGACCGATGGCCGAGCGCATGGCTCCGAAACTTGACACGGAATAATAGAGCAACCAGCGGTCGCCGATCTTCATCAAATCGGGTGCCCAATAGACGCCATCATTTTCGGGAACCTCCCGGGCGATCCAATCTGGAGCTTCCTTGAAAACCGCCGGTCCCCGCTGCCATGTGACCAAGTCATCCGAATGGAGCGAAGGAACACCCCGCCCGGTGAAAAAGCACCAGTAGGTGCTGCCGTCCCGGACGATCGTCGAGGGATCGCGGGCCGTTACGCCACGGCTGGCCGCGGCCTCGAGCGGGCCTCCCGGAGTGCCGTAGCCGGGCTCCAGAGCCGCAACGATCGCGCCCAGTGCAAGACAAACATGGGGAAGGGGTGGCAAGGCCCGGAGGAACTTCTCACGCATGGGGGCAACACAGGAGCCGGGATCGCGGTGGGCAAGGGAAAAGTCCTGAGCTGTCAACCATGGTTGGAACTTGGCCCGGCGTTTTGACCCGATGCCGAGTGGCAAGGTGAAGTGGGAGGAGACGTGCTTATCTGGAGTTGTAACGCTCCCGCCGGATGGTCTTGGATGTTGGCGATGAGCGTCGGGAACGATTGCCACAACAAACCCTACCGGGCTCTCGATCCCGAGAAGCTGGTCGGCGCGGCGTCGCGCCTGGCCCTCAAGATCGAAGCGATCTTTCCCGACAGCGGCCTGGCCCGGCTGTCGCGGGAGGTGGCCTGTCTGACCCGCGAAACGGTGGTCCGGCTGACCTTCATCCAGCGCCCGAACTGGCCGCTGCGCATCGGCGTCGCCGTACTGGTGGTCATCGCGGTGCTCGGCCCGCTGCTCTTCTCCGCGATGCTGCAGTTCCGCGAAACGATCGGCAGCCTCGGCGACTTCCTCGAGGCGACCGACGCCGGCATGCAGATGCTGTTGTTGCTGGGCGGCTCGATTCTTTTCCTGGTGAGCTTGGAAAGCCGGATGCGCCGCAACCGGGCGCTGGAAGCGATCGCCGAATTCCGCTCGATGGCGCATCTGGTCGACATGCACCAGATCAACAAGGACCCGGGCATCGACCTGCGGCCGCCGCCCGAAGGCATCGACCGCCGGACGGTCCGCAGCGATGCGCAGCTCGAGGTCTATCTCGACCACGCCAGCGACCTGCTTTCATTGATTGGCAAGCTCGCCGCCTACTATGGCCAGCACCTGCGTGACCGGGTGGTGCTGGATGCGGTGAATGAGATCGAGACCCTGACCACCGGCCTGTCGGCGAAGCTGTGGCAGAAGATCCTGCTGGTGCATGAACTCTGCCGCAATCACCGGCCGGCGGCGCTTGTCTCCGTTGACGGAAGGCCGCGCAAGGGGAAAGGCGAAGTCGGAGCCTTGTCCCCGCCTTGAGGGCGGCGGGCGAGTGACATTCTATTCACGCGGGAGCCGGCGGATTGCCTTGTGAATTCGGATCCGGCGGACATGGTATTGGCCACTCAGGTAAAAATATCCGATGAATTCTGCCCGCACTTTGTCAGCTGTCGTTACCGCAACGATCCCCCTGCTGCTTGCCGCCGCGAACGCCGATACGCTTTGTATCAACAGCGGGAGCATGGGGCTGGACGGGGATGCGACGGACACTTCCCTGGTCACTCTTTTCAAGCCCGGTGCCATTGCCGCCGGCGGGGACTTCTCCACCGAGTATGGGATCGATGGGAACCAGAACGGCGCCTACAGCCGGCTGTCCCACAAGGCGGTGCTGAATACCGCCGCTCCTTTCTCGATCGAGTTTTGGGCATATCCCTACTCGAGCGACAACGACGATGCGCCGGTGGACAACCGGATCGCGGTCGGCGACCGCTCGGGCTGGGCCTTCTTCCAGCGGGCCGCGGGCACGGGCTGGAATTTCCGGATGTACAACGGGGTCGGCAGCCAGATGGCCTTCAACCTCACGGGCGGGACCTCGACCTTGTTCGCCTGGAGCCATGTCGTCGCGACCTGGGATGGCTCGGTCGCCAAACTCTACGTCAACGGCGTTGCGACCAATGCCCTCAATGACATTCCCGCCGGCCAGTCGACGACCTACAATCCCAGCACCACCGCCACCTTGACCCTCGGGGCGCTGGGGGACAATTCGAGCCCGTACCGCGGTCAGGTGGATGAAGTGGCCTTCTACTCGACGGAATTGAGCCCGGCACAGATCGCCGCCCACTACAGCACCGCCTCGAGCCCGGTGGCCGGGGCCTACAGTGCCTTGGTGCAGAACGACGGCGCCTTGGTGTATTACCAGCAGAACGACGCGAACGTCGCCATCGCCAATCAGGGAGCGGACAAGGTCGTCAGCTTCCGCGGCATCCTTTCCCAGTCGGCCGACCTGAGCGAGGAAAGCTGGACGGACCTCGAGGTCACCAGCCCCTACACCGTGACCCCGGGCCCGGGCACCCCGCGCCTGTTCTTCCGGGCGCGGCGCTGAGTTGCGGTTCGCCTAGTCCCAGACGTACTGCTCGTCGAAATCGATCCCGTACTTCCCAAGGAAGTACCGGTATTCGTCCTGGAATGAGCGGGTCTTGTGATGCTCTTCCTGGGCATCGATGTAGGAGATCACGGCGTCCCGGTCGCGCGGGCAAATGGAGAAGGCAGCGTAGCCGCGCTGCCAGGAGAACTTGGAAAGCGCGGGGGAGCGGTCCTTGAGCCACTTCGAGGAGGATGTCTTCAATTCTCCGATGAGATCGGCGATGGAGACGGTGCGGGAAAGGCGGACCGCGAGGTGAACGTGATCGGCCACGCCGCCGACGCGGTAGCATTCCCCGTCACCGTGGCGGGCGACGGTCGCGAGATAGGCATGGAGATCCGGGCGGACCGCCGGGGTGAGGAGCGGCATGCGGTCCTTGGTGCTGAAGATGACGTGGACCAGGGTCAGCGAAAGGGATTGCGGCATGATGGGGAGGGAGATTGCCGGTGCTTCGGATCGGGCGGGCCGTTGGCCCTTGTTCTTGTGGGTGGCCGTGGAACCTAGGCCTGCGGCCTAGGCTGGTATGGCATGGGCCCTTGGCCCGGAAGAGATTCGCGGACGGAGGCATGAGACGAATCGAGACTTCCGATGGCAAGACGGCTTTCAAGCGCCGAAGTGTTCTTCGCCCGATGACAGCCACGTCATTCCAGCGCCAAAGGCGCGAACCATACCAGCCTGGGCTCACGGCCCAGGAATCGGATCGAGGACGAAGTGGAGGGCTAACGGCCCGATCCATTTCGAGGCAGGGAAAGGGTCGATTGTAAAACCGCGAGAACCGACCCGAATCATGTGAATCCGGGAGAACCACCCCTTTCAAATGCCCCCGTTCAATGTGTGCGGAAAGTAATGAACATACGCGAATTTCTGGGAGAGGGCCACCCCAGCTTCTTCCTCAAGGAGTGGCTTGCCAGCCCCTTTGCCCATTCATGCCCGTTGACCACGTCGAGGACATAGAGGAGATCCTCAACCACCTCCATGGCTTCTTGAAGAGAGATGGCATCGGGAGGCATGCGCCCTGTATGAGCAAGCTTATTTCGAGCTGCGACAATGTCGTCTACTTTCTTAAAGTGTCCGTTCAGGTCTGGCCAAAAGCTCAGAGGAGTTCCTCTTTTTCGGTGAAGTTCAGGCAAATAGTACTTCAGCAATTTCCTGATCGGAGGCGAAGGTGCCTCCTCAAGCAACCAGTCTACGTCGGGGGCAATGGCGCTTATCGAAGTTTTAATAGCCGTCTCTAGACCGGCCGTCATAATGAGAAAAGCACTGCGTGAAGATTCCTGAGAAATGGTCGCGGCTTCTCGCAATAAAGTATGTCCAAGCGGCTCCGACATCTTTGGATCGTTCCAAAGGGCCGACACATCTTTTCGATCTTCATCCGCGTAGCTGAAACCGAGCAGGCAAGGTCCTGTGAACTCCTGAGGTCCTCCGGGGAGCGGAGCCAAATAAAATTTCGACTGGCCCGTGTTCCAATAAAGTGCGGAATGCTCAATCAGCTTGCTCTGTGCATCGCAGTTTTGTTGCCAGCGCAATAGCTTCAGAAATCGAGTCAAATGGCCTAAGAGTTCGTCTTCAACCCGATTGAGCTGTGTTTCGATGTCTTCCGGGCATTGATGCCGGCGTGGAGAGAATCGCTCGCTTAGGTAGCCATCACCATCCACGTACAGATTACCGTTGCTCAGAAGTGGTAGCTTGAGGGACTTCGGAACACGAAGTAGGCGCCTGTCCTGAATAAGCGCATTTGCAAACTCGACTTGATCGTGAGAAGCATCAATCGATTTGGAGACCTTGCACTTCAGGCCTTCGCGGTGGCCATCAGGATCGTCTTCAGGGTCATGAGCCTCAATGGTGATTCGAAGGTCACTTCCATCGTCGGGGTGGAAAACCAGGCGCGGCTTCTCTGCTTCCTTCCAACCATGAAAATGCATTCCCGATACCTGAGCTTCCAATAGGTATGCGATTCGCGCTTTGATCGCAGTCATGATTTCCGATTGATTCAGGGACCGCTACGCCGGCGTGTAAACCTCCGCACCCTTCTCGACGAATTCCTGGCTCTTCTCGGCCATGCCTTTTTCGAGGGCTTCCTCGTCGGAAATCCCCTGAGCGGCGGCGTACTGGCGGACGTCCTCGCTGATCTTCATCGAGCAGAAGTGCGGGCCGCACATCGAGCAGAAGTGGGCGGTCTTGGCGCCTTCCTGCGGCAACGTTTCATCGTGGAACTCGCGGGCGCGCTCGGGGTCGAGGCCGAGGTTGAACTGGTCTTCCCAGCGGAACTCGAAGCGGGCCTTGCTGAGGGCGTTGTCGCGGTACTGGGCACCGGGGTGGCCCTTGGCGAGGTCGGCGGCGTGGGCGGCGAGCTTGTAGGTGATGACGCCTTCCTTGACGTCGGCCTTGTTCGGCAGGCCGAGGTGTTCCTTCGGCGTGACGTAGCACAACATGGCGCAGCCATACCAGCCGATCATGGCGGCACCGATGCCGCTGGTGATGTGGTCGTAGCCGGGGGCGATGTCGGTGGTAAGGGGGCCGAGGGTGTAGAAGGGCGCCTCGTGGCACCACTCGAGCTGCTTGGCCATGTTCTCCTCGATCATGTGCATCGGCACGTGGCCGGGGCCTTCGTTCATGACCTGGCAGCCTTTCGCCCAGGCGCGCTTGGTGAGCTCGCCCTGCACCTCGAGCTCGCCGAATTGGGCCTTGTCGTTGGCGTCGGCGATCGAGCCGGGACGCAGGCCGTCGCCGATCGAGAAGGAGACGTCGTAGGCGGCGCAGATGTCGCAGATCTCGTCCCAGTGGGTGTAGAGGAAGTTCTCCTTGTGGTGGGCGAGGCACCACTTGGCCATGATCGAGCCGCCGCGGCTAACGATGCCGGTCATGCGGCTGGCGGTCATCGGCACGAAGCGCAGCAGCACCCCGGCGTGGATGGTGAAGTAGTCGACGCCTTGCTCGGCCTGCTCGATGAGGGTGTCGCGGTAGAGTTCCCAGGTCAGGTCCTCGGCCTTGCCGTTGACCTTCTCGAGCGCCTGATAGATCGGCACGGTGCCGATGGGCACCGGCGAGTTGCGCAGGATCCACTCGCGGGTGGCGTGGATGTTCTTGCCGGTGGAAAGGTCCATCACCGTGTCGGCGCCCCACTTGGTGGCCCAGCGCATCTTCTCGACCTCCTCCTCGATCGACGAGGCGACGGCGGAATTGCCGATGTTGGCGTTGATCTTCACCAGGAAGTTGCGGCCGATGATCATCGGTTCGCATTCCGGGTGGTTGATGTTGAGCGGAATGATGGCGCGGCCGGCGGCGACCTCGCTGCGGACGAATTCGGGCGTGATTTCCTTGGGGATGCGCTGCGGGAAGCGGCCGAAGATCGATGGCGTGTAGGGGCTGTCGGGCGACTGGGTGGAGCCGGCGTGCTGCTTGTCGAGGTGGTTGCGGACGATGTCATCCTTCATGTCCGCGATCTGGGCGCGGCGCATGTTCTCGCGGATGGCGATGAACTCCATCTCGGGGGTGATGATGCCCTGGTCGGCGTAGTACTTCTGGGTGACCGGCTTGCCGGTGGCGCGCAGTGGCTGGCGGCGCTCGGCGGTGAGGCCGGGAAACTCGACGAACTTGTTGGCGCGCTCCGACTTCGAGGCGAACTCGACGTGCTTCTCGGTGAGGTAGCCGTTGTCCTGTGGCTGGACCTCGCGGCCGTCGTAGGCCTCGACGTCGCCGCGGCCGAGGATCCAGTCACGGCGCAACGCCGGCAGGCCCTGGTCGGAGGTGCCGGTGAATTCCGGGTCGCCCCAGGGACCGGAGCAGTCGTAAACGCGGACCGGTTCGTTCTTCTCGATCCGGCCGTTGAAGGACTTGGTGTCGTTGAGGGCGATCTCGCGCATCGGCACGCGGACCGAGGGGTGGAGCTGGCCTTCGACATAAACGCGGGTCGAGGCGGGCAGCGGGGCGCGGGATTCGTCGTGGCTGGAGCCGTTGGTTTCGTCGGGCGAGATCATGGTATTGGATGGTGGAAGAAAACGAAAAGGCCGCGCTGGAAAAGGAGCGCGGCCAAGGCAGGAACGGGATTGGACGAGCTTCCTAGGGCGGTGCGACCCGCATCAGGTTCGGAGGATTTTCGCCGCGGGCGCCGGCCGTTCTCAGTTCCGCGATCGGGGAACTCTCCTGTCGTGTGACGGGACTCTATGCGGCCGGGCGAGCCTGCCAAGTGAGAAGTGGGTCCTCGCGAAGCAGGGGGCTACTTGCCCGTGGCAAGGGCGAGATAGCGGGCCTTGAGGTCGTCCGCCTTGGCCCGCAATTCGTGGGCGGCGGGAAGAGCTTGGTCGACTTCGGTCTTGGCCTTGGCGAGATCAGCGGAGGTGGCTGCAACTTTGGCTTCGAGACCGGCTATCTGGGCACGACAGGCCTCAATGGCGGCCTTCGATTCCTCCAGCGACTTCGGATCGGCGGCGGGCTCGGCACCGGTGAGGGCGCCGAGCTTGTTCTCAAGGTCAACGAGTTCCCGGCGCCTGGCTTCGAGACCGGTGTTCTGTTCGCCGAGCGACTTGGCCAGTTCTTCGAAGCCGGCGACGAGATCCTCGGCTTCAAGTGATCGCAAGGTCGCTTCCGCGTTCGCCTTGATCGCCTCGGCATTGATTGCCGCGGCGGTCCAGTGTCGTTCTCGTTCCTGAAGCTGTCCCAGCCGTTGCTTGGTCTGTTCGAGCGCGGCAGTGGCGTCGTTGGCCGCTTTCTCCACCGGGCCGACGGCGTCGCGGGCGGGCTGGATGGCGGCTTCGCGCTCCTTGATTTTGCCTTCGGCGGCAGTGGCTGCCTGCTCCGCGCCGACCAAACTGGCGGGGAGGGTTTCCGCATCCTTGGCCAATGCGGCCACCTCGGCGTCGAGCTTCGCGGTTTCCTCCCCGGCGGCTTTCCGGCGATTCTCGATCTCGGCAAGCACTCCTTGCTCCCGGGCGCGTTCGGAGCGGGCTTCCTCGACGGAACGGGCGGCCGCTTCGGCGACCGGACGTTGCTCGTTGACCGCCGCCTCAAGTCTGGGAATGGCGTCGTTGCGGTTTTCGGCGCGTGCCTTTGCCAACTCGTCCTCGCGACGTTTCAACTCGGCCGCAGCCGTTTGGCTCGCCTGGTCGGTGCTGGCGATGCGTTGATCCACCGCGGAAATGGCGGCCTTCTTCGCCTCGACCTCGCGATTTGCTTCGTCGAGCCGCCCCCGGGCCTGGGCGGCCTGATCGCGCTTGCCGGGAAGCTGTTCGTTGGTCTGCTTGAGCCGCTGCTCGATCTCCTGCTTGCCCTTGAGCGCAGCGGCGTGGAGTTCGCGCGATTGGTTGAGGGCGGCTTCGGCGTCGCCGAGATTCTTGCGGGCCTGCTCGAGTTGTTGGGTGGCGTTCGTGACGGTGCTTTCCGCCGCGGTGACGGCTTCCGGGTGCTTGCGGATTTCCTCCCGCAACGCGGCGAGGCGTTTCTCGATGGAGGGGGGATTGCTGTCGAATTGACCCGCTGAATTCCCGCTTTCCACGTCCCACGCGGTGATCTGGCCGCGGTAGTCGGCGGCAAAGACACGCTTGCCTTCGCTGTCGAATGCAACCGCCACGGGAAGGTCGGGCTGATCCTTGAATTCGCGAAGCAGGTTGAAGTCGGGCTTCCAGACCTTGACCACCTTGTCGCGACCTGAGGTAACGAAGGAGCCGTCGCGGGCCCAGGCAAAGGCGAGTACGCCGCCGCCGTGGGCATCGATCTTCCGCACTTCGCTGCCTCCGTTCATCTCCCAAAAGCGGACGGTGCCGTCTTCGGAAGCACTCGCGAGGAGGTTCGAATCGGCACGGAACGCGACGGTCGTGATGCCCGCCTGATGGGCGCGTAAGGTGTGAAATTCGTTGCCGCTGTCGGCCTCCCAGACCCAGACACCGCCGTTGCGATCACCGGTCGCCAGCAGGACTCCGTCAGGCGAGAAGTCGAGGGCGGTGACCCAGTCGGTGTGCTTTTTGATCGATTTGATCTGCGAGCCGTCCTCCGACTTCCAGGTCTTGATGAGTCGGGACGGGGAGCCGGTGGCGACCATCGAGAGGTCCGGCTTGAGATCGGCGGCGAGCACGCTGTCGAATTCCTTGCCGGCCACCAGCATGCGCTCCCCGCTGACCACGTCGAAGGTGACGGTCAGGCCGGATTTTCCCGGGACGCCGCCGCCGACAATGAGATAACGGGCATTCGGAGTGAAGGCGAGGGAGACCGGATCCCCCTCGGGGAAGGGCAGGACGCCTGAAAGCTCCAGGGTCCGGGTATCGAACAAAAGTACCTGCTTCTGACCGGTGACGGCTAGCAAGGGGGCCCACGGCGAAGCCGCCATGGCGTTGACCGAGGAGGCCCGGGGGGCCAGTACCGGGGGATCGAGCAGGACGTGCTCGGGCATGGGAGGGGGACCGTCCGGCTTTGCGTCGGGGGCCGAAGCGAGGGCGGTGTCGAATTTCGGCTTGGACGGCTTGCGGGCGGAGGAGCTCTTGTTTTCCAGGAGTCCGCCTTCGATCCAGGCTTTCAGAAGATTGATCTGCTCGCTTCCCAGCTTGTCACCCTCCGGCGGCATCTTCGGCTCGGCGGTCTGCAGGACCACCGCGATGAGCTTTGATCCGGTGTCACCGGGCTCGGCGATCTTGCCCCCGGAGCCTCCTTTCATCGCGCCGGAGAAGGTCGACAGGTCGAGGCCGCCCTTTGCTTTGTCCGGATTGTGGCAGTTCAAGCACGACTGCTGGAACACGGGCAGAACATGATCGTCGTAAGTGACCTTGTCCTCGGCGACGAGGGGTGACATCAGGGCGAACAGCGCGGCGGTGATGGAAACGGAATTTGCCAAACCGCAGGCGATACGTGGCCATGGGCCACGATTCTTGCTGAAAATGAAAACACGTTCCGCGGAAACAAAAACCCCGGCACCGAAGTGCCGGGGCAGGTGACAACAAACAACCCAAGAGTCCGGTGTCAGGCGCTGAGAGGGAACCGGAGTCCGAACACGGAAGAAATCGTCCCGATGAGGAGAGGCAACTTGGAAACTGAATCTCCTTCGAGGCAACGGGCGAAAAAGTAGAACTGGTGGTGTTCCGGAGTGTGAAAGAGAAATCCGGGAACCGTCATCATGAGTGCGGCAAGGATGCCGGGCACCGTTGAGACGATCATGAACATTGCCGCGCGGCGGCTGAAGCGTCCGCGAAGGAGGCGCTTGGGTCCCTCCACGAACCAGTTTCGGAAGTAGGCAGCGTCAATCTGGCCGAAGTGCTGCTGCACGAAGCGCGATTCCGCGACCCACTGACGGACCTCCCCGGCTTGTTTGCGCATCTTCCGGAGAAAGGCGGGGGGCCGCCGATGATTTCCAGCGGCTTCCCGCAGTTGTGCCGTGGCAGTTGCGATGGTCTCGCATTCGCCTTCGGAGGTGGAAAGGTGGGACAGCATGACCGTTTGGATACACGCGATCGCGTAGGTAGACAATCCGAAAAAACTAAATTTGAACGTTCCAGAAGCACTGTTGTCGTAAGCTGATTGGCTGCGAGCGGTGTGCTTTGCCCAAGGCTTGGATCGTTGGAGCACAACCATTGCCTGCCGATTCATCGCCTGTTCGATGAATCGGCGTGAGTTTCTAGCTCGTCGGATCGGCAGAGGTGACCGGGCCTAGAAGTGAGCAAGCTTGCTCGCATCGAGAACGACTTCCCGAAGCTGCTCCTGAAGTTGCTCCAGCGGAGTCTTCAGCTCGCTCTTGAATGGATGAATCCGGACGATCGGGGTTGCTTCATCGGATTCCTCCCAATCGATCACCGGGTGATCCAAGCGGCTGCGGAGCAGCCTCTCGGCTTCTTGTCGAACCCGCTCAGGGATCAGGCCTGCATTGAGGGTGACGACGGCGCGTTGTTCCGTCGGTATTTTGCAGCGGGCATCGGCTTCGATCACCAGATCGCCGGTATGGGGATCCATCCGGACCATTGAAACGGTGACTTCCGATTCGTATCCACTGAGATTGCGTGCCACGTCGTCGGGAATCGCAATGCGGTCTCCCACGGTGGGATGTTGTTCAAATTCGCGGTTCCAGTCCGCGATCCTTGTCTTGCCGTCCTTCACGACGACTTGGTTCTTGGATTTCGTCTTCATGGTAGATGATTTGGCGGTCTACCATTGGACCATCGCCCCGGGCCTGCTTCAAGGAATTCTTTGACCGGGGACGAGTTTCGCGGGATTGCGTTGCTAGTGGTTGAAAATGAACTCCTTTGAGTTCAGGAGCGCCCAGAACACGTCATTCAGGACCTGTTTCTTCTCGCCGTCGTTTTTGCCGGCATCCACCGCCGAAAGCAGGGCTGCTTTCTCATCGGAAGTCGGTTTCCGGCTGAGCGTCCTGAGGTAGAGGTGACGGACAATCTCTTCGGGCGCGAGGCTCTCTCCCCAGAGTTTTTCAACGATCTTGCCGTTCTGGATGCGGTTGTGGGTCGCGTCGCCGTTCAGCAGGTGCAAGGCTTGCGAGAGGTTGGGTTCCATCTTCACCTCGCAGGAGCAGACGGTCGCACGGGAAGCGCGGCCGAAGGTGGTGAGGAAATAATTGGAAGTATTGCCGTCGGCAATCTGGACCGCATTCGAGCCGAGCGGCAGCCCCTTGAACTTGTTCGGTGTCTTGGTTGCCTGAGAAATGCAGTCGAGCAGGACCTCTGCGCGGACCCGGCGGATCATTGCCCGGGAGAAGTTCCGGGTGTCGGTCTCGTTGGTTTCGTTGGTCTGGCTGGAGAGCTGATAGGTGCGCGAGGTGCAAATGTCGCGGACGAGCCTGCGGACGTCGTAGTCGTACTCGATGAACTTGGTGGAAAGCGCTTCCAAGAGCTGCGGGTTGGCGGGCGGATTGGAGATCCGGACGTCATCGACCGGGTCGGTAATGCCGACGCCGAAAAAGTGGGACCACACGATGTTGGCGACATTCTTCGCGAACCAGGGATTGTCGTTGGAGGTGAGCCAACCGGCCATCGCTTCGCGGCGCGATTGCTTCCCGAAGTCGTCCGGCGTCGGGGTGCCCAGGAATCGGGGTTTCGCGTTCTCCTTGGTGACCAGGTGCTGCACCTCGCCGCCGCCGTCGAAAATGATCCGCTCGCGGGGATCCTCGGCGTTCTTGCGCTTCACCTGGGCGAAGAAGGAGGCGAAACCGTAGTAGTCGTCGACGGTCCAGCGGTCGAATGGGTGGTTGTGGCACTGGGCGCACTGGATGCGCGTGCCCATGAAAACCTGGGCGACGTTTTCGGTGAGTTTCAGCACGTCCTGCTCGACCTGGAAAAAGTTGGTCGGCGGGCTGGCAAAGGTCCCGCCTTCGGAGGAGAGCAACTCGCGGACAACCTGGTTGAACGGAACATTGCCGGCGATGCGGTCGCGCAGCCAGTTGTAGTAGCCGAGGGCTGCCTTGTAGGAAACTTGCTGACCGCCGTTGTTGAAGGTGCGGATCTGGAGCAGTTCGGCCCATTTCATCACCCACATTTCGGAGAACTCCTTGCGGGCGATGAGCTCGTCGACCAAGGCCTCGCGCTTCCCGGGGTCATTGTTTGCCAGAAACTTCTCCCGCTCCGGGATCTCGGGCAGCCTGCCGACGACATCGATGTAGACCCGCCTGAGGAAGGTCTCGTCATCACACAATGGCGCGGGGATGACGCGGAGCTTGTGGAGCTTCTCGTAGACCGGTTTGTCGATGTAGTTGAACTCGGGGAGCTCCGGGCGGGTGTAGGTGCTCTCCTTGGGAATGACGATGGCCTGGGCCACCTCGGTGAAGGTCATGAAGCGGCCGAGGAGGAAGGCCTCGCCGCGTTTCTTGGAAACGGAGAGGCCGCTGTGCAGGTTGATGGCGACGGAGTTGTCGTTCGAAGTCGAAAACGAGGAGAGGGTGCTGACGTCGCGGTCGGTGCCGTCGGAGTACGTGGCCTTCACCGTGAAAGGGGTCTCGAGGCCTTCGCCCTGAAGAACCAGCTGGCTCGGCTCGATGGTGATGCCGGTGGGGCGGGCGATCTCTCCTTGGTCGTATTCTGCGCCGGACCGGATCCAGTCCACGAGGGTCTGGTACGGGGCGCTGTCTTTTTCGAACAATTTGCCGCCGGTGTGGGGCACGGCGCCGGTCGCCTTGGTGACCAGCAGCGATTCCTCCGGCAGGGCGAGGTTGATGCGGCGACCGGGGTTTTCCCGGGTCAGCCGGAAGTGGTCGCCCTTGGGGTCGAACCCGAACAGCGTCAGGTGGAAGCCGTCCTTGCCCCGGGCGGAGCCGTGGCAGGAGCCGGTGTTGCAGCCCGATGAGGTGAGCACCGGCATGACGTCGAGTTGGAACGACACCGGACGGGGTTTCTCCGCGTCCTTCACGGTGACCGGGACTTCGGTTTTCAACCCGCGGTAGTCGATGACGAGGGTGGTGGTGCCGTCCTTGAGCGGCTTGAGGGTGGTGCCGGTCAGCTTGGCGATGGTGGCGTCGGCGACGCTCGCCTTGACCTGGCGGGTGATGTCCTGGGTGGCGGCGTCCTTGAATCTCGCCAGGATCAAAACCTTGTGGAAGTCCGCAGCCGTCTCAAGGGACACGGACTTGGGAAATGCTTCGATGACCTCGATCGACGGGTCGGGGGCGGCATCCCAGTTGGGAAGGGCTGTTTTCGGTCGGGGTGCCATCACGATGCCGTCCGGCCACGGCGCCCCTTCCTTGAGCCAGGCTTCCAAGGTTGCGATTTCATCCGCGGAGAGTGGTTTCCCTTTGGGCGGCATGATGTCGTCGTCGTCCTCATCCAGCTTGGTGCGAAGCAGCAGCTCCGATTGCTCGAAGTGCTCCGGCGCGATCGCAGGGCCGGAATCGCCTCCCGAAATCATGCTTTCACGGGTGGTGAGGAGGAGGCCGCCCTTGGACTTGTCCGGGTTGTGGCAGGAGAGGCACTTGGTCTCCAACACCAGCCGGGCGCCCTCGAAGGTCTCCATGGCGGTGCCGGTAACCACTTGGGTGAGCGCTAGAGCGAGGAATGTTGACCTGGGGCAAGCCGGACGCATCCAGCCGTTACGGCATGAATGAACCGATTCTCGCATGGGATATCCAAGGTCGGCAGGTTTGCGCGATCTGCAGTGAGAGCTTGGGAGAGGGGGGGGCTGAAACCTCCGCTTGTCGTGCCTATGTGGGGCGGGCGAGGGAGGCTGTCGTCTTTTTTGAGAAGGGGGCGCGGAAGGTGGGGTTTCGCGAAGCTGAAGAATTTTTGAGGTCTTTTTATCGGAAATGTGTCAAAAACTTCACAATTGCGGGCGCTGATCTTATTTATTCATTGTGAAATTAAATTATTTTAAATAATTTAAAGCCGTCGATTCCAGACACGCATTCATTTCTCCCCCTCGATGAAGTCGTTTTTATTTGTAGTCGCGGCTGCGCTGCTAGCCGTTCAGGCGTCCCGGGCCGGCGGCGTTGCTTTGGAAGGTGAGCTCCGCAAGTGGCATAAGATCACGCTGCGGTGCACGGGTCCCGAAACCAGCGAGACCTCGGTTCCGAATCCGTTCACCGACTACCGGTTGGATGTGACGTTCTCCCACCCGGCTTCGGGCCGGGTCTATCGTGTTCCCGGATACTTTGCGGCCGATGGAGATGCCGCGAATACCGGTGCGACCGCCGGAAATGTATGGCTGGTCCATTTCTCTCCCGATGCAACGGGAACTTGGAATTACACGGTTTCGTTCCGTGGTGGCGAGGGGATTGCGGTGAGCGGCGACCCCGCCGCCGGGGACTCGGCCGGGGGATCCGACGGGGCGATGGGCAGCTTCGAGGTGGAAGCCACCGACAAGACCGGCCGCGACCTTCGTGGCAAGGGACGGCTCCAGTATGTGGGACGGCATCACCTGCGTTTCGCCGAGACCGGCGAGTTCTACCTCAAATGCGGGACCGACTCCCCGGAGAATCTCTTGGCATACGCGGACTTCGACGACACACCGAATGCCGGCAACCGGCGCAAGACGTGGAGCGCCCATCTGCAGGACTACGATGAAGCCGAGGCGGCGGAGTACACTTGGTCCGGCAGCGGGGGAGAACCGCGGGGTCGCGGACTACTCGGGGCTGTCCATTATATTTCGTCGGAGGGCCTCAACGGGATCTCGTTCCTCTCGTTCAGCCTCGATGGCGATGACGACAACGTGTTTCCCCATCTGATCAATTCGGAGGAGACCTTCGGGACGAGCGGCGCGGATACCCGGTGGGACGCCGGCAAGGTCCATCACACCCGCTTCGACGTCTCGAAGCTCGCCCAATGGGAGAAGGTGTTTTCCTACGCGACGATGAAGGGCCTGTTCTTGCATTTCAAGACCCAGGAAACGGAGAACGACCAGAAGATGGATGGCGGTGACCTGGGCCTGGAGCGCAGGGTCTACTACCGGGAGCTCGTGGCCCGCTTCAGTCATCATCTGGCCGTTGAATGGAACCTCGGGGAGGAAAACTCGAATACCGACGAGCAGCGGCGCGCGTTCGCGCAGTGGTTCAACGACAACGATCCCTACCGGCACCTCGTCGTGATGCACACGTATGGTACCAGCCAGAACGGCTACATCGCGTTGCTGGGTGGCGGCTCGAAATTGTCGGGAGCGTCGTTGCAACCGGACGACGATGCCGTTTTCAGCCGGGTCTTCCCGGAGTCGAAGCGTTGGGTCGATGAATCCACGTCGAAGGGCAGGCCTTGGGTGGTGGCCTGCGACGAACCGGGACTGTCCAGCGAAGGCCTCCGCCCTGATTCGGATGCAGGCTCCAATCACCACTTCGCCCGCTTGAACGCCCTGTGGGGCAATGTGATGGCGGGCGGTGGCGGCGTGGCCTGGTACTTCGGATCGGGCTACTCCCATTCCGACATGACCTGTCAGGACTTCCGCAGCCGACACTCCTTCTGGCCGGACTGCCGGATCATGCTCGATTTCTGGATGAACCGGGGAATTCCGTTTCATGAGATGGTCAACGACGACTCGCTCGTCGATGATCCTGATAGCCATTGTCTCCACGCCGTGGGGGAGCAGTATGTGGTTCACCTAAAGGGCGGCGGATCCACCTCGCTCGATCTGACGGAGGTCGCGGGAACCTTCGAGGTGTTGTGGTACGACCCGCGGATCGGCGGCAATTTCCAACAGGGGACGGTGACCACCCTGGCGGGTGGTACGGACGCAAGCATTGGCTCCCCTCCGTCCGACCAGACCGAAGACTGGCTGGCGCTGGTTCGTCAGGTCACGGCGAACACGCCTCCGGTGTTTGGCGGGCTCTCGCTGTCGACGAAGCACCAGACCCCGGCAACCATTTCGGTTCCCAAGCTGTTGTTTGCTGTGAGCGACAATGAAGGTGACCCGGTGGACGTGACGTCGGCCGGCCCGGCTTCGGCAAGCGGGGGGGCGGTGACGCTGGGCGCGGGTTCCTTGGTCTACACCCCGCCCGCCGGATTCTCCGGCACCGACAGCTTTTTCGTCACCGTCAGCGACGCTTCAGGAGCCTCGACATCGGGGATGGTGTCCGTGGTCGTCGGACCATCCCATGGCGGCGGCGGTCCGGGTTTGAATCCGCCACAGCTGGTCGCGGAGGGCGGGACGATGGTGGTGAGCTTCCACGCCATTCCGGGATTCCAGTATTCGATCCAGCGATCGGTGGATCTTTCGCTGTGGGAGACCATTTACACGGGCACCGCGGACTCCACCGGAAGGCTGGAATTCGTCGATGCCAATCCGCCCGAACCGCAAGCCTACTACCGATTGGACACGCCATGAAAGCTCCACTCCTAGGTTCCCTCCTGCTCGCCCAGCTTGCGCCCGCTGCCACCGTGGTCTCGGACCTCTGGGATGTCTCCGCGGTGATTCCCGATAACAGCGCGACGGGCTGGTCGGACACCCGCTACATCAGCTCGGTTTCCGTCGAGATCACGAACGTCGAAGTCTATCTGGAGACAACGGGCGGGTTCAACGGTGATCTGTACGCCTACCTCACCCACGACTCCGGGTTCAGTGTCCTGCTGAACCGGGTGGGGAGAACCGAGAGCAATCCCGATGGTTCTTTCACCACCGGCATGAGCGTGGTGTTCTCGAATACCGCCGATGAAGACATTCATTCCGCAGTCTCGATGTACGGGGTCTACCAACCTGACGGGAGGAATGTTTCCCCGCTCACGGTCACCGAGACCGTCGAGAGGACGGCGACCTTGATGGGTTTCAACGGCCTCGATCCCAATGGCGGTTGGACGCTCTTCGTGGCGGACGTCTCGCCGGGTTACGAGGCAACCGTGGTGAGCTGGGGGCTCACGGTGACCACCAGCGAGGCGGTTCCGGAGCCCTCGACGATCATCGGGGCCGGTGTCATGTCGCTGCTGGCGATGTTCCGGCGGCGGCGCGACCGGAACTCCTAGAGAACTGGGGTCAAGGTGCCTTGTTGCGTTGGCGAAGTTGCTCGAGCCGTGAAAGCGGTTTCTCCGCCGCCGGCTGGGGTTCGTTCTTCGCCTGCGCTTGCTCGGGCGGTGGTGGCGGGGCGTTTTCGGGCGGTTTGTCGATCCGGAGGGTGCCGCCCTGGCCGACCTGGTGAAGGATGGTCTGGCCGTTTTCAGGAACCTTGATACGGCAGAACAGGCCGTTGTGCTTGCCGACCGCCGCATCGGCCGCGATCTCGACCGGGAAGTTCAGCTCGGCCTGGCCGTGGGTGAACGAGACGGGCTGGGTGGTCGCGCCATGGGGGAGTCCGAGCATTTCCGCGGTGGCTTCCCCGGAGAAGTCCCCCTGGTAGTCGACCTTGCAAATCACCGTGGTCGGCTTGCCTTGTTCGGTGGCCGCCATGTCAATGGCCATGCCGAGGTAGGGCTCGGCGATGCGCAAGGTGGCCATGGCGGTCGAGACAAGCACCGGGCCTTTGGGGGTGTTCGCCTCACCGAGGACGCAAACCGGCCACTCGCCGGGCGCGGCATCGTTGTTGGCGTTGATCTCGTAAAGCGCCTCGCTCTTGTCGCCAGGCATGGAGATGGTGTTAGGAGTGCCGATCCCCGGAGGATTCCAGAGAAACCTTAGCGTGATGGGTTCGGCGAACCCTTCGTCGCGGCGTGCTGTCACCTTGAGTTGCAGGGTGCCGTTTTTCACGATCGGGACGGCAGGTTGCTCGAGTTCCAGGTGGAAGGGCGCCTCATCGATCACGGCCACCGCCACCCGGTCGCTCCCGGCCGAATGATAGGCGCCCTGGTTGTTGATCTCGACGTGATGCACCACCTCGAGCAATTGCCCGTCGAGGGGCGGCGCGTCACCCGCGGACGTGACCTTGAAGCGGTGCAGACTGCCGGCGACCGTGGCGTCCGCGGCGGCCTCGAACACAACCGGCGTGGCGGTGACCGAACGGTTGACTTGCCTCGAGTCCATGGAAATCCCCGCGGGGAGGCTCTCCGCCTGAAGGTTCAAATCGCAGCCGATGTTCGCCCGCGTGAAATTGACCACCGTGGCGTATCGATTGCCGCGCGGGACGCCGATCATCTTCCATTTCTGGGAGTTGTTGCGTTCGACGACGGGCAGCGAGGCCGCGATCTCCGCGGGCCGCGGGAAGATCTCCAGCCGGTAGGTGAAGTCGGGGCCGCCTTGCTTCAATTGGTCCCTGACAACGGCGAGATACTCCCCGTCTTCCGGCGCCGCCCACTGGATGACCGGGTCCAATCCGCCCTGGTCGTCGTTGCTGACCAGGTTCTTGCCCCTGGCATCCCGTACCGAGAGGACCGCATCCAAAGGAGAGCGGAGCTCGCGTGCCTGGACCTTCAGTGTGAGGTTCTCGCCTTTCTTCGCCTGGAAGGAGAAAAAGTCGACATCGCCTTCCTCGCCGATGATCCCGTGACCAGCCGCCGGGATCGCGGGAAGGCGGGTTGCCTGCTTCGGATTGGAGTTCGGTTCCGATTCCGCGATGGATTCCCGCGGTGAGACCGTGATCCAGACCGGCGAGGGAACCGACAAGCCGTCCCGGGACGGGTACAACGGGAAACGCCCGTCCGCGTTCGCGGGAATGGTGATGTTTCCGGTGAAATCGCCGGCGGGATCGCCGATGAACTTGAACTCGACCGATTCGCCGGGCTTTGCCCCGGGCGGGAAAACGGCACGCGGGCGGGGGAAGGTGCCGATGTTCAGCCGATACTGGCAGCTGTCATTCCCTTCGTAGGCCGCTTCCCGGACAAGGACGCAGTAGTCGCCGTCTTCTGGGATGATCGTCGACACAAAGGGATCGGTCCGCAGCAGGGCGGTGTCGTCGCATGAGGCGATCTCGAATCCCCTGGGGTCGACGATCGCCACGTAGGCGTCGAACATGGTCCGTCCCAACCTCATCGCCTCGACCTCGGCGGTGAAGCGCTGGCCTTTCTTCAAACTACAGACGTAGTAATCCACGTCTTCGGTCTTGGCGACGCCCTGGACGGTCGTGTTGAGCTCGATCCGCTGGGCTTGTGCGGGGGTGTCGTTGGGATCCGCTTCGTTGACGGTCGGGAACTGGCCGACGAAGAAGGAACGCAGGAAGCTCACCCCGCCGCTGGTTCGCAGACGGAATTCATGTTCCCCGAGCGGGGCGTCGGGCTGGATGAAAATCCTCGCGGTGGCGTGCTTGTCGTTCTCGATCGCGATCGAGCGGACCTCGATGCCGGGTTCATAGGCCAGCAACTCCTGGAAGCCGTCGAGCCGCTCCCCGTGGAGATGGATCTCCAACTCGGTGCCCCGCTGGCCGCCGCGCGGTTCGATCAAGTTGAGGACGGGCGTGAAGCCGGCGAACAACGTCGAGTTCAGGACGACCGCATGAAGGAGGAAGATTCCGAAGCCGCTCTTCCTCCGAGTGCCGGGCTGCCATGCCGGCGTGCGGCGGGCTCTCGGTCGGAACAAGGCCTTCATGCCTTCTTTGCGAGCAGGAAATCGAGCACATGGCCGCCATCGACGATCTCGATCGGACGCCCGCCCGGTGCCATCAGCTCCTTGTCGGCGGTGATCCCGATCTGGTTGTAGATCGTCGTGGAGAGGTCGGCGACCGTGATGCCATCGGTGTCGACCTCGCCGCCAAGGGCGTCGGAGGATCCGTGGACATAGCCCTGCTTGAAGCCGCCACCGGCCATCATCACCGAAAAGACGTTCGGCCAGTGGTCGCGCCCACCGGTGGGGTTGATCTTCGGCGTGCGGCCGAACTCGGTGGTGACCATGACCAGCGTCGAATCGAGCATTCCGCGGCGGTCAAGGTCGCGGATCAGGGTGGCGATCGCCTTGTCCACCGGCGGCAGCTGGTTTTCGATGCCGCCCTTGATGTTGTCGTGGTGGTCCCAGCCGCCCACGGTCAGCGACACGAAGCGGGTGCCCGCCTCGATCAGGCGGCGCGCCAGGAGCATCCGTTGGCCGGGCTCGTTGCGACCGTACTCGTCCTTGATCGCATCCGACTCGGCTTTCAGGTTGAAAGCCTCGCGGGCTTTCTCCGATGAGATCAGCTTGTAGGCGTGCTGGTAGAAGGCGTCCATCGCGTCGATGGCGTCCGACTTTTCCAGCGAGCGGAAATGGGCGTCGACCGTTTCCAGCAAGGACTTGCGGCGGGCGAAGCGGAACTCGTCGCAGCCGCCCGGCAGGTTGAGATCGCGGACCTGGAAGTTCCCTTGTGCCGGGTCGGAGCCCAGGGCGAACGGCCCGTAGGCGGAGGAAAGGTAGCCTGATCCGGCGAATTCGTTCGGCACCGAGGGAACGCAGACGTAGGGGGGAAGGTTGTTGCGGGAGCCCATCTCGTGCGAGATCACCGAACCGTAGGAGGGATACTCGAGTGCCGGGGACGGCCGGTAGCCGGTGAACATGTTGTGGGTGCCGCGTTCGTGGGCGGCTTCCCCGTGCGACATCGAGCGGATGATGGTGAACTTGTCGGCGAGCTGGGCCAGGTCCTTCAGCTTCTCCCCGAATTGAACGCCGGGAATCTTGGTGTCGATCGCGCCGAACGGTCCCCGGTACTCGGAAGGTGCATAAGGTTTGGGATCGAACGACTCCTGGTGGGCCATCCCGCCGGGCAGGAAAATGTGGATGATGCCCTTCGCGACGCCTTCCCGGGTCTCGTAGAACTTCTGTTCACCGAACGCTTGCTGGCGCAGGAACTGGGGGAGGGTGAGGCCCAGCCCGCCGAGAAGGCCGACGTGGAGGAACTCGCGGCGCGAGGTGTAGCGGTCGAGCGGATTGCCGGGGCAGGTCGGTTTCATGGATGAAATGGAGTTCGCCGGGGGAGGCTACGCGTCCGGGGGGGAACTCTATTTCACCGGAATGCCCTGAATCTGCATGAAAACTGAGGGGTTGGCGAGGGTGCCGGTGTTCTGCATGGTGCGGGCATGCAGTCGCCGGATGTGAGCGAACTGGAAGTCTCGGGGCTGATCGGCAGCGGGACTTGCGGGAAGGTGTATCGCGCCCGGAATGCGGCGGGAAAGCAGGTCGCGGTGAAGATCTTCGCCGAGGAGGCGGTCAACCGGGAGCTGTTGGAGGAGGCGGCGCTGCGGCTGGAAGACGGTGGCTGGCCCACGGGGGTCCTGCCGGAGATCAGCGAGGACTACCGCGGGAAACAGATCCTGAGGGTCACGGCCTTGCTGGCCGACGACCGCGATGGAAAGACGTTGCCGCGGTCCCTCCAACATCGACTGGACCGCTTTCCCGGCGAGGATTCGTGGCCCCTGGTGCAGGAGATCCTGGCATCGCTGGCCGCGATGCATGACCGACAGGTCGCCCACGGCAACCTCAAGCCGGGCAATGTGTTCTTCGACGATGACGGCCGGGTGGTGCTCACCGACTGGGCGCTCGGCAACATGCCGGGGATCGGCGGCGTGGAGTACACCGACGCCGTTCTCTACCAGCCGCCCGACCAGCTGCGGGATCCCGCGGACTACCTGCGGGGCAAGGGCTACCGGTGGGATGTCTTCGCCTTCGGGGTGCTGGCGTACCGGCTGGTAACCGGCGCCTTTCCCCGCTGCACCGAGACCTTCGACAGCGTGGCTCCGGAACCCGGCAAGACCCGCCGCGACGACATCGCCGCGAACTTCAAGCAGGTCGCCAAGGCCCTCGAGTCCCATCCGAAGTATGAGTGGCCCGACGCTGCGGCGAATCCGTTGGAAAAGAGCTACCGCGAGATCATCGACCGTTGCCTTTCGCTGGACCATTTGGCGCGGCCCGCCAACGCGGGTGAGGTCTTGAACATCCTCAATGCCGCCGAGAAGGAGATCGCCGACGAGCAGCACCGCGACGCCATTCTCGACCAGCATCGCCGCGCGCGTCGGAGCGCGTGGCGGGCTAACGTGGCGACCGGGGTGCTGGTCGGCGCCGTCGCCATCCTGTCGGTCATGTGGCGGGTGAAAAAATCCGAACTGGAGGCCGAGGAGACGGGCCGTGCCGCCGATGTCGCGCGCCTGGAGGGCGAGCGGGAAGCCCTGCGGGAAGAGAAGGAGGCGGTGGTTGCGAAGTCCGATGCCGATCGGCGGGAGCTCCAGTATGACAAGGACATGTGGCTTGCCCGCCTCGATGCGTCGCGGGAGACCGGCGACCTGCTTTTTGCGTGGGCGATGGAGAAAGGCCTGCGGCGGCTGCCGCCCTTGGACGGGCGGACGCAGCGCTTGGGCCGATTGGAAAGTTATTTCGAAGAGTTCATCGAGCGAACGGCGGACATCGGCGCGCTTGCCGAGGAGCGGGCCCGGGCGCGGCTCCAATTGGCTGAGGTCAGTTTGGCGAAGGATGATCCGAAAGCCGCCGCGTCGCGGATGGAGGAGGCCCTGCAAGCGTCGGCGGAACTGCCGTCGGGGCCGGATCTGGACCTGCGGCTGGCGACCGATCGATTGCTGCTCGCCTTGTTGCTTCAGGAGCAGAATGACGAGGGGGCGGATGCTGCCTTTGAGTCCGCGCGCAAGGCTCTCGAAGCCGTTCCCCAGGCGGAAGTGGATGCCGACCGGGTTCAGCAATTGCTGGCGGTTCTGGATTTCCATCAGTCGCGTCTCCGGGCGGCCGCAGGCAGGGATGGCGAGGCCTTGGCGCAAATCCATCGGGCCACCGAGGCGCTCAACAAGCTGGTCGATCAACGCCCTGACGCCGCGGTGCTGAGGTCGGAGTTGGTGTCCTGCTACCTTTCTTCCGCGACCATCCTCGACGGGATCGGGGAGATGGGGGACGCCCGTGAGGTCCGGGCCTTGGCCTCCGAGGAGTTGGTGCAGCTGCTGAAAAAAGATCCGACCAACCTCGATCTCAGGCTGGACCTGGCCGGTTGCTACGGCGCGGTGGCGGAGGCTGCGGTCCTTTCAGGCGACGTGAGCGCGGCGGAGTCGAACTCCAAGGCGGCGGTGAAGCTTCTCGAGCAACTGATGCTTCAGCGACCCGACAGTCCCGAGGTCCGCTCACGGCTGGCCGCCCAGCGCGGCTTGGTTGCGGGGATCCTGCGGGACCGGGGGGATGCGAAGGAGGCGATGGAACTGATCGAAGAGGGCATCCTTCTGGTCGAACAGATCGCCGTCGGCGATTCGGCCGATCCGGTGGCCAAGTACCGGCTTGCGCTATTGCTCTGGCAAAAGGGGCGGATGACGGGCTTCGGGGGCGACCGGAACGAGGAAATCGAGCTCGAGACCCGGGCCGTGGAGATGCTCAGGAAGATCGCCAAGAGCGACTACAGCCTGGTCCGCTCGGAGCAGATCCGTCGCTCGCTGGGCTACGTTCTGGGCGATCTCGGGCACGCCGCCCAGATCGCCGGGAAGATGGAACTGGCCCGTTCGACCTTCGGGGAGGCGGTCGCGGTGTGGTCCCAATTGAACCGCGAACGGCCGCAGAGCGAGGAGTACCAGGAAGGCCTGGGGTGGAGCGAGCAACGGCTCAAGGAACTTTGACTTGAAGGCCCCGGGATGCTGGGGCTCGCTCGCGGCAGTGGAAAGAATCGACAAGGAAGTGCTGCGGAGTGTCTCGCGATCGTTTTTCGTGAGCCTGCGACTCCTGCCGAAGCGGATGAGGCCGGCGATCAGCACCGGCTATTTGTTGGCCCGGGCCAGCGACACCCTGGCGGATACCGCCGGCGTCGCGGTGGACGATCGCCTGGAGTTGCTGGATGGTTTCAACGGGGAACTGGCCGGCAAGGGCGCGCGTTGGCGGGAACGCGGTTTGGACGCCTTCATCGGGGCACAACAGCATGAGGGCGAGAAGGCCTTGCTGACGCGCTTGGACGAGTGCTTTGCCGCTCTGGAAGACTTGGATGCGCTGCAGGCGGACGCGGTGAGGAACACCGTCACCACCATTATCAGCGGCCAGCGGATGGATTTGGTCCGGTTCGAGGAGGCGACGGCGGCAGATCCCCGCGCCCTGCGCAATGAAGGGGAGCTGGAGGACTACTGCTATCGAGTGGCAGGTTGTGTTGGCGGGTTCTGGACCCGGATCGGACTATTGACCTTGGGCAGTCGCTTTTCCGACGCCCCGCCGGATGACCTGGATGCGCTGGGGGTGCGCTATGGCATGGGGCTGCAACTGGTGAATATCTTGCGCGATTTGCCGGCGGACCTGGCGAACGGTCGCTGCTACTTGCCAGTGGGAAATCCCCGCGATTCGACGGAGATGGCCGGGTGCCACCGGGCGTGGCGGGAACATGCAGCGGTGTGGCTGGAATCGGGGCGGCGCTACTCCTCACGCCTCAAGGTCAGGCGTCTGCGGGCAGCCTCGGTGCTGCCGGCGCTGATCGGTGAGGATACCCTCGAGCTCATTGCCGCGGCCGGTTTTCCCCTCCCGGAGCACCCGGTGAAGGTCGGTCGCGGGGCGGTGAGAAGGGCCCTGTGGCGCGCCTGGTGGTGGCCGGGGGGGGCGCAAGCTACCAGCGGCCGATAACCGCCGCGGGGACCACCACGGAAATCTCTCCCGAGCGGACTTCCTTGATTCCGAAACGGGAGGCAGGAACCACGGCTTCGAGGCACGCGGAGGGCTCTCCGGGTTGTCTCAGCAAGGATTGATCGGAGATCCGGACAAGTCCTTGGCAAGACTTTCCGCCAATCGGGTCGAGGTACTGGATGGGGAAAGAGGATTCCCCCGGCCCGATGCCGCGCGGTGCCCCGGTGACGGTGACGAAGTGCCCTTGAATCGGCATCCAGGTTCCCTGTCGAAAGACATAGCGGCGCAGGCTGAGGATCGGCGGGATGCCCTTTGCCAGCGATTTTTCGAGGCAGGAGCGGGTCCGCTTCAGCAAGGCTGCGGGCGATTCGCCGGTCCTCTGGAAAAGGTCGCCGTGGGCGAGCCGGGGCAAGTAAAGCGATTGGCTGGTTTCATTCGCGGCCGCGGCAAGGTCCTCGACGTTGATGCCGCTGCGGCTCCAGCGCATGCGGCCACCGAGCGTGGTGGACGGGCGCAGTCCGTAGCGGCGGATCCAACCCCGGAGCTGGTCCCGGTCACTGTCGCCGGGGAGCTTTGCTTCCGCGCCTTGCCAGGCGTCGTTGCCGTTGCGGTAGGAGGCGAGCAAAGCCGCGGGCCCGCAGGCATTTCCGGAAATACACAGCTGGTCGACCGGTAAGGCGTCCGGGTGGGGCGCAAACCTCATCTCGGTGGATGAGCAGGAGACGAGCAGAGCGACCAGGCAGGCTTCAATTCGCAGCGGGCGGATCGTAAACATCGGACCGCACGTTGTTTGAGGGCTTGAGGTCGGAAACACCACCCGAAAGCTGGACCGACGAGCGGATGGAGGTGCCGTCGCTGCCGACGTTCAGCGGCACGGTGAAGGTGGTGATGTCACCGGCTTGCAAGGTCGTGACATTGACATTGGTGGTGCCGGACGAGGTGATGATCTGCACCGGAGCGTTGATCAGCGTGGCAGTGCCGCGATTCTGAATGGTCACCAGCAGTTGGGGCTGGCCGTTGGCGGCGGTGGTGACGTAGTTCGAGGCGATTGCCGCGTCGCTGATTCCCGGGGTCCCGGCAATCATGAAACGGCCGAAGTCGACGATCCCGCTGCCGTAGAGCGGATCGTAGCCCGGTGCGCCGGCATCGTTGAAATTGTCGGAGAGCCGGTCGTAGGCTTGGGAACCGCTGATCCGGGTGCTGCCATTCGACATCGCGGCGGCCAGCGTGCCGGCGGCGATCGGGGCGCTGGCGGAGGTGCCGGTGAAGTAGACGCTCTGGCCGCCGGTCCACTGGGTGATCAGGTCCAGGCCGGGCGCCACGAGGGTGACGTCGCCGCTGTTCGAGAAATCAAGATGTTCGCCGCGGGCATCGACGGCGCCGACGCTGACCACGCCCGGGTATCCTGCGGGGTAGGCGACCTGCTCGTAGCCTTCGTTGCCGGCGGAGGCGAAGATGATGATGCCGGCTTGCTGCGCGGCTTCCACCGCCTGGCGGAGCAGGGCCGAATCGCCGTAGGATCCCATCGAAATGTTGATGATGTCGGCACCGGCATCCATGGCGGCGTAGATGCCCTGGAGAATGAGGAAACTGTTCGAGTTGCCGGCGTCGTCGGCGACCCGGATCGAATTGAGGTCGGTGGCCGGCGCGATCTGGGCGATCAGGTCCCACACGGCGGTGCCGTGGCCGTTCTGTAGGGTCAGGTCGTCCGGGAGGGGGACCAGGTTGACGCCGTTCGATCCCGCCTGGGTGGCGCCGGTATCGAGAATGACCAGCTTCACGCCTTGGCCGTAGGACGAATTGTCACCGGTGATTCCCAGCCATGAAAGCAGGCTGTTGCCGAAGCCCTGCACGCCTTCCTGCGCCGTCTCCGTCCGCGGGGTTGGCAGATTGACAGGGTAGATGAAGTCCATGTCCTCGGTGCCGTCGAGCAGGGCGTTGAGCTCGTCGAGCGAGAGAAAGCCGACGTGGAGGGCATTGAGGCGGTCGATCGATCCCAGGATGGCGATGCCCTTGCCCTTTGCTGCAGCAAGGAAGCGCTCCAAGGCCTCGCGGTCCTCGAATACCAGCGAGCGTTGGTTTTGCAATGCGCCGGCGTCGCTCGCCTCGGAATCCCGGATCAAGACCGCCTCGCGCTTGGCCAGTTTGCTTTCCCGCGGGGCGGGGTCATGGACGGGTTTCGCTTCTTTCCTGGGAGCCTCGCTTTCGACGCGCTGCGATGGTTCCGGCATCGCGGAGCGGGTGATCAACCACCCGGCGACACCGCTGCAGGCCATTGCCGCCAGAAGGATCCATCCGTTTCGCCTGCGTTGCATGTCACCCGGTAAACCCGGCTTGCCCGCGGCGGTAGCGAAAAATGTCAGGGGGTGGCCGGTTTGTCGGGGAGCGGCGTGTCCTCGTAGACATTCACCACCGGTTGCTTCGAAACGGGATCGAGATAGACAATCACCAGATCGCGCTTGGCGTCCACCGCCCGCCAGCGGGAGTTGTAGAACGGGGTGAACTCGCCAGGCTTGAGCTGGTAGAGGATCTTCGCGTCGTAGTGATTGAGGTGGTTCACCTTCTTCACCTTGTCGACGATGACCGTCTTGCCTGGGCCGACCTTGACGCCTTGGGCACCGGCCCTCTCACCCATATCGAAGCGCAGTTCGGCGGGGGTGAGGTTGAGGAGCTTCACGGTGCCGAGCGGGAACGACGACGTGTCGTCGGCCATTCCCATGACCCGGTAGGGTTTGTCCTTCTGGCCGGGGTTCGGCAGGAAGACAAACAGCACCTGGCTGCTGTCGGGTACCGCCACCGGAGCCAAAGACGGAACGGTCTTGCCCTTCTCGGGAACCTCGTCGGTCAGGAAAAACGTCGCCTTGCCGTTGGTCGCACTGCCCGCGGCGGGCAGGGAATAGACGTCGGTGAACAGCGGGACTTCCGAGCGGGTCCCTGCCTTCGGGTCGGTCAGGTAGACCTTGGTCACCTGATTGACGTAGCTGAAGCAGAGGGTTCGGAACGAGAACTTGCCACCTGCCTGGCCCATGGCGAGCGGGCTCAGGCAGAGGAGTGCGAAGAGGGCGGTGAGTCGCATGATACGGCGAAACTGATCGGACAAAGCGGTGGGTGCAAGGCGCGATCGGCTCAGACTTCACCGGGGTTCAGCCAGCGGAACGAAGTGACCACGAAGCGGCGGCCGAATCGCTGGTTGGCGTCGCTGAGCGCGGCGATCTCGGCCTCCGGGCCGTCGCTGGGATCGATGAATTCCGGGACGCGCTGGACAACCGCCTCGCACCAGGCCTTGGCGACGATCTTCGAGTTGTTGTCGAGGGCTTCGCCGTAAGTGCGGATGCGGAAGGTGTCCGAGCGCACCGCGATTGATCCGCCGATCGACGAAAGGATGTCGCCCTGGGTCAGGTAGCCGGGGGCGCCGGCAGCGCTCATGCCTTCCATCGCGGCGGGGAACGAGAAGTCCGCGTCACTCATGTCTTCGGCGGTGAAGCTGCGTGAATCGGCGGCAAAGCGCTCGTTGATCGAGACGGTCTTGTCGATCGCGGCCTGAAGCGCGCCGGTGAGGGCCAGCTCCTTGTTGCCGCCGGGCCGGCGGTTCACGAACTCCGCGAGGGAGAGGAAGGGACCGCGCTCCTTGATCTCATTGACCAGGAACTCCGCGAGATCGGTGATTTCCTCCTCGGTGAGGCTGCGCATGCCGGTCCAGCGGGCGTGGCGGGCGAGGAGCATGTTCTGGTTTTCGACCGGTTCGCCGTTGGCGCGGCGCATGCGGCTGAACGGGTAGGGGACCTTGGAGGCGACGCCGGAGGCTCCCGAGGCGTCGCCGTCGGCGATGTGGTAGGAGTCGGCGTCCTG
>NZ_JACZFQ010000070.1 GCF_014904755.1 Neoluteolibacter marinus
GAGGACAACACGGCTTTCCAAGCATCCACCGAGGTGGAGTTCACGTTGAAGGCACCGTCGAGCAGGAGGTGGGCGGCGCTCTTGCGATAGCCGTCGGAGTCGGTCACCGCGGCGACCTCTTCCGCGGGGGTCGCATTGGCGGCCGGGATGATCCGCGGGTTGAGCAGGGTCGTGTCGCCGTTGAAGAACCCTTCGGCGAGCGACTCGGCGCTGCGGTTCGAACCCAGGACCGGCCCGTCGTAGCTGGAGAGGGTGGAAAAGAAGTATCCGTCCCACAGCGCATTGTTGGCGAGCCAGGCGTGGTCGAGGAGCGGGTAGCCCTTGGTGCCGGCCCCCAGGATCGCGCTGGCGGGGATCATCGGGCTGGCGAAGGATTCACCGGCGGTGTAGGTGGCGCCTGGCAGGAAGCCTTGGTTCGACAGTCCGGCGTGGCGGAGCTGGGCGATGTTCTGCAGCGGCATCTGCGGAATTTCATACTGCGGAGCAATGCGGGTGCCGTTGGCATCGCTGTGGCCGGTGAAGAACTTGCCGCGGTTCTGGGCATCGATCGGGAACTTCACGCCCGGGGCCACCCGCTTGAGGGCCACCTCGAAGGGATGGATCGCGGGCTTGTCGGTGGTGAGGTCGATCGCCGACAGGCTGGAGGCCTGACCGCCGCTCAGCCATGGCCGCGCCGGGGTGTCGGATTCGAGGCTGGTCTTCGCGTAGTAGCTGAACAGGGCGAAATACTTGGGCCCGGTGTAATCCTTGAGCTTGCTGCTGCTGCGCTGGTAGAGCTCGGTGCCGCGGTAGGGACGCTGGAGCCGCAGGCCGCGGCCGTTGCCGGGGAATTGGTTGTTCGGGTCGTTGTTGAGCGCCTTGGTGAGGGTGTCGACGTCGCCGAAATCCAGGTCCAGGGAGCCGCTGCGCTGTTTGCGCGAGCCTTGGACGAGGTTCACCTCGATCGACAAGCTGGTGCCAGAGGTTGCGGTCGAGGCCATCGGACCGAATTCGACATCCACGGTGTCGCTGTCGCGGCGAAGGGTATAGACTCCCATCTTGTCATCGTCGGCGGTCAGCATTTCGTCCGGGGTCAGCCAGTCGACCCAGAATCCGACGCCGGGAGAGGGGTAGCCCGGGGCCAGGGTGATGTTGCTGGTCAGGTTGTCCTGCCAGTCGAAGGCTGAGTTCCAGGTTGCGTCGCCGCTGACCGACTCGCCGAAGACGACGGTTTCACCAGGCTCCATGATCATCGGCCTGGCCCGGCCGCTGGAGAAGGTGCTGCGGAGATTGATCCCGAAGGTCTTGGGCTGCGACGAGTTGGTGTCGTGGTAGACGTAGAGCTGGTTGAGGTGGGCCATCCTCGTCGTTTGGGGACGGCCGTTGCGATAGAAGCGGAAGCCGAGCGGCAGGTCCTTGAAGTCGATTCTCATCTCATCGAACGAGAGCGCCACGTTGTACGGGTTGTACAAGGTGATGATCGGCGAATAGATCATGTAGCACATGTAATTGTCCGCCGGGGTGGAGACGTTCTGGTCGGTGCCTCCCGCCCACGGCCCGTGGGCGTCCTGAACGACGAGGGAGAACATCATCTGGACCTTGGCCACCACCGGCATGATCAGCTGGCCGCGGGTTGCCTGCGGGGCGGTCTTGTAGGTGCGGGTGCGGCGGTCGAAGACGACCGGATTGTAGCCAGAGGGGACCGACGATTTCACCATCGGGCTGCCGCTGGTGGCGGAGAGATTCTTGTATTGGTTGGCGAAATCGAAAAGCTGCATCCAGTAGGGATTGGGCTCCTCGTTGACCGCCTTGGTGTCGTCATAGACCCGCGCGGACGCATAGTCGGCGGGAAGGCTGCCGCCGTCGAACAAGCGGCTCAGGTCCTTGCGGAGTCCGCCCCGCGCCGAGTCGGTGAGGAGTCCGCGATGAACGGTGGTGAGTTCGTGCTGGTACTGTTGCATCTCCGGCATCTCTTCCATCACGCCGGCGGTCGGAAGTGTCAGCATCCGTGCCTGTTCCTGGCTGGCGAACCAGTCGAAGCCTTGCAGTCCGCCGATGCTCTCGATGCCCAGTCGCGCCGCGGCACCCATGGCGACCTGGTTCCTGGCATCCTCGATCTCCTCGTTCTCCTTGCGGGTGAGATCGACTTTCGCCTTTACGCCCTCGTCGAGGATTCCGTAGGCGAAGCGGCCTTCCGGAGCCCCGGACTTCCCGGTGGTATCGACTGTCTGAGCCCGGACATATTCGTCGACCTTGCCATCGGGACCCAGCGAGCCTTCGCCGAGCAGCAGGGCACCGGTTTGCGTGTCAGGAAGATCGGCAGGAGAGGTTGAATGCTGGTTTTCCTGGCCCGAGGCGAGATAGCCTTGGAAGGAGTCGCTTTTGTCCGGGACCGGCTGTTCGGAAGTCGGCAGCTGGCCAGACCACACGCCGGTCAACCATGACGGGGCGGAATCCTCCATGATCGAGGCCGGGGCGGTGATGCGCTGGTCGGGTCCGGCGGTCTTCTGCAGTTGTCCGATCGCCAGTGACAAGGCCAGGCGGGCATTGCTGCGGGCGATCTGCATGGCATCGCCTTGCGACGAGGCCCTGAGGGAAATGGACGACAAGGTCAGCAGGCCAACCGCGATCACGGTCAACAGGACCATGAGGGAAAGGGTGATCACCAAGGCGAAGCCCCGGCGCTGCCGGGAGCGGTGACCTGAGGGTCGTCGAGTTTGTTGGGTTGGGTTTGCGGACTTCATGAGATGGTTTTTTTGAATGTAGCCCATAACAGGTTGCTGTGAATACAAATTGAATACACCTACCCAAATGGGGGAGTGCATCGGTTGGATTCGCAGATTCCGGAAGCGCGGGCCTTCACACCTTCAGATGCCCGCTTCCACGAGCACATTAGGGAGAAAAGCACTGCTCCATCGAAATGACTGAAAGACTTCAACTCTGACCACGATAGCTGACATTTGCGCGAAAAGGATTGCGATTTTGCGGATCAAAAATGTCGAAGTTTGCCCGCCGCACCTAGGTTTTCAGGGCGTGTGAACCTTGGTGAGAGCAGGGATTCTCACGAGACTTTGCGAAAAAAGTCATTCGGGGGGAGCTCAGGGTTCCCTTGGAGCCATTGCGAAAGTGGGTCTCGCGCCGGGAAATGAAGCAGTATTTGCCATGTAAATTCCGTTTCGGCTGGAAGTCGGTCGCCCGAGCAGCCTCGTGGTCGCAGGCAACCGGGGCTGACGTCCCCCCGGAGCGCCGGTTGCTCCCTCGGATCGTTGCTGCGGTTGGGGCAAGGGACGCCGGGAGGAGCTCAACCGCGGGCCGCCGGCGATCCAACCGCGCTTCTTCGAACGGGGCGGGGCGTCTACCCAAATGGGTAGCGGCTCCGAATTTCTCATTGGAGCACGGCGGAGGAGGGGCCACGGTGCCGGATTCGATGGTGATGGCGAAAGGCCGAGATTCCAGACCGCGGCGGAAGTGGAGACAGGTCATGACGGCCTGCCTCGCGTGGATGGTCGGTGCGATGGTGGCTGCGGCCGATTCGAAGGAGCGGTGGCTGGGTCATCTCGGCGAGGAACTCAGCCAGGGCGGGGTTTTTTCCGGTGCCATGTCGGGCAAGATTCTGGATCTCAATCCGGCGAAGGGCCTGATCGCTCTGGCGGACGCTTCAGGGGCGGAGATCCTGCGGCTGCCGGTGGACGAGGCGGCATGGCAGGGGCTGGAGGTGGGAGTTTGGGTGGAAATCGAATTCCGGAATAGCCACCTGCAGCGGGACGCCGATGCGATCCATGGCGGAGCGCTGGTGGACCTCGATGGGTGGCACGCCTTGCAGAAAGGGCAGGCGGTTGCCTCGCTGTCGAAGGGGATGCACCGCATCCGGATCTCTTGGTTCAATGCCTACCTGCCCGCCGAGCTGAGGGTGGAAATCTCGGGGCCGGGTTCCGGGAGCGGACCGGTCCCCGCCTCGATGCTGTGGCACCTGCCCGCGGAAGGTGAAGCCCCCGAGCCGGGATTGCAGTACGAGGCTTTCCGGATTCCGAAGGCGGCGATGCTGTCCGACCTCGAAGGGGTGGCTCCTTTTGAAAGCGGGGTGATCCACGAGATCGGGCTTGGGGTGGCCGGGGGGAAGGACAACGTGGCGCTCAAGCTCGAAGGACTGCTTTCGGTGCCGGAAGATGGCGACTACACGCTGACCCTGGTGAGCGATGACGGCGCGAGGCTGGAGGTGGAGGAGGATGCCCCGGAAATCCGTCTTCTCCCGGGAGCCCCTGTCCGTGGCCCGTTGCCCGAATCTCCGGCACGGGAATCCGCCGCATGGAAAACGCTAAGTGGGCGCGCGGTGTTCGTGTCGCGAGAGGGCGAGGGAATGTCGATCCAGCTTGAGAGCGGGGGCAAGGAGTCGGAGGTGCGGGTGCTGGACGCGGAGGGGCTGGACGAGATTTCGCTGCAAGGGCGGAGGCTGACGGTCTCGGGTCTGGCCGGGGAGGACGGGATGAGGGTTTTGGGGGCTTCCGGCGTGAGGAGCGAGGTGGCGGATCCGGTGGATCACCAGTTGCTGACCAAAATCATGGAGGTGCGCGAACTCGGCGTGGCACAGGCGGCGTCGGGGCTCCGGGTGAGCCTGCAGGGCGTGGTGACGATGTCGACCTACCGCTCGCTGGTGATCCAGGACGAAAGTGGCGGTGCGTTCGTGGTCCACGAAAACCTCGGATCTCCCAGGATGCCGCGGCCCGGCGAGATCTGGAGCATCGAGGGCAAGACCGCGCGCGGGGACTTCTCGCCGGTGGTGGTCGCTGAGCGTTCGCGGTTCGTGAGGCGAGGCTCGTTGCCTCCGCCGCAGCGGCCCCGGTGGGAGCAGTTGCTCAACGGCAGCCTGGACGCCGAGTGGGTGGAAATCGAGGGCGTGATTACTTCGTTTGGGGAAGGAAGTGTCGAGCTTTTGACCCGCGAAGGCTTCATCACGATCGGGGAGCGCATGTTCTATCCCATGGTCCGCGAGCTGCGGGATCCGGACAGGAAGTTGCGACTGACCGGCAGCCGGGTCCGCTTCCGGGGGGTGTTTGCGACAAGCTGGGACGTTGGCCTCGGGCGACTGCATCCGGGACTTATCCATCTCGGCAACGCCACCATGGCGATCGATCAGGCGGGACCGGCGGACCCGTCCGAGGTGCCCTTGGTGGAGATTCCCGACCTTTGGAGTTTTGCATCGAAATCGAAAGCGCTCGACCGGGTCCGGCTGAAGGTTCAGCTGATGGCCCGCGGGAGCGACATGTGCGTCATGTCGGATGGACAGAGGAGCCTGAGGCTGCTGACCGGCGAAGCACTGGACGCCGAGCCTGGAGACCTGGTCGAGGTGACGGGGTTTCCCCGGGTCGGAGCGATCTCGCCGTATCTCCTGCATCCGATGATTTCGCGGTCGGAACCGGGGGCAATGCCGGCTGCCCGGGAGGTCTCCGGCGAGGACCTCCTGGATGCAACGCTTGACGGCCGGGTGGTGGAACTGACGGGCACGGTGCTGAGCGACACCTTGCGGAAAGAAGAGCGGGTGCTGGAGATGCGTTCGGGCAAGCAACGGTTTTTCGCGGTCGTGAACGGAGCGGTTGGTCCCGATGACCCGCTGAGAGGGGACACCACGATCCGGGCCCGGGGTGTCTATGTGGCGGGCTGGCCCGATGCGGCGCCGGGCGTCGAGGGTCCCTTCGAACTGCATCTGGTCGAGGCGGATGCCATCAAGGTCTTGAAGTCGCCGCCGTGGTGGACGACGCGGCGACTGGTGCTGCTGGTGACCGCTCTGCTGGGCGGGCTCGCGCTGGTGCTGGTGTGGGTGATGATGCTGCGCCGGCAGGTCACGCAGCGGACCTCGATGCTGGCGATCGGCATCCGCGAGAAGGAGCACGCGGAAAGCGAGCGCATGCTCGAGGAAGAACGTGCCCGGGTGGCCAGGGACCTGCACGATGAGTTGGGTGCGGGACTGACGGAGATCGGCATGCTCGGGTCCCTGCTGAAGCATCCCGGGATCGACGAGGGCACCCGGATGCAACATGCCGAGACGCTGGGCGAAACCAGCGCGTCGTTGGTTTCGGGACTCGACGAGATCGTCTGGGCGGTCAACCCGCGCTACGACTCGATCCAGGATTCGGCCAGCTACCTGTGGCTGTATGCCTCCCGCATGCTGAAGCCGGCGGGGATCGAGTGCCGTTTCGAGCAGTCCGGCGAGATTCCGTTCCGGCGCTTCGGTTCACGCCGGAGGCACTCGCTCTTCCTCGCGTTCAAGGAGGCCCTTAACAATGTCGTGCGGCACTCCCGCGGAACTGCGGTGGATTTGTCGATCGGCGTCGAGAACGAAGCGGTCGTGGTGACGGTCGCCGACAACGGCCGCGGCTTTGATGCCGATGCCGGCAATGCGGTCGGGAGCGACGGCCTCGCGGGCATGCGGGAGCGCATGCGCCAGTTCGGCGGCGACTGTAGCATCGAGAGTCACGCGGACCGCGGAACTACGGTGCGTCTGGTATTACCTTTGCGAGATTCATGAACGAGAAGACCCCAGTCGCTGTAGTCGAGGACAGCCGCACCACCCGTGAGGCGATGAAGTCGATCATCGACCTCGCGCCGGACCTCGAGTGCGTGACGACCTGCGCGAACGGCGAGGAGGCATTGAAGTACTTGCCGAAGATCAAGCCACGGATCGTGCTGATGGACATCCAGCTGCCGGGGATTTCCGGGATCGATTGCGTCGGCGAGCTCAAGAAGTTGCTGCCGGACGTGCTGGTGATCATGGTGACGGTCTACGAGGATCCCGTGCGCATTTTCAGCGCGCTGCGGGCGGGGGCTTGCGGCTATCTGCTGAAGCGCTCGAAGGTTTCCGAGATCCTCGGCGCCATCCGCGATGTCCGTGCCGGCGGCGGGGCGATGAGTGGGGACGTGACCATGAAAGTGATCCAGTCGTTCGCCAAGAAGGACGCATGGCGCGAGGAGATCGAGGCGTTGACGCGCCGTGAAACCGAGGTGCTCGAGCTCGTCGCGTTCGGCTTGGGAAACAAGGAAATCGCCACGCGTTTGCAGTTCTCGGTCGAGGCGGTGCGCTGGCATTTGAAGAATATTTACACCAAGCTCAACGTCCATACGCGCACGGAAGCCGCGCTGAAATTCCGGGGCGACGGATGAGCGGATTTCTCCGCAATTGGGGAGGTAGGCGCTCCCTTATCGCGTCCTAGCGTCGCAATTGGCTCGCATCAGGCGGGCGATTGCATCGCATGAGGAAACCCCAGTCATATCGGAGAAAAGTATCAGGACTTCTGTTGTCGTTGACCGGCGTGCTCGCCCTGGCGGGCCCGGGTGGGGCGAAGGAGGAAACGGCGGACATCGTCAACATCATCAACTTCATCCGCGGCGTCGAACCGCGGACGCAGATGGACCTGGTGGAACCGGTCCGCGAGCAGCTGGCACTGGGAAAGAAGCACCGTCTGCCGACGACCTGGCTCATCCAGTACGACGCGCTCATCAAGCCGGAGTTCACCGACCTGCTCAAACGGGAAATGAACGCCGGCGACGAGATCGGCGCTTGGCTGGAAGTTGTGCAGCCGCAGGTCGAGGCCGCGGGCTTGAAGTGGCGCGGGCGCTTTCCCTGGGACTGGCACACCGACGTCGGCTTCACCCAGGGCTATGCGGTCAAGGATCGCATCAAGCTCCTCGATCTCTACATGGAGAAGTTCCAGGAGGTTTTCGGCAAGCTGCCCGAGTCGGTCGGCTGCTGGATTCTCGATGCCCCGACGCTCAATCACCTCCGCGACGAGTACGGCATCATCGCCGCGTGCAACTGCAAGGACCAGAGCGGCACCGACGGCTACACCTTGTGGGGCGGCTATTGGAACCAGGCCTACTATCCCAGCCGGCTGAACGCCTACATGCCGGCGCAAACGAAAGCCCGGCAGCTCGACGTGCCCGTGTTCCGCATGCTCGGCAGCGATCCGGTGCACCAGTACGACCACGGGATCGGCACCACCTGGCAAGGGGTCGTGACGCTCGAGCCGGTCTATCGCCCGGGCGGGGGAGATCCATCGTGGGTCGACTGGTTCTTCAACACGAACTTCAACCGCCCGAGTCTCGGCTTCTCCTACATGCAGGCCGGTCAGGAGAATTCGTTCGGCTGGCCGGCGATGTCCGCCGGATTGATCGACCAGTATGCCAAGCTGGCCGCGTTGCGGGACGAGGGGAAGATCCGCGTGGAGACGCTCGCGGCATCGGGACAATGGTTCGCTTCCAAGTATGAGACCACCCCGGCGACCGCGGTGGTGGCCATGGAGGACGCGGCGGAGGAAGCGAACCGGAGCATCTGGTACGAGAGCCGGTTCTACCGGGTGAACTTCTCATGGGAGAGAGACCGGTGGCGCATCCGTGACCTGCATCGCTTCAACGAGAACTACGAGGAGCGTTATCTCCATCGCAGGGTTGAGGGACCGACGGCCATCTACGACACCTTGCCGGTCCTGGACGGGTTCCACTGGAGCAGGCAGGGGGAACTGGCGGGCATCCGCGCGGTCGTCCATGAAAAGGGGGAGTCCCGGCCGCTGCTGACCAAGGGCGAGCCCAGGGTCGAGGAAACCAGTCCCGAGTCGCTCGCGATCACCTGTAACCTGGCCGCAGGGGGCGTTCTCCGGGTCACCTGTGAGCCCACCCGGCTTCACCTCCAGTTGACGGGCGATGCCGCTCCCGCCGATTGGGGACTGGAGCTGGGCTGGGCGGACGGGGTGAAGATCCCGGTCACGCGGGTCGGCAGGCACGGGATCGATTTCCGCCACGAGGGCTTCAGCTACTCGCTCGATTGCGGGTCCAGCGGCGTTTCGCGCGCCAAGGATGCAAACCGGATCTCCATCGGGAGCACCCGGGGATCGGTGGAGTTCGACTTCGCCTCCGGCTCTTCCGGGTCATGAGGAATTTCTTCATCCAGACGAAAACCAAAAACCATGAAATCAAAACTCGTATCTATCGCCGCCCTGGTTGCCATGGCTTCCCTGGCGGATGCAGATGTCCTGGTGCAGGAGCTGTTCGACAGCATCTCCACCGGAAACGCCTCGCTCAACGGAGCCGGTGACACGGGAACAAGCATCGGCTTGACCGGCACCTGGCTGACCAACGGGAGCGTCGGAATTTCCACCGCGGACAACTTCGACGTCGTCGGTGCGACGCTTCCCGGACTGCCGGCGAGCGGGGGCACCGCGGGCGGTGTCTGGAACGGCGTCGGCAACTGGAACCTGGACGTCTATGCGACGCGTGAATTGGCGCAAACCATCGACTTCGGCACGGACGGCGAGATCTATTTCAGCGTCCGGCTGAACAATGCCGGCGACACCGCCGTGGGCATCGGGCTGGCCTCGGGTCCCGCATCGTCCGGCACCACGGAGTTTGTCGGCGCGGGCTTCAGCTGGAACAACGCGACCTCGATCGGCGGGACCTTCAACGACGCGCGCAATGCGAGCTACATCTCGCACGGTACCCTCGCCGCCGACAGCGGTCCCTACGGCATCCGTGCGTTCGAAGCCCCGAACAGCGTCAATTCCACGGGCTTGCTCGTCGGGCGGATCACGGTCAAGGCCAGTGGTGCCGATGAGATCCACGTCAAGCGCTACGCGGACAACGCGGCGATCGACAACGATCTCAACGCGATCGTCTGGAGCGCGGCCAGCACGGTGGATTCCTCCATGGTCGCGAGCCATCTGCTGCTCTGGGTCAACGGCCAGAGCACCGGAAACCTCGATGCCATCCGCGTCGGCGAGTCCTGGACCGATGTGACCGGGGTCACGCTGGTCGGCGCGGGGGAGCCGTCGCTTTCAGGATCGAGCGCAGACAGCATCACCGGCACCAGCGCCGAGGCACACGTCAATCTCTTCAATGCCCCGGCGGACGTGAGCTTGTTCTGGGACACCGTGGACCAGGGAACAGGCGCCTGGCCGGGTTCCAACGTGCTGGGCAACCAGGCGATCGGCCCGGTCAGCGGCAGTATCACGGGCCTCGTTCCGGACACGCAGTACTTCTATCGCTTCCATGCGGTGAACGGCCCCTCCGAGGCTTGGAGCGAACCCGGCCAGAGTTTCGCCACGGCGCCGACGGGAAAGGCAGTGACCGATCTCGAGGTGTCGCCCTTTTCCGGGGTCGAGGTGAGCGTCTTCTGGACCGACAATTTCGATGCCGAAACCGGATACATCATCCAGCGCTCGCCTGCGGGCGCCGGCACCTGGGTCACGGTGGGAACCGCTCCGGCCGACAGCGACTTCTATGCCGACCAACTCTCCGGCCTGGAACCGAACACATCGTATGACTATCGTATCTTCGCGACCAACGGTGGCGGGGACTCCGACCCGTCCAACGTCGCGACCGTCACCACGGACGTGGGATTCCCCTTCGAGACGCAGCTGCTGATCAACTTCGACGGCACCCTCGAGGGCACGGTTTACACCCTGGGGACGGATGAAATCGACGAGACCTTCTCGTTCAAGGCCAACGGCACCCCGGTGGTGAACGGCGGGGTGGCGACGATCAATCCGGGCAATGAAGACGGTCCCGACGGTTTTGACGTCGATCCCGTTGTCCTGGGAGACCTGAAGACGCAGAACTGGGTCGCGGAGGCTGTGGTCACCTACAACTCGACCGGAGCGGTCGACGAGACGCCCGTGATCATCGACGTGCAGGGCGACTGCAACCTCCGTCTGGGCGATGCCCTCGGCAATGACGTGCTCCAGATGTTCTACTGGAACGGAAGCAGCGTTCAGCAGCAGTTCGCGGCGCTGCCACCCGTCGGCGTGAAGGTCCATTTCGCCTACGCCTGGGATGCGGGATCGGGGACGCTCACGGGCTACGTCAACGGCGTCTCGATTGGCGCGCTTGCCGGAGGGGCGTTTGCCACACCGGACATCAATACGCTGAGCTTCGGCTACTTCGGACGCAATGGATTCGAGGGCAGGGGAATCGACGGGACGCTCGACGGCGTTGCTTTCCAAACCGGCACCGCGATCTTCGATCCGGCCTCGGACTTCCTGATCCTGCCGGAATTGCAGGACTTCGCCGGGTGGATCGCCGGGTTCCCGGTGGGCGGCCTCGACGGCTTCGACGTTGATGCCGATGGCGACGGGATCCCAAATGGCGTCGAGGGCTTCTTCGGATCCGATCCGTCCGTGTTCAGCCAAGGCATCAGCCAGATTTCGTCGGACGGCACGGTCACCACCTTTATGCATCCGTTCAGTGGCGAGTCGCTGGGTGATGTCACCGGATCCTATCAGTGGTCGACGGACCTCGGTGCCTGGTATGCCGGGGACGGTGTTGACGGTCCCGGCGGCGGGGCGACGGTCACGATCGCCCCGACCGGTGGAGCGGGAGGCATGAGGGCGGTGACGGCCACCAGCAGCGAGCCCATCGGCTCTCTCTTCATCCGCGTGGTCGCAACCCAATGAATCCCCATCCCAATCCACTCACCCAAACTCCCCGCAATCCGATGATCGCAAAACCACTGATTGTCTCGTACTTCGCCACCGTGATGGCGGCCTCAAGCGCCACCGTGATTGGCGTCAATTTCAACCGTCACCCCAGCGGTGTCCCCGATGGCGCGGGCTCGCAAGCCGGCACCGGCACCTTCGGCGCGACCTGGACCGACATGGTCGACCTCACGGCGACCGGAGCGAGCCTGAACGGAACCACCGCGACGCTCGACTACGGCTTCACCGGTACGCCCCAGGTTTGGAATGCGGGTTCATGGACCGGAACGAGCGGTCCCAACACGGGCATCAGCGTGTTCCGGAATTACTTGAACGATAACGGGATCGTCATCGCGGTTGACGGGCTGTCCGCCTGGCTCGCGAGCGAAGGCATGACCGGCTACACGATCACCGTTTACGCCAGCTCGGACAACGGAAGCGCCACCTTCTACGACGCGACGGTGAATTCGACGGCCGTGACCATTCCGGTCCTCGGCAACGGCACCTGGGATGGCGTCGCGAATGACCCGGGCGGCAATAACTCAGGGGGTGTCCGGGGGATGGCGGTCAGTGGCGTCTTCGCGGATGACACCGCCACGATCACGCTACCGTCGTGGTCGGGCGATAGCCCCAATACCCGGGGCTCGCTGGCGGCCTTCGTCATCACCGCGGTCCCCGAGCCGGGTGCCGCGATCATGGCGGCCATCGGGGTGGCCGGTCTGGCAGGCCGGCGCCGGAGGATGATGGAATGATGAAACTTTTCCGCGTGGTGCGGCCCGGGGCCACGGCCCTCTCCCAAACTCGTGAAGGGCGGGCCGTTCCATGCGCGGGAAGTCGGTGGCGGGTCGTGTGGTGTCGCTTCTGGGTTCCGAACCACACGGCCCGTCCGCCCACCCTTGCAGCGCGATGCACCGGAGCTTCCCGCGACCATCATTTCAGCATTCGTTGACACTTCCAGATTCCATGAGCCGAGCTTCGATCCACCTGAGTTTTGCACGTTCCGCTCAACGGGGAAGTTTGCTCCCGACGCTGTGCCTGGCGTTCTGCATGGCCCTTTGCGGGGCATCTTCAGCTGTCGATGGCCCGGGACTCGACAGCCGTCCCTATGACCCGGGCCAAGTGGGCACCATCTTGTCATTCGTGGACACCGGTGCCGCGATCAGCGGGGTGTCGATGCATCGCGGCTACCTGATGGTGCCAATGGGCGCGGACCACGGCGGAGGTCTCGGTGCGGGGTGCATGACCGTCTTCGATGTCAGCGACCTGACGGCTCCGGAGGAGATCTTCGACTCGAGGGATGAGCCCGCTACCTACCACACTCCGGGCGAGCCGGACTACTTCGGCGACTTCGCGGAAATGCACCACATCTCGACTTCCGGTGACCTCATGCTCGTGTCCGAGCGCCATGGTTCGAACGGGGGATTCGCGATCCTTGACCTCGGGCCACTTTTCGACGGGGCGCCTGCGACCAATCCGCGGATCCTCAGCCGCTACATCTACCCGGGCGGGTCACCGCCATCGAACTACGACGGCTACTCGTTCGCGCCCGCGTGGCAAGGTTCTCGTTTCGTGTTCGCTCCGACCGGAAGTGGCGGGCTGTTTGTCGTGGATACCTCTGATCCGGCGAACCCGGCGCTGCTTCACCACATGGCGCGGTCGGAGCTATCGAACCTGACGCTCCGTTCAGCGACGGTGATCGGAAACTTGCTCATCCTGAACGCGGCGGCGCTGGAGACGACCTTCAGCGCGATGATCCTCGATGTGAGCGATCCGGCCGACCCCAAGCAGATCAGCACCTTCTCCGGCCCCTTGGGCTACCAGGGGTTTGTCTACGGCGGCTGCTTCTATGGACTGGGCAAACCGCTGGTCCGCCATGATTTCTCCGATCCGCAGAATGTCGTCGCGACCACCGTCGCCAGCGGCCCGGATCTCGATCTCCTGGACCGGCAGGAGTATGGCTTTGGAAAGGACGAACACCTCTACATCGGCCACTATCCGGGTGGCACGAAGTGGCTGTTGTCCGGCGACACCGCGACTTTCGTGAACCGTGTTGATTCCGGTGTGGTGCCGGCGGACGACCACGCCTTCATCACGCCGCTTGGCAACGTGCTGGCGATCACGACCGACCACAACAACCCGCGCAAACTGACCTTCGGCGTCCACGATGCGAACGAGGACACGGTGCCGCCGTCGCCGAACTTCCACTCGCCGCCGGCCAACGCGACGAACGTGAACTTGCGCTCGCGGATCGGGGTGTGCTTCACCGATTTCATCGACGCGGCCTCGCTGACCACGGAGACGTTCCGCGTCCGTGTGGTGGGCGACGAGTCATCCATTCCGGGGACCTTGAGCGCGAAGGAGGGCATCGTGAACTTCGCTCCCGATGACGACCTGGCACCGGACACGACCTATGAGGTCTTCCTTGCGGCCGGCGGGGTGAGCGACTTCGCGGGCAATGCGGTTCAGAACGACCAGGTGATCTTCCGCTTTGCCACCGGTCAGGTGGTGAGCGATTACTCCACGACGGTAATGACCGCGGATCCCTCGCCGGTCGGATCGACGGTGGATCTCCACCTGGAAGTGAACAACATCGGAGGCCAGACGATCGAGCACTCATGGGACTTCGGCGATGGCTCGGCTCCCACGGCTTTCGGGGCTCCCGTGAACATCTCCCACACCTACAGCGAGCCGGGAAATCACGTGGTCACGGTTCGCACGCGTCTGGCGGGACAGGCCTACGCCACCGCAAGCAGCGGCGTGCAGGTTATCCACCGGACGATCCCCGCGCAGGGACCCGTGCAAAGTTCGACGATCGCGTTCGATGCCACCAACGGCATGGTGTGGACGGTGAATCCGGACAACGGTTCGGTGACGGGCATCCGCGCGAGCGACAATGTGCCCGTCCATGAGATCGCCGTCGGAAGCGATCCGAAAGCGCTCTCGATCGGGGCCGATGGCAAGCTGTGGGTAACGAACAAAGAGTCGGCGGCGCTCTCGGTGATCGACCCCGTGGCCGGAGCTGTGGTTGCCACCCATCCCTTGCCACCGGGCTCCGCGCCCCACGGCATCGTGGCTCACCCCAACCAGCCAAGGGTTTACGTGAGCCTCGAAGGCCTCGGCGAGATTGTGGAAATCGACACCGCCGGAGGGGCTGTACTGCGAACCTGTGCGGTCGGTCCGTGGCCGCGCTCGCTGGCGTTGGATCCGAACGAGGGCACCTTGTGGGTCGGCCGGTTCATCTCGCCGGAGGACGCGGGGAAGGTGACGGCGGTCGATCTAACCAATTTCACGCCCGCCACGGTGGTTGACCTTGCCCACGTGCTCGATCCCGATACCGCCACCGGAGGGATGGGGTTGCCGAACTACCTCGGGGCGCTGGCGATCTCGCCGGACTACAGTCATCTCTACGTGCCGGCGAAGAAGGACAACATCTTCCGCGGGACCCGGAGGAACGGAGAGAACCTGACTTTCGAGCACGCCGTTCGCAGCATGGCCTCGAGCATCAGCCTGCCGGACCGCACCGATACCGTCGCGCGGCGGCTCGACTTCGACAACAGCGACTTCGTGACCTCGCTGGTCTACAGCCCGCTCGGCAACCAGGTGTTTTTCGTTTCCAGCGGATCGTCGTTCATCTGGGTGATCGACGCCTACGGGGGCGGGGCGCCGTTCTCGATCGGCACCGGCGGACTGGCGCCGGACGGACTGGCGGTCAGTCCTGATGGATCGCGGCTTTACGCGCACAACTTCATGTCGCGGGATGTCACCGTGCTGGCGACTCCCGCGGTGTGTTCCGGCTTCTGCGGGATTTCGCCGCTGGTGGCCATCGTGCCCACCGTGACCAATGAGGCCTTGCCCGCCGATGTCCTGTTAGGCAAGCAGCTCTTCTACAACTCCGAGGATCCGCGGCTCTCGTCGGACAGCTACATGAGCTGCGCGAGCTGTCACCTCGACGGCGGCCAGGACGGCCGCGTGTGGGACTTCAGCGGGATGGGGGAAGGGTTCCGCAACACGATCGACCTGAACGGCCGCGGCATCGGGCACGGGCCCTTGCACTGGTCGGCGAACTTTGACGAGGTGCATGATTTCGAAGGCCAGATCCGTGGCCTTGGCGGCGGCTCCGGGTTGATGGACGACGCGGATTTCAACACGGGCACGGTGTCCCTTCCGCTCGGCCGGTCGAAGGCGGGTTTCAGCACGGATCTCGACGCGCTGGCGGCGTATGTCACGTCGCTGACGATGACGGGGCGCAGTCCTTTCCGGGAAAGCAACGGTTCGCTCACGCCGGACGCGATCGAGGGGCGGGAGATCTTCCGGGAGGAAAACTGCGCGAGCTGCCATTCGGGCGAGGCCTTCACGGACAGCAGCGGCTTGGCGCGGCATGACGTCGGAACCATCACCGGGAATTCTGGCGAGCGCTTGGGCGGGGAGCTTGATGGCATCGACACCCCGACCTTGCGTGGACTCTGGAAAACCGCGCCCTACTTGCACGACGGCTCGGCGCCGTCCTTGCGGGCGGTGCTGGTGGACCGGGACCTCAGCGGCCGGCACGTGAACCTCTTCCACCGGTCCGGCGAGGAGATCGACAAGCTGGTGGCCTACCTGATGCAGATCGACGATCTCGAACCGGCGGCGCCGGTCTCGGCGGCCAACCAAGCTCCGGTGCTTGATTCTCCCGGTCCGCAGCTTTCCACGCTTCAGCAGCCTGTCAGTCTGGCGGTCTCAGGATCGGATCCGGACGGGGATGTGGTGACCTATCATGCGAGCGGCTTGCCCAACGGCCTGTGGATGGACGAGGCCATGGGGATCGTATCGGGCGCGCCGTCGGAGGTCGCCGTCTTTACGGTCCATGTGTCCCTGAGGGATTCGCGGGGCGCTTCCGCGGTGGTGACGTTCAACTGGGAGGTCTTGCCTTATGCCGTGGCACCACCGGTGCAATTCAGTGACCTCGGACCCTATCGTTTTGTGAAGTTCGTTTCACTTTCCACGCACGACGACTCGCTCTGGACGGTCGTTTCGGAGTTCAACGTGCTCGACGAGTCGAGCCAGCCGATGGATCGCTCGGGCTGGGTGGTCACGGCGGACAGCGAGGAAACCGTCGGGGAGGATGGCCGCGCGACCCGTGCTCTCGACGGGTCCCCTTCGACCTTTTGGCACACGCAGTGGACGGGATCGAGTCCGCCGGGGCACCCGCACCAGCTGACCATCGACATGCTCACCTCACGGCTGGTCGGAGGCTTCACCATCGCCCCGCGACAGGACGCGGCGGCGGGACGGGTGAAGGACTGGGAGTTCTACGGCAGCAACAACGGGGTCGACTGGACGCGGATGTCCACGGGCACGCTGGAGTCGACCTTCAGCACCCAAATGGAGGAGTTCCAGCCACAGCCGCCGGCGGAAACGTATCGCTATGTGAAGTTCGACGCGCTGAGCCCGTACGGTGGCTACCTCTGGGCAGTGGTGTCGGAGTTCGAGGTCCTTGATCGCAATGGAAACCCGATGGATCGCACGGGCTGGGGAATCACGGCCGACAGCGAGGAGACCGTCGGCGAGGATGGGCGTGCGGCCCGTGCTTGCGACGGGTCGCCATCGACCTTCTGGCACACACGCTGGTCCGGGAGCGATCTGCCGGACTTCCCGCACCACCTGGTCATCGACCTGTGGACCTCGCGGGACGTGGGCGGTTTCGCGATCTCGCCACGGCAGGACGCGGCGGCGGGTCGGGTGAAGGACTGGAAGTTGCACGGAAGCAACGACGGCGTGAGCTGGACCCTGCTCGGGTCCGGGGTGTTGGCCTCGACCTTTGAAACGCAGACACGATTCATCGGGGGAACGAGAGGCCACATTCCTCGCGAGGTGTGGACGGGGATCGACGGCGGCAGCATCGACGCACTGATTGCGGACCCGGACTATCCCGAATTCCCGTCCAGCGTGGCGCTGCGGACCTCCTTCGAAGCTCCGGCGAACACGGGCGGCTCGTATGGCTCGCGGATGCGGGGCTTCCTGATCCCGCCGGCGACCGGCACGTATCAGTTCTGGATTGCCAGCGACGATGACAGCTCGCTGCGCTTGAGTCCGACCTTCGAGGAATCCCGGGCGGTGGAAATCGCCAGCGTGCCCGCGGCAACCAGTCCCCGCGAATGGACGAGGTATCCGTCGCAGCAATCGGCACCGGTCGATCTCGTCGGTGGACGGAAGTATTACATCGAGGCGATTCACCGCGAGGGTGGGGGAGCCGACCATCTGGCGGTCGCATGGACGGGCCCCGGCATTCCATCGACGACGGTGATACCGGGGATTCACCTGATGCCGGTGGGTCCGGTGCAGGTCCCTGAATCGCTCCAGGCGGTGGACCCGTCGCCGGTCTTCGTGGTAGCCGAGGGCTCTGCGCCGGGGACCCCGGTGGGAACGGTGGCGGCTGCCGATCCGGCAAGCGGCGGTGCAGTAACGTATCAGATCACCGGGGGCGATCCCCTGGGCGCATTTGCGATCGACGGAAGCACCGGTCTGATCGCGGTGGCGGGCGAGCTCGATTACGAATCGACTCCGGGCTACCGGCTCGTGGTTCTGGCGGAAAGTGGCTCCGGCGACGCGCTCACGATTCCCGTGAGCGTATCAATTTCCAACCTGATCGAGACGAACGAAGAGGCGGTGCGGCTGTCCCTGACCTCTGCCGGCGGGATCTTCGAGGGGCATGGCAATCCGGCCCTGATCGGTTTTGCCAGCGATCCGGATGGCGACGGGATGGCAAACGCTTTCGAGGTCTTCTTCGGGACCAACGCGGCGGGCAGCGACGCGCCGCGGCCGATCCGATTTTTGCCGGTCACGTCCGGCGGCGAGGTGAGGATGTCCTATGAGTTCGAGGTGTCGGTTCCCGATGGGGACCAGCTTCATTTCCGCTGCTTCGGGTCGTCCAATCTGGAGGACTGGACGGAGCTTTCGTCGGTCCCCGAGGTGATCGCGGAGGCGGGCGGACTGCGGACCTACCGGGTGGTGGATGACGTGGAGCTTGGCGATGGCGGGAGTCGGATGATGCGGATTGCCATCGAACCCGGCGAATGAAACGCGCGCCAGGCAACAGGGCCGGCGCAGGAGCCGCGGAGGGTGGGGACTGATGGTCGAAGCCGGCCAATCCGCGCCCGGACGCTGTCAGAAATCAGCGAATCCGGCTTGCCCAAGAGGCCGAAATCCCGTCAAGCAGGGCGTGCGCATGCGTGATTTGGTGGTTCAGCCTGCCTGGCAGGACGAAGATTTGGGAATTCCTTTGCCGGATTCCCCGCACGCCTGTTCGGTGTGTCTTCCCACGTGGAAGGCGGTGCTCGGCTACGAAGAGGGCCGGGACAAGGTGATCCGCCGCATGCGGATCGGCTACCCGCGCTTCTTCCGGCATCCTTTGGTCGACCGTCTGACCACCGCCGCCTCCGAGGAGATTGGCGGCGAGGGAGATGCAGTGCTCGTCTTTCCCTCGAAGCTGGCCGCGCAGCGCGCCCAGCGCTGGATCGAGCGCCGCGGCGAGGTGGCCGTGCGTTCAGTGGGCTTCCACGGCATGCAGGCGCTTGCCGTCCCGATCAAGGCGAAGCAAGTCGCCATCGACTACCAGCGCTTCACCGGTGAGCTGGTCAGCAGCCGCCAGGCGGAGGATTTTCTCAACGGCACCGTCCGGAGCGGCGACAAGAATCACCTGTTGCAGCGTCGGCTCGGCAAGATTGCCGGCGTCGAACCGAAGCAGGTGACGGTTTTCAACAGCGGCATGGCGGCCATCACGGCGGTGCTGCGGTCCCTGCCCGGGGTCAAGGAGGGGCGCAAGACCCTGCAGATCGAGTTTCCCTACGTCGATGCCCTGAAAATCCAGGAGCTGTTCGGCAATGGCGTGGTCTTCCTGAACCAGGCGAGCGGGGAGTCCTTCGACGAGGCCCTGAGCCGCATCCGCAAAGGGGAGTTCGCCGCGGTGTTCACCGAAGCGCCGAGCAACCCGCTGCTGCGCACCATCGATCTTCCGCAGGTCGCCGCCGCTTGTGCGGACGGCGGCGTGCCGCTCATTGTCGATGATTCGGCCGTGGGGCCCTCGAACGTGTCGGTGATCCGGTGGGCGGACGTGGTGACGACGAGCTTGACCAAGTGGCTGTCCGGAGCGGGCGATGTCATGGCCGGGATGGTGGCGGTGCGCGAGGACTCGCCCTTTGCCGGTCCGCTGCTCGAGGGGCTGGCGGAAGAAAGCGCTGCCAGCTCGCCGCTCTACATCGGCGATGCCGAAGTCCTGCTCTCGAACCTGAAAGGGTATCCCGCACGGATGGCGATGCCGAATGCCAACGGCCTCGCGCTGGCGCAGCTGTTGGCCGGGCACCCCGGCGTGGCGGACGTCTGGCACCCCTCGCTGATCACCCGCGAGAACTACGACAAGATCAAGGCTCCTCGCGGCGGCTATGGCCCGCTGCTTTCCTTTGCCCTCAAGAATCCGCGCAAAGCGCCGAAGGTGTTCGACTCGCTGCAGGTCTGCAAGGGCCCGAGCTTCGGCACCCCCTTCACCTTGGCCTGCCCCTACACCTTGCTTGCGCATTTCCACGAGCTCGACTGGGCGGACGCCTGCGGCGTGCCGTCGCACCTGATCCGGGTTTCGTGCGGAAGTGAAGAGACCGATGGACTTTTGGCACGATTCAGTGCCGCACTGGAGCACGCCTGAGGCGAAAGTTCCAAAATCCTGATGTTCTAACGTCAGGTTATCGGTGGTAAAGTGAGGTTTATGCTTACCTTAGCAAATGTCCTTGCCTACCACGGATAAACCGCTCCAATCCGTGTCATCCGCGTCCTGAAAAGCGACTTCTGACCCTTGGGGAGCCGCTTTGATAACCTGGTCCACGGCACTGAACCGCATGAAAAGGAAACCCAAGCTCGCCCTTCGAGTCAACGAGGAGAACCCCAATCATCATCTTTGGAACAATCGTGGGGTCTGGTGGTGTCACCTCACCGTTCACAAGTCCGACGCAACCGCCGAGCGCCTTCGTTTTTCCCTGAAGACCCGTGACGTCGAGCAGGCCCGCGAGCGCCGCGATCGTATTTTCCGCCAGATTGCGGAGCATTACGAGATCGCCGCCTGAGCGCGTCGTTTTTCCGGTTTGCCTGATGTGGAGCCGTCGTCAAAGGTGGCATCCATGATCAAATCCTTGCTGATCTCCGTCCTCGCCGCGGGGCTGGCCTTGGGCAGTGCCGCGGCCGCCGAACCCGTGGCCGACACGCAACTTTACGAGCTGCGGACCTACCATGCGGAGCCCGGCAAGCTCGACGCCTTGTTGTCGCGCTTCCGGGATCATACTTGCGGACTCTTTGCAAAACACGGCATGACCCAGGTCGGCTACTGGGTGCCGGCGGACAACCCGGACCGGCTCCTGATTTACCTCCTCGCCTACCCGGACCGCGCCGCGAGGGATGCTTCCTGGGCCGCGTTCCATGCCGATGAGGATTGGAAGAAAGCCGCCGCGGCTTCGGAGGCGGGCGGCAAGCTGGTCGGCAAGGTGGACCAGCTTTTCCTTCATCCCACCGACTTTTCGCCGGGATTCCCCGAGGCTTCGGCGGGGGACGGGGTGCACCTTTTCGAGATGCGGACCTACACCGCCACTCCCGGCAAGCTGCCGCAACTTCACAAGCGCTTCCGCGATCACACGCTGGGCTTGTTCAAGAAGCACGGCATGACCAGTGGCAGTTACTTCAAATTGGACGAGGGCCAACCGGGTGCGGCGGATACCTTGCTGTATTTCCTGGAACACCGGGATGCCGGTGCCGCCGACGAGTCGTGGAAGGCGTTCCGGGCGGATCCGGTCTGGGTGGCCGCGAAGGCGGCATCGGAGGAAGCGGCCGGCGGATCGCTCACGGTACCGGACGGAGTGAAGTCGGTGTTTTTGAAGCCCACCGACTTTTCCCCGCTCAAATAGCCCGCGATGCGGCTTCAGCGGCCGGTTTCACGCCACTCCGCCGCGGCCATGCGCCACTTCCCCTCGATCTTGCGCCAGTCCATGGTCAGTTCCTGGATGCCGTCCACCGGGCGGGTCTCGTCCGGCAGTTCGATCACGGCATCGACGCTGGCTTGGACCGTGGCTTTGTCACCGTCGATGACGATTGAACCGATTTCCGGAGTTTCCAGGCTCACACGGCGGCAGTACTTGGCCAGGCTCGCGTAGAGGGCGGTAACGGTGTCGCGGGACTGCAGGCCGTCGATTTCCTCGGTCGGTCCCTGGGGCGAGGAGAAGGTGATGTCGGGGGCCAGATAGCCCTCGATCGCGGCTCCCTTGAGGCCGCGGGAAACCGTGCCGGATCCGGCTTCGACGACAGCCGACTGGAAAAGCCCGGTCACGCGGCGGGCGATGACGCGCTCGGGCCGGGTCCACCACCAGGTGAAGCTTCCGGCGAGCAGGGCGACGATGATGAGGGGCAGGAGAGCACGGCGCATGGTCCCGGATCCTCGCTCCAGGGAGCGTCATTCGCAAGACCTTGCGGGACGCGGCTTGTCAGGGGGCGTGCGGCCGGTATCGTCCGCGGCGAAGGATGACGCCGCTGTTCCGCAAACTGCTCGGCTTGAACTGGCCGCTCGTGCTGACGATGTACGGGCTGCTGGTGTTCGGCGTGTTCTCGATCGAGAGCGCGGCGAGGCATCTGCCGCAGGGCGGGGCGTGGTTCGCGGACAAGCAGAAGGACTGGATCCTGATCGGCTCGGTGGTCTACTTCGGGGCCGCGCTGATTGACTACAAGTGGGTCAAGTGGCTCGCGATCCCGCTGTTCGGGGTGGCGATGGCACTCTGCGTGTCACTGATCGGCAAGGACCGCGGAGACGTGCACCAGATCGACAGCGGGCTGCTGCGCTTCCAGCCGGCGCCGATGGCGATCGTCGCTGGAATCATCCTGCTATCCTGGCTGCTGCAAGACCTGCCCCGCCTCGGGCGGCGGATCCCGAAAGTCGGCTGGATCTTCGAGGAGCCGATCGTGAAGGTCGCCTTGGTCGGTCTCTTCACCGGCGTTCCCTTCCTGATCGTGGTGGCGATGGGGGACATGGGCTCGGCCTTGGTATGGGTGCCGCTCGCGGTCATCTGCCTCCTCGTCAGCGGCGTGCCGTTCCGCTACCTGAGCTGCATGGGCCTGCTGGCCGCGGCCATCATCCCGATCGCCTATTTCGTGGTCTTGCCCACGGTTTCTGAAACGGGGACCAAGCGCATCGAGCTCTTCCTCGACATGGTCGATGGCAAGGAGGTGGACGTCAGCGGTCCGGCCTGGGCTCCGCATAACATCGCGATCGCCGTCGGCAAGTCGGGCTGGGCAGGCGTCGGCTGGAATGCCAGCGCCAACGACGGTTCCCTCCACGACAAGAAATTCGTGCCGTGGAAGACGGCTCACAACGACTTCATTTTCCCGATCATCGCGGAAGAGCACGGATTCCGTGGCAGCATCCTGTTGATCACCGCTTTCGGCCTGCTGCTGGTGCTGTGCCTGTTCATCGGCACCTACGCCCGCGACCCGATGGGTCGGCTGCTGGTGGGTGGCGTGGTGGCCCTTTTCTTCGCGCACATCTTCGAGAGCATCGGGATGTGCATCCTGCTGATGCCGATCACCGGCATTCCGCTGCCGCTGGTGAGCTATTCCGGCACCTTCGTGGTCATGTGCATGTTCCTGCTCGGGCTGGTCCAGAGCGTTTGGGTCCACCGCGACGCCGAGCGGCCGCTGGTGGAGGAAGCCCCGGACAAGGCGGTCAGCGTGCCTTCCAGGCGTTGATGCCGCCGTCGATGTTCACCGCCTGGGGAAACCCGGCCTCGTGCAGGAACTTCACCGCCCTGGCCGAGCGACCGCCGGCCTTGCAGTGGACGAGAATCTCGCGGCCGGCGGGGAGTTCGGAAATCCGCTCGGGCAGCGTGCCCAGGGGAATCAGCACGGCGCCGGGGATGGTGCCTTCGGCCTCTTCCTCCGGCTGGCGGACGTCGAGGATGTAGAGGTCGTCGCCGGCATCGATCCGGGCGGCGAGGTCTTGGACGGAAATGGACGGCAGGGACGGATCGGACATGGTGCAGGTTGCGGATGCGGTGGTTTCGGCGTTGTGAACGGAGTCGATGACGGGCGTGTCGCCGCAGAGGCGGCAGGCGGGGTCGCGGCGCAGGCGGAGGCTGCGGAAGCTGGTGCCCAGGGCGTCGTAGCAAAGCAACTTGCCGAGCGGCGCCTCGCCGATCCCTAACAGAAGCTTGATGGTTTCCATGGCCTGGAGTGAACCGATCACCCCGGGAAGCACCCCGAGCACGCCGGCTTCCTCGCAGGACGGAGCGGCGCCGGGCGGCGGCAGTGTGGGGAGCATGCAGCGGTAGCAGGGGCCGCCGAGATGGGGGGCAAAGACCGTGACCTGGCCCTCGAAGCGGAAGATGGAACCGTAGACGCAGGGCTTTTTCAGCAGGAAGCAGGCGTCGTTCGAGAGAAAGCGGGTGGGGAAGTTGTCGCAGCCGTCGAGCACGACGTCGTAGCGCGAGACGAGGTCGACGGCGTTGTCCGGGGAGAAGTGGAGCGGCAACAGCTCGAGTTCGACGTGCGGGTTGATCTCCCGCAGCCGGTCGGCGGCGCTGTCGAGCTTGGCTTTTCCGACCCATGACTCCCCGTGGAGAATCTGGCGCTGCAGGTTGCTGCGGTCGACGGTATCGGGATCGATCAGGCCGATTCTCCCGACCCCCGCGGCTGCCAGGTAGAGCGCGGCCGGCGAGCCGAGCCCGCCGGTGCCGATCATCAGCACCGACGATCCTTTCAGTCGCCGCTGTCCGTCCTCGCCGATCCCCGGGACCGAGAGATGGCGGGCGTAGCGGGTGCATTCGTCCGGCGTGAGTGGCGGCAGGTCGGGCATGAGCCGGCAAAATAGCGGCGCCGGCGGACAAGGCAACCGCGCTGCCGCGACATTGTGTCTTGACCGCACGGGAGGATGGGCGAAGGGAAGGGCATGGCTGAAGTCCGATCCACCTTTTCCCTCCGTCCGGGCGATGCGGCGCCGGATTTCCAGCTGCCGGCGCCCGATGGCACCGTGCACGAGCTCCATGGCCTGCGCGGGAACAGCGGTCTGTTGGTCGTCTTCGCCTGCAACCACTGCCCCTACGTCGTCCACCTTGCCAAGGAACTCGGGAGCCTGGCCGCGGAGATCGAGGCCGAAGGCGTGGCGACGGTCGCGATCTCCTCGAACGACATCGAGAAATACCCCGCCGATGCCCCTGACAAGATGACTTCCTTCGCCGCGGAGAGCGGCTGGAATTTCCCCTATCTCTTCGATGAGACGCAGGAAGTCGCCAAGGCCTACGGTGCCGCGTGCACGCCGGATTTCTTCCTCTTCGACCACGAACTGCGGCTGCACTACGCCGGGCAGTTCGACGATTCCCGGCCGCGGGGAGGCGAGGCTCCGACCGGGGCCGACCTGCGGGCCGCGGTGAAAGGCATGCTGGCGGGCGAGGAAGCGCCGGTCCGGCCCTATCCGAGCAGCGGCTGCAACATCAAGTGGAAGCCGGGTGCCGAGCCGTCCTACTTCGGCTGAGCATCCTTTGCCATTGTCGGAGGGCGGGTCCCGGGGCTAACACATTCGGCCATGCCGACATTGCTGTCTCCGGTGGGCCTTGCCGCGATCACGCTCTCGACCCTGGATTGGGGCATCCTGATCGGCTTCCTGGTGGTCAGCCTGGGAATCGGCCTGTGGTCGGCGAAGAGCGCGGGAAAGAATTCCGGGGAGTTTTTCCTTTCCGGTCGCCACATGCCCTGGTGGCTGCTCGGCTTCTCGATGGTGGCGACGACCTTCTCGACCGACACCCCGAACTTCGTGACCAACGTCGTGCGCCTGCAGGGCGTTGCCGGGAACTGGAACTGGTGGGCCTTCCTGATCACCGGGATGTTGACGGTGTTCATCTACGCAAAGCTGTGGCGGCGGTCGCGGGCCTTGACCGACATCGAGTTCTACGAACTCCGCTATTCGGGCAAGGCGGCGGCGTTCTTGCGGGGCTTCCGGGCGATCTACCTCGGGGTGTTCTTCAACGTCATGATCATGGCCATGGTGACGCTGGCCGCGATCAAGATTGGCAACGTGATGCTCGGCTGGACCCCGTGGCAATCCGTCTCCGTGGCGATGGTCGTGACGGTGGTGTTTTCCTCCTTGGGCGGCTTCCGCGGGGTGATCCTGACCGACTTCCTGCTGTTCATCATGGCCATGGTCGGAGCCTTTGCCGCGGCGTGGTTCGCCCTCGGGCACGAATCGGTCGGCGGCCTGGGAGGGCTCATGAGCCACGCCGAGGTGAAGGACAAACTCGACATCATCCCGAAGTTCGACTTTTCCAACGATACCTCGAAGGAGCTGCTGATCACCGCATTCCTGATTCCGCTCGCGGTGCAATGGTGGAGCGTCTGGTATCCCGGGTCGGAACCCGGTGGCGGCGGATACCTGGCGCAGCGGATGCTGGCGGCGAAGAACGAGAACCACGCGATCGGGTCGGTGCTGTTCTTCCAGGTGGCCCACTACGCGCTGCGGCCGTGGCCGTGGGTGTTGGTTGCATTGGCGTCCCTGGTGGTGTTTCCTACCGACAAGGCGGCCGACCAGCAGCTGGCCACGCAAGCCCTGGAGGCGCGGGCCGCGGAGATTCCCGCGCTGGTTAGCGTGCCGGCGGCTGAACTGGACGCCGGCCAGGCGGCGGCGCTGGCGGAGTTGAAGGCGCTGAAGGCGACCTCGCTGGGATGCTCCTCGATCCTCAAGGCGTTCCCGGACACGCCCTACGACAAGATCGGGCACGACCTCGGCTACTCGGCGATGCTGACGTTCCTGCCGAACGGCTGGCTGGGCCTGGTGCTGACCTCGCTGATGGCCGCCTACATGAGCACCCTCTCGACTCATCTCAACTGGGGTTCGTCCTATGTCGTGAACGATTTCTGGAAGCGCTTCGTGCGCAAGGACGCCAGCGAGAGGGAACTGGTGTGGGCCGGCCGGCTTTCGACCGTGGTGATGATGGCGATGACCGCGGTGCTGGCGATGTACCTCGAGAGCGCGCTGGATGCCTTCAAGATCCTGCTCCAGTTCGGTGCCGGCACCGGCTTGCTGTTCATCCTCCGCTGGTTCTGGTGGCGGATCAACCCGTGGAGCGAAATCTCGGCGATGGTGTTTTCCTTCGTCATGGCGGTCTGGCTGGCCAAGAGCGACTTCGGGGCCTCGCTCGGGTATTGGCAACTGCCGTTCGGGGTTGCGGCGACCACGATCGTGTGGCTGGCGGTGACCTTTATCACTCCCGCTTCGGACTTCGGGCGCCTGCGGCATTTCCTCGAATCGACCAACCCCGGTGGCCCCGGATGGAAGCCGGTGGTGGCGGAGTGCGAACGGCAGGGCAAGCCGCTCGTGTTCCAGCATGCGCCGGTCAACCTGCCCTGCGGGATCCTCGCGACCTTCCTGGGCTGCGTCCTGGTCTATGCCTTCCTGTTCGGGTCGGGCTATTGCCTCTACGGGGATCTGGGGCCGGGCATCGGCTTGCTCGCCCTGGCCGGACTGGCAGGCTTCGGGATCTCCCGGCTGTGGCCGAAGCTCCGCGAAAGCCGCCCCGACGCGTCCTGACGGGTGGAAAACCTTTGCTCGAATGACTTGGCAAGCCGGGTGAGTCCCGTGTTAGCGTCAGCGCAAATGGACGCGCTGCTACATCATCTGGAACACAAGGAGGAGCTCTCCCCGCAGGAGGTCAGGGTGGCCGCGGAGCTGCTGCTCGATCCCACGGCGACGGATGAGAAAAAGGCATCGCTGCTGGAAGCCCTGGCGCGGAAAGGCGAGACGCCGGCTGAGATCGCCGGCTTCGTCGAAGCCTTCCTCGAGCACGCGATCGATCCCCATGTCGGGCTGCTCGACCTCGAGGGACCGACCATCGATGTCTGCGGCACGGGTGGCGACAAGCTGAACCTGTTCAACGTCTCGACAACCGCCATGTTCGTGGTGGCCGCGACCGGTGCGGTGGTGCTCAAGCACGGCAACCGCGGGATCACTTCAAAGAGCGGTGGTGCCGACGTCCTCGAAACCCTGGGGATCCGGATCGACCTGCCGCCCGAGGGATTCCGGAATTGCCTGGAGAAAGCCGGCATCGGTTTCTTGTTCGCGCCGGCCTACCATCCCGCTTTCAAGGCCGTGGTCGGGGTCAGGAAGATGCTCGCGGAGAAGGGCATCAGGACGATCTTCAATCTGATCGGCCCGCTCCTCAATCCGGCCAAGCCGCAGTGCCAGCTGGTCGGGGTCTTCGAACGCCAGATGTGTCCCGCCTTCGCCGAGATTCTCCAGCAACTGGGCCGGGAAAGCGTGTGGGCGGTTCACGGGACCACCGGCGACGGCCGCTCGGTCGATGAGGTCAGCCTGCTCGGCTCGACCCGCATCTGCAAGGCGGGCATCTACCAGGACCTGCAGGACGAAGAGGTCCGGCCGCGCGACCTTGGCCTGAAGCACGCGGAAGTCGAGGATCTCCAGGGCGGCGACGCGGAAGTGAACGCGGCGATCCTGGAAGCCATCCTCAGCGGCAAGGACACCGGTCCCAAGCGCGACATGGTGCTGCTCAACGCCGGTGCCGCGATCGCTTGCTGCGGCCTTTCGGACGACATCGGTGACGGGATTGAGATTGCCCGCCGCCTGATCGACGACGGCAGCGCCTTGGACCGTCTCCGCCTGCTCCAAGACGTGGCGAAGCGTCCTTCCTGACCGATCCCGCGACGGGTGCTTCAGCGCTTGGCTTTCGGCAATTCGAGCCACGCCTTCATCTCGGCCAGCGGCTTGGTGTTCAGCACGTCCTCGCGGCGCAGCCAGCCCTTGCGGGCGATGCCGGCCCCGAGGCGGATGAACTGGAGCTGCGGCGTCGAGTGGGCGTCCGGGTTGATCGACGTGAGGACGCCCTTGTCGCGGGCCCGGTGCCACCAGCGCCAGTCCATGTCGAAGCGTTTCGGGTTGCAGTTGAGCTCGATCACGGTGCGGGTCTCGGCGGCGGCGTCGATGACCTTCTCGTGGTTCACCGCGTAGGCGTCGCGGCGCAGCAGCAGGCGGCCGGTCAGGTGGCCGAGCATGGTGACGTGGGGATTCTCCATCGCCCGGATGATCCGCCGGGTCATCTCGTCCTCCCCGAGGGTCAGGGCGTTGTGGACGGAGACGACGGTGAAATCCAGCTGCGCCAGGAGTTCGTCGTCGAAGTCGAGGCTACCATCCTTGAGGATGTCGACCTCCGAGCCGGCGAAGAGCCGGAAATGGGAGTTTGCGTGGTCGTTGTTCCAAGAGGCGATCGCCTCGATCTGGGCGGCCAGCCGTTCCTCGTTGAGGCCGCGTGCCTGGGGGGACGACTTCGAGTGGTCCGAGATGCCCAAGTACTGCAAGCCGAGTTCGAGGGCCGCATCCGCCATTTGCTCGAGGGTTGCCTTGCCGTCGGACTCGGTGGTGTGGCAGTGGAAAGTCCCGCGCAGGTTCTCCCACTCGACGAGCCGCGGCAGGGTACCCTCGTCGGCAGCCTCGATCTCGCCGCGGTTCTCCCGCAGTTCGGGCGGGACATCGTCGAGCCCGAGGGCCCGGTAGATGTCCTTTTCGTCGTGGACCTCCGGCGGATTGTCGCCGGTGAAGCCGTATTCGTTGAGCGACCAACCCACCTTCAGGGCCCTCGAGCGGATCGCGACGTTGTGCTCCTTGCTGCCGGTGAAATACATCAGGGCGAAGGGATACTGCTCGTTCGAGACGGCCCGGAGGTCGCATTGCAGGCCGCTGGCGAGGCGGATCGAGCATTTCGTGTCGCCCTGGGCGATGACCTCGGCCGCAAACGGCCGGGTCGCGAAGAACTTCGTCAGCTCGGCGGGCTTGTTCGTGGCAACGATGAAGTCTAGGTCGTGGACGACTTCTTTCGAGCGGCGCGTCGAACCCGCGATCTCAACCCGCAGGACGTCGGGGTGTTCGCGCAGCGATTCCAGGATGTCTTCCGCGGAGAGGATGGCGTCATCCAGCCGGAAGGCCCCGGCGCTTTGCTCGCGTCGCGCGATGGCGACCAGGATCTTGCTCTGGGTCTTGGCTCCGAAACCGGACAGCGCGGAGACCTTGTCCTGTTCGCAGGCGGTCTTCAGGGCGGCAATCGAATCGACGCCGAGCGCCTTGTGCAGGGCGGCCACCTTTTTCGGCCCGAGCCCCTCGATGTCGAAGAGATGGAAAAAGCTGTCCGGGTAGGCGCCCCGCAGTTTCTTGTGGAACTCCAGTTCGCCCGTGCTGGCGAGCTCATGGAGCTTGTCGCGCAGCGCTTCGCCGAGGCCTTTGATCCCCTCGAGTTGCTCGTCGCGGGCCATGGCCACGATGTCGCCATCATAGCCGGCGACGATCTCGGCGCCCTGCCGGTAGGCCCGGATCTTGAACGGGTTCTCGCCCCCGACTTCCAGCAGCAGGGCGATTTCCTCGAGGACCTCGACGAGTCGTTCTCGGGTAACTTCAGGGACGGACATGAATGGCTACTGGGCTGGTAGTAAATCGGCCACGACCATCCGGTGGTCGCTGCGGCGGGTGGTGACGGCCCTGCAGTGCACGGCCTTGAACTGGCGCGAGTAGTGGATCTGGTCGATGCGCTGGACGGGGATGCGGCGCTGGTAGGTGTTGCCCCAGCCGGTGCCGGCCTCGATGAAGGCATCGTCGTAATCCGGCTTGAGCAGGGCCTGGATCGGGTCCCGCGCCGGTGAATTGAAATCGCCGCCGACGATGGCCGGCAAGCCCTCGCCGGTGTCGGAGAGGATGCCGAGGGCGATCGACAGTTCGTCGCGGTGGGTGATGCGGTTCTGCCGGTGGGTCTTCCAGCTTTCCTTCCGCCACAGCCGCAGGTCGGTGGCGGCGCTTTTCAGGTGGAGATTGACGACTTCGAACTCGTTGCCGTCGGGCCTGCGGATGGTGACTTGCTGGACCCGGTAGCCCGGCTTGCTGGGGTTGACCTCGCGGCGGATGCTCCAGCGGCTGACGATGCCATTGGAGGAAAACAGCCGGTAATCGCCGCGGCCGAAGAAGAGCGTGTCGGCGATGTGGCGGACCTGATGCGGCCGGACTTCCTGCAGCAGCACGACGTCGGGATCCCAACGGCGGATGTCGTCGGCGGGATCGCTGCCGCCGTTGTAGTTGAAGTAGCTGCAGTTCAGGGTCAGCACGCGGATCAGCGGCCGGCCGTCCTCATTCCCGGCGGGGCCGGGCCGGGGAGGGGCTTTGCCAACATTGGCGATGACCCACGCCTCGTCGGCCAGCAGCAGGACGGTGATCGCCCAGACCCCGGTGATGACCCAGGAGAGCGGGGCCCAGAGGAACCAGAAGGCGGTGACCGACAACAAGAGGCCGATCCCTCCCCAGATCCAGACGGGGACCACCGTGAAGGCGGCCAGGTCGTCCGGACAATGGGTATAGGCGAAAACCGTGAACAGGTGCAGGAGCAGCGACAAGCCGATGAGCGTCCATCCGGCGCGGCGGCGGAAGCGGGTCGACTTCATCGGAACCTGGGGGGCGGCGGAGGGCGGGGTTAGAAGGGCAAGCCCATCCCGCCGGTCAGTTTTTGCATCTCGGCGGCCGAAACCTCGCGGCCCTTGGCGATCGCTTCTTGCACGCCCTTGAGGACGAGGTCCTGCAGGAAATCGACGTCTTCGGGATCGACCACGGACTTGTCGATGACGATCGAACGGACGTCACCGGCGCAGGTGGCGACGACGGTGACCTTGCCTCCGCCGACGCTGGCTTCGACGGTCTTCTTGGCGAGTTCTTCCTGCGCAGCGGCCATGCCGGCCTGCATCTGCTGCGCTTGCTTCATCAATTTCTGGATGTTCATGGGAAATGGGTTGGCTTCGGTTATTTCTTGAGGGTGGCCTCGAACATTTCGAGCGCCGTCTGGATCAAGGGATCCTTGTAAAATTCTTCCATGGGATCGGCCTTCGGCTCCGGGGCTTGTTCCGGCTCCGGTTCCGGTTTCCACGGCGGGGTCTCGCGGGCGACCGGTTCGGGGGCGGGCTCGGGTTCGTCCGGTGCGGTGGCAATGAGCTCGTCGAGGGAAAGAACCTCGCCGGATTTTTCCTCGGGGGCTTCGGGCTCGGTGGCGGCGGGAGCGGGTGCCGGAACCGGCTCGGGCTCCACGGCCGGCGTTTCCACCACGGCGGCGGGGACCGGCTGCGGAGCTGCCACGGCCGCGACGGGCGCAGCGTAGGTGACCGGAGCGTCGAGATGCTCCGAGACGCCGGCGAGGACCTTGATGACGTCGGAGAGACGCACTTCGCCGAGGGTCTGAACCGACTTGATGAGGCCGATCTCGAGGTGGAGCCGCTTGTTGGACGCCCATTTCATCCGGGCCTCGGTTTCGGCGAAGACGTCGATGACCGACAGCAGGCGCTCCGGCGGATAGGCTTCCGAGGCGGCTTTCAAGGCCGCCCAGGTTTCGGCGGGAATGCCGTCGCCGCCGGTGGTCGAGTCCAGCCTCGAAACCAGCAGCGCCCGCAGCGCGCCGATCAACTCCCCGAGCAGTTGCGACAGCTCGCGGCCGGCTTCGGCCTCGCGTTGGACCGTGGCAAGCGCGGTCGGGGTATCGCGGGCAAGCAGCGCGCCGATGACCGTCGCGACGGTTTCGCGGGAGGTGAAGCCGAAGACGTCGAGGACGTTCGCCTCGTTGACGGAGTCACCGCAGAAGGCAACCAGCTGGTCGAGCATCGACTGGGCGTCGCGCATGCCGCCGTCGGCACCCTTGGCGATGGCCCAGGCCGCGGATTCGTGGAGCTGGACGCCTTCCTCCCTGGCGATGTGGAGCAGATGCTCGGCGATGGTTTCCGCCGGGATCGGCCGCAGGTCGAAGCGCTGGCAGCGGGAAAGGATGGTCGGCAGGATCTTGTGCGGCTCGGTGGTCGCGAAGATGAACTTCACGTGCTCCGGTGGCTCTTCCAGCGTCTTCAACAGGGCGTTGAAGGCCTGGTTGGTGAGCATGTGGACCTCGTCGATGTAGTAGATCTTGAACTGTCCCCGCGCCGGGGCGAAGCGGACCGTTTCACGGAGCTGGCGGACTTCCTCGACGCCGTTGTTCGAGGCACCGTCGATCTCGAGCACGTCGAGGGAGCGCCCCTCGGCGATTTCAACGCAGATGTCTTCATCCGGGTCGAAGTCCGCCTTCGGCCCGCCACTGCAATTCAACGCCTTGGCGAGGATCCGGGCGGTCGAGGTCTTGCCCGTGCCACGGGGGCCGACAAACAAGTAGGCGTGCGCCAACCGCTTCTGGGCGATGGCGTTTTTCAACGTCCGAACGACATGGTCCTGGCCGAGGACATCGTCGAAGGTTTTCGGGCGGTATTTCCGGGCGAAGACCTGATAGCTCACGCGCCGGAGGGTAGGAGGGATTGCGGTTTTGTCAGCTCCCGGTTTTGATCGGCGGCGTGATTCCCGACCCTGCCGCCAAGAAACAAGCCTATGCCCTTGCCCGTGAACGAGTGATCGCGATGTGGCGCGGCGAGGCGGATGCCATCGCCCGCATGGCGACGGCGGCTTGCATCCTCCACGAGGCCATGCCGCATGCCTTCTGGACCGGCTTCTACCGGGTGGTCGGGGCGCAGCTGGTGATCGGTCCCTACCAAGGAACGCCGGGCTGCCTGCGGATCGGCTGGGGGAAGGGCGTCTGCGGGACGGCCTGGGCGACAGGGGAGACGCAGGTGGTGGCGGATGTCCACGCCTTCCCCGGACACATCGCCTGCGACAGCCGCGCGGAAAGCGAGATCGTGGTTCCCGTGAAGGACGCCCGCGGGACGGTGGAGGCGGTGTTCGATGTCGACTCGACGGAGAAGGCGGCGTTCGACGAGGTCGACCGCGAGGCACTGGAGGAGATCTTTTCCCGCTGGTACGACCACGATTGAAACGGAGATCGCTTGGAAGTTTCCGGGTTGCGCGAATAGTATCCGCCACCATGAGCAGCGATGATCCGCATCATATCGAAGGCCTCCGGACGCGCGCGCCGAAACGCGGGTTTCCCTGGCTGCGGGCGTCGGTGTTCGTGATCGTGCTGGCAGGGGCGATTCTGCCGTTCACCGCGCCGGGCGCGAAAATCCTGCGCGGTGTCAGGGATCTGATCCGGCCGCCGGCCAAGACCGCCGAGAGCATCGACCGCGACGACATCGAGCGCCAGATCGAGGCCCGGGTGAGGGCGGACTACGAGGCCGAGCTGGCCCGCGAGCTGGCGGCGGTGAAACAGCAGGCCGATGCCGCGGCGAAGCGCGCCGCCAAGGCCGCCGAGCTGGAGCCCCTGCCGCCGATCTCGTCCCACACGGCGTCCAGCGGCGGCGACGTCAGGACGCTCCGCTCGGGGATCCCGTTCAAGTCGGAGGTGAAGGTCGAGAAGGGAGGAATTGCTTCAAAGGAGCGCAAGTCCGACGCCTCTTACACGGCGTCCTACACGTTGAACGTCCGCCTGCCGGAGGCTTCGAAGACCCTCGACCAGCTGCAGACGGTCAACCCGCAGCTTGGCAAGCTCTTGCCCGGCCTGCCCGCGATGCTGGAGAAGGCGGAGGTATCACGCTGGTTCTACGAGCTCTACGACAACAAGACCAAGCGCCTGAAGCGCGACGCGACGCAGCTCAACGAGCTGTTGACCAAACACAACTACTACGACTGTGAGACCATCCTGAACCTCCGCCACCCCGGCACGGGCAGGAAGGTTTTCCTGCTTCAGGCCGAGATGGATGTCGTTTCCGACGGGTCGGACGGCGACCGGCTGGCGGCCATGCCGGATGAAATCGTCAACTCGACCTATTACCAGCCCTTCACCAGCTACGGATGGGCGAAGCGGACGCGGAACCCGAACCCGATGGTTGCTGGCTGGGAGAAGCGCATCGGCAACGCGAACAAGGAGATCGCCGATCCGGCGACCACCGCGGAGCGCAAGAAATGGCTGCGGGACCGGATCAGCTACCTGAAGCGGGGCATCACTGACATGAAGGGCCGCAGCTTTCTCATCGCCGAGTATGATCCGTTCATCGTGATCCCCGTGAACCTGCTCACGGCGAACGATTCGTGGGCTCCAAAGGTCGGTGACTACGCGGTGGTCGTCCACGGCAAGAAGCTCTACCCGGCCATTGTCGGCGATGGCGGGCCGACCTTCAAGGTGGGTGAAGCCTCGCTGAGGATGGCCAAGGAGATCAACCCGCGAGCTTCGCCTTACAGTCGTCCGGAGTCGGACCTGGTGGTGACTTATCTTGTCTTCCCGGGCACACGGGAGGCGAAGAAGGGCCCCCCCGACTACGAGAAGTGGCGGCTTCGCTGCGACGAGCTATTGAAGGAATGCGGTGGAGTCGGCGAGGGCGTGGAGTTGCACCGGTGGCAGAATCTGTTGCCGGTTCCGGCGCCGACGGCTGCGGAAACCCCGGCGACGGAGGGGGCGACCCCCGGGCCCTAGGAGTGCCTTGTTAGAAGGGAGCGCCGATTTCAATCGGCTTGGACAGACCGATGACCCGCGGGATCACAGCGTTGCTTCTTGAGAGAGATCACGCTCCAAGCCATTGCGCTTGCCATCCAAGCCGGATGAATCCGGCGCTCCCTATCGAACTCCCTTTTGTGACCGGGAGACTCAGAGAAACTTGATCGCCACGAAGCCGAGCACCAGCAGCACGGTCGCCCCGACGAAACACCACTCGAGATTCTTGTCGATGAAGGGTTTCACCGTGGGCCCGAACATGCGGATGATGCCGGCGACGACGAAGAAGCGGAATCCGCGGCCGATGATCGAGGCGACGATGAGCATTGGCAGGTTGTAGCTCATGATTCCGGAGAAGATCGTGAAGACCTTGTAGGGAATCGGGGTGATCGCCGCGATCAGGATGCCGAGGAAGCCGTAGGCTGTGTACCAGGTTTCAATCTTCTCCCGGGTATGTCCCGACGAGTCGAAGAAGTTCATCAACGGCATGGCCACGGTATCGCGGAGTCCCCAGCCGATCAGCCACCCGGCGATGCCACCCAGCACGGAGCCGGCGGTGCAGACGAGGGCATACTTCGCCCACTTCTTCCGCGCCCCGAAGCACAGCGCGATGAGCAGGACGTCGGGCGGGATCAGGAAGAAGGACGACTCGGCGAAGGCGATCAGGAACAGCGCCCAGGTGCCACCGGGGCGGTCCGCCCAGGAGAGGGTCCAGTTGTAGAGGCGGCGGATCGGACCGGGGAGCTTTTCGGCGGTGTCTTGCATCGGGGGGGAATCAGGCGTTTTCAGGGCGCGGGTCGCGGTTCAGGAGCTCGTGCATGGCGCGTGCCGCCGGCTTGCCCTGATAGAGAATCGAGTGCACCGCATCGATGATCGGCGTGCGGACGCCGGCCTTGCTGGCGGCATCGTGGATCGACAGCGTGTTCGGCACGCCTTCCGCCACCATCCCCAGCGAGTTGGTTGCTTCTTCCAGCGTCTCGCCGTGACCGAGCGCGAGCCCGACGCGGTGGTTGCGGGAGTGGACCGAGAAACAGGTGGCAATCAGGTCGCCGACCCCGGACAGGCCGGCGAAGGTCTCGGCACGGCCGCCCAAGGCGACGCCAAGTCGGGTCATTTCAGCCAGGGCCCGGGTGACCAGGGCGGCGATGGCGTTGTCGCCGAGCCCCAGTCCGGCGGCGATGCCGGCGGCGATGGCGTAGACATTCTTGATCGCGCCTCCGAGCTCGATCCCGGCCAGGTCGTCGCTGGTGTAGCTGCGGAAATGGGGCGCGGTGAAGAGGTCCTGGAGCCGCCGTGACAGGGTCTCGTCGTCCGAGCCGATGACGGCGCAGGTGGCGAGGTTGGTGGCGATTTCCTCGGCGTGATTCGGTCCCGAAACCACCGCGATCGGGTTGTCGGGAAAGACCTCGCGGAGGATCTCGCTCATCCGCTCGCCGGTGTCGCGTTCGATCCCCTTGGCACAGGAAACCAGCACCGTGGTGGCGGGCAGGCCGATTCCGGCCAGCGTTTCGGCGGTCTTGCGGGTCACCGAGGTCGGGACGCAGAACAGGATCAGCGGGTGGCCGGCCGCGTCCGCCAGTACGGTGGTGGCGCGGATGTTCTCCGGCAGGGCGATGGAGGTCAGGTAGCGCGGGTTGCGGTGCTCCGAATTGATCGCGGCGGCGACCGTCGCGTCGCGGCCGATCGATACCAGTTCGCGGATCTGCGGGGCCAGCAGGATGGCCAGCGCGGTGCCGAAGGATCCGGTGCCGAGAATGGCGGCAGAGGAGAATTCAGACATGAGTCTTCTTCTTGGGTTCGAACCGGTTCTCGGTGCCGGCCATCAGCCGCTGGATGTTGGCGCGGTGTTTCCAGATCGCCAGGGTGGCGATGACGACGGAGAAGATGAACAGCGGCTTGTTCCAGGTGCCGGCTTCCCACAGTGACAAGCCGTCCGGGCCCTTGTGGAATCGCGCTCCGATATGGGTGAGCACCGGCAGCGCCGCGGCGGCGGCGATGCTGGCGACCGAGACGTACCGGCTGGCGGCGAAGGCCACCAGCCAGACGACGATCAGGAGGATCACCGCGAAAGGCATCAGTCCCAACAGCACGCCAGCGGAAGTCGCGATGCCCTTGCCTCCCTTGAAGCCGACCCAGGGCGAATAGTTGTGGCCTAGGATCGCGAACAGGGCGGTGAGGACGTGGACAAGCTGGCCGGTGAGTTGCCTGTCGGCCGGCAGGTTGAGCGCGAATCCGTCGAGGAAGTCCACCGGAATGCCGACGCGGCGGCCTTCGATCTGAACGAGGTTCAGGGCGACGACCACCGGAATGAAGCCCTTGAGGGCGTCGAGGATCAGGCAAGTGATCCCGTATTTCTTCCCGACGACCCGCAACACGTTGGTGGCGCCGATGTTGCCGGACCCGTGCTGGCGGATGTCGATGCCCTTCATGCGGGCGATGAAGAGGCCGAAAGGAACCGACCCGAGAAGGAAGGCGATAAGCGGGCAGAGCCAGAGCTGCATGTGCGGGCTTGGGTAGAGGAAAGCCGCGCCGATGTCACCCCCAGACACGCGTTGGAGGCGGGGTGGGGGCGGCGGCACGAGGGCGGAAAAGAAAATGGCGTGATCCCACAAGGGACCACGCCATGGGAAATCGACCGCCCGGGCTTAGTTCTTTTTGGCGTCGAGGGTGGCGTTCCACTTGTCCAGATTGTCCTTCTGGGCCGCGAAGAGCGCGTCGGTGGAATCGAGGATCTCAATCTTGGTGATCTTGTCGCCCTTGCCGTCCGGGTCGACCTTGCCGCCGGGTTCGCCGGTGTTCACCTTGCCGAGGATCTTGTTCACGACGTCCTGGCCCTTGGTGACTTCGCCGAAGACCGAGTGGCGGTTGTCGAGGAAGGGGGTGGGCGCCATGGTGATGAAGAACTGCGAGCCGTTGGTGCCGGGACCGGCGTTGGCCATCGAGAAGATGCCGGGCTTGGTGTGCTTGAGGGACGGGTCGAACTCGTCGGCGAAACGGTAACCCGGGCCGCCGCGGCCGGATTCGGTCGGGTCACCGCCCTGGATCATGAAGTTCTCGATCACGCGGTGGAAGGCGATGCCGTCGTAGTAGCCGCGCTTGGCGAGGTTGAGGAAATTGGCGGCGGTCATCGGCACCTTGGAGGCGAAGATCGTCGCTTCGATGTCGCCCTTGGTGGTGACCATCTTGATCTTGATGTCCTTGACCTCGGCCTTGGCGGCCGGTTCGGCGGGCTTGGCATCTTCCTTCTTCTCCTCCTGGGCGAATGCGAACGGCGCGAACAGGGCGAGGGCTAGAATCAATCGGCGTTTCATGCGTTGTCTGTAGGGTTGGTAAGAAATTCAGTTTTCAGGCATTGGTCTCCGGACCTTTGCCCGGCCGCGGATGCGGTGCGGTGGGAGGGGTTTCGGGCAGGATCGGCGCGATGTCAACGAGCGGTACCCAGCCGCGGCTTTCATTGGTGAAGGCAACGTAGGCCCAGTCGCCCGATTGGGTGATCAACTGGCAGATCGAGCCGGCGGGAGCATCGATGACCTTCGGTGCCGTGCGGGCGGCATCGGTGCGGACGGCCGAATTGTTGGCCACGATGACGACCTGGCGGTCGGTCGGGGCAAAGCGGGCGTCATCCGGATAATACTTCCACGCCAACAGCCCGCAGACAGCCAGCAGGGGAGCCACCACGAAGCCGCTGATCGCGGCGACGCGGGCCGGGGCACCGGGGCGGGTGGCCGGGAAAACCAGCAGGCCGATCACGATCATCCAGCCCGCCGCCCACACCAGGCTCTTCCAGGTGCCGAGCGGCAAGCGGGCCAGTTGATACTGGTAGTCCGGCCGCTGGATCGTGATCGAGCCGAACTTCCGTTCAAGGAAGCGCAGGTTCTGGCGTGCTTCCGGGTGGGCGGGGTTGCGCTCCAGGGCCCGCCGGTAATAGAGGGCGGCTTCGCCGGGAGAGCCCATGCGATAGGCCGCATTGCCGATGTTGAAGAGGGTGTCGGCGGGGAGCTGCTCGTAGGGCCCGCTGGCAAGCCAGGCCTCCGCTGCCTCGGAGTAGAGGCCCTGTTCGAAGAGTTCGCCCGGATTTTCGGCCGCCTGGGCCCGCGGTGCGGCAAGCGATGCGAACAACAGCACCATCGGCAGCGCAAGCCGGCGGATCTGGCGCAGCACGCGGTTGCGTTCGGCGCGGTCGATCTTCTCGTCCGACCGGTCCTGGCGGAAGCAGACCTGGTCGCGCTTCTCGAGGACCTCGGTGATCAGCGGGTCGTTGCGATCGCCCAACCAGCGCTCGATGAAATAGCCGGCCCTGCGGTAGAAATCGCCGGCCGTGTTCGGAGCCTTCTCGACTTCCCGCCATTCCCGCTCACGGGCGGCGAGATCGGGATCCTTGCGCAGGCGGGGCGCGAGCTCCCGGATTGCGATGCGGACCAGCAGGCCGATCACGATCAGCGCGGGAACGATCTGCCAGAGCCAGGCCGGCAGGCGCTTGCCGGCGGGCAGCAGGCCGGCGGATGGATTCACGATGCCGAGGATGTCGGTCATTTCTTCCAATGGCATGGCCAGCGCCTTGGGCGGCGCCGAGATCGCGCTCGGCGCGGTGGAAGGCAGGACACGCAGCGGAATCGACTCCGTGAGCAGGGTGTCGTAGGCGCCCTTCGCCGGGTCGAAGTAGACCAGGCGGAACGGGGGAATCGACGATTGGACCCGCAACGGCCGCATGAACTGGCGGAAAACGACTTCACCGGAGAGTTCCCGCCGCTCCTCGCCTCGCTCGACCGCCGTGGCGTCGTAAAGTTTCCAGCCGTCGGAATCGAGCGGGGTGGGGGCGTTCAGGGCATCCAGGTTCCCGCTGCCGGTGACGGTGATCTCCAGGTTGACGGGGTCGCCCTCGCGGACCTCGGTCTCGCCGGCGGTGATGCCGAGCTTGAACGAACCGATCGCATTCTCAAATCCCGCCGGTGCGCCTTCCGGCAAGGGCTTGGAATCGAATTCGAAGGCTGGAATGGCGAGGGTCAGCGGCTGGGCGTAGCCGCGGCTGAAGTCGTCCAGCGACGAAAACTGCAGCTGCAGCCTCAGGTTGGCCGGGCCGAGCGAGGTCTTGCCGATCCGGTTGGTGGACACCGTGCTCGGGTAGGGGACTGAAAAATATCCGCGGTTGGCCAGGGTCACCCGGCTCAGGCGCGGCTGCGGCTGGAAGCGCCAGGCCGAGATGCCGTCGCGCTCGAATTCCGGGATCCCCCAGTCGAGGACGATCTGATCGCTGGGGAAATAGACCTTGAGTTCCACCGGCTGCTTTTCGCCGATGTAGGGGTCGTTCTTGAGGGCGTAAAAGGAGGCCGAGTAGCGGATCCTGCGGTTGCCGATGATTGCGTCGGACCACTGCAGCTTCATTTCGTCGAGCACCCGGAACTCGATCGGGGAGGTGCGGTGGGTTTTGCCCGAGATCACGACTTCGATCGGCGGGATCACGTAGTCGCCGGCATCGTAGCTCGAGACGATGAAGGGGATGAAGTATTCAAAGCGGCGGTTGACACCCTGGCGTCGCTGGAGGTTGAGCCCGAGCGGGCGGATCGAGAGGTTTTTGACCTGCTCGATCTCCGGCATCGCTTCCAGCCCGAGGCGGGCATCCTCGCCGCGCAGGATGATTTCGAGCGTACCCTGTTCCCCGCGAAGGAGGAAGCGGCTGCTCATGGAAGCTTCCACCATCGACGACGCGGGGGCCAAGCCGGCGGTCGCGATCAGCAGGAAAATCGGGAGAAGTGAATGAAGGATTCGGGTCACGTTGGGTGAGTGGAAGTTACCAGTCCTTTTCCGGTTGTCTGTAGTGAAGGCGCCCCGGGGTGAGGGCTCCCTTTTCGAAATCGGCGTTCTCGCGCAAGATTCGACGGGCGGTGTCTTCCGGGGTTTCCCCGGGTTTCGGCTTGTTGCCGCCGTCCTTGTCGGACTCCTCCGGCTTGTCGTCGGGGCGGTCGCCGCCCTTCCCGTCGTCCTTTTCCTCGTCGCCGTTGTTGCCCTTTTTCTTCGGGCCGTCGTTGCCCTCGCCGTCGCCTTTCTCGTCGCCCTCGCCGTCACCTTCCGGTTGGGGCTCTTCGCCTTCTTCGGGGCCCGGCTGCGGGACCTGCTGCATGTTTTCGGCGTTTTCGTTCACCTCCTCGAGGATCTCCTTGAGCTTCTTGAGATACTTGACGGTCAATTCGCGGTTGTGGGCCGCGTCCTGAAGCGAGGGGTCGTAGTGGACGGCGGTGTCGAAGTGCTTCACGCCATCGATCCAGTCGCTCAAGACATTGCCGAAGCGACGGAATCCATCACTCTCGCCGTTCTCCGCGGCTTCGCCCTGCATCCATTCGGCCAGCGACTCGCGGACCATGCCGTCGAAGGCCGCCATCGGATCCGTGGCCTCCGCACCCTCCGTGTCCTCTTTCGGCATGCCGAGCAAAGCGTCGGAGATCCGGCTGAACGGGTCGTTGGGGTCCTTTTCGGCGGGGGCTGCGATTTCCGGATAAACCGCCCCTTTCGCGAGCTGTGCCCAGCCATGGTTGAAAAGCAGCGTGCCCAAGCCGTGATGGGCCGCGGCCCGGACCTGCGGGTCATCGGAACGAAGGGCTTCGCTGAAGGCGTGGCGGGCACCGTCCAGATCGCCACTCGAGTAAGCGGAATTCGCCTGGGCCAGCCGGTAGCGGGCGGCCTTGTCGGGGTTGCCTTCCTCGTTGGCCAGGCGGTCGAAGAGGATCGCCGCTTCGGCCGGTTGCTTGTCGGCAAGGGCGCGGCGGGCGTCCGCTTCCAGTCCGGCGCGCAAGGGCGGAGGGGCGAGAGCCAGCAGGGCGGCCGCGGCACCGACCGGGCCGAGGCCGCGCCAACGTGTGCCGGCGACCACCGAGGCGATCAGGAACAGGATCCCGGGCAGCACGAACCACTGGTAGTATTCGACCGGGACGAAGCGCTCGCGGCCTTCGATTTCGAACTGATCGAGATCGGAGATCGCCAGGGTGACCATGTCGGGGATGTTCGCCGCGGAAGTCGCCACGGCGAAGCGGCCGCCGGTTTCCTGGGACAATCGTTTCAGCGCTTGGGTCTCAAGCACGCTGCGGACCACGTTGCCCGAGCGGTCGCGGTGGTGGCCGTCGGGGAAATCCTTGTCGGGCACGAAGTCGCCGAGCTCGGTGCCAAAGCCGATGGTGAAGACATAGACCCCGGAACTCTTCGCCTCGGCCGCCAGCTCGAGCATCTTGCCGGTGGTCTCGTCGCCATCGGTCAGCAGGATCAACGCATTCTCCTTCTGGCCGGTTTCCTTGAGTTTCTCGATCGCCATTTCCAGCGCCCCTTCGAGGTTCGAGCCGCCGACCGGGATGAAATTCATGTCGAGCTGGGAAATGGTTTCCCGCACCGCGGCATGGTCGATGGTGAGGGGCGCGATGGGATAGGCCTCGCCGGCGAACCCGATCACCCCGATGCGGTCGTTGGGCAGTGCTTCGATGAGCTCGTAGCACAGGGTCTTGGCCTGGGTCAGACGGTCCGGCTTCAGGTCCTCGACCATCATGCTGCGGGAAAGGTCCAGCGCCAGCATCACATTGCGGCCGCGGCTGGTTTCGGTCTCGGTGCCGCGGGTGGTCTGCGGCCGGGCCAGGCCGACCGCGAGGAGGGCGACGGAGATCATCAAAAAGCCGAAGGCCAACCACCGGGGCAGGGGGCTGCCGCGGCGCAACAATTTCGGCCGCAAGCGCCCGGCGGAGAACGCCGCCCACTGCTTGCGACGCAGGCGCGCCGTCAGCACCGCGCCGGTCACGAAGAGCGGCAACAGCAGCAACAGCAGCAGCCAGGCGGGATGGGCGAGGGTCATGGGGCGGGTGGCGGATTGAGGGCGAGGACGAAGGCGGTGGCCAAGGCCATCACCACCGATGCCACGATAAACCAGGGAAACAACTCATTGTCCTCGATCACCGTGCGCGAGATGGTCTCGGATTTCTCGAGGCTGTTGATGGTGTCGAAGGTCTTTTCCAGGGAGGCGACGTTCTGCGCCCAATAGTGCTCGCCGCCGGTCAGGGCCGCGATCTTCCTCAGCGTCGGCAGGTCGAACTCCTGGCGGGGGAAATTCTGGATGGACTGCTGGACCCGGCCTTCCTCGGTGCCGATGGCGACAGTGTAGATCTTGATGCCGAGAAGCTTGGCGTTCTCGGCGGCTTCGATCGGCGAAAGCTTGCCGGAATTCGAGGCGCCGTCGGTGATCAGCACGATGATCTTGCTCTTGGCATCGCGCGAGTCGAGCCGGCTCGAGCTGGCGGCGATCGCCGAGCCGATCGCGGTGCCCATTTCCTTGAGGATGTTCAGGTTCACCTTGGCGAGTCCTTGCAACAGCCAGTCGTGGTCGAGGGTGATCGGGCTGATCGAATACGGCCGGCCCGAGTAGATCACCAGGCCGATGCGGTCGTCCGGGCGGCGCTCGATGAAGTTGTGGACCACCGCCTTGGCCGCGTCGATGCGCGGCAGCGGGCGCCGCTCCGGCGTCTTGAAGTCATCGATGCCCATCGAGAGCGAGACATCGAGGGCCACCACGATGTCGATCCCGCTGGCGGTGCGGGATTGGTACTCGTTGCGCCAGACCGGGCGGGCCATTGCCAGGATGGCGGGCACCAGCGCGAGGATGGCCAGCGGCATGCCGATCGAGAAGGCGGTGCGGCGCACCTTGGCGCCGAGGCTGACCAGCACCGACAGGGTCGAAAACGTCATGGCCGCTTCCGCCCCACGGCCGCGGCGCAAGACCAGGAGCAACAGGCAGGGGATCAGCAGCAGCAGCCACTGCGGCTGGGCGAAGCGGAAATGTTCCAGGAAGTCCCTCATGCAGGCTGATGCTGGTGAAGTCGGTCGAGCAGTTGGCGGGCTCCGGTCAACAGGACGTCGGGGGAGCCGGTGGCGTCGCGGCCGTACTTGAGGCGGGCGAGGTGGGAGAAGCCTTCGGCGGTCGTCGCCCTCAGGTCCTCCGGGTAGCCGGAAAGAGCCGCGTGGCGGGCGATGAACTCCTCGTGGGTCTCGAACAAAGCCGGGTCTTTCGCCGCGGTGGCGAGGTAGCGCCGCAGGATCACCGACACCCGGGTGGCGATTTCCTGAATGCTGCCGCTTGGCGTCGAATTCAGTTCCGAGCAGGCCTGGCGGTAGGCCTCCTCGACCGCCGCCCGGGCATTTTCGGCCGGTGACTTCCGCTGTTTCCGAGCCAGGACGATCACCAGGCCGACGAGTCCGAGCGCGACCAGGGCGATGGCGATCCACGCCCACGCCGGCAGCGCCGGATCGGGCAACAGCGGTTCCGCGGGAACCAGGTCCCGCAGTACCAGCGTGTCGTCGGCGTTCTTGTCCATCGTCGATCTAACGGGTGCGTTTGCGGGCGCGTTTCTTCAACAACCGGTGGAGGTCGCCGAGGCGATCGCGGTCGGTCGAGATCTGGGCCAGATCGATCCCGTTCTTCTTGCAGATCGAGCGGACGCCTTCCGCCTGGCGGCGCATCAGCTTTTCGTAGCCCATCCGCAGGTTGGCGTTGTTGGTGTTGACCATCGCTTCCCAGCCGGTCTCGGGGTCGGTCAGGACGACCCGGCCGGCCTTCGGCAACGACATCTCCATCGGATCCGAGACCTGCAGCGCGATCGTCTCGTGCTTGCGGGCCAGCTTGCCAAGCGGCTTGTCGATCGGATCGTCGAAGAAGTCCGAAATCATGAAAACGAAGGCCTTGCGCCGCAGCGTGCGGATCAGGAAATCGCAGGCGGCGGCGATCGAGGTGCCGGCTTCCTTCGGCTCGGCCATCAGGATTTCGCGCACGATCCGCAGGACGTGGCGGGTGCCCTTGGCGGGCGGGACGTAGAAGAAGGCCTCCTTGGCGAAGAGCAGCAGGCCGACCTTGTCGCCGTTGCCGGCGGCGCTGAAACCGAGGATGGCGGCGGCTTCCGCGGCGGCCTCGCGCTTGCTGAAATGAATGCTGCCGAACTCGGAGGAACCCGAGACGTCGACCGCGAGGATCACCGCCAGTTCGCGTTCCTCGCGGAATTTGCGGATGAACGGCGAGCCCATGCGGGCGGTGACATTCCAATCGATGAAGCGGATCTCGTCGCCGTGCTGGTATTCGCGGAAGTCGTCGAAGTCGAGGCCTTGGCCGCGGAACGACGACTGGTATTCGCCGGCGAAGGTTTCCTTCACCAGCCGCCGCGCCTTCAGCTCGAGCTTGCGGACCCGGGCCATGACTTCCTCGATGTGCTCGTCGTGCGTCATATCCGCCTGTGGGAGCGCATCAGGGCACCGGAACCTTCGAGAGGATGCGGTCGATGATCTGGTCGGTGCTCACTTCCTCCGCCTCGGCCTCGTAGCTGAGCAGGATGCGGTGGCGGAGGACGTCGTGGGCCATGTCCTTGACGTCCTGGGGGGTCACGTAGGCCCGTCCTGCCGAAAAGGCGCGGGCTCGGGCGGTGAGGGCGAGGTTGATCGTGCCGCGGGGCGAAGCGCCGGCGCGGATGAGGTGCTTGAGGCCGCCGTCGATCTTCGCCGGCATGCGGGTCGCACGGATCAGGTCGACGATGTACTCGCGCACCGCCGGGTCGATGTAGATGTCATTGACGTGGGCGCGCGACTCGGCGACCTGGGCAGGGGTCGCGACGGTCTTGGTCTGGTAGGTTGGCGCCGAGGTTGCCATGCGGTCGAGCACCTCGAGCTCCTCGGATTTCGAGGGATAGCCGACGCTGACCTTGAGCAGGAAGCGGTCGAGCTGGGCTTCCGGCAGCTGGTAGGTGCCCTCCTGGTCGATCGGGTTCTGGGTCGCGAGGACCAGGAACGGTTCCGGCAGGCGGTAGGTCTTGTCGGCCAGCGTGACCTGCTTTTCCTGCATTGCCTCCAGCAAGGCGGACTGCACCTTGGCAGGGGAACGGTTGATTTCGTCGGCCAGGATCAGGTTGTTGAAGATCGGCCCGAGCTTGGGGGAGAACTTCGCCTCCTGCGGGTTGTAAACCATGGTGCCGAGCAGGTCGGCGGGCAGCAGGTCGGGCGTGAACTGGAAGCGCGCGAAGCTGGCATCGAGGGAGCCCGACAGCGCCTTGACCGCCAGGGTTTTCGCGAGGCCGGGAACGCCCTCGAGCAGGATGTGGCCGTTGCAAATCAGTCCCACGATCAGGCGGTCGACCAACTCGTCCTGGCCGACCAGCACCCTTCCCATCTCCTGCTTCACGGCGGCGATCCAGCCGCTGGTGGCGGCGATCCGGTCCTGCAATTCTTCGGTCGTCATGTGTGGCTTGTGAAAAGATTGGTCACGCATCCGCGCAACGGCAAACGCGAAACCGCGCAAGTTCGGGTGGAAGCGCGGCGCGGCAATCCGGCTGTCTGAAATTCCGTGTCAATCTGACGCGCCACCCCCGGGCCTGAGCCGGCCGGTCAATTGACCCGATTCAGGCGCGGATCCACGCTAGGACCCGGGCGTCGTCCTCGCGGGCCGCCCAGACCTGGCGGAGGAAGTCGGCCGGATGAATGTCGCCGTGCCGGGCGAGGAAATGACGGTCGCCGCCGCAGCCGAACATCACGTCGGGATCGAGCTCGCCGCGCAGTTTTGCCCGTGCCTTGGCGAGAATGCGCGGCAGGTAGGCCACGCCGTCCAGCTCGTCGCCGAAGGTGGGGAGATCGCTGGCGGTGATTCGCCGCTCGCCCGGCTTGCCGGCCATTTCCACCAGGAAGTAGTCCCGTCGCACTGCGGCCACCAGGAGCGCCGTCGAGATGGAGGGCGCTCCTTCCTCACAGTAGTCCTCGACGAAATCGAAGAACTCCCGCGGCTGGTAGCCGATCTCGTGCAGAAGCTCCGCGTCGCTGGCGTTGTAGTAGCCGTTGTAGTCCACGTCGCCGGCCCGGTAGCGCTTCACACAACGGTCGAACAGGTCGAGAAATCGGTCGTTCCACATGATGGCGTTCAGGAAAGTCCACACCCTGCCCCGGCGCGGTCGCGCAGCCGCTCCAGTTCGAGCGACGGGATGGGAGTCGGCTCGGGGTATTCGAAGATCTCGCCCTCGTAGTTCCGCAGCACCGTTTTCTCATGGTCGCGGTGGACCACATAATTCGGATTGAGCGGGATCTTGCCGCCGCCGCCGGGACCATCGATCACGAACTGCGGGATCGCATAGCCCGTGGTGTGACCGCGCAGGCCCTCGATGATCTCCAGCCCCTTGGACACCGAAGTCCGGAGGTGGGCGGAGCCGCGGATCAGGTCGCACTGGTAGAGATAATAAGGCCTCACCCGGCACATCAGGAGCTTCTGCACCAACGCTTTCTGGATCTCCACCGAGTCGTTGATGCCCTTCAGCAGGACGCTCTGGTTACCAAGCGGGACGCCGGCGTCGGCAAGCCGGCCAAGGGCCTCGCGAACTTCCAGGGTGAGCTCGCGCGGATGGTTGGTGTGGATGGAAATGAACAGCGGGTGATACTTTTTCAGCATCGTGCACAGCTCCGGGGTGATCCGCTGGGGCAGGAACACCGGGATGCGGGAGCCGATCCGCACGAACTGAATGTGCGGGATGGCGTGCAGGCGGCTGAGGATCTTTTCCAGCTTGGCGTCGGAGAATAGCAAGGGATCGCCGCCGGAAAGCAGCACGTCCCGGACCTCCGGGTGCTCTTCGAGGTATTTGAAGGCCGCCTCCCAGTGGGTCTCCAGATGTTGGTCGCCGACCCCGGACACGACCCGCGAGCGGGTGCAGTAACGGCAGTAGGACGCACAGCGGTCGGTCACCAGGAACAGCACGCGGTCGGGATAGCGGTGGACCAGGCCGGGGACGGGCATGTGGGAATCCTCTCCACAAGGATCGGCCATTTCCTCGGGCGCGTCCCAGCCTTCCTCCATCCGCGGGATCACCTGGCGGCGGATCGGGCAATCCGGATCATCGGGGTCGATCAGGTTGAAAAAGTGCGGTGTGATCGACATGGCCAGCTTATTGCCGGCCAGCAGGACGCCGGCGCGCTCCTCGTCGGTCAGTTTGATCCGCTCCTCCAGCGCGGCCAGCGAGGACACGCGGTTCTTGAGCTGCCAGGTCGCATCGTGCCAGTCGGCCATGGCCTCGGCGGGCCAGTATCCTGGAGCGTGCGAACGGAAAACGGGGTCGAGGTCGGTTGGATGGCCCATCGAAGTTTTGGCAAAATAGGGGGCATCCGGATTGTGTCAAACGGGGGTTCGACCCGGTGACACGGGGCGTCGCGGGCGCGATCAGCCCGCGCTGGCGATCGCGATCAGGTGCCGAAGCTCGTCGGCGGCCTCGGCCGGGTCGTCCACGGTGGCGGCAATTTCAGTACGGATGATCTCCCGGAATCGGGCGCGCAGCCGGTGGATCGCGACCTTGACCGCGGTTTCAGACAATCCCAGGGCGCGAGCTGCATCGGCCTGGGAGCCCGCTTCCCCGGAGCCTAGCCAAGGCTTGAGCGTGAGAAATCGCTCCGGTTTGTCCGCCTGTTCGGCCTCCAGCGTGGCGAGCGACCGCGCGATCACCGCCAGCGCCCACTCGCGGTCGAAGGCGAGCCGGTCGTCCATCGAAATGGCGGACCTGTCATCCAGTTCCAAATGCTCCGCGCCGCCACCGCGCTTACCGGCGACGGACGCGGCGCGCTGGTTTATCAGATGGTGCTTCAGCGCCCCCAGCAGGTAGCTGCGGAACCTGCCGCGCCCCGGCTCCGGCGCACCTAGACCACCCGCGAGGACGCTTTCGAAGAAGCCGTGGGCCGACTCCCGCGCCTCATCCTCACCGCGGCCTTCGCGCCGCAAGAAGGAAACCACCGGTGCATAGTAGATCGAGCAGAGGTCGGAGAGCGCCGCTTTCGCCTCTCCGTCCTCGCCTCGCGCGCGGAGAACCAGGGTCCAGCGGGTGGGGTTGAAATGCGGGGGAGTCGTCATTCGGCGGGGAGATCTTCGACAAACAGCTTGAGGTCTTCCCCCGACAGGATTCGATCCGGTCTCCCGGAAATCTGGCGGAACGTACCGTCCGAACCTTGGAGAAAGACGCGGCCCCGCGTGAGGTCGTATGTATCCTGGTCGAGGGTCGCCCGGTTCGCCTCGGTGAGGTGGAAGTTTCTCAAGCCGATTTGGCCTTGGACGCGGTCGGAGCTGGTTCCGAGATGGAGGCCATCGAGTGAGTTCGCGATGACAATGAGAATGGGGTGTCCGGCGATGTGAATGGTGAGCGCATAGTATTGGCCGCCCTTTGTCGCTTTGCTTCCCAGCGGTCCCCGAAGTGTGGTGACCCGCTCTTTTTCTCCCTCCCGACCGCCCTCGACGACCCTCCACTCGGGGCCGATTTCATCTGGGAGACCGGGCTCCGGATGGGCTGGTGCCCTCTCTTCCGGCTCCAGTTTCCAGTCTCCGTTCTCCCGGACGAGATCCACGTCGATATCGCTTTCGCTGCCATCGGGCCTGCGCCACTTCAAATCGATCTTCGCCTGATCGCCCCTGATCCAGCGCACGCCCACGATCTCCATGGAGGCGAGGTCATTGAGGTCAGCCTCCGTGTTTTCATCCCCGTCAATGACTTCCCGCATGGCTTCCGAACAAAGTTCACGGAGCGCGTCAAGATCGCCGGCTTTCGCGGCCTCGAGTGCTTTTTCCATGACCTCCTCGGGACCCTGTTTCGCATTCTCGGCGCGCGTTTGCTCGAGCCTGGCAATGGCTTCCGCTTTCTCCCGTTCAAGCAAGGCCTTCTCGCGGGCGGGAAGGTAGGAGAAAAAGGCAATCCCCGTGAAAACGATCAACGTGCCCAGCAAGAGGCCCAAGGCCACCACCACGAACCTGCCGAAGCGGCTGCTCCGGCCCATGATGCCGAAAATGAAGGCCAACAGCATGGCCACGCCGCCGAAGACCAGTGCAATCTCGTCGCGGTGCGACAACGCCAGCAGGACCAGGGTGCCGAGGATGCTGGCGAGGAACAGACCGAAGGCGAGCTTGCCGTAACCCATGGCCTCCGGTTGCGGGGTTCGGGACTTCCGGGGACTTGTCGTGGAGGCATTCTCGACCTCCGTCTTCACCTCCGCAGCGCTTTGCTGCCGCAGTTCGCGCTCTTTTTCCAGAGTCCGCAGCACGATCTCATCGATCCGAGCGTTGACCGCGGCGCGCTGGCTGGGAGCGGGAAAACGACCGAGCGGCAACTCGCCGGTGAGCATTTCGTAGATGACCACGCCGAGGCTGTAGAGGTCGGCGCGATGGTCGACATCGTGCGGCTTCTCGTGTTGCTCGGGCGCCATGTAGGCGGCACTGCCGAGAACGCCGCCGGTCAAGGTCAGGGTGAAGTCGCGCTGCGGATCGCCGACCAGGCGGGCGATCCCGAAGTCGGCGATCTTCACCTTGCCCTCGCGGTCGAGCAGGATGTTTTCCGGCTTGATGTCGCGGTGCCAGATCCCCTGCGCGTGGGCGGCCTGCAGCGCGTCGCAAAGCGGCGGGACGATCGCCAGCGCCTGTTCCGGCGTGAAGCGGCCGGCGCGCATCGCCTGGTGGAGGTTCACGCCGTCGACGTATTCCATCACCAGGTAAAAGAAGCCGCCGCTTTCGCCGTGCTCGTGGACGGCGACGATGTTCGGGTGGTTGAGCTTTCCCAGGGTCCGCGCCTCGCGGGCGAAGCGCTCCGCGAATGCCGGGTCGCGGCCGAGCTCCGGTGCCAGGATCTTCAGCGCGACCGTGCGGTCGAGGGCCGGTTGGCGGACCTGATAGACGAAGCCCATGCCGCCTTGTCCGATCAGGCGGACGATCTCCCATTGAGGGAAGGCGGCGGCGATCTCGTCCAGCGGAGGCGCCGTCTTGCCGGCCGGCACAGGCTCGTCGGCGCCGCGCAGCAGGCAGGCCGGGCAGAAGCCGCCGGGGGCGTCGGGCGGGATGGGCGCTTGGCAGGTGGGGCAGGATTTCGGATTCACACGGATTCCTGACGGATCGGGCGCCGGAGGTTACGGAAAAACTTCGCGGTTTGGCCAGACCGGCGCGTGTCCGGGTCGCGGCAGGTAACAACTGCCGGCTTTTCCTGAATCCCAGCGGTGATTATGACCCGGGAAGTGGCGAGTGAAGATCGGCAACCCTTGTTCCTGACGACCCGTTGGTCGCTGGTGGTGGGCGCGGCGGCGGGGGCGGAAACTTCGCTGGAGGTGCTGTGCCGCCAGTACTGGCAGCCGGTCTATGCGGTCGCGCGGCGGGCGGGGAATGATGAGGAGGCGGCGAAAGACCTGACCCAGGGCTTTTTCGAAATGATCCTGCGCAAGGGGACCCTCGGCCTGGCCGACCGGCAGAAAGGCCGCTTCCGGACGTTTTTGGTCACGGCCTTGAAGCGCTACATGGTCAACGAGTGGCGCCGCGATCACGCCGCCAAACGCGGGGGATCGGCGGAACCGGTGAGTCTCGACACCGAACTCGCGGAGCGGGTGGCCGGCGACGAGCGTGATCTTTCCCCCGACGCCTTGTTCGACCGGCGTTGGGCGCTGGCTCTGTTAGATGCCGCGATGCAACGGTTGGGTGAGGAGTCGGGCAGGGACTTCGCGCAGCTCAAGCATTGCCTCACCGCGGAACGCGGGGAGATCGACTATGGGGAACTCGCGGGCCGTCTCGGCTCGAGCGAGGGGGCGGTCCGGGTTTCAGTTCACCGCCTGCGCAAGCGCTACCGCGCGGTGATTCGTGAGGAGGTCGCGCGTACCGTGGCCGATGAGTCCGAGGTCGAGGAGGAAATGCGAGCCCTGATGGCGGCGCTGATGTAACAAGCGGCGACCCTTGCTGAATCACCGGACATGAGCGGACCCAAGACATGCACGCGCTGCGGGGCGACGATGAACGACGAAACGGCGGGAGGCCTGTGCCCACGCTGCCTGATGGCGATGAATTTCGACACACGGACGATGCCGGAGGGCGAGGAGGCCCCCCGCGCGGCCACGCTCTCGGCGGAGGAAATGCGCGAGCGCTTCCCTCAGTTCGAGATCCTAGAATACCTCGGTCGTGGTGGCATGGGGGTGGTCTACAAGGCACGCCAGAAAGCGCTGGACCGGGTGGTGGCGATCAAGGTGCTGGCCGGCGAGTGGCAAGGCGATGCGGATTTCGCGGCGCGGTTCGAGCGTGAGGCGAAGACGCTGGCCCAGATGAGCCACCCGAACATTGTCACGGTGCACGATTTCGGCGATGCCGGCGGACTCTACTACATCGTGATGGAATACATCGACGGCGTGAATCTCCGGGACCTGCTGCGCGAGGGCAAGATGGCGCCGGAACAGGCGCTGGCGATCGTGCCGCCGGTTTGCGAGGCCTTGGAGTATGCCCACGGCAAGGGAGTGGTCCATCGGGACATCAAGCCGGAGAACCTTTTGTTAGATCGCGATGGTAGGGTGAAGATCGCGGACTTCGGGATCGCCTCGCTGGTCGGGGCGACGGGGGAAAAGTCGGGCACGCCGCCGTACATGGCGCCGGAGCAGGAGAGCGGAGCGGTTGATCGTCGCACCGACATCTACGCGCTGGGTGTGGTGCTCTATGAGATGCTGACCGGGGAACGGCCGGCGAAGGACGTCGTCGCCCCGTCGCGGAAAGTCGAGGTCGACGTGAAGATCGACGAGATGGTGCTGCGCGCCCTGGAGAAGGAACCGGAGCGGCGTTACCAGACGGCCGGCGAGCTCCGCACGGTGGTCGAAACGATCCAACCGGCAAGCTCCGGTTCCGGGGGCTCTTCGACCAAGGATCCGCCGCGGTCGCGCGGGATGTTCCGGCGCTGGTGGTGGGTGCTGCTGGTGTTGATTCCGGTCGGGCTTCTCCTCGGCATCGCCGGCGGGGCGGTCTTCTACGGGATCCAGCCGAAGAAATATGAGGCGAAATCGGTCGTTCAGATCCGTCCTCTCGATCCTGCAAAGTCCGACCCGGCGGTGGCGACCCAGATCGCCGCCATGAAATCCGGCGCCACCTTGAGCGACGTGGCGGAGCGCTTGGCATTGCCGAGACGCTGGAGAATGCACCCGGAAATGGTGCAGCTGGCCTTGCGCCGCTACATCAATGTCACTCACATCCGGGGCACCTCCTTGATCGAGGTGAGAGTCCGCTACAGCGACCGGACGGATGTCGTCGACATTGCGAAAGCGTTCGTGGAGGCCTACCGCGCCCGGGTCGGGGACAAGGTCAGCGTCTTGATCCACGAGGAACCGATGCTCCCGGATCGGCCGGTGTCGCCCGTGATCGCTTGGTGCCTGGCGGCGGGTGCCGCGGCAGGGCTCTTGGTTTCCCCGTTCATCGCGCTACTGGTGATGGTTCTGTTGCAGCGGGTTTTTCCGGAAGGCGGACGCACGCCAAAGGCCGCAAACAAAGGGAAATGGGGCTTGGGCCTGCTCGTCACGAGTATGGTGGCGGGATTCACCCTTTGGGATGCCGTCAACGAGACGTTCCTCATGGTGGCGTGCGCCCTCGTCGCGGCGGCAGCTGTCGCTTGTGGGATCCGGGCATGGAAGACACGGCTGGGGAAATTCACGGCGGTCGTCTCCGGGCTTTGGCTCGTCGGCTGGCTGGTTTTCGCGGTCGGCTTTCTCAGTCCCATCGGTTCGCTGCACCAATACTCCGGTCAGAACCTCTATCCCCGGCTGGAGGTGCCACGGGACCACGGTGGAATGCTTGTCGTCGCCTTCGGGCAGCCGGGCTATCCGGAGCTTCCCATCCAGGGGAAACACCAGGTCCTCAGGTTTCCGGAAGACGGGATTTTGATCACCTCGTCGGTCCCGCGTTTCGGACTCAACGCGGACCATGAGATCGAATCCCGCGACCCGGCGACCGGAAAGCATGAGGTCTCCAGGTTGGAAAGCCATTGGGAAACAGGGGGGACGCGCGAGGCGGCCGATGGCATCCGTTTCGGCTACCAGGTTTGGGAAGTCGGCGGTGACGCGCATTGGAAAGACCGGAAGTCGTCGGATCCCCGGCCAAAGGTCGACGAGATCGAGTCCCGGCTGCGCGCCCGGGCGGGCTTGGCGCCGGTTGAAGCGGAATCCGGGAAATGACGTAACGCGACGGCCGGAATATGGTAGGGAGCGTGTCGACATGTCCGAAGACCGCTCCGACCTCTTCCTCACCACCCGCTGGACCCTGGTTGGGGAGGCGGCCCGAACGGGGGACGCCGGTGCGAAGCAGGCGCTTGGAAGCTTGTTCGTGACCTACTGGAAGCCGCTTTATCGCTACGCGAGGAGGCAGGGGAAGAGTCCGGAGGACGCGGAGGACTTGGTACAAGGCTTTTTCGAGCATTTGCTGGAAGGCGACGGTCTGCGGAAGGTCGATCGTGACCGCGGGCGCTTCCGGGCTTTCATGCTGGGCTCGCTGAAAAATTACGTGGCCAGCGAGTGGCGGCGTGAGCACCGGCAGAAGCGCGGGGGATTCGCCGTCCATTTGTCCTTGGACTGGCACGACGCCGAGACAGGGCTGGGACTGGACGCGGAGGAGCACCGCAGTCCGGACCGCTGGTTCGACAAGGAATGGGCCACGGCACTCCTCGACAAGGTGCTGGACGATCTGGACCGCGACGAACCGGGCTTCGAGCGCTGGAAGCGGTTCCTCGGGAGGGGGCAGGGGGACTTGTCTTACGCGGACGTGGCGTCGGTTCACGGCATGAGCGAAGGCGCTGCCCGGGTAGCCGTGCACCGGCTGCGCAAGCGCTACCGGCAGCGGGTGCGCGATGAGATTGCGGGCACTTTGGCCGATCCCTCGATGATCGACGACGAGATGCGGTCCCTGTTCGAGGCGTTGACCGATGATTTCACGTAACGGCAAGCGGGGAAGGGACAAGGGAAGGATGACATGAACGACCAAGCGATTTGCCTCGAATGTGGAAAGCCGTTGCCAGCGGGCGGTACGCACGAGATCTGCCCCGCATGCCTGATGGCCCAGGCCATGGCCTCCGGAACCAGGGACACCCGGACGGGCGGGGCGGGACAGGTTCCGCCGTCACCGGACGAGATCGCGGCGCGGTTTCCCCAGTTCGAGGTGGTCGAGTGCCTTGGCCGCGGCGGCATGGGTGTCGTCTACAAAGCCCGGCAGAAGTCGCTGGATCGTTGGGTGGCGATCAAGGTGCTGGCCCCGGAGCGGATTCACGACGAGCGGTTCGCGGAGCATTTCGAGAAGGAGGCCAAGACGCTGGCGAGGATGAGCCACCCGAACATCGTGACGGTGTTCGATCACGGGGAGTCGGACGGGCTGTTCTACATCGTGATGGAGTACGTCGATGGGGTGAACCTCCGCGACCTGCTACGCGAGGGCAAGATGGCTCCGGAGCAGGCACTGGCCATCGTGCCGCCGGTCTGCGAGGCCTTGGAGTATGCCCACGGCAAGGGCGTGGTCCATCGCGACATCAAGCCGGAGAACCTTTTGTTAGATCGTGATGGAAGGGTGAAGATCGCCGACTTCGGGATCGCCTCGCTGGTCGGGGCGACGGGTGAGAAATCGGGCACACCGCCCTACATGGCGCCGGAGCAGGAGCAAGGAACTGTCGACCGCCGGGCGGACATCTACGCTCTGGGCGTGGTGCTCTACGAAATGCTGACCGGCGAGCGGCCGGCGAAAGACGTCGTCGCCCCGTCGCGGAAGGTCGAGGTGGACGTGAAGATCGACGAGATGGTACTACGCGCCCTCGAGAAGGAACCGGAGCGGCGCTACCAGACGGCGGCGGAGTTCCGGACGATGGCGCAGACCATGGCAGGTTCCGGCAAGCTCCCTGCGACCTCCTCAGGTATCCGCGAGGCACGATTCAATGCGGGTTCTGTGAGGCTTCATTTCACCATCTTGGCCGTGACCTGGTGGATCAGCATGCCACTTGGAGCCATCCTTCCGCTGGTGTCGGGCGAGGAAGAGATTCTCCTCCTTTTGCTATGGCTGCCGGCGATGGCCGTGGCCGGGGTCTTCTGGTGCGTCCTCCTGTACCGCCAGTGGCTGCTTCTCCAGGGGCACGGCGCTCGCGTTACCCCGGGCAAGGCGGTTGGCTACGGGTTCATTCCCTTTTACTGCTTTTACTGGTGGTTCCACGCCTACGCCGGGCTGGCCACCGATACGAACCGCTGCCTGGAAAGGGCTGGAGCCGCTGCTCCCCGCATGTCGTTCGGTCTCTCCGTGACCTACTGCGTCCTAGGCGTCCTCCTGTGCACGATCGGGCTCCATCCGGTCGCAGGAGCCTTGATCGACGTTCCCTACATGATCGTGGGCTTCATTTTGATCCTCCAGCAGAGGGACTGTGTCCTCGCCTTGCTGAAGCTGAGGTCGGGGGAAGCAGCGGATTTGAGGTAAAGAATCCGGTGGCCTGTGGTAGGGGCGGACTTGTCGTCCACCGGTTCCGCAAAGACCGTTTCGATATCCGACAGGGTGAAGGTTTTATCCGTCGAGATCGACGGTCCGAGCCCGGGGTTGGAATCGGAAATCCGGGAGGCCGCACGGAAGACGAATCGCAGGGCCGCTCCGGGGCTCTTTACGGGGGAGAATCAGTTGCTTCCTTCATCGTGCGGCTCATCGGGACTCACCATTGCCATGCGGCGCTGAGCCTCGCGCCGCCCCATCTCCTGAAGGGATTCCGGGAGATCCTCACAGATGGATGCGATGGTCCGGTCCTCTTCGGAAAGAAGGGCCATGTCAAAATACTCCTTCAAGCACTGTTCCCGGGTGTCGAGCGCTTCTTCGGGAAGCGCGGCGATGTCGGTGCGCATCCGTTCGAGGTCTCCGTAGGTGGCACTGGTGATGGCCCGCGCCGCAGCCGAGACCTGCATGGGCGACTGTTTCGGCTCCCGCGCCCAGGCAAGCGCAGCCGCCGCGTCCGTTTCAAGCCATCCTTCCATCATGTTGCGGGCGTCGGCATGGTTCGTGAAGGAGGTGCCGGGACCGAAGCGCCTGAGACCGCCCTCCGGGTCCACCCGGCCCCATTGCCGCCAGAGCGAGTCCCACACTTGCTGGGTGATCCCGTTACCCCGGTCCTGCATGCCTCCCAGTGATTCGAGGGCGCGCGGGATTTCGTCAGCGGTCAGCGCACCGATCACTCCTGTCAGGAAAGCAATCTGGTTGCTGCTATTGTAGATCTGGGCACCGCTAGCGATCAGGTCCATCCGTTCTGCGGACGTCAAAAGCCGGGCTTCCTCGGCGGTGGGGCCGTTGTAAAATGCCGCGATCTTCCCGGAGTCCTTGTTCCGGGTCATCCTATCCCGGCTTTTCCGCGTGCTATCCATCGCTCCGCCGGTCGGAGTGGAGGAATCTTCGGCGACACGACGCGGGACTCCGGCATTCGTGCCGGACTGCATCCGGTCACTCTGGCGGGCTGCCAGGAAAGCAGTGCCTCCGACGACGGCGGCGAGGATGAAAGTGGTGGCGGGTTTCATGATGGGAGTCAGGTCAATGCCGGGGGAAAGCATGGACAGGTTTTACCGGTGAAGGATCCCGGCAGCCGGATCGCCATCGGGTCTCGACTCGATCCAAGCCTTGGCGGCTCCGGGGTCGGAACTCACCCACTGCGACCACGCGATCTGAAGCGGATGCGTGCCGGGGATGGGTTCCCCGGAGTTGGAAACGGTTGGAAGGCGGCTGGCCCACTCGGCCATGGCAGCCGGGTCCCGGATCGCCATCACTGCAAGAAAACGGTTCCATTGGTAGACTCCGCCAGGGTCGGCGGCATGTTCCTCCAGCCAGGTGGCTGCTTCGTCGGGATCGGTGTAAGCCAGGCGATCCAGAACCACGGGCCACGCCTTGGCCTGCAATTCGGGAGTCATCGACTCGTAGACGACGCCGGGGGAGTTCGAGGTGTCTCTTGCAATCGCCAGATCAAAGAAGTCATGCCAGCCTGCCCGCGCGGTGCCATCCTCTCCGCTGAAGAGAGCCATGGCATTCCCCACCTTGTCGAGGTCGCCACCGGTGTCCTGGATAAGGGCATAGGCGGCAGCCGCCTGGCCACGGCTGTCTTTCCCCGGCTCCCGCGCCCATTGGAGTGCGCCTTCCGGATCGGTCTCCATCCAGCCGGCCATGAAGCAACGGCAGTCGTTGGAAGTGAAAAGGGCGCCGCCCTTCTCCGCGAGGTCAAGACAGGCATGGGGATCGACTTTTCCCCACTGGCTCCAGACGGTGTCCCACACTTCCTGGGACCAGGTGTTGCCCCGGCCCATGGCTTGGCGAAGGGTCTCGACGGATTCCTCGAGCTCTTCGCGGGTCATCACCGATACCAGTCCACACAGCACGTCTTCCTGCCGGTTGGGATCGCTGAGTAGAGCCGCTTTCTTCATCAGTGCGATGCGTTGGTCCGGTCTGAGTTGTGCCGCTCGCCTTGCGGTCAGTTCACGCCCGGGAAAAACCCTTGCCGATGCACCGTCCGCGTCGTGGGGGGTGGAAGGGGCTCGATCCGGTCGGGCATCGTGTGAAGTTGCAGCGTTTCGGGATGGTCCCTCCGTCTCGCCCCCGCGGTGTCCCAGGAGCAATCCGGCAATGCCGGAAAGGGCGATCAAGAGCAAGGAGTGGCCGGTCTTCATTGGCTGCGATTCGCCACGAACTACTAACTGGCAGGTTCGGTTGAGGGCAATCTCATTGTCGGTTCAAACTATGTTCCGCTTACATTGCGTTCCATTTGCCCATCATGCCATCTCCAGGTCCATCTCGCGGTTCTGCCAGAGTCCGGGGTCGCCGAGGAGGAAACACGCTTCGCCCATCCTAATCTCTTCGGCCGAACGTGTGAGCTGGACAGCATCCGCCCGCCGATTGGGTCCGATTTCCTGTAACGCGGTCGTTTCCGTGTGGTAGAAGCAACGCGGGACCGATGAACGCTGCGAAGGGGAGTTTCTTTGCCACCACCCGCTGGACGCTGGTGGGCGCCGCGGCGCGGGACGGCGACAGTGCGGCGCTTGAGGCGCTGGGGACCTTGTTCGAGACCTACTGGCAACCCCTTTACCGCTACGCGCGTCGGAAGGGGAAAACGAAGGAGGACGCCGAAGACCTGGTGCAGGGCTTTTTCGAACACTTGATGGAGGCCAGGGCCTTGCAGGACATCGATCGCGCCAAGGGGCGCTTCCGGGCCTTCCTGCTGGCCTCTTTCAATCACTGGATGATCAACGACTGGCGGCGCGGTGCCCGGCTCAAGCGCGGGGGCGAGGCGACAGTGCTTTCGCTCGATTGGGAGGATGCCGAGACCGGATTGAAGCTCGACCCGGAGGACCGGATGAGCCCCGACCGCCACTACGACCGCGAGTGGGCGCTGGCCCTGTTAGGGAAAGTCATCGGCGACCTGGAAACCGCCAGCGCCGGGGAAGGGAACGCCGTCCAGTTCGCGGTGTTGAAACCTTGCTTGACCGCCGACTCGGCGCGGATCGGCTACGCCGGGATCGCCGCGCAGCTCGGCGCCAGCGAAGGCGCGGCGCGGGTGGCGGTGCACCGGCTGCGAAAGCGCTACCGGCACCTGCTCACGGCGGAGATCGCCCGCACCTTGGCCTCGCCCGACGCCGTGGAGGAGGAGATGCGTTCGCTGTTCGCGGCGCTCGCGGACTGGAAGAACGATTGATCCGGACATGGCCGCGGGTGTAGCAAGGATCCCCATCAACCCTACGCCGGAAGACCATGAAGAAGAACACCAGCCCGGGCATGAAACGCAGCCGGGTGCCTTGGAGCGAAAAGCTGCGCCCGGAGATGGAGGCCGTCGTTTGCGACGACCCGAAGGGCCGCGGGAAAATGCTGCTGCCGACCCCGATGCTGGTGGCGGGCGCGATGCGCGGGATCCCGGCGCGGGCACTGCTGACCGTTCCCGAACTCCGAAACCGGATGGCGCGGAGCCACGGCGCGGACCTGACCTGCCCGCTGATGACGGGGATCTTCTACAACATCATCGCCGGCGCGGCCGAGGAGGAGATTGCCGCCGGCAAACCGCCGCTCGCCCCCTACTGGCGGGTGGTCCAGGAGAACGGAACCCTCAGCCCGAAGACTCCCGCCGGGCCTGAACGGCAGGCCGAGCACCTGCGCGGCGAGGGACACGTCGTGGAGGAGCGCCGTGCCAAGCTGCATGTCCGCGACTTCGAGCAGTCGCTCGCGGATTGATGGAAATAGGTCGTAACAGTGCCGGGCGGAAGGTTTTGGGGAACTCATCGCCACGTAAGCCATGAGTGAATCCATCCCTTCTTGTCCTGATTGCGGCGGCCCCTTGCCGGCCGGCGCACCGCAAGCTCTTTGCCCGTCCTGCCTGATGCGCCAGGCCCTCGTTTCGCGGACGTTTGACGAGGGCACCGGGGCTTCGGGACCAGCGCCCTCGCCGGCGGAAATCGCGGGCAAGTTCCCGCAGTTCGAAATCATCGAGTGCCTCGGTCGGGGCGGTATGGGGGTGGTCTACAAGGCCCGCCAGAAATCGCTCAACCGCACGGTGGCGATCAAGGTCCTTGCCCCGGAGCGGGAGCACGATGCCCGCTTCGCCGAACGTTTCGCCCGCGAGGCCGAGCTGCTGGCGAAACTCAACCATCCGAACATCGTCACCATCCACGATTTCGGTGAGACCGGCGGGCTCTACTACATCGTGATGGAGTTCATCGACGGCGTGAATCTCCGTGACCTGCTGCGCGACGGCAAGATCGACCCGAAACAGGCGCTCGCCATCGTTCCGCCGGTCTGCGAGGCGCTACAGTTCGCCCACGACCACGGGGTGGTGCATCGCGACATCAAGCCGGAGAACCTGCTGTTGGACCGTGCCGGCCGGATCAAGATTGCCGACTTCGGGATCGCCGGACTGGTGGGCGCCGACGGTGAACGCTCGGGCACGCCGGCCTACATGGCGCCGGAGCAGTCCGGGCCGGAGGTCGACCATCGTGCCGACATCTACGCGCTCGGCGTGGTGCTTTATGAAATGCTCACCGGCGAACGGCCGGCGGAGAACGTCGTCGCCCCTTCGAGGAAGATCGAAGTCGACGTGAAAATCGACGAGATGGTGCTGCGGGCCCTGGAGAAGGAACCGGAGCTCCGCTATCAGACGGCCGGCGAGTTCCGGACCGTGGCGGAGACGCTGGGAACGGACGGTGCCGGACGGAGTCCCGAAATTCCCCGGTCCGTCCTCGACGCCATGTCCGCGGACCCGGCGAACTGGCGCTGGCGCTTCTTCTACCACTGTGCCGGTGATCCGCGCCTGGTCGTGCCGAAGCGCCTCCGCGGCTTCGGCTGGACGATCAACTTCGCCCAGCTTTGGGCGATTCCGTTCCTGGCGGCGGTGATCCTGGTTCTGTTAGGGTCGATGAGGCTCGCCGTCGCGACCGGCTACACATCCACGGCCAACCTGCTGCCGCTGACCCTTGGCCTGGTCGCCGCGGTGATCGGCGTCTGCCACAACCTGTCCAAGGGCCCGGTCGCCCGCGAGGGCTATCCGCCGGTTCACGTCAGGAGCCTGATCACCGCGGGGATCGCCTTCGGTCTCGTGCTGCTGTTAGGAAACTGGCACCCGGGGCGTTCGCCCGCCGCCGGGCTGACCGCCAAGGCCTGGCAGGTGTGGCGGTCCGGCAAACCGGCGGAAGCACGGCCGATGTTCGAAGAGGCGGTGAAAGTCGCTCCCGGTGACCCCGACGCATGGAACGGGCTCGGGTGGTCATGCTTCAACTCGGGTGACCCGAAGGCGGGCGAAGAAGCCTTCCGCAGGTCGGTCGGGCTCGATCCCGATCACGCCGCCGCGCTTAATGGACTCGGGCAGATCGCGTTGGCCCGGCACGATTATGTCGGAGCCGAGCCGTTCCTTCTCAAGTCGGCGGGCCGTGGCGCGACGGCAGCCTGGCACGGATTGGCGCGGCTCTACCTGCTGACAGGTGATTTCGCTCAGGCCGAGAGATGGGCGGGAAAACTGGTCGGATCCGGCGGCGCGGACGAGCTGGGGCAGCAGATGCTCGACGCCGCCAAAGCAAGGGAGTTGCCCGAAGACTTGGAGCGGATGATCGGCGGAAGCGCTCCTCGAGTTCGATCAAGCATGCTGCCGCTTCCCGAACCGGGAGAGTCTCCCGACAATGGTCGGACTCCGCAGCCTCGGCATTCCGGCGGGGATGCGGATCCGCCGGTCAAGGCCGTGCCGGACAAAACGGATTCGTCGTCTGGACTCGCGCCGGGGGCCGCACGTGAAGATGGAGGAGTGTTCCGGTTCTTCTGCTACCACAGTCCGGCAAAGGACAGTTGCGGGGACGCACAACCGGAGACTTTCGACGGCGCGTTGATGATGGCACCGGTTCACCGCGAGTTGGACGAGCACGGTGAGGGCGTCGAGTGGAAGGTGGCCCATTGGCTCGAGGTCCACGATCCGCCCAACCAAGGCGACTCGGTGGCCTTGCCCGGGGCGTTCGAGTTCCAAGCAACCGCGCATCTGGCGGTTGTCCGGGAGTTCTGGACCTATGAGGCGGATGCCAAGGGCGGGCCCAGGAAGAAGGAGTGGGTTCGCCGGACCGTGGCGCACATCACGGCCGGCGGCGAGGGCGAGAATGCGCCGGTCCTGCGGGTATCGGCACATCTCGACGGGGATTCAAAGATCCAGAGTGACACCGATTTCAATACCGCTGCGACTGCGGTTCGATACAGCCCGACCTTGATCACCTGGGAAGGGAAAGCGATCGCTGCGATCGACGTGAAATGGCAGGCGGAAGGCCAATGGCTCAGGAGCTACGGGACGTGGACGGAAGCCGGGCAGGTACGTCCGCTCGGCACCTATGCCCGGGCCCTGAACTGGACCTTCGGGGTCTGGAAGGCGGGCCGGACACCTGCGATCGACCCGGGCTTCCGTTGGCCCGAGAGCCGGCCTGGGTTCGAGCTGCCCCCGATCGACCAGGGTGCCTCGGGTTCCAAGCGCGGTCACTAGGGCAGGCGGTCGCCAACGGCTTGTGGATCGGGCGCTAGTTTCGGTTGGCAGGTCCGGGTCTCCGGATTGTAGCTTCCGGCCATGGACGACACGCCGCGGCCGCCGCGACGCAAGCGCTACTCCGGGAAGAACCCGCGGCGCTTCGAGGACAAGTACAAGGAGCACGATCCCGCGCGCTTTGCGGAGACGATCGGCAAGGTGCTGGAGTCGGGGAAGACCCCGGCGGGGATGCACGTGCCCATCATGGTGGAGGAGTGCCTCGATGCGCTGCGCCTCGCGCCCGGTCTAACAGGTGTCGACTGCACCCTCGGCTACGGTGGTCACGCGCGGGAGATCCTGTCGCACATCTCTCCCGGCGGCCGCTTGATCGGGCTCGACCTCGATCCGATCGAGCAACCGAAGACCGAGGCTCGCCTGCGGGCCGCGGGATACGGGCCGGAGGTGTTCACCGCGGTTCATTCGAACTACGCGGGGATCCGCAAGGCGCTCGACCGCCAGGCGTTGGAGGCGGTGGATTTCGTCTTCGCCGATCTCGGCTGTTCCTCGATGCAGTTCGACGATCCGTCGCGCGGCTTCACCTTCAAGGCCGACGGCCCGCTCGACATGCGGATGAATCCCGGCCGCGGGGTGCCGGCTTCGGATTGGGTAGCGAAAATTTCGGCCGAGAAGCTGGCGGTCGTGCTGTCGGAGAACTCGGACGAACCCTTGGCGGACGAGATCGCCGCGGCGCTGGCGGGGGGGCGGTTCGGGGGGACATGCGAGTTTGCCGGGGCGGTCCGCGGGGTTGCCGCGGTGGCGCGCCTCGACGAGGAACGCCGGGAGCTGACGGTCCGGCGGGTGTTCCAGGCGGTGCGGATCGCGGTGAACGAGGAATTCTCCTCTTTGGATGCCTTCCTGAGGCAGCTGCCCCATTGCCTGGCGCCGGGGGGACGGGTGGCGGTGCTGACCTTTCATTCGGGCGAAGACCGGCGGGTGAAGCATGCCTTCAAGGCGGGTCTGAATGACGGCACCTACGCGGAGATCAGCGACGGGGTGATCGTCGCGGGGCCCGACGAGCGGCGGAGCAATCCGCGGAGCTCACCGGCCAAGTTGCGCTGGGCATGCCGCGCATCGTGACATGATCTGTCATTCCGGATCGAACCGCATTCCCGCAACGTAGGAGGATCGCTATGAAACTCCGCGCACTTTCGATTTTCGCCGGCCTGCTGGCCGCCTCCGCCTGGGCCGCCGATCCGATGAGCCCGATCAAGCCGGCGGACTACAAGGCCCCGGTCAAGGTCGCCTGCATCGGCGACAGCATCACCCAAGGCTCCGGCGCGGAGCCCGGCCGGGCCTACCCGGCGCAGCTTCAGGAAATGCTCGGCAAGGAGTGGAATGTCCGGAACTTCGGCGTCGGCGGCCGGACGCTGCTGAAGAAGGGCGACATGCCGTATTGGATCGAGAACGCCTACAAGGAGGCCCTCAAGTTCGAGCCCGACGTGGTGATCATCATGCTGGGCACCAACGACACCAAGCCGCAGAACTGGGAGCACGAGAAGGAATTCACCGACGACTACGTCGAGCTGGTGAACTCGTTCCAGGGACTCTCCAGCGAGCCGCGGATCTACGTGTGCCGGCCCTGCCCGGTGACGGAGCCAGGGAACTTCGGGATCAACGAGAAGAACCTCAAGGTCTGGATCAAGCGCATCGACGAGATGGCCGAGGACATGAATCTCGGGGTGATCGACATGCACAAGGCGCTGGAAGGCAAACCGGAGCTGTTGCCCGATCGCGTGCACCCGAACACCGAGGGGGCGGGCGAGATGGCCAAGGCGGCGGTCATGGCGTTGACCGGCAAGGCCGCGCCGGAGCCCGAACCGGCCGGCAAATGAAGTCGACGATCCTTTCCTTCGCGGTTGTCGCGATTTCCACCGCGGCGGCCGGCGACCTTCCCGACCCGCTGCTTGCGATCGATGGTTCGAAGGTCCGAACCGCCGTGGAGTGGAGGGAGAAGCGCCGGCCGGAGCTGCTGGAGCTGTTCACCCGGGAGATGTATGGCCGCAACCCCGGCCGGCCCGGGGCGATGACGTTTGAAGTTTTCGACCGCGAACCCTCGGCGCTCGGCGGCAAGGCGACGCGGATCCAGATCGCCATCCGGCCGGGTGGCGCGGATGGCCCGCGGATGGACCTGCTGGTCTATGTGCCGAACCAAGCGAAGGGGCCCGCGCCGGCGATCCTCGGCCTGAACTTCTGGGGCAACCACGCGATCCACAAGGATCCTGGCATCCGCCTGACCGAAAGCTGGGTGGAAGAGCGCACTTCCTACGCGGACCTCGCCGGCGTGGAGAAGAACCGCGCCACCGAGGCGACCCGCGGCGCCAATGCCAGCCAATGGCCGGTCGAGGAGATCCTGTCGCGGGGCTATGCCTTGGCAACGATGTACCGTGAGGATGTCGCCGCCGACCACGAGCCGCACTTTGCCAGCGGGGTGCACCCGCTGTTTCCGGACCTGCAAGAAGGCGATGACAATTTCAGCACGATCGGTGCCTGGGCCTGGTCGCTGAGCCGGGCGCTGGATGCCTTGGAAGAGGAACCGGCGATCGATTCCAAGCGGGTGGCGGTGTTCGGCTTTTCCCGGCTCGGCAAGGCCGCCCTGTGGGCCGGCGCCAGCGACGAGCGCTTCGCCATGGTTCTCAGCAACGAGTCCGGAGCCGGGGGGGCGAAGTTGTTCCACCGAGGGATCGGGGAAGACATCGCCCGCCTGACCAAGGTTTTCCCGCACTGGTTCGCGCGGAATTTCAGGAAGTATGCCGGCAGGGACACCGCGCTGCCGTTCGACCAGCATCAGGTCATTTCCCTCGTCGCGCCGCGTCCGGTCTACATCGCCAGCGCCGTCGAGGACACCTACGCGGACGCCGAGGGGGAGTTCGCGGCGGCGAAAGCCGCCGAGCCGGTGTTCCGGCTGCTCGGGGCCGAGGGGCTGCCGTGCGATAGCTGGCCGGCACCTAACAAAACCGTGCAGGGCGGCATCGGCTACCACGTCCGCGACGGCAAGCACGACGTCCTGCCCTACGACTGGGCGCAGTATCTCGACTTCGCGGACAAGCACCTGAAGTCGCTTTGAAGGATTCATCGGCGCCCCGGGATCCGCCTGGAAGGCGCTGTTTTCCGAGATCAACGCTGGCAAATTGCCCGATCTCGCCAAGATTGGCGGCGACTCATGCAAGCGACGAAGAAAAGGATCGTGATCATCGGCTCCGGCCCCGGCGGATTGACCAGCGGGATGATCCTGGCTCATCGCGGCTACGACGTGACCATCCTGGAGAAATCCCCGGTGGTCGGCGGCCGGAATGCGGCGCTGAAGGCCGGCCCCTACACCTTCGACACCGGCCCGACTTTCCTCCACCAGAAGTTCACCCTCGACGAAGTCTTCGCCGAAACCGGCCGCAAGCCGGAGGACTATCTGCGATTCGTCAAGCTCGACCCGATGACCCGCCTGACCTGGGGCGACCTGTCGATGGAGACCAGCTCGGACGAGGAAACCATGGTCCGCAACATCGAGGCGGCCTTCCCCGGCCAGTCGGAGCACTACCGGCGCTTCATGCGGGATCACGCCGGGAAGCTGCGTGCGATCTACCCTTGCCTGCAGAAGCCCTACCACGAGCTGAAGTCCTACCTGAGCCTGCAATTGCTCAAGGCGCTGCCCTACGTCGCCACGACCAAGTCGGTGATGGACGTGCTCGGTGATTATTTCGACGACGAGCGGCTCAAGCTCGCGTTCACCTTCCAGGCGAAGTACCTCGGGATGTCGCCGTGGAAGTGCCCGGCGCTTTTCAGCATCCTGTCGTACATCGAGTACGCCCACGGGATCTATCACGTCGAGGGCGGGCTCTCGAACATCTCGGTGGCGATGGCACGGGTTTTCGAAGAGGAAGGCGGCAAGCTCCGGCTCGACAGCGAGGTCGCGGAGATCCGCTACGACGGCGACCGGGCGTCCGCGGTTCTCCTGACCTCGGGCGAACTGGTTCCTTGCGACGAACTGGTGGTCAATGCCGACTACGCCCACGCCCGGACCACGATCTTCGGCGACCGGAGCGAGCCGAGGGAGTCGCTGCTCAAGAAGAAGTTCTCGTGCTCGACCTTCATGCTCTACCTGGGGCTCGACAAGATCTACCCGGACGAACCGCACCACCACATCATCTTCGCCGACGACTACCGCCGCAACGTCCGGGATATCCAGGGCGAGCGCGAGGTGTCCGCCGATCCGTCGGTCTACGTGCGAAACTCGAGCATCAATGACCGCACCGTCGCCCCGGAGGGGCATTCGCAGCTCTACGTGCTGGTGCCGACGGTCAACCGCCGCCACGGCCAGTCCTGGGAATCCTTCCAACAGGAGTACCGCGACAAGGTCATCGACCGGATCATTGCCAAGACCGGCATGAAGGACCTGCGCGATCACATCGTGGAAGAACGGATCATCACGCCGCAGGGGTGGGAAGAAGCCGACATCTTCATCGGCGCGACCTTCAACTTCGCCCACACCCTGGACCAGATGCTCTACCTTCGGCCGCGAAACAAGCTGCAGGGCTTCGGCAACATCTACCTCGTCGGTGGCGGTACTCACCCGGGCAGCGGGTTGCCGACGATCTACGAAAGCGGCCGTATTTCCGCGAACCTGATCTGCAGCTCGGACGGGGTCGAACGGGAGCGGGTCGACTTCGCCAGCGACTTGCTGGTCGCCCAGCCGGCGTGATCTAACGGAGCCATTTCCGCAATCGTTCCATGGCCCGGTCGCGGGGTGGCAGCAGCTCGAAGGGATCGGGCAGGAAGTAGCGGCGGGTCACCGATCTCGGGCGGCTGAAGGCCTCGACGCCGTGCCGGCCGCGATAACAGCCGTGGCCGCTGGCACCGGCGCCGCCGAAGGGAAGGTGCAGGTTCATCGCCTGCTTGCCGACGTCGTTGATGCAGGCGCCGCCCGACGGCACGCGCTCCAGCAGCGTCCGGATGAATGCCTCGTCGCGGGAGAAGCAATAGAGCGCGAGCGGGGTGGGGTGTCCCCGAAGACGCTCGATCAAACCGTCCAGTGAGGAGAAGCCCACCACCGGCAGGATCGGGCCGAATATTTCCTCCTCCATCGCCGGGTCATCCCACTCCGCGCGGGGCAGGATCCGGGGTGCGAGGTGCAGGCGCTGCGGATCGTCGTCACCCTTGCCGATGACATCACCTTGGATGAGTCCGCGGAGGCGGTCGAAGTGGTGCCGGTTGACGATCCGCGCCATTTCCTGCTCCCAAGGCCGTGAGTCTAACAGCTCCTCCAGGGCTTTCACCATGTCGTCGCGGACGCTCTCGTGTACGGCCACGAAATCGGGGGCGAAGCAGGTCTGCCCGGCGTTGAAGAGTTTCCCGATGAGGATCCGCCGGGCCGTTTGCGGTAGGTCGGCACCGCGGTCGACGACGCAGGGGCACTTGCCGCCCAGCTCGAGGACGCAGGGCGTCAGACGCTTGGCCGCCTTCTCGGCGATGGCCCGTCCGACCGTCGTGCTGCCGGTGAAGAAGATGAAGTCGAAGGCCTGCTCCAACAGCGCCTCGCTGGTCTCCTTGCCGCCCGGGATCACCGTGACCCATTCCGGCGGGAAGCAGCGGTCGACGATCCGGGCGAGGAACCTGCCGCTGGCTGGAGCCATCTCGGAGGGTTTGAGGATCACGGTGTTGCCGGCCGCGATCGCCGCGATCAGCGGGCTGAGCGCGAGTTGGATCGGGTAGTTCCAGGGGGCGATCACCAGGGCGACCCCGAAAGGCTCCCGGATCACCTGGCTCCTGCTGGGGAGAAAGTACACCGGGTGTCCGGCCCGCGCCGGCTTGATCCAGCCACGGAGCGACCGGAAGGTCAGCCGGATTTCCTCCAACAGGAAGACATGCTCGGAGAGATAGGCTTCGATCTCCGGTTTGCCGAGGTCACTCGCGAGCGCATCGAGCATTTCCTGCCGGAGGTCCTGGAGCGCCGACTCCAGCCGGGCCAGCGCCTTGAGCCGCGCGTCGAGGTCGCGGGTTCCTCCCTTGTCGAAGAATGAACGTTGCCCGGTGAAGATGCCGGAAATGGAGGGCTGGGGTTCGGTCATGCGGTCTCGGGGAAATCCATCGAAACTAGGGCGGTGGAGCCCGTTGACAAGGGGGCAAAGTAGGCAAGGATGGCAACATGCCATCCCCTCGCGTCGCCATCATCGGAGCCGGTCTCGGCGGCATCTCGGCGGCGATCTCGCTTCGTGCGGCCGGCTACGAGGTGGAAGTGTTCGAGAAGAACCCGCGGATCGGCGGCAAGCTCAACGTGCTGGAGAAGGATGGCTTCACCTTCGACCTCGGGCCGTCGATCTTCACCTTGCCGCGATATTTCCGCGACCTGTTCGCGCGTGCCGGCAGGGAGATGGACGACTACGTCCGGCTTGAGCCCGTGAATCCGCATTGGCGGAACTTCTTCGAGGACGGCCTGGTGCTCGACCTGCACCAGGACATGGCCGCGATGGAGCGCGAGCTGGAGAAACTCCCGGGCGACCCCGCCCGCCATTGGGGGGAGTTCCGGGATTTCCTCGCCTATGCCCGCGAGCAGCACGAGGTGATCGAGCAGGGCTACTTCGAGCGCGGGATCGACGGCTTGTGGGAGTTCCTCCGCTACTACGCGCTCCGTAAATCCGGTTGGAGGATCGACTACCGGCACAGCATGGCGGAGTCGATCGCCAGCCGCTTCAGCGACCCGCACCTTCGCGCGATCTTCGAGTACTTCATCAAGTACGTCGGCTCCTCGGCGGTGGATTCGCCCGGCTACATGAACCTGATGCCGATGATCCAGTTCGATCACGGCCTCTGGTACGTCCGCGGCGGGATGTATGCCCTGGCCGAAGGACTAGGCCGGTTGATGGGGGAAATGGCGATCCCGGTCCACCTGAGCACCGGTGTCGCGTCGATCGCGAAGGATGGCAACCGCGTCAGCGGCCTTCGTCTTGAGAACGGTGAGATCTTTCCCTGCGATCTGGTGGTCAGCAACATGGAGGTCATCCCTGTCTACGAGAAGCTGCTCGGCGAGCCGCCCGCATTCATGAAGAAGCTGGAGAAGTTCCAGCCGGCCTGTTCGGGGCTGGTGATTCACGTGGGAACCAAGGTCGTCTACCCGCAGCTCGCCCACCACAATTTCTTCTACTCCGCCAAGCAGCACGACCACTTCAACAGCGTCTTCCACGAGGGGAAGCTGCCGGAGGATCCCACCATCTACGTGGTCGCGCCGACCCGCTCGGATCCGGCGAAGGCCCCCGCGGGCTGCGACATCATCAAGATCCTCCCGCACATCCCGCCACTTGAAGAAGGATCCGGAATCGGCCACGAGGACTACCTGAAGCTGCGGGAGCGGGTGATGGTGAAACTCGAGCGGATGGGCCTTGCCGGCCTGCGCGGGAACATCGTCACCGAGGATTTGCTGACCCCGGTCGATATCGAGCGGATGTACCGCAGCAACCGCGGTTCGATCTACGGTGTGGTGACCGATTGGAAGCTCAACCGCGGCTTCAAGGCGCCGAAGTGCAGCTCCAAGTACAAGAATCTCTACTTCTGCGGCGGCAGCGTGAACCCGGGCGGGGGCATGCCGATGGCCATCCTCTCCGGCCAGAAGGTCGCCGACCGGATCATCGCCCGCCAGCCGCCGGACTGACCCCATGTTGCTGATCCTCCCCTCGCTGTCTCTCCTCTGTGCCGCGTCCTATTGGCGGATTCTCGGCCGGCCGCGGTTCCTGCCGCCCGGCAGCGGGAGCGCCGACGGGATCTCGGTCGTCGTCCCCGCGCGCGACGAGGAGGGGAACATCGGCGGCTTGCTGGACTCGATCGGCATGCAGCAGGTGCGGCCGCGGGAGGTCATCGTGGTCGACGACGATTCTTCGGACCGGACTGCCGCCATCGCGACCGAGAAAGGAGTGCGGGTGCTGGAGTCGGCGAGCCTGCCGGTGGGCTGGAAGGGCAAGCCATGGGCGTGCCAGCAAGGCGCGGAGTCGGCGGCCGGGGAGTGGCTGCTGTTTCTCGATGCCGACGTGCGGCTGGAGGAAGGATCGATGGAACGGATCGCCGCTCTAACAAGCCAGCCGGGCACGGTCTTCTCGATCTGCCCCTATCACCGGATTCGTCGTCCCTACGAGGAGCTCTCGGCCTTTTTCAATGTCATCATGCTAGCCGGAATCAACGCGTTCGGCGTTGTCCGTGGTTCCGACGAAGCGCTTTTCGGCCAGTGCCTGTTGATCTCAAAGCGGCACTACCTACAGGTCGGCGGCCATGCCCCGGTCCGCGACGAGGTGTTGGAGAATTTCCATCTATCCCGATACCTCCGCGAGCAAGGCATCGTCCGGAAGTGCTTCCTGGGGCGGGGGAGCGTCTCGATGAGGATGTTCCCCGGTGGTTTTACCGACCTCCGGGCGAGCTGGATGAAGGGATTTGCCAGCGGCGCCAGCGCGACCGACCGGGGGGCACTGGTTTTCAGCTCGGTCTGGATCACCGGCGGCATGCTGGCAATGCTTGGTGCGGTGCTCTCCTTGCTGCCGTCCGCTCCCCCCGTTTTCCGGATAGCGGCGACCACGGCCTATGGTGCCTATGCGCTGCAATGCCTGCACGCCTTCCGGCTCGCGGGAAATTTTTCGCCGCTCGGCGCGCTGCTGTTCCCCCTGGGATTGCTGTTCTACCAAGGCTTGTTCTTCAGGTCCCTGATCGGACGGCGGCGCGGAACCAAGACCCGTTGGAAGAATCGCGATGTGGATTGAGCTGCCGGTTCCGTGGATCATCGCCCTCAACTGCCTCGGCATCCCCGCGGTGCACCTCGGCGTGTCGTGGTGGACGACGCGGCTTCCTCGGGCGTGGTTCGGCAGGGATCGGGCGCTGTTCCGGGAGCGTCGCTGGGAGAAATCCGGCGATGTCTACGAGCGCTGCTTCCACATCCGCCGATGGAAAAAGTGGCTGCCCGATGCCGCCCCTTGGTTCGCGGGCTTCGCGAAGGGACGGCTGCAATCCATCGATCCCGAATACCTCGACGAATTCATTGCGGAAACCCGTCGCGGCGAGTTCGCCCACTGGATCCAGATGGTCGTCATCGCCGCGTTCGTGGCGTGGAACCCATATCCGGCGAATTGGGTCATCGTTGCCTATGGCGTGCTTTCCAACGTTCCCTGCCTCCTCAGCCTCCGGCACACCCGCTTGAGATTGCAGCGGCTGATCGGTCGTCTCGGGACGCCGCGGGCAGGGCGTCCGGGATCTTGATGTCTTGCTGGAGCATGGCGGGTTGGTGAAGGGGGGGGAGATATTAGGAACATAACCTGAAGCTTTTGCTTGGAAGGTCCGGGAGTGAGGTTGAATGGTGCATGATGCAATCTTGGTTTCTCGTTCCGACGCAACTTCCGGGGCGATGAGTTCTTGCGGCACCGGGCGAGGTCTGTAGCCTTGAGTGCGAAAAGTCGTTCCCCCCCGTCATGAAAATCCTTCCCCTCATCCTGCTGCCCGGTTTGTTGATGCCCGTTTTCGGCGACTTTCAGGTCGCTTGGGAGCAACCGATCAAAGGAATCTCCACCCTCGACGCCGCCCATGGTGACATTGATGGCGACGGCGACATCGACATCTGCCTGATCCAGTTGGAGGGCGAGGGCACCGTGCTGCTCAATGACGGCAGCGGGCATTTCTCGGCAAGCAGCACGGCGGCACCCTTGCCGGCGGGAGGAGCGGGGAAACTCGGCGACGTCGACGGCGATCTCGATCTCGATCTGGTCATCGCCAGTCACTTCGGTCCCTGCAAGGTCCTGCTCAACGACGGCAGTGGCAATTTCACCGACAGCGGCCAGGCGCTGGGCGGTAACTATTCGCGAACCTCGATGGCCCTCGTCGACATCGACCATGACCTCGACCTTGACGCGGTCTTTCCCTCGAACTCTTCCGATCATCCCTCCGAGATCTGGATCAACAACCAGAGCGGCAGCCAGCCGGGCGTCTTCACCAACAGCGGCCAGGTGATCGCCATGGCCTTTGTCCAAGGGGTCACGGTCGCCGACGTCAACAACGACACCCATCCGGACATCGCGCTGGCGATCAACGGCCCGAACAAGATCTGGCTCAACAACGGGAGCGGGATCTTCACCGAAAGCCCGACCGCGCTCGGGAGCGGAACGACCTTCGACATCGCCTTCGCGGATCTGGACGGCGACACCGACCTCGACGCCTATCTCGCCGATGGTTTCAATCCGCCTTTCGAGGACGACAACGAGGTGTGGTTCAACGATGGTGCCGGGAACTTCTCCAACGGCGGCCAGTCGCTCGGCGACAATTACTCGTTCTGCGTGGTGCTCGGCGATGTCGACGGCGACGGGGACGCCGACGCAGTGGTGGGCAACAACGTGACCCAGCCGAACACGATCTGGCTCAACAACGGCGCGGGTTCCTTCAGCCTCGCACCGGTCACGCTGGGCATCGGCCGGGCGATCCAGATCGTGGCCGCCGACCTCGATGGCGATACCGACACCGACTACTTCCTCGCCGTGAACGGATTCGGCAGCGAGGTGTGGAAGCGGGTGCCCGCCGGCCAGGGTGGTCCGGTGAAAGACACGGGCCAGCGGTTGGGCGGCGGCAGTGCCTCGGGGGTCGCCAGCGGGGACTTCGACGGGGACGGCGACCTTGACGTCGCCCTCGCCAACGTGACCGGCATCACCACGATCCTTTCCAACAACGGCGCGGGTCAGTTCACCGCCACCGCGGACCTGGCCAACGGCTTCGGAAACAACTGTGGGGATGTCGCGGCGGGAGATCTCGACGGTGACAACGACCTCGATCTCTACATCGCCAACAACCAGTACTCCGGCAGCGCCGACCTGGCGGACCGCGTCTGGTTCAACGATGGCACGGGCCAGTTCACCGAAGGCCCCCAGCTCCTCGACGCCGCCAACGGTTCGTCCGTCGAACTGGTCGACATCGATGGCGACCTGGACCTCGACGCGATCGTCGGCATTTCGGGTCAGGACCGGATCTACCGCAATGACGGAGCGGGCAGCTTCACGGGTGAGGACGCGCTTTCGGCCACCCAGACCTCGGGGATCACGGTCGGGTTTCTCAACGCCGACTCGCATCCGGATGTCTTCGTCTCGAGTTATGCAGGACCGAGCAGCGTTTGGTTGAACGACGGCTCGGGAGGCTTCGTAAAGACGGCCCAGGACATCGGCACCGGATTCACCAACAGCGCGGTGCTCGCCGATTTCGACGGCAACGGCAGCACCGACATTTTTGCCGCCAACATCATCGGCGGCGGCAAGCTTTGGACCAACGACGGCAGCGGGTCGTTCACCCAGTCCGGCCAGGCCTTCGGACCGTTCTCGATCCGTTCGGCCGCGGCGATCGATCTCGGTGGCGACGGCGACATGGATCTTTGGATTGGCAAGCAGCAGGGGAGCGGGGTGGCCGACGAGGTCTGGCTCAACGACGGGAGCGGGAGCTTCACTCTGGACGGCGGTTTCGGGCTCCGCAACACCTCCGCCGTGGTGGCCGGGGATTTCAACGACGACGGAGACCTGGACATTTTCGCCGCCAGCATCGACGGGGACCACGTGCTCTGGGCCGAGGGAACCGCCGAGGTGCAGGCCTACGCCGAATCGTTCGGATTGGCGGGAACCGACACCGATCCCTTCGAAGACCCCGACGGGGACGGGGTGCTCAACTACGAGGAGATGGCCTTCAACATGAACCCGAATCTCGCCGACGCGTCGACCATCAACCACCTCGCGACGGCCACCAAGGGACTGCCGACGATCGAGATCGTTCCCGACGGCGCCTCGTACAAGTTCATCGCCCGCAGCATCCGGCGCGCCGGGTCGGCGGTTCTCGATTATCGCCTGGAAGCCGCATCCTCGCTCGTCTTCGGCTCGCCGCCGGCGGGGGTGACGTCCAGCGACACGCCGTTAAACGCCGACTACGTCAGGACGACCTTCGAATTCGTGGTGCCCGCGGGAACTCCCGTTCAGTTCGGGCGCTTGAATGTCCTTTATAGTCCGTGAAGGAGGCGGCGGGTCAGCCGCCCTTGATCACGGGCTGGAGTATCTGCCACACGTTCTCGGCGACAATGCGTTGGCCCTCCGCGGTCGGGTGAATGCCATCCGCCTGGTTCAGCTTTCCGTCGCCGCCGACTCCTTTCAGCAGGAAGGGAACCAGCGCGGCCTTCCGCTCCTTGGCCACCTCGCTGAAGAGCGCCTTGAATTTCGTCGTGTAGTCGGCGCCCAGATTGTCGGGCATTTGCATGCCGGCGATGACAATCTTGATGGCCGGGTTTTTCTCCCGGGCCTTGTCGACGATGCCGGTCAGATTGGCTCTGGTTTCTTCCGGAGAAATCCCCCGCAGTCCGTCGTTGCCACCCAGGGCGACGACGATCACGTCGGCGCCTTTGCCGAGCGCCCAGGCGACCCGCCGCAAGCCGCCGGCGGTGGTGTCGCCGCTGACACCCGCGTTGGTCACGCTGTAGGGCAGCTTGGCGGCGTCGATCTTCTTTTGGAGCAGCGCCGGATAGGCCTCCTGCGGATCGAGCCCGTACCCGGCGGTGATGCTGTCGCCAAGAATCACGACACGTTTCGCCGCGCCGTTTGCATTCGGCTCGTCTTCGGCCAATAGTGCGCCGCCCGTGGCGAGCAGCAGCCCGGCGCATAGAAATTTCCGCAATGTCATCCGCATCGACCCCGAGTTTGGACGCCGCCCCGGACGCTGTCAAACGACCCCTCCTCGAGGTGTCGGAACTGCGCAAGATCCACCGCACCGCGAGCCACGAGTTGACCGTGCTGCGGGATGTCAGCTTCAGCCTCGGGGAAGGCGACACCTGCGCCATCATCGGGCCGTCGGGCAGCGGCAAGACGACCTTGCTGGGCCTTTGCGCGGGACTCGACGACGCCACGGCCGGCTCGGTGAAACTCGACGGCCAGCCCCTGGAAGAACTCGACCAGGACGCCCGGGCCGCGCTGCGCAACCGCTTGGTCGGATTCGTCTTCCAGAGTTTCCAGCTGATCCCGACGCTGACCGCGATCGAAAACGTGCTGGTGCCGCTGGAGCTGCGCGGCGAGAGCGGCCGGCAGAAGGAAGCCGCGGAATTGCTGCGGCAGGTCGGCCTCGGCGACCGGCTCGATCATTACCCGCTGCAACTTTCCGGCGGCGAGCAGCAGCGGGTCGCGCTGGCGCGGGCCTTCATCCACCGGCCGAAGATCCTTTTCGCCGACGAGCCCACCGGCAACCTCGACGCCGAGACCGCGGGGCCGATCGTCGACATGTTGTTCCGGCTGAACCGTGACGCCGGCACCGCGCTGGTGCTGGTCACCCACGACCCGGCGCTCGCGGCGAAGGCACGGCGGGTGGTGAAGATGAGCGGCGGAAGCATCGTGGCGGAGGAGGAGCATGCCGGCGTCTGAGATCCGTCCCTTGCCCCGCCGTTTCTGGTCGGCGCTTTTCCATCCCTGGACCTGGCGGATGGCGTGGCGCGACAGCCGCTCCCAGCGGACGCGGCTGGTAATCTTCTCACTGGCGATCGTTTCCGGGATCGCGGCGCTGACGGCGATTCATTCGCTGAAACGGAGCGTGGAGCGGGGGATCGGCGCCGAGGCGAAGGCGTTGTTAGGGTCCGATCTCCAGGTCTCGTCGCGGCGAGCGATCGGTTCGGAGGACATTGAACGCTTGTCGGCGATGGCGACGCGCATCAGCCGCGAGATCACCTTCCCGTCGATGCTGCGCTTCTTGCCGGACGGCGGTGCGCGGTTGATGCAGGTGCGCGGGATCGAGGGCGAGTACCCGTTCTACGGGAAGGTCGAGACGCGGCCGGCGGATGCCTGGGGGCGCTTGCAAAGGGAGGGCGGCATCCTGTTGGAGCCGGCCTTGCTCGACCAGTTCGGCGCGAAGACGGGCGACGAGGTGGAACTGGGCGGGATCCAACTGCGGATCCTCGGTGTCGTGGACAAGCCGGCGCCGCGGGGCAGCCGCTTCAGCGGATTCGCGCCCGAGGCCTACGTGCGGCTGGCGGACATGGAGCGCAGCGGCCTGCTGGGGAAGAACAGCATGAGCTCGCACCAGGTGCACCTGGAGATCCCGGACGGCCCGCCGTCCCGCGAGCTGAAGGATCGGGTGCGCGAAAATTTCCCGAAGACCTCTTGGCGGCTGGAAACACCGGAGGACCGGCGGGAGACGCTCGGCGATGCGCTCGATCACTTCCAGAGGTTCCTCGGGCTGATCGCGCTGGCCTCGCTAGCGCTGGGAGCGATCGGCGTGGCGGGGGCGGTGCATGCCCATGTCGCGCGGCGGGTGCCGACCATCGCCATCCTGCGTTGCCTCGGCTGCCCGGGGCAGGTCGCGTTCGCGATCTATTTCGTGCAGGCCGCGGCGCTGGGGCTGCTGGGCGCATTGTTGGGGGCGGCGCTCGGGATCGGCTTGCAGACCGGCGTGTTGGCCTTCTTCCGTGACGACCTGCCGATTTCCATCGGCCTGACTCCGGAGTGGAAAGTCGTCGCGCAGACGACCGCCGCCGGCTTCGCGGTGTGTTGCGGCTTCGCGTTGCTGCCCTTGCTGAAGATCCGCCGGGTGTCGCCCGCGGCGACCTTGCGGAATGGCGCGAGCCTGCAGGGGGGCGTCCTGCGCTTGCTGCCCGTTTACGGATTGTTAGTCGGGCTGATGGTGATGCTCGCCCATGCCAATGATCCGAATTGGAAAAGAGCACTGGCCATGGTCGGCGGACTCGCGGTGGCGTTCCTGGTGCTGGTCGGCGTGGCGAAAGCGCTGATGTCGGTCACCCGCCGGCTGGTCGGGGCACGCTGGCCCTATCTGGTCCGGCAGGGCATTTCCAATCTCCACCGGCCGGGGAACCAGACGCTTCTGTTCCTGCTGTCGCTCGGCCTCGGCACCTTCCTGCTGGTGACCGTGCTGCTGGCGGGCAACCTGATCAACGGCAAACTGGACATCAGCCGCGGCCCGGGAAGTCCCAACCTTTACCTGATCGACGTCCAACTGGACCAGGAGCCGGGGGTGAGAAAAGTGATGGAGCAGCAGGGGCTGCCGGTGCTCGAGAGTTCGCCGATGGTGACGATGCGGATCGAGTCGGTGCGCGGGGTGAAGGTTCGCGAAGCCACGGGTGTGCCGCGCTGGGTGGCGCGGCGCGAGTTCCGCTCGACCTACCGCGATTTCCTCAACGACACCGAGACCCTGGTCGCCGGCGAACTGGCGACGGAGCCGGCCGACCGCGAGGAAGTGGTGCCGCTTTCGCTGGAGGAGGGGATCGCCAACGACATGAAGGTGGGACTCGGCGACGAGCTCACCATCGATGTGCAGGGGATGCCGATCCGGACCCGGGTGAGCAGCATCCGGCGGGTCGACTGGAGCCGCTTCAACCTCAACTTCTTCATGGTCTTCCCGCCGGGCGTGCTGGAGGACGCGCCGGGATTCCACGTGGTGACGACCCGCACGCCCGACGCGGCGGCCTCGGGGGAGTTGCAACGGGAACTGGCGAAACAATTCGCCAATGTCACCGCGATCGACCTGACGCTGATCCTTGAAACGGTGCACGACATCCTCGGCAAGATCTCCACGGTGGTCACCGTGCTGGCGGGCTTCACCGTGTTGGCGGGGCTGCCGATTCTGATCGGCACCTTGCTCAACGGGCGCGACGTGCGGCTGAAGGAGAGCGTCCTGCTGCGCACCCTCGGCGCCTCGGCGAGCCAGGTGCGGACGATCCTGACGATCGAGTATGCCGCGCTGGGGATCCTGTCGGCCCTGACCGGCGTGCTGCTGGCGGTGGCTGCCAACTGGGGCCTGGCGACCTACATCTTCAAGGTGTCGCCGTGGCCGGATGCCTGGCTGCTGGTGACGGCATTCGCGGCTGCCACCGGGATCTCGGTCGCGGGGGGGCTGGCGTTGAGCCGGGGCGTTTGCAATCACCCGCCGCTCGAGATCCTGCGCGGCGGCGTCTAACGGCCGGTCAGGCGCGCCAGCGTGGCTTCATCGACGGGGATGCAGGATCGGTAGCCGTCGCCGTGCTCCGGCAGGTTGGCGAGGAAGGCGCTGCGGCTTTCCGCGGTTTCGAAATCGAGCCCCAGCAGGGCGCGGCCGATCCGTTCGCCCGACTGGCGGTAGTTGAAATAGCAGAGGTTCACCTGGCCACGGACGCGCTGGGCGAGGAAGTCGTGCAGGGCGCCGGGACGTTCGTAGAAGTCGAGCCGCAGGAACACCGGGTGGGCCAACAGGTCGCCCCGCAGCGGGATCGCGCGGAAGCGGATGTCGATGGCGCCGGTCAGGTCTTCCCAATCGAAGCCGCGGCGGGCGAGGCGGCCGGGCAGGGATTCGAGCACGGCCGGATCCTCCGCGGTGATGGTGAACGCGGGCCAGGCGTCCTGTTCATGCAACTTGCCGTACTGGAAGTCCGCGACGTTGAGCCCTTCGAAGCAGGTGTCGAGCAGCTCCAGCATGGTGCCGGGGCGCTCGGGAATGCGGACGCGCAGGGTGCGGGAGAGATTCTGGGCGGCACCTTCGGACTGGGCGATCAGGCCGAGCTGGAGGAAGTCGATGTTCGCACCGGTGACGACGATCAGGACCCGTTTGCCTTCCAGCTGTTCGCGGTTCTTCATCACCGCGGCGAGGCCCATCGCGCCCGATGGTTCGGAGACGCAGCGCAAGCCTTCCCACAGCGTGCGGATGGCGCGGCTGACCTCGGCGTTGCTGACGGTTTCGACCCGGTCGACGGTCTGGCGGCAGATTTCAAAGGGTCCCTCACCCGCTTTGCGGACCGCCGTGCCGTCGCAGAAGATGTCGACGTGGTCGAGCGTGACCGGCTCGCCGGCGGCGAGGGCGGCCTTCATCGATGCCTGGCCTTCGCCTTCCACCGCGACCACCTCGATCTCCGGCCAGTAGGTCTTCAACCACTCGGAGACGCCGGCGATCATCCCGCCACCGCCGACCTGGAGGTAGGCGGCGTCAAAGGGACCGTGGCCGGAAAGCACGACCTCGTCGGCCAGCGTGCCCTGGCCGGCCATGACCTGGAGGTCGTCGTAGGCGTGGACATAGGTGGCGCCGGACTGGGCGGCGTCCTCGAGGGCGGCGGTGACCGCCTCGTCGTAGCTGTCGCCGGAAAGCAGGATCTCGACGTGATCGCCGCCGTGGTGGCGGACGGCGGCCTGCTTCACCCGCGGCGTGGAGCGCGGCATGTAGATGCGGGCCTCGATTCCCAGCGCCCGCGCGGCGAGGGCGACGCCCTGGGCGTGGTTGCCGGCGGATGCGGTGACCACCCCGGCGGCCTTTTCGGCAGGCGTCAGGACCGCCATCCGGTTGCAGGCGCCGCGCCATTTGTAGGCCTTGATGGGCGAGAGGTCCTCGCGCTTCACCCAGATCTCCAGGCCGGGCAGGGCGAGGTGCTCGAGCGGCGTCGCCTCGCCGAAGCGATAGACCCGCTCGCGGGCGAGCAGGATTTCCTGGCGCAGGCGTCGGTCGGGCGTCAATCCATCGCGTTCCACGCGCTGGGTTTCCCTCATCACCGGGCGCGAGGCAAGGACGGGTTCTCCCGGGTCAGGGCGCACTTCGCGGGCGATCGAAAGACATCGCTTGCGCCTCTTGGTGACCGGGGCTCCTGTCGGGAGTCATGCTCATTGCCCTGGAATTGCTCGCGTCGCTGGTGGTGTTAGGAACCTTCATCCCCCTGCTTCGCAAGGATACCTGGATGGTCCGGGGATGGGATTTCCCGCGGCTCCAGTTGTTCGTCCTGGGCCTCGCGACGCTCGCCGGTTGGGTCGTGGCCGGTGGCGAAACCAGACGCTTCGGGTGGCTGGTCATCGGTCTGCTCCTGGCCTCGCTCGTCGCGCTCGCGGCGTGGATGTGGCGCTACACGCCGCTCGCGCCGGCCCAGGTGGGTGCCGCGACCAAGGATTCACCGGATCTCATTCTGATGGTCAGCAATGTCCTGATGAGCAACCGGGAAAGCGACAAGCTGGTTGCTTCGGTCCGTGCGCGCATGCCCGACATCATCGTGGCGCTTGAGACCGACCAGTGGTGGACGGACCAGCTGGCTCGGCTGTCGGACACGCATCCCCATGCGGTCGAGATCCCGCAGGACGACACCTACGGGATGGTCGTCCGTTCCCGCCTGCCGCTCATCGACGCGGAGGTCGAACACATCGTCCGCGACAACATCCCGTCGGTGCATTTCGGGATCCTCCTGCCAGGAGGCGAGTTGTTGAGGATGCATGCAATCCATCCCAAGCCGCCCTTTCCCGACGAGGATGAAAGCTCGACGGACCGCGATGCCGAGCTCCTGTTGGTGGCGAAGCGGGTGAAGCCGGACCAGGAGCCCACCATCGTCCTTGGCGACATGAATGACGTCGCGTGGTCCCATACAACCTGTCTTTTCCAATCAACCAGCGGCTTGCTCGATCCCCGGATCGGCCGGGGTTTCTTCAGTACTTTCCATGCCGGGCACTGGTGGATGCGGTGGCCGCTGGATCATGTTTTTGTCTCACCGCACTTCCGGCTTCACGCCATCGAGGTGCTCGACTCCGTTGGATCGGACCATTTCCCGATGTACGTCGCGTTCACTTTCGAGCCCGGAAAGCAGGAGGAGCAATCGCAGCCCGACCCGGATGCCGCGGAGCGCCGGGAGGCGAGGCAGAAGATCGCCAAGGTCAGCTGATCCGGAGCCTGCGAGCTGGAAGCGATCCGTGCAGCATGCAGTCCCGGAGTGCGAAAGTCGCAACGTCGGGACTTCGTGGGTACCCCGCTATCCCTTGGCTGAGGGGGCGGCATGGCTGGCACCGATCCTGCGAGAAGGGGAGGGGAAGGGGATTTCGCGGTCCGCACAGGCCCGGATCCCACCGCTTCCCCAAGCTCTCATGAACACTTCTCCCAAGGCCCTAGGACTCATTGCCGCAGGATTCATCGCCCCGGCCATCGCCGCCCGGCTGTCGCGCTCGGTGGCCGGCGCCGGCTACCACGCGATCACCCACGTCGAACCGCCGAAAAATCCGGCTCATCCCCGGGTCGGGTGGCAGGAGGCGATCGTCTGGACCGTCTTCTCCGGCGCGGTGGGCGGCCTCGCCCGGCTTGCCGTCCGGCGCTGGATGGCGGGCACGATCATCCCGGCCGAGGGCTACGACCTCGAGGAGCGGGTCCAAGAGCGGCTCGAGGGCTGAACCGGATGTCACTTGTTGCTTCCAGACCGAAACCGCGGGCCGTTGATGTGATCAAGGCGGCCTCGAAGGCGTGGTCGGAAGATCACGCGATGCGGCTGAGTGCGGCCTTGGCCTACTACTCGGTGTTTTCGATCGGCCCGATCCTCATCATCGCGATTTCCATCGCCGGGACCATGTTCGGGGAGGATGCCGCCCGCGGGGCCATCGAAGCCCAGTTGTCCGGGGCCATGGGGCAGGACGCGGCCTCCGCGTTGCAGGGGATGATCGAGGGCGCCCGGGACAGCGGCAAGAACGGGGTCATGGCGGTTGTGGGTTTTGCGATCCTGATCTTCAGCGCCTCCGGCCTCTTCACGCAGCTCAAGGACGCCCTGAACACGGTGTGGAGGATAACTCCCGCCACCGATGGAGGTGTGACGGGCTTCCTCCGGAAACGCGCGATGGCCATCTCGATGGTGCTGGTCTTCGGATTCCTGCTGCTCGTCTCGCTGGTGCTGTCGGCGATGGTTTCCGGTCTGACGCGCTACCTCGAGCATTTGCTGCCGGTTCCCGGCGTGATCTGGCAATTCGCGAGCTTCCTGATCTCGATGGTCGTCGTCACCTCGCTGTTCGCGATGATCTTCAAGATCCTCCCCGACGCCAAGGTCGAGTGGCGCGACGTGTGGACTGGATCGATCCTGACCGCCGCCTTGTTTTCGATCGGCCAGCTCCTGCTCGGGCTTTACCTCGGGCGTCAGGAAACCGCCTCGACCTACGGGGTGGCCGGGGCATTGGTGCTGCTCCTCAGCTGGGTGTATTATTCGGCGAACATCCTGCTGTTCGGTGCGGAATTCACCCGGGCCAGCGCTCGCTTGCGGGGTCGCCGGATCGAGCCTGCCCGCGGTGCCCGGCGGGTGGTTTGAACCGGTCTCCGGGGCTACCGAAGCCGGGCAGGGTGGCGGAATCATCCGGGTAACGCTGTTGCCAAACCGGCACCAATCACCCGGTTGATGCCCGGCGTGACGAGATTTCATACCCATTTCGCTTTCCCAGCGCGGGAGTTTAGGCGACATCGGCGGTGCCCATGACGAATCCATTTCGTGAAGACCTTGTGTCCCGCTCGCGCCCGGAGCCCTGCACCGTGGTGATCTTCGGTGCGACCGGAGATTTGACCCACCGCAAGCTGGTCCCCGCGATCTACAACCTCGCCGTCGACGGCGAGCTGCCGCCGGGGGTGAAAATCCTCGGTTTCGCCCGCCGGAGCAAAAGCGACGAGGAATTCCGCAAGGGCTTGGAAGAGCTGAACCGCAAGGTGTCACGCTCCGGTCACGACGATGCGATCTGGGAGAAGTTCGAGGAAAGCATCCACTATCATGAGAGCGAGTTCACCGACGCGGACGGCTACAAGCGCCTCGCGGACCGGCTGGATGAGATCGACCGCGAGCGCGGCGGGAAGGGCAACCGTCTGTTCTACATTGCGAGTGCGCCGGAATTCTTCGACGACATTCTCGAGCAATTGAAGGCCGCCGGCCTCAACCAGGCGAAGGACGGCTGCTGGGCGCGGGTGATCGTGGAAAAGCCCTTCGGCACCGATCTCAAGACCGCCCAGCACCTCAACGAAGTGGTGAACCGGACCTTCCAGGAGAAGGACACCTACCGGATCGACCACTACCTCGGCAAGGAGACCGCCCAGAACCTGATGGTGCTGCGCTTCGCCAACGCGATCTTCGAGCCGCTCTGGAACAACCGCTACATTTCCCACGTCCAGATCACCTGCGCCGAAAACCTCGGCATGGAAGGGGGACGCGGCGGCTACTACGACAAGTCCGGCGCGCTGCGCGACATGGTGCAGAACCACCTGCTGCAGCTGTTGAGCCTGGTGGCGATGGAGCCGCCGACCGACCTCAGTGCCGACGGCGTGCGCGACGAGAAGGTAAAAGTCATCCGCTCGCTGAAGCAGTGGGACACGCCGGAAAAGGTCGCCCAGAACGTCATCCGGGCCCAGTACCAGGCCGGCCACGTCGATGGCAAGCCGGTCCCCGGCTACCGCGAGGAAGACCGGGTCGATCCCGAGAGCATGACCGAGGCTTACGTTGCCGTGCGGCTGATGATCGACACCTGGCGCTGGAGCGGGGTGCCGTTTTACATCCGCATGGGCAAGCAGTTGCCGAAGAAGGCGACCGAGATTTCGGTGCACTTCAAGGACGCGCCCTGCGTGCTTTTCAACGCCCTGCCCGGTGGCGTCCCGGGCGCCAACGTGCTGGTGATCCGGATCCAGCCGGACGAGGGGATTTCGCTGCGGATGAACTCCAAGATCCCGGGCACCAGCCTGCGCCTGGAGCCGGTGAAGATGGATTTCCACTACGCGACCAGCTTCGGCAAGGGCAGCCCGGAGGCCTACGAGCGGCTCTTGCTCGATGCCATGGCCGGCGATGCGACCTTGTTCGCCCGCCGCGACGAGGTCGAGGAGGCCTGGCGCTTCATCGACCACATCGAGCACGCCTGGCACCAGAGCAAGACGCCGCCGCCGATGGCCGGCTATGTCGCCGGCAGCTGGGGGCCGAAGGAAGCCGACGAGCTGTTGCAGCGGGACGGCCACACCTGGCGGAGGCTGTAAAAAGCAGATGGAAGGTCGTGGATGGAAGATGGCAGATTGAGAATCACCTGTCTTTCGTCACCGGTCTGACATCCAGAATCCACCATCCATCCTCTTTTCAATGACATCTCTTTCCATTCACCCTGAACTCGGCATGGAGGTGCCGATCGGCTCCATCGACAAGGAGCTGCGCAAGCTGTGGGAACAGGACGATGCGCGGACCAACGCGTCGTTGATGAACTTCGCGGTTTATTCGGAGGCGCCCGGCGCGCTGGAGAAGAACTCGCGGGCGATCCAGACGCTGACCGCGGAGCACGCCTGCCGGGCCCTGCTGATCGGCATCGACCGCGACGCTCCCGAGGCCTCGATCCGCGCCTGGATCACCGCCCACTGCCACCTTTCGCACGGCAAGAAGTCGGTGTGCTGCGAGCAGATCTCCTTTGCCCTCACCGGCAAGGCCACCGGCCGCCTGCGCAACACGGTGTTCGCGCACCTGGCCTCCGACCTGCCTCTGATCTTCTGGTGGCAGGGCGAATTGTCGCCGATCTTCGAGGACCGGCTCTACAGCCTGGTGGACCGCTTCGTTTTCGACAGCTCCGAGTGGGCGGACCCGGCAGGGTCGTTCGGGAAGCTGGTCGATGCCATTTCCGGTGCCACCCGCGACCTGGTGGTCCAGGATCTGGCATGGACGCGGAGCTTCCAGTTCCGGGTCTCGGTGGCCGCCTTGTTTGACGATCCACTGGTGCTGGCCGCCTTGCCGGAGATCGACTCGGTCAGAATCGTCCATCACCCCGACCACCGCGGCTCCGCCTTGCAAATGCTGGCCTGGCTCGCGGTGCAGGGACAGTGGCGTGACGGGATGGAACTCGACCTGGCGGTGGCGAGGAAGAGCGGCAACAAGGAGGGCTTCTCCTTCGAAAGCCAGGGCGGCAAGGCGATCTCCGCGGAGCTCGTTTCCGATCCGGAGTCGGCGCCGCTGGGGCTCGTCGAATTGAGCGGTGGCGGGGTCACCGTGGCGGTTTCGCGCGAAGCGGGGGCGACTCACCTGATGCGGACGATCGAAGCCGCCGGACATGTCGTCGAGGCACCGGGACCGGTGGATCCGGACGATCCCGCGGGTCTGATCGGCGAACAGCTCGCCCGCGGTGGGAAGAACTCGTTGTTCCAGAAAATCTTGCCAAGATTCCGGCAGTTTCTGGAGCGCTGAGCGGGTGGCCGGGTGAAAACGCTCACTCGGCCATGTAACCGGCGAGGCGCTCACGCAGCGTGGTGCGGGCGCGGAATAGCAGGCTCTTGACGGAGGATACCGAGGTTTTCAGCACCACGGCGATCTCCTCGTAGGGCAGCGACTCGTAGCTGTAGAGGATGACTGCGGTGCGCTGGGCCTCGGGCAGGGTGGCGATGGCCCGGTCGATCTGCTCGTGCATTTCGAGCTTCAAAGCTTCCTCGCGGGGTTCGAGGCGGGCCTCGGCGGCCATCTGGAAGCCGCTGTCCTCCTCGCGCTCGTCGGTCGAGACCTCCTTGCGGCGCGAACGTCGGCGGCTCTCGTTGTAGACGAGATTGCGGGTGATGGTGAACAGGTAGGTGGTGAACTTGGCGTCCGGCCGCCAGCGCTTGGCGTGTTTCCAGACCCGCAGGAAGGCAAGCTGGGCGATGTCCTCGGCCTCGGCCGGATCGTTGAGCATGCGTGCCACCGTTCCGACCACCGCGTTCTGGTGGCGCTCGACCAATTCGCGGAACGCCCGCTCGTCGCCCTCGGCAATGCGGTGCATCAACGCCACGTCAATGGCGTCCTCGCCACCGTTGTCGGTTGCTTGGATCGGGCGGGACGAAGGCATGAGGTGCGTCGGAAAAGTCAGTGCGGCGTTCATGCTCACCGGGAAGAACCACGGACCGGGCATGAAGTTGCGGATGGCTCCTTGTAGAGCACCGTCCGCCCGGAAACACCACCGATGTGGAGATTTGCCGGTAGGATGACGCGAAATCCCCGGCTGCCATTCAGATGAAAATCGCGACCTGCTCGCCGGGGCCGTGGACGCCCTCGATCAGGATGCCTTCGACGTCGGCGGTCTTCGACGGGCCGGTGGCCCAGAGGACATTGCGGCTCGGGCCGAGGGCGGCGATCGCGTCCGGCACGCTGCGGTGGATTTCGTCCTCGCGCAGGGCGGCGACGTGGACCCACGGCGAAAGCGCGGCCAGGCGGTCGGAGGTCAGGGCATCGTCGAGGATCAGGCTGCCGGTCTCCGCGATTGCCCCGCTGGCGCGGGTGATGCCGAACTGATAGTCCTCGTAGCGGCTGCGGTCGTAAACGGTCTCCACCGTGAGGCCGTGGCTTGCCAGGGTGTTGCCGATGGCGTCCATCAGGGCGGGGTCGCAGTAGCCGCGGGTGAGGCCGGCCTGCTGGAGGAAACCGGCGAGTTCGGCCGGGCTGCCGATCCGATTGCCGCCGGCGGCGGTGAGGTTGCGGGTGAAGGCCTCGGTGAGGGTGCCGGCGAGGCGGGGTGCCGAGTTCAGGACCGCGGGATCGTAGTCCGGGTAGGCGGCCTTGTCCTTCACCCCCTCGAGGGCGGAGCGGACCTTGGAAAAGATGCGGTCGCGGGAAGTCATGGAAGTAGCGCAACTTTGCAAGTTGCGGATGGGTCGGGGTCGACTGTTAGGAAGCTTTGGAGGATCGGATGCGGCTTGTGGTGAGGCTGGTCCGCGAGTTCTTTGGTGGGATGCGAGTGGCGGGGTGGGCCGGGAGTGTGCACGCACGCAACTTGCAAAGTTGCGCTACTTTTTGCGGTCCTTGAGCCACTTGCGGAAGTCGCCGCCGTGCCACTCGGGCAGGGTGCGCTGGCCGAGCCACTCCTGCAGCGGTTTGACCGGGGCGACCTCGATCGGCAGGTGGTTCATCGCCTTGCTCATGGTCATGGCGGTGCGCCACAGCGAGGGCGAGGTGGCGAGGGTGGCGAAAGGGCTCATCGGCACGTCGCCGGGCTGGGGGATGTGCTCCTGCTTGGCCTTGTTGCGCAGCCGCAGCAGCAGGTCCGGGATCGGGATGTCGACCGGGCAGACCTCGTTGCAGGCGCCGCAGAGTGAGGAGGCCTTCGGCAGGTCGGCGAGATCGGGGAACTGGTCGCCGAAGAGCAGCGGCGAGAGCACCGCGCCGACCGGCCCGCCGTAGGTGGCGCGGTAGGCGTGGCCGGAGGCCTGGCGGTAGACCGGGCAGACATTCTGGCAGGCCGAGCAGCGGATGCAGCGCAGGATCTCGCGGCAGTTCGACTCGAGCACGTCGCTGCGGCCGTTGTTCATCAGCACGACGTGCATTTCCTCCGGTCCCGAGGGCTGGCTGTCGTCCTTCGGGCCGGAGATGAACTCGGTGTAGACGGTTAGCTGCTGGCCGGTGGCGGAGCGGCCCAACAGGTTGAGGAAGACCCCGAGGTCGCGGTCGGTGGGGACGATCTTCTCGATCCCGACCAGGGCGATGTGGACGCGGGACGGCGCCATGCCGAAGCGCGAGTTGCCCTCGTTGGTCACCAGCACGATGCGGCCGCTCTCGGCGGAGATGAAGTTGCCGCCGGTGATCACCGCCTGGGCCTGCATGTATTTCTCGCGCAGGAAGACGCGGGCGCGGCGGGTGATGGTTTCTGGGTCGTCGTTGTAGTCGGCGGCGATGCCCTCGCGCTGGAAGGTGCGCGCGATCTCGCGGCGGTTCTTGTGGATGATCGGCCGGACGATGTGCGAGGGCACGTCGTCGTCGAGCTGGATGATGAACTCGCCGAGGTCCGACTCGAGGCACTCGATCCCGTTCTCTGTTAGATAGGGGTTGAGGTGGATCTCCTCCGACGCCATCGACTTCGATTTCGTCAGGCGGGTGATCTCTCGCTCCTGGAGGATCTTGAGGACCGTCTCCTTCGCCTCGTCGCCGCTGTCGGCGAAGTGGACCTGCACGCCGTTGCGCTTCAGCGAGCTTTCGGCCTGCTCAAGGTAGCGGTCGAGGTGGTGGAGGGTGTGGTCCTTGATCGCGCCGGCAAGTTTGCGCAGGGCGTTGGGATCCTCATAGTCCTGGTGGAGGATCGAGTAGCGTTTCTCGGTGCTGGCCGCGGAGCCGGTGATGACCGAGGTCTGCTTCTCGTCGGAGATTTCCCGGGCGTAGGTGTCGATGAGCTGGTGGTCGATCATGGCCGGGGTCAGGCGAGGGTGTCGCGGAGGATCTGGATGGCGTGCTTGTGCTCGAGCGGCCGGCCCTGCACCCGCGCGAGGCCGGTGATATGCATCAGGCAGGACATGTCGCCGCTGACCAGGATGTCGGGCTGCGACTCGAGGATGTGGTCGAGTTTCAGCGAGCCCATCCGGCCGGAGATGTGCGGGAAGGTGACCGAGAATGTACCGCCGAAGCCGCAGCACTGTTCGCTCTGGCCGAAGGGGATGACCTCGGCCCGGCCGATCGAGGAAAGCAGCCCGATGATCGCTTCGCCCGAGTTGGTGCCGCGGCTGTGGCAGGAGCGGTGGAAGGCGAGGCGGGTGGGCTTGTCGAAGGAGCCCTTCCACTCGCGGATGCCGAGGCCGTTGACGATGAAGTCGCAGACCTCCCAGGTCCGCTTGGCCAGGGAGTCGACCGAGGCGTCCGGGCATTCCTCGAACTGGAGCGGGTTGCCGTGGAAGTTCATGGCGGCGCAAGAACCGCTGGGGACGATGACCGGCAGCTCGCCGGCGAAGACCCCGGCGGTGTGGCGGGCGACCTTGCGCGATGCATTCCAGTCACCCGAGTTGAAGGCCGGCTGGCCGCAGCAGGTCTGGTTCTCGGGGAAGATCACCTCGACGCCGAGATGCTCGAGCACCTCGACCGTCGCGCGGGCGACGTCATCGTAAAAGGCATCACACAGGCAGGTGCCCATGAGGAGGACTTTCTTGCCTGTCGGGCGGGCTTGGGTTGCAGCAGCCATCGGGTTCAGAGATAGGAAGGAACGGCTTCAGGTCGAGCGTGGATGTCCGCGATGAAACGATTGGATGTGGTTTCGGATCAAAGCGGTATGGGTTTCCATTTGGCGGGAAGTTTTTCAGTGGTGTGCATCACCAGCGGCTGGCGGGAAACTCGCCCTGCAGCCATTCCGCGTGGGCCGGGGGAATGCCGGCTGCGGAAGCAAATTCGGGCCAGCGGCGGATGACCTCGAGCACACGGTCGATCTTGTCGTCGATCCGCCGGATCGACTGGCCGCGTCCCAATTGCCGGAAATCATCGGGCCCAATGCCGGTGAGGCGGCCGTTGACCCCGGCGGCGCGGAGGTTCGAGGCCAGGGGATTGCTGGTGAAGGTCAGGTCATAGGCGGGCGTCGGCCGCCATTGGCCTCCGGTGTCCATGAGAAAGGCGTGGTTGCGGCCGTGGTCGTCGTCGTTGCCGACCGCCACGTTGAACAGCGCACGGAGGAAGAATTCCTCCACCGCCGTTTCGCTGAGGCAGAGGGTGCGGGCGAAGTCCAGCAGATCGCGGTAGTCGAGGCCGTCGCGCGGCGCGCTGTGGGTCAGGCCGGACCAGGTGTGGATGTGATACCGCTGGCCACCGTCGCGATCGAAACGGCGGCTGAGGAAGTGGACGCGGCCCCGCGAATCGGGAAGCAGGCGGGTTTCCGGCACCTCGATCCCGGCGGCGGCGGCCATCAGGTGGCAGGCGTGCTCCTCGCGGGTGTCGGCGCGCTCGGCATCGATCTGGAATTTGATCAACCAGGGCGACGATCCTTGCGGTGGGTCACCGCCCCCTGGCCACAGCTTCGCGAAATCGGCCGAGAGGTGGACCAGCGCCTTGGGCTGCGCGCCCCCGGCCGTCATCCCGGAGCGGATGAGCTGGGGCAGGGCGGCCGACGATTCTCCTTCAAAGACCTGGCGTGCGGAATCGACCAGGTCGGCGACCTCGATCGAGATCTGCGAACGGAAGTCGGGAGGGGCTTCGTCGGGTTCGTAACCGAGGGCGCCGATGCCGTAGTCGCCCTGGGCGGCGAGCTTCTGGAGGGCCCCGACGCGGTTCCAGGGGATGCCCTTCTCGTCAAAAAAGCGCCGCAGGAGCTGGGTGCCCCACCAGTCGGGCATCGAGTCCTCGAAGAGTCCGAACAAGGAGCTGAAGTTCGGCGTCGGCGTGGCCAGCGAACCGCGGGAGTCGGCAGGCAGGTAGATCGGCGAGAGCTCGAGCCGGCGGCTGCTCCAGGCGGCGTCGTACTCGAAGTAGACCCGGTGATCCGGGGCTTCGAAGAGCTGGCCGATGAGCGGCCGGTCCGGCGCACCCAGATAGCGGACGGTGAGTTTCATGGCTCAGGGGCGGCGTGTGGCCCGCTCGACCTCCGCGATGCTCGAATAGGCCGGGGTGCTGGCGAAGAGTTCGCGCAACTCGCCGTCGAGATTGAGGATCACGGCGACCTGGGCGAGGCGCTGGAGCGAGCCCTTGCCTTCGCGTTCGAGCAACTTGAGGGTGGAGAGTGACAGGCCGGAACGTTCCGCCAGCTCCGCCTGGGTCCAGCCGCGGGCCTTGCGGTGGGTGCGGATCCGCTGCCCGATCTGCTGGATCAGGTAGTTCGGATTCCGAAGCTGAAAGGGCGGTATTTTGTTCATTTGGCTCAAAATAGGCCGTAATGGCTAAAATACCAGCTATTATTGGGGTTCGCTTTTCGCGCGTTGGCGAAGGTATTCCATGCGCTCCTTGATGCGCTTCTCGAGGCCGTTCTCGCCGGGATGGTAGTAGACGCGGCCCTCGGGCAGGTAGGCCTGGGGGACGTAGCCGCCCTCGTAGTCGTGGGAGTAGAGGTAGCGCATCTTTTCCTCCTCGGTACCGCTGGCGGCGGCGAGCTTCTTGCGGGTCTTGGTGCGCAGGTGCTCCGGCACGGCGAGGGTGCGGCCCTTTTCGATGTCGGCCATGGCGGCGTTGATGCCGGCGTAGGCGGTGTTCGATTTCGGTGCGGTGGCGAGGTAGACGGTGGCGTGGGCGAGCGGGATGCGGCCTTCGGGCATGCCGACGAACTCGAAGGCCTGCTGGGCATCCATCGCGACACGGAGGGCGTTCGAGTCGGCCAGTCCGATGTCCTCGCTGGCGGAAATGACCAGCCGCCGGGCGATAAAGCGCGGGTCCTCTCCGGCGTGGAGCATTTTTGCCAGCCAGTAGAGGGCCGCGTCGGGGTCGGAGCCGCGGATCGATTTGATGAAGGCCGAGGCGGTATCGTAGTGGGCGTCGCCGTCGGCGTCGTAGACGATCGCCTTGCGCTGGATCGACTCCTCCGCGACCGCGAGGGTGAGGTGGATGGTGTCGCCGTCCGGAGGCGTGGTGAGAATGGCGAGCTCCAGGGAGGTGAGGGCCTTGCGGACGTCGCCGTCGGACATCACGGCGAGGTGCTGGATGGCCTCGGGGTCGGTCTGGATGTCGAGTTTCCCGAAACCGCGTTCGGGATCGCTGAGGGCACGCTCGAGGACGGGTAGCAGGTCTTCGGTGGCCACCGACTCGAGCTGGAAGATCTGCGAGCGGGAGACCAGCGGCGAGTTGACGTAGAAGTAAGGATTGTGGGTGGTCGCGCCGATGAAGCGTACGGTGCCGCGCTCGATGTGCGGCAGCAGGACGTCCTGCTGGGCCTTGTTGAAGCGGTGGATCTCGTCGATGAAGAGGATCGTCGTCTCGTTCCGCAGGTCGCGCCAGGTGCGGGCCTGGTCGATCTTGGCGCGGATTTCGGCGACGTTGGACTCGACGCCGTTCAGGGCCTCAAAGCGCGAGCCGGTCGAGCGGGCGATCACGCTGGCGAGGGTGGTTTTGCCGGTGCCCGGCGGGCCGTAGAAGATCAGCGAGGCGAAGCGGTCGGCCTCGATCGCCCGGCGTAGCAGCTTGCCCTCGCCGAGGATGTGTTTCTGCCCGGCGATTTCCTCCAGCGTCCTGGGCCGCATGCGCGAGGCCAGCGGCTCGCCGCTGTGGTCGGGCTCGCCGGTGGTGGCTGGAGGATCGAAGAGATCGGACACGCGGCGAGGGTGCCGTTCCCGGTCTCAAGTTCCAAGTGCCAAGAGGCGAGGAGAGAGAGGTGGCGGGAAAGATCGGCCTCGCGCGAAGACGCGTGTGGAGATCGACAAGCGGGGGGCGCCCGGGTTTGATCGCCGCCGATGGACTCGCTTACGAACCTGCTCGAAAACAACCGTGCCTGGGCGGATGCCCAGATTGCCCAGGATCCCCAGTTCTTTGCCCGGCTGGTGAACCAGCAGACGCCGGAGTACCTCTGGATCGGCTGTTCCGACAGCCGCGTCCCGGCCAACCAGATCACCGGCCTGGCACCGGGCGAGGTGTTCGTTCATCGCAACGTGGCAAACGTGGTGGTGCAGACCGATTTCAACCTGCTGTCGGTGCTGCAGTTCGCGGTCGATGTTCTCAAGGTGAAGCACGTGATCGTCTGCGGCCACTACGGCTGCGGCGGGGTGCGGGCGGCGCTGGAGAACCAGCGGCACGGCATCGTTGATAACTGGCTGCGCCACATCCGGACCACCGCCCGGCTTTCGGGATCCGAGCTGGAGGGCATGGAGCACGAGAACGCGGTCAACCGCCTGTGCGAGCTCAACGTGCTGGCGAATGCCCAGAACCTGTCGCGGACCACGATCGTCGAGGACGCCTGGCGGCGCGGGCAAGCGCTGGAGATCCACAGCTGGATCTACCGCCTCGACACCGGCCGGATCAGCGTGCTTGGGCCGTCGATCACCGGTTGAGCGGGGCAGGGAGACGAAGAAGGGCCGGGAGAGTGATCCCCCGGCCCTTTACCCTAATATTACCCTGGAAAATCCCGGTCAGGGGGCTTCGGTGACGGAGGCGTTGAGGAAGCCCTTCGGCCCGCGCGGGATGCCACCGCCGATCGCGCCGTTGAGGCGGAAGCTGCGGTAGGTCCAGTCCCCGCTGCTCAGGCCCGGCATGCCGGCGGAGCTTCCGGCGATCTCGGTGACCCCTTGGTCGGGGGTGACCAGGTCGTTGGTGCCGCTGATGGTGTAGACGATCTTGTCGATGGTGGCCGACAGCGCCGGCGAACCCGCGAAGACCGCACCGGTGCGGACCGGCAGGGTGAGGACGAGGGCCTGGTCGGCACCCACCGTTTCGATGCTGCCACGGACCTTGCCCGAGGCAGCGCCGGAGGCCGGATCGCCGTCGACGGCGAATTCCTCGAAGTTGGTCATGCCATCCTTGTCCGGATCAGCACCCTTTTCGGCGTCCGGTCCGGTGAGGGACGGGAACAGGGCGATCCAGGCGTTGAAGGGATCGGCCACGACGTTGAGGATGCCATCGCCGGTGATGAGCGCGGTGGTGTGGGTGGCGCCCGATCCGATCCGGCCCCAGGTGCCCTCCGCCTGTTCCACGCCGTCGATGAAGAAGCCGCCGACGGTGTCGGTGTCGGCGTGGTTCAGGTTGAGCGTGGCACCGTTGGTGATCTCGACGACGGCCTGGTCGTCGAGGGTGGCCGCGGGCAGGCTGAGGGTTCCGGCATCGACGATGGTGTCGCCGGTGTAGCTCGAGGCGACGGTGAGGGTCGTCGTGCCGGCACCCGCCTTGATCAGCGAGCCGGTGCCACCGACGGGACCGTTGAGCGTGATGTCGAAGGGCGTGCCTCCGGCGTTCGCGGCCTTGATCGTCGGCACGTCGGAGAGGGTCACGGGGAGGCTGGTCGACCAGCTGGCGCCGGCGCCAAGGACGCCGCTGCCGGTCAGGATCACCGAGCCGGCGTCATTGGCGGATCCATCGGCAATGCCGCCGGCGCCGACGTAGAGCTCGCCGACATCGGCGAGGCGGACGCGGTGGGTGCCGCCGTTGGTTCCCTGGCCGAGCGTGATCTTCTCAACCGTGGCGATGCCGATGCCGCGCACGATGAAGGTGGCGTTGCCGACCGACGGTCCGCCGAGCTGGATGCCGGTGGTGGCTTCCGTGCTGGAGAAGGTCCCGCCGTTGATGTCGAGGACCGACCAGCGGCCGCCGTTGTTGAGGCCGACGTTCACCACCCCGGCGACAGCGAGCGAGCCGTTCTCGACCCGCGTGCTCGCGGACGAGTTGGTGCCGTTGCTGGCGGTGCCGATGTTCAGGTTGCCGGCCAGGGTCACGGCGCAACCGTCGACGATGAGCCCGTCATTGAGCGATCCGGCGAGCGGCTCGGCGCTGTAGTTGAGTCCGGTGCGGCCCAGGGTCACAGAGTTCGCGGTGGCGCTGATGCCCTGGAGCAGGATGTGGTTGGCCTGGACCCGGTTGGACGAGGCGAACATGTCGCCGCCGACGACCAGGGTGCCGTCATACTGGTTGAACAAGGCACCGCCGGTGGCGGTGTTGGCGACATCGATGTTGCCGGTCGAAGTGACGCTGCCCCCGAACTGGTTGAAGGTGCCGCCCTCGGTGACGGTGAGGAACAAGGTGTCGAGGACCCCGCCGTTCAGGTCGAGCGGTCCGTTCGAGACCGTGGTCCCGCCGGTGTGGGTGAGGTTCCCGTTCACCGTCAGGGCGCCGGTGCCGACCTTGGCGAAGCTGCCCGTGCCGCTGATGTTGCCGCTGTAGGCGGTGGGCTCGTTGTTCGCGCCGACGGTGAGGGCCACCGGCAGCGTGTCGGCGTTCTCGAGCACCAGGTCCTTGCCGGTCCCGAAGCCGTCGGAGAGGCCGCCGAGGGTGGCATTGGCCAGCAGGTCGAAGTCGAGCGTGCCGGCGCCGTCGTATTCGACGGTGCTGCCCTGGAGGGCGAGCGGATCGCCGAGGACGATCGAGCCGCCGGTGATCGAGGTCGGGCCGGTGAAGGTGTTCGGCACGCCGAGGAAGATGTTGCCGCTGCCGGCCTTCTCGAGGCCGCCGACGCCGCTGATCACATTGCCGAAGACCGGGTCATCGGAGCGGTCGATGCGGAGCTGGCTGAAGAAGCCGCTGAGCTCGATGTTCCCGCCCACCGATCCGGTCGTGCCGCCGTTGCCGAGGCTGAGGATCCCGTCGGCAACGGTGACGTTTCCGGCGAAGGTGGTGTCGGCGGCGAGGGTCAGGGTGCCGAGGCCGTCCTTGGTGAAGGCGGCGAGCCCGGTGAACCCGAAGTCGTTCGCCAGGGTGACGTCATCGCCCATGGAGAAGGTCACCGGGTTGTCGCCGAAGGTAATGGTGCGGTTGCTGATGTCCTCGGTGTTGCCGGCCGACCAGACCAGCGACGCGTTGTCGAGGGTCAGGTTGCCCGCTCCGAGCGATCCGCTGGCGAAGGTCAGGATGCCGTTGCTGAAGGACACGTCACCGAGGAAGGTGTTGCTGCCGCCGAGGGTGAGGTCGCCCACCAGCGACTTGGTGATCCCGCCGCTGCCGGAGATATCGCCGAGCAATCCGAGCGAGTCGGTCTCGTTGGCCATGGTGACGGTGAGCGGATCGGCCAGCACCAGGTCGGTGGTGACCACGTGATTGCCGCTCAGGACGTTCGCCTGGGCGTTTCCGCTGCTGGCGTCCAGGGTCAGGGTCGAGGCTCCGGCGATGGTGTAGGCGCTCGCGTTGTTGAAGTTGAGGCTGCCGACGGTCTGGTTGGCATCCAGCGTGACGGTCTGGGGTCCGGTGATGGCGGAGGTGAAGTCGGCATTGACGCCGGTGCCGTTCGGCACGCCGTTGAGCCAGTTGGCGGCATTGGTCCAGGTGCCCGGGCCATCGACGTTCCAGATCGACGGGGGAGTCCCGGCGATTGTCAGGGTGATGAAGTTGCCGCTGACGCCGAAGGTGTAGGTGTTGCCGGCCTGCTTGCTGTCGGCGGTCACCTCGAACAGGTCGTCGGCCGCACCGGCGAAGGGGGCGGGCAGTTCAATCAGGTTGTAGGTGCCGAGCGTGGTCCATTTCGCGGTCGAGTTCTCAAGCCGCAGGTCGACGAGGATCGGGTTGCCAAGCGACGCGGACGAAGTCAGGCCGGAGGCGACGATCTTGTCATGGGTCGTGGTGTTGATGAACTCGGCGAGGATGGTCGATCCGCCCGCCAGGCTGAGGGCACCGGTGGTGAGGGTGCCGACGGAGGAGGTGGTGGTGGTGAGGGAACCGGGTTTGACGTTGGCACCCGAGGCGATGGAAACCGGACCGGCGATGATCCCCGCGCCGCCGAGGTTGCCGCCGTTGACGGTCACGGAACCGCCCGAGGTGGCACTTCCGGAAACGTTGGCCACGGAAAGCGTGCCGGAGTTCACGATGGTGTTGCCGCCGTAACTGTTGGCGTTGCCGAGGCGGGTGACGCCGGCGCCGCCGACTTCCAGGCTGCCGGCTCCGCTGATGACGCCGGTGACGGTGTGGGCATCGGTGGCGGTGGCCGAGCTGAAGGTGGCGGTCAGG
>NZ_JACZFQ010000071.1 GCF_014904755.1 Neoluteolibacter marinus
CGCCGGCGATGTCGAAGTTCTGGGCACTGGTGACGCCGGCCGCGTTGCTGCGGATGCCGCCGTTGGCGGTGGTGAACGAGACGGTGCCGGCGGCGCCGAGCGAGGCGGCGTTGTTGATGCCGATGGTGCCGCCTTCGATCGTGGTGCCGGCGGTGTAGGTGTTGACGCCGTTGAAGTTGACCTGGCCGCTGCCGCGTTTGATCACGGATCCGGCACCGGCGAGGATGCCGGGGTAGGTGCTTTCGCCGCTGTTGTCACGGTTGAAGACCAGCGAGGCGCCGCCTGCGACGGTGACGTTGGTGGCACCGAGGACGCCGGTCGCACCGCCGTTGCCGATCTGCAGCGTGCCGGCGTTGACCGCGGTCTCGCCGGTGTAGGTGTTGTTGCCCGACAGGGTGAGGGTGCCGGTGCCGTTCTTGGTGACACGGGCGGCGCCCGCGGAGTTCACGATGTCCCCGGCGAACTCCGAGTCGGTGTTCAGGGAACCGATCGTCCAGTTGACGAAGCGGCCGCTGACCGGGTTGCCGGCGAGGACGGCTCCCGCGTCGCCGGACAGTTCACCGATCGGCTGGACGGTCTGGGTTCCGGATCCTGACGGCGGGTTGAAGATCTGCGAGGCGTAGACGCTGGGGCCGATGTGCAGCTTCGCGTTGGTGAAGAGGTTGGTGGTCTTGATCCGAAGGTCGGAGAAGGCCGGCGCGGTGGCGGAGGTGACGTTGATGTTGCCGGTGAAGGCGCTCCAGTTGGCGTTCATCTCTCCGCGGACGTAGCGGACGACGAAGTTGAGCGTTCCCGAGCCGCTGAGGGGCGCGGTGAAGTCGGTGCCGGTCCGCTGCGTGTTATAGATGGTGCCGGTCTGGCCCGCGTCGATGAAGATCGGGGTAGCCAGTCCGTCCGTGTAGTTGGCGCTGCCGGTGGCGCCGTTGAGCACCAGCGTGCCGCCTTCGAAGGTGAGGGTGTTGGTGGTGGCGCCGATCGACTTCTGTCCGTTGCCTGCTCCACCTCCGAGACGTACCGTACCTTCTTTCAGGAGGATGGGTCCGATCAAGGTCGCGCTGCTGTCGCCGTTGAGGGCGAGCTCGCCGGCGCCCGACTTGGTGAGGCCCGGCGCGGTGATGGCTCCGCCGACCGTGAGCACGCCTGCCACCGTGTTGACGTCGCGGATGGCGCCGGCGGTGACGGCTCCGGTCCCGAGGTTGAGGTTGCTGGTGCCGAGGAAGGTGAAGTCGTCGTTCCAGTTCTGGAGGTTGTTGGTCGAGAGGATGGTCCCGGTGCCGCTGTCAATGGTGCCGCCGGCGATGGTCAGCGGGCCGCTGCCGATGGCGGTGGCGCTGTTGATGGCGAGGGTGCCGGCGTTCAGCGTGGTGGTGCCGCTGTAGCTGTTAGGGCCGCTGAGGATGAGCGTTCCCGGTCCGGACTTGGTGAGGCCGTCGGTGCCGGCGACCTGCATCGCGAGCTCCGCCACGGCGACTGCCAGCGAGATTTCCGTCTCTTCGTCCGCGGCGAGTGCGTTCACCGTGATCTCCGGGGTGCCAGCGAGGGTGAGGATGTTGAGCGGGTCGAGATTGTCGTCGATCACCCAGGAACCGACGGTGGCGGTGTCGATGTCGCCGAAGGTCAGGTTGCCGATCGTGCGCGAGGCCTCGAGGCCAAGGACGAGGCCGCCTTCCGGCAGGTCGATGGTGCTGAAGTCGGCGGTGTTGCCGGCGCCGTCGGCAACCGTTGCGGCATCCCAGTTGGCAGTGTTGCCCCAGGTGTCGAAGTTGGTGGTGCCGGTCCAGGTGCCGCTCTGGGCTTGGACCGAGGTAACCGCGCAGAAGGCGGCCGAGGCGAGGAGCGAGGCGCGGGTCAAGGCGCCGGTGGATGTCATTTTCATGGGTTTGGCGATTCCTGGGTTCTCCCGGACGGGGAGGATGCGGGGGTTTTCCGCATTTACAGGAATCGTTATCCATGATGTCCGACAACTCGTCGATTACCCCAACGGGGGTAGCGGATCCGGAGCAGGGATCAGATCGGGAAACGAGGCTCTTCCTTGGCGTCGCGGAACTTCATCGCGGCCTCGGTGCGGGAGCGCACGTGGAGCTTTTCGTAGACGTGTTTGAGGTGCACGCGGACCGTTTCGACGCTGATGTCCAAGCGGTCGGCGATCTCCTTGTTGGCGAGTCCCTCGCACAGGAGTTCGAGGATCTCGGTTTCCCGCTTCGAAAGCTTCACCTCATCGAGCACCGAGGGTTCGGATTTGACCGGCTGGTGGAAAGCCTCGACCACCCGCCGGGCGATCTCGGGGCTCATCGGGGCGCCGCCGGTGCGGACGTCGTGGATCGCCTCGCGCAACTCGGAGGGGTTGGAGCGCTTGAGCAGGTAACCGCAGGCACCGGCCTTGAGGGCCGCGAAGATCTGCTCGTGGTCGCGGTAGACGGTGACCATGACGACCTTCACGTCGGGAAGATGTTGCTTGAGGCGGGCGGTGGCTTCGATGCCCGACATCCCGGGGAGGTTGATGTCCATCAGCACGATCTGCGGGCGGAAGGCGTCGATTTTTTTCAACGCTTCCTCGGCGGTGGTCCAGACGCCGATGCAGCGCAGCAAGGCGTCGGATTCGACCACCTTGCGCAGGCTGCTGCCGAGGGCGGCATTGTCCTCGACGATGGCAACGTCGGTGGTCGCGGGTTTTGCAGGCATGGAACGAGTCTAGGTTTCGGGTGATGGATCGGCAAGCAGGGGCAAGGTCAAGGTGACGGTCACCCCGGTGCCGGGAATGCTGGTGAGGCTGCAGTCGCCGCCGCAGGCCTGCATCCGCTCGCTCAGGTGGGTGACACCATAGCCTTTCGCCTCCCACTCCTGGGAGAAACCGCGACCGTTGTCCTCGATTTGGATCTCGAGGCCGCGCGGGGTGAGATGGACGGAAAGGCGCGCCTCGCTGGCCTGCGAATGCTTCACGAGGTTGTTCAGCGCCTCGCGAGCCGCCATGAAGACGCCGTGGCGAACGGTGGTGTCGAGCGGTTGGTCGGGGATGGATCGGGAAATGTCGGTGCGCAAGCTGATGCCGGCGGTCGACAGGAAGTCGCGGGCGTAGGCAGCGAGGTAGTCGACCAACGAGCGCAGCGTGTCTTCGCGCGGATTCACGGCCCAGACGATCTCGTCCAGCGTGCCCACCACCGACTTCGCCTTGCGGGACAGCTGGTTGAGCGATGGCCGCATCGAGCTTTCGTCCTCTTCCTCGGCGGCGAGGGCGGAAAGGATCGAGATCTCGGTGAGGCTGGCGCCGAGGTCGTCGTGGAGGTCGCGGGCGATGCGTGCCCGTTCCGCCTCCCGGGCGTGGCGGATTTTCAAGGCCTGGATCCGGCGCTTCATGCGCCTGCGGGCAATCGCCCATCCGGCCATCGCCGCGCACAGCAAGGTGAGTCCGGTGACGCCGACGATGAACCACGCCGATTCCCAGAAGTGCGGCGTCACCCGGATCGATACCCGGGCCGGTTGGGTGCTCCACACGCCGTCGCCGTTCACGGCCATGACCTCGAAGGTGTAGCGCCCCGGCGGGACAGCTTCGAAAGCCGCCACCCGCTGGTCGCCCAGCTCGCGCCAGGTGTCGTCGAGGCCGTCGAGACGGGCGCGGTAGGTCACCTTTTCCGGTGCGCTGTAGCTCAGACCGACGAAGCGGAACTCGAGCCGCGTGCGCCCGGGGCCGGCCTCGATAGCTCCCTCCGAATGCTCTTGCTGGCGGCCGTTGACGCGGGTGCTCTGGAGGTAGACCGGCGGCGGGACCTTGTTGACCTCGACGAGATCCGGGCGGACCCGGACGACGCCGCTCCCGGTCGGAAACCACAGCCGGCCATCGTCGCCCCGCCATCCGGCCGGCTGGTAGCCGCCGATGCACTCCCGGGTTGGCAAGCCGTCCGAGCGGTCGAGCCGCAACCAGTGGAGCGGCTGTTCGGCGCCTTGGAGCCGCATCAGGAGCTCGCGGCGGCTGGCGCGCAGGATGCCACCGAGCGAGCCGAACCAGAAATGACCCTGGCCGTCGTCGAGGATGCTGGTCAGGCGCAGGTCGGGAATCCCGTCGGCCGTGGCGAAACGGTGCCACGTGCTGCCGTTCCAGAGGAACAATCCGCCGCCGAGGGTGGTCGCCCAGAGCTCCTTATCGCCGACCGGGTGCAGCCCCGAGATCCACCAGTGATCGATCGGGGTGTTGTTGCCCAATTGCCGGAAGCCGTCCCTGCCGCCGAGGAGGACACGGCCGTCGCTGGTCCCGGCGAAAATGGATTTGCCGGGACCGGTCACCAGGACCGTGACATCGCTTCCGGGGAAGCCGTCCTCCGGCCCGAAATCCCTGACGGTGGTGCCGTCGAAGGATGCCAGTCCGTTTTCACCGCCGAACCACATCAGCCCGTCGCGGGTTTGTTGGATCGCGCGGACTTTCGAGGGCGTCTGGCTCCGGGAGAACTGCGGCTCGAAGGATCCGTCCTTGAGGAGGAACACCGAGCCGCCGCGCGAGCCGACCCACAGCCGCTTGTCGCGGTCCTCGAAGATCGCCGCGGCCGGCCGCCGGTTACCGGTGGTGACCAGATCGATGTGGCGGGTGCCCTGGTCGGTCCACACGTCGAGACCGCTGCGCCGGTTGGCGATCCACCACTTTCCGCCGGAGTCCTCTAGAACTGCGAAGACCGCCCGCTCGAACAAGCCATCCGAAGTGGAAAGGAGGTCGACGCGACCGTGTCGGACGCGGACCAATCCGTTGACCGGAGTGGCCACCCAGACGTTGCCCTCGCGGTCCTCGAGCAGCTCGTTGAAAGTGTAGGGATGGGAAATCCCGGGGATCGATACCGGGGTCACCACGCCGTCGGTCCCGGTGACCGTGAGGCCGGCATTGGCGTCTCCCGACCAGCGTTCGCCGGAGCGGGACTGCAGGAACGGTTCGTTCTCGGGCACGACGGCCCGGCCGCCGGCGACCTGCTTCTCGTAGTCGCGCGCGAACAAGGCCTGCATGTCGTCGGACGGGTCGGTGACCGGCACCGGGCCCTCGGCGGCGATCAGCAGGATCTCGTCGCCGCGCATTGCAAAAACGGAGCCGGTTGCGTCCGCCACGAGTTGGCTCACCCGCGGCGGGCGGCTCATCTGGGGGGGGCGGACCACCTGCTCCAGCCGGTTGTCGCGGATCCGGAACAGTCCGCCCTGGAAGGTGGCGACCCAGACCCGGCCGTCGGGGAGGGAAAACAAGCGCCAGAAGGCGAAACGAACCCGCCGCAGTTCGCCGTCCGGTTCGATGGGGTCGAAGTCGATGCCGTCGAACCGGGCGACCCCCTCTGCGGTGGCGACCCACAGGTAGCCGTCGGCGGACTGGACCATCGAGCGCACCACGTTGCCCGGCAGGCCGTCTTCCGATTGCCAGACCCGCACCATCATCGGCCGGCGCTCCGCCGCGTGGAGCGGGAACAGGCAGGTCAGGAGAAGGGCTATCAGGAGTCGCACCGGTCGAGTCTGAAGGGATGTGGCGTGGCTTGTCGAGGGGCGGTCGCTGCACCGGGGTCAGCGCTTCACCGGATTCCAACCGCTCAAGACGGTATCGATGGTGACCTTTGCGGCGTCCTGGTCCGTCAGCCGGGTGGCCCAGCTGACGCGGGCGTCGGGATTGGCGCCCGGACCGGAGCTACGATACTCCCCGTATCGCGCGGTCTTTTCCTTCTCCTCGTCGCGCCAGTTGTCCCATCCCGCCGGGTCGATCTCCTCCGGCAGCCGGCACTCGAGGAAGCAGGTCGAGGGGTGGTTCTGCCACGGGCGGCCGAGAAACACGCGCTTGGCCGCCGCTTCCGCTTGGATGACGCAGCGGTGGAAGACGAGGCCGAACTCCGCGGTTCCCGGGGTGGATGCCGCGGTCAGGTATCCGTTGCCGCGGCTGACGAGGGTGCATTGCTCGAACCATGCAGCGGAACCGCCGAAGATGAAGTCAACGTGGCCGAGGATCGTGCAACCCTCGAAGTACTGGCGCTTCTTTTCGACCAGAAGGGTATCCTGCCAGCTTCGTAGGGTGACGCCGCGGAAACGGCAACGGTCGCCGGAAACCCGCAGGGCCACCGCCTGTGATCCGGTTCCGAACGCGTTCTCGATCGTCAAGCCGGTCGCGGAAAGGTCGTCGGCTTCCACCGTCATCGTGGCACTGCGGAAGGTTCCGAGTTCCTGGCCGGAGGCGTCGGTGGTGCGGGCGGAATCCGCCCAGGAGATGACCGTGGTCGTGGCACCGCTGCCTTCCAGCGCGATCGGGGGCATGCCCGCGGGGATCGCGATTTTCTCCCGGTAGGTGCCGGCGGCGAGACGGATCGTGTAAGTTGACTTCCGGCCCTTGGGGATCGAGTCGATCGCCGACTGCAGCGGTCCCTGCCGGTCAGGCTTCACCTCGATGATGCGGCCGGCATGGGCGGGAAGGATCAGGAGCAGGGCGAGCAGTCGGATCACGGGGTGATGGGGATTTCAGCAGGGTGAACGGGGAGAATCCGGTCGCCGTTTCACCGGGATCAACTCACCCGATGGGAGTATCAGCGGAGTTCGTGGCGTTTCTTCCATTTCGCGTGGTCGCTTGCGACGCTTTCGCCCCAGTTGCCGTACCAAGCGTATCCGGTCCGGCGCTCTTTGCCGATATCTGACAGCTTGTCTTTCTTGATGCCATCGCGATCGCAGAAGTAGGGCTTGCCGGTGCCAAGGTCATAGAAGCGCGCCCAGACCGGCTTGGCCTTGCGATCCGGCACCACCCGGCAGTCGCCCCCGGAGCGGTCGATCCGGATGCCGTGGATCGCGGCTTCCTCGAACCAGGCGACCCCGGCCTCGATGCAGCGGATCACCTCGCGCGAAGGCTTCTCGACGCGCATCAGGAAGCGCAGGATGCCGGCACTTTCGGAGCCGCTGAGGGAGGCGAGTTCGTAGCTGCGGGCGTCGGCCGGGGCGAGGGTGATCTCGTCGTGCTGCGCGCACCAGACCGTGGCCTTGCCGTTCACCTTCACCTGGCAGTCGACGATGCAGGCGATGCCCCGCTGGTAGGCTTGCCCCGCTGCCCGGCGGCGCTTGCTGTCGAGGAAGGCGAAGTCATCGGAACGGAGTGAGTCGCGCAGGAACTCCAGCAGACGGACCATGCTGCCGTCGTTGTAGGTGATGTGGCGGGGGTATTTCTTGCCCGGAGGGAAGTACTGGGGCCAGCCGCCGTTGTGATACTGGGCCTCGAGGATGTGATCGAAGCCTTTCAAGACGGCATCGCGGCACCGGTCTTCGCCGGTGATTCTCCAGGCCCGGGCGAGCAGGCGGAGTTCCCCGGTGGTGGCCTTGTTGTCGAAGGTTCCGTGCAGGTCTTCCGGCGGGCCGGGGTAGGGCTTCCGGCAGGTGTCCTTGTTTTTCGGCCAGCTGCCCTCGGGAGACTGCCAGGAAAGCACGATGGCGGCGGTCTCACGGCCTTCGCCGGAACGGAACCAGGCGTCGGGCTTCTTTAGGAGTTCGTCGGGTGAAGCCGTCGCCAACGAGAGGGTGGCGAGAGCGATGGCAAGCAGTCGCAGGACGTTCACGGTGGCGGGATCAATCGAGCAGGTGGATGCGGTAGAACGCCGTGCCGGCCGGCGGGCTTGCATCGGTGAAGGTGCCTGCGCCGGAAACCGTGCCGATGAGTTCCCATTCGGCGGCGTCGAGCACGGTCGAACGACGGATTTCGAAATCGAGCCCCGGGGCGAAGGGCCAGCCGAGGGTGAAGCCGTCGGGACCGGAGATGCCGGAGGCCCTGAAGGCGGAACGGCCGTCCTTGGGATCGAGCCCGAGCCGGAACTCGGTGGCGTTGTCGGTGCCGTCGTGGTCGGGGTCCGCATCCGCTGCGGCGTCGGGGTTGCCGGTGTTGCCGAAGTGGTCGATCTGCCATTGTTCAAAGGGCGTGATCGTGGCGGCAACAAGGAGCCGGACCGTGCCGGCCGAGGCCTCGATGGAGGCGGTGTAGCCGGTGGGAAGACTACCAGGAAGCAGGGCGTTGTCGGTGAGCGAGTCGCTGTAGGTGATGAGCGTGTAATTGCCGGGGCCGAAACCGGGGAGCACTGCGATGTCGAGGGTGCCGTCGAGCACCAGCGGACCTTCGACGATGATCTTGTCGGAGTCCGGGCCGAGTTCGAAAGCGAGGGTGGAGCTCGCGGCGAGGGAAAGTCCGGACTGGAGGGTCAGCCTGCCCGCACCGTCGTCGCCGGGGGCGAGGTTGCCGGGGCAAGTGACCGCCCCGGCGATCGTGCCGATGCCGGCGAGCGCGCTATCCACGGTAAGCGTCGTAGCTGCCAGCGATCCGTTGATCCGCAGAGTGCCGCCGGAAACCAGGGTGGGGCCGGTGTAGGTGTGGGCACCGGTGAGGGTGAGGACCCCGGTGCCGACCTTGGTCAGGGACGCGGTGCCGTTGCCTCCATTGGCGATCACCCCGTTGAAAATCGAATCGGTGCCGTTTCCGCCGACGATGTAGTTGACGTTGCCGGCCGGGGTGTTGGTCTGGCCTTCCAACCGACCGCTGCCGGTCAACGCCCCCAGTACGACACCGCCGGCACCGGCGTTGTTGCGGGTGTTCATCAGGCCGTCGACCTGGAACGTCGTCGATGCCCCGCCATTGCCGTTGGCACCGCCGGTGGAGGAGAATCGCAGCTGGCTGCCCGCACTCAGGATGGCGGTCCCCGTGAAGCCGCCGAACTGGGCAAAGCCGGAACCGCCCATGCTGATGGGACCCGAAAGGGTGAACGTGCTGCCTGAATCACCCGAAATCGCGCCGCCGTAGCCGTTGGTGAGGCTCACCGATGATAACCCGCCGGAAGAGCCGGGAGCGATCGCGATCGGGTTGGCGGGGAAGTTCTTGCCGTTGTTCGAACCCATCCGGAAGCTTCCGCCGTTGCTCAGGCTGAGGGTGCCGGTGCCTGCCTGGCCGCCGATGGCTCCGCTGCCGCCACCGGTCTGGGTGATGGCGAGCACGCCGCCCGATACCGTGGTTCCGCCGTCGTAGGGGTGGATGCCCGGGAGGTAGAGGGTGCCGTTGCCCGACTTGGCGATGCTGGCTTGGCCGGAGATGACCCCGTTGCCGGTGAAGGTGTAGTCCTTGTCGGCCGCAACCGTCACGGCAAGCGGTTGGACATCGGCGGGGAGATTGATGACCTCGCCGCTGCCGGTGTCGGTGAACGATGGCGAGTCGCCGGTCTGATAGGTGGCGGCATCGCCTCCCGCGGTCCAGTTGCCGGTGACGGTGTCCCAGTCGTTCGAGAGGTCGCCGGTCCACAGGATCGGGCCCGGCTCGCGGGCGGGTTGAGTGAGGGCCATCGAGATCACCCCGGGGGTGGTAGTATCGAAGGAAGCGGTGAGAGACGATCCGGGCGGCGCTTCCCAGCTGATCGCCGGGGTGCCAGTGAGCGAACCGCTGTAGGTGAGAACCGTGAAGGTGCCTTCCGCCAGGGAGATGCCGGGAGCCGGACGAATCACCGCCGAGGCGCCGAAGGCGAGATCGCCGGCGATCGCCAGCGGGGGATCTCCCGCCTGCAGGTGTTCGATCGCGCCGCCGCTGTCGATGCTCACGTTCCCGGTGATGCTGCCGGTGCCGCCGAGGGTGGCGCCGTTCTGGACCACGAAGTTGCTGCCCGTGGTGCTGCCGTCGATCCGGAGCCGGCCGCCGCTGACCGTGGTGGTGCCGGTGTAGGTGCAATCGCCGTCGAGGGTCAGGGTGCCGGTGCCGACCTTGGTCAGGGCGACCGCGCCGGTGCTGTTCTTGATGGTCCCCGAGAAGGTGCTGTCCTCGTTTCTGCCACCCACTTGCCAGGTCAGGGTCCGGCCGCTGGTCGGACCGCCGAGCAGGGTGGCGGCGGGACTGCCGGAGAGCCTGCCGACGGCGATCGCGAAGCTGCTCCCCATACTGCTGTTGTAGTAGGCATACACGTCGTCGCCGAGGTCGAGCCCGGCGGCCGGGTAACCGGCGGGATTCATGATGCGGAGGTCCCCGCCATCCGCGTCCGCGATGACGTGGATGTTGCCGGAGAAGGCGGACCAATCGCCCTTGAGGTCGGTGCGGACATAGGGCGTCAGGAAGGTGAACTCCCCGCTGCCGGTCAGCGCTCCGGACAGGGTGCAGCGGCCGTCGGCGTTGATCCGTCCCGCCGCGCCTTCCGGAACATGGATGGGCCAGATGCTGTCCGGGGAGTTGCCCGAGAGGCTGTTGGTCATTGTCAGGGTTCCGCCGTCGAGGATCAGCGCGCCGGTGCCGAGACCGGCGACATTGACCGCGTCGGAAGCCAGCGAGACGGTGCCCTCGCGGATGACGGTGCCGCCGACGTGGCTGTTAGGTGCTGCGAGGATGAGGGTTCCGGGGCCGGTCTTGGTCAGGGTGCCGCTGCCGGTGATGGTGCCTGACACCTGCAGGCTGGTGGCGGGAATCGAGATGGTGCCGCCCGCGGGACCGAGGGTCATGCCCCGGTTGGTGCTGGTCTGGAGACCGACCAGCGCCAGAGTGGCGCCGTCGAGGGTGAGGTTGGACGGGTCGGCCGTCGCCGCGCCGATGGAGCCCGGATTGCCCGCGTCGCCGAGGCTCTGCACGGCGAGGGTTCCGCCGCTGACGGTGGTCGGGCCGGTGTAGGTGTTTTCGGTGGCCAGGGTCAGCGTGCCTGTGCCCGATTTGGTGAGTCCGCCGGGGCCGGAGAGGGCGCCGTCGCCGGCGAAGTGGTAGTCGCTGTCCGCGGTCACCGTCACGCCGGCGGTGGGCAGGATCGCCGCAAGGTTGATATTCGGGTGACCGGCGCCCGTCGCGTCGAAGGTCACGCTGTCCCCGGCTACAAAAATCTCGGGCGTGCCGGCCGACGACCAGTTCGGGGTGGTGGCGAGATCCCAGTCGTCGCCGCCCGCCCCGCCGCTCCAGGTGATCGCCCCCGGTTCGCGGGTTTCGGGGATGACGAGGTCGAGCGACCCTGCTCCGAGGGAGAGCTGGTAGGGCGTGCCCTCTGGCACCGTGACGGCGAAATTTGCGGTCGAGCCGGTCAGGCTGCCTCCATAGGTGAGCAAGGTGTAGGTGCCCGCCGCGAGCTGGCTGTCCATCGCGTGGATGGAGATGACCGCGGTTCCGGAGAGGACGAGATCCCCGGCCACTTCGATGCGGTCGTTGGCCTTGGCGATCCCCGTCGGGTCGTCGGAGAGGTCGAGGGCGAGCACGGATCCGTCCGCGGCGGTGAGGTGGGAACCGAGGGTCAGGGTCCCGGGGGCGCCCATTCCGGCACCGGGTGTGATAGCGGCGCGATGATTCAGCGTCACCGCCTGGCCGACGGTGCCGGATCCCGCGAGGCGGCCACCGGTTTCACCCGCGGCAAGCGCGCCCCCCCAGGTGCCGCCCCACAGGGTGACCGGGCTCTGGGTCAGCGTGCCGTCGATCCGCAAGGCTCCGTCCCAGACCGTGGTGCCGCCGCTGTAGCCGTGGGATCCGGTCAGGGTCACAGTGCCGGCTCCGGATTTTGACAAGGTCATCGACCCGTTGAGGGCGCCGGCGGTGCCGTCCAGCGTGACGTTATCGGGATTGAAGAAGGTCACGGCCGAGGGAGAAAGGGATCCGTCCAGCGTCACCGGGGAGGCGGTGTTTCCCGACAGGTCGAAGAGCACGGCAGCGCCGGCGGCGAAGACCGCGGGATTGCCCTCGCCGTCGGTCCACGACGCGGAGCTGCCGTTGTCCCAGACCCCGGTGTTCCAGGTCAGGTCCGCCGGCACCATGGGCGGCGGCGGGACGTCCTGGTCCATGCCATAGCCGAGGTAGTAGTCGACGTAGCTCGCTTGCACATAGCCCTTGGTGGTCGTCTGGCAACGATACTGCGGGTTGTGCATCAGGGTGTAGAGCCGGTTGGTCGCCGGGGTGGTGGTGGTGTAGATCCGCAGCGCGGTGTTGTCGCTCTGCACCAGCACCAGTTCCTCGCGCCAGTCGCCGAGGATGTCGCCCCAGAAGGCGGGACGCCCGCCGTAGGCCTGCCGCAGGCTGTAGGCACCCCAATCGCTGTAGAGCGACCAGACGCGGTCGGTGTAGCCGGTGGCGGCGTTGAACTTGTTGATCACCGGGTTCAGGGCGCCGGAGCCGGCGCCGTCGATGAACTCGCGGCCGAGGTCGCCGTCCCACCACAGACCCTCGGGTGCCCAGACATTGTTGGCGTAGATCTGTTCGCCCCGGGCGTTGAAGATGCCGGGCTGCGTACTATACATTTCGTAACCGGTGTGGGCGGACGAGATGTCGAGGGCGATGCCGCGGCCGACGTCGACGGAGCTGGGCGAGTACCATTTCCGGATCATCGCGCCGGTGCCGGACTCGTAGAGACAGGTGGCGAGGCTGGTCGGGTTGTACTGCTGGATCGCGAAGGTCTCGAGTCCGGGGCGGCCGGGGTCGATGTCGGCGATGTGGAAGCGGTCGCCGTGGGTCAGTTCGTTGTGGAAGAGCTGGGTGCCGTCGTCGTCGACGACATGACCGAGGTCGCAGATCTCGTCCTTGCCGTCGTTGTCGACATCGGCGACGCGGATCTGGTGGCCTTCGGCTCCGGGCAGGATCCGCGGGTCCTGGGGAAGGGTCCAGCGCTGGGAGAGAACCCCGTTGCGATAATCGAAGGCGCTGAACTGGTAGTAGAATTCCAGCGAGTCGGCGCGGTTGTGGCCATGGAAGACGACGCTCGGGCGCTTGCCGTCCAGGTAGGCGATCATCGCCTTGTTGGTCAGGGTGCCGTGGGCTGCCCAGGCGTTCGGCATGGGGGCGCGGGCAAGTTCGCCACCGCTGAGGCCGTCGATCACCGACAGGAACTGGCTGCTGTTGTCCGGCGCGCTGATAGAGGCGACAAGGCTCCCGCCGGCATCGGTGACCGAGACCCCGTTGGCAGTGCGCACCAGCACTTCGGCGCGGCCGTCGCCGTCGAGATCGTAGACGGTGACGTTGTCGGTCTGGCCGACGCTGACGGTGGATGCTCCCGGTTCATGGGCGTATTGGTTCAGGCTGTTGGGACCCATGGCCATCCGCCACAGGAAGGTGCCGTCGTCGAGGTAGGCTTCGAGGAACTGCTCGTTCTCGCCGAGGGTCGAGAGGCGGTCGACGACGTAGTCGTAGTCGCCGTCGCCATCGAGGTCGCCGACCCAGCAGAACTTCACCGTGTAGGGTCCGGCCGGGCCGGTGTCGCCGCGCAGGGGCAGGGTCTGGAATTGTTTTTGGTCCGGGTTGGCGGGCAGGGCCCGGGTTTCCGAGGCCGGCTGTTCGACGCCGTCGATGACCGGGCGGACGAAGTAGCTGTAGGCGTTGGCGTTGAGGTTGGACGACCCCGGGGTGTCGGTGAAGTCGGTGGTCGCGGTGAGCGGTGTGCCATTGAGCTTGATCGCCGCACCGCCATTGGCTGAGCGGTAGAGGTTGAAGGCGATGCCGGAAGGATCGTCGCCGAACAAGCGCCAGCTGAGGTAGACTTGGGACGAACTCTTGCGCACCGCGACGAGGCCGCGGTTGAGGTTTTCCATCTGGCGCTGGCCGGCGGCAGGCAGTGCGAGGAGGAGCAGGAACAGGAGCAGTCGTTTCATTCGGCTGGGGAGTTCCCCGGGGCCGGAACCTCGAGGGTGTGACGCGTCGGGGAGAGGTCGAGGGTGGCGAGCACCGGTCCCTCGCGGTCGATGGCCCGGAGCGGCCGGCCGCGCACCGTCAGGGTGCCTTGGAAGGCGGGCCCGAAGTCCTTGCAGAAGTCGGCGGTGACCGTCGCCGGGAAGGAGACGGCGGGGTATTTCAGGATGAAGGCGATTTCCCCCTGGAGCTCCAGGCTCGCCTTGGCGGAGGTCGCGGCAAGGGGGGCGTCCGCCGAGCGGAGGGTAAAGAATGTCTTCGAGCGTTCGATGAGCCGCGGTCGGAGATCCTGGAATGCCGCGTCGGTCCAGTCCGCCGGCGCCTCGGGACCGAGCAGGACGGAGAGCAGGGCGGGAGACATGCGGACGATGACCACCGTCTGGTTCTCCAGCAAACGGACGCTGGTGCTGCTGTCGAAGCCGTGGTGGGCGCGGGCGGTCGCCAGCAGCATCGGGACGGCCAGCAGCCACGCCACGAGCTTGCGCGGCCAAACGGGGCGGCGCGGCGTGGGTGTGCTTGGGTGGAACATGGCAGGGAGCAGGGCCGTCGATTGCATTGAACGCCTTGGTTCCCGGTGATGCCTATAACCCGAAGGTGGCAATTCGCCCGATGACAGGCCGGCTTGGGGGGAGCCCGAGGCGGCTGAACGCCCGATCTTTGCCTTCTGCCGCCGGCGGATCCGGGTATATCGTCGCGACGTGCCCGACTACACACGCTGGTTGAACGATTTGCCCGGATCCAACGGTGAAGAACTCTTCGGCGGCCTGTATTCCGAGCTGAAGAAGATCGCCGCGGCGAAGGTGGCGGCGGAACGGGACGAGCGGTCGCTGGGCGCCACGGCGCTGGTCAATGAAGCCTGGCTGCGATTGCAGAAATCGGCGCCCGGGAAGTGGCGCGACCGGAAGCAGTTCTACGGCGCGGCGGCGGAGGCGATGCGGCGCATCCTGGTCGAGTCGGCCCGGCGGAGGATCGCCGCCAAGCGGGGTGGGGGGCATGCCAATGTGCCGCTCGACGAACTCGACCTGCCCGCGCCCGTGGCGGACGAGCGGCTGGTGGGGGTGCACGAGGTGCTCGATGAACTTGAGAAGCACGACGAGCTCAACGCCCGGATCGTCAAACTCAGGTTCTTCAGCGGGATGAACCACGACGAGATCGCCTCGCTGTTGGAGATGAACGAACGGACGGTCCGCCGCCACTGGGCGGAGGCGAAATTGTGGCTCTACCGGGCCTTGAACCCCTGAACCCACGGTGGAACTGCCCCGACGAACCCCGGGTGTCCCGGACTCATGAAACCGCAGGCCAGAGAACTGTTCGCCGAAGCCCTTGAGCTGCCGGCATCCCGGCGCGAGCGGTTTCTGGAGCAAGCCTGCGGCGGCGACGACGGGCTGCGCCGCGAGGTCGAGGCGATGCTGGCCGATTTGCTGAAGGCGGACGAGTTCTTCGGCGACATCGACGGGACAACGCTCGGCGCGGAGGAGTTCCGGGGTATCGAGGGAGAAGGCGAGGGCGAGTCGATCGGCCCCTACCTGCTGTGCGAACGCATCGGCGAAGGGGGCTTCGGCGTGGTCTGGCGGGCTGAACAACGGGTGCCGATCACGAGGAACGTGGCGCTGAAAGTGATCAAGGCGGGGATGGACACCCGCGAGGTGTTGGCCCGATTCGAGGCCGAACGGCAGGTGCTGGCGATGATGGATCACCCGAACATCGCCATGGTGCTCGATGCCGGGGCGACACGGGCCGGGCGACCCTACTTCGCGATGGAGCTGGTGCAGGGAGTTCCCATCACCCGCTTTTGTAAACAGGCGGACATGGAAATCCCGGGCTGCTTGGCGCTCTTCCTTGAAGTCTGCGCCGCCATCCAGCACGCCCATCAGAAGGGGATCATCCACCGTGATATCAAGCCGTCGAACGTGCTCGTTTCCGGCCGGCACGGTCGACCGGTGGTGAAGGTGATCGACTTCGGCATCGCCAAGGCGATCCAGGGCAAGCTCGCGGACCGCAGCCTGGTCACCCGCTCCGGGCAGTTCCTTGGCACCCCGGTTTACATGAGTCCCGAGCAGGCGGATCGCGGCGGGCAGGACATCGACACCCGCAGCGACATCTATTCGCTCGGCATCTTGCTCTATGAGCTGCTCGCCGGGGTGCCTCCATACGAGAAGGGATTGTTGGAATCCGCCGGGGACGACGAGGTGTGCCGGATGATCCGCGAGGTCGATCCCGTGCGGCCGTCGGCAAGGTCGGCGACCATCGCGGGGCCGCGGGCCCGGTCGGGAGAAGTGGGGGAGACGCCGCGACGGCGCGACATCGAGCCTGACCTCGACTGGATCGTGATGAAGGCCATCGAGAAAGATCGGGGCCGCCGCTATGAATCGGTGGACGCCTTCGCCGGGGACATCCAGCGATTCCTCGCGGACGAGCCGGTCAGCGCACGGCCGCCGAGCACCGGCTATCAGCTCCGCAAATTCGCGCGCCGTCACAAGACCGCGTTCCGGGTGGGCGCCCTGCTCGCCGCCATGATGACGGTCGCCACGATCTTGAGCAGCGGGTGGGCGATCCGGGCGACCCGGGCGGAGAATGCCTCGGGCGAGGCCTTGGCCGAGTTGCGTGCGACGGCTCCGGCATTCGCGGTACAGGCCCGCACGCTCGCCGCACAGGAGCGCTTCGGCGAGGCGATCGAGAAGCTGGATTACGCGCTCAAGCTCCAGCCGGACCAGGCGGACTATCAGCTGGCCAAGGCGGACCTGTTGCAGAGCCAGCTGAAGCTCGGTGAAGCCGCGGCCGCCTACCGCGAAGCGCAGCGGATGGACCCGTCCCTGGAGGCGGCGGGCCGGTCGGCGTCGCTGTGCGAGGAACTGCTCTCCGCTCCGCCGGCAAGCGACGGGGGACTCAGCCGGGAAAGCCTTTCGCGCCTCCACGTCGCGTTGCTCCAAGGTCAGCGGCCTGCGGCCGAGATCATGCCGGTGGCGCGGCTGTTAGGTGAGGAAAGGAAGCTGTTGGTGGACTATTGGTCGGGTCGCCTCACGGAGGTGGCACTTGCTCCCGATCGTCCGCTGGCGGAGCGGCTGGAGGTGCGCGACGACGGTCTGCTCGCGCTGGACCTGAGCGACACCAAGGTCGTCGATCTCTCGCGGCTCGCGGGCATGCCGCTCGGGGCCCTGGATTTGTCGGGGTGCGGCGAGATTGCCAATTTTGCCGCCCTGGCAGGGTTTCCCTTGCTGAAGTCACTCGATCTCCAAGGGACCAAGCCGGGTGACCTGGCGGCATTGCAATCGCTGCCGCTTGAGGATCTCGACCTGAGCGATACGCCGGTTGCCGACCTTTCCCCGCTCAAGGACTGTCGTCTGGAGCAGCTGTCAATCCGGGGAACCCGCGTGTCCGACCTTGTGCCAATTGCGGCGATGCCATTGCGCGTGCTGGATGCGTCGGGAATTCCCGCCACCGATTTCTCGCGGCTGGCCGGTGCACCGCTGGAAATCTGCCAGCTGGAGAACGTGGCCTTGCGGGACCTGTCCTTTTTGGAAGGTGCGCCGTTGCGGGTGTTGGGCTTGGCAGGTTGCCGCGAGGCGCGGGGCTACCGGGTGCTGGCGACCATGGAATCGCTGCAGGAGTTGGAGTTGCCGGGGAGTTTCCGGGAACTTCCCGCGGCGGAACTGGCGGCCTTGGGAGCACTTCGCGACCTTCCGGGCCTGACGGAGATCCGGATCGGTGGCAAGGCCGGCGCCCGGGATGTCCGGGACGGCCCGGCGAAGGAGGGCTTTTGGAAAGCATGGGACCGCGAGCGATCGATGACCGCGGCCCTGAGCAAGGGCGGCTTCGACTTCAGCCTGACGACGCTGCCAAGGGGGAGCAGCCGGCTGGTGGTGACCGGCCGGGACTTCAAGGACGTGGCGATCGTGGCGGGAACACCGGTCGAAGAACTGGTGCTGCTGGGGACGGCGGTGGAAGACCTCCGGCCGCTCGGGGGACAGCCGCTTGCCGAGCTCGATGTCAGCCGGACCCGGGTCACCGATCTCAGTGCCTTGCGGTCGCCAGTGCTGTCCGCGGCGCTGCGGAAGCTGGGGATCTGGAGGATCGATGTGAATGATTTCAGCCCGCTGTCCGCTTGCCGGAACCTCGAGTTCCTCGATGCCGCCGACACGCCCCTGGCGGATCTCTCCGTGTTGGCGGAACGGCGGATGCGCGTGCTCCTGCTGTCGGGCACCCGGGTGTCCGACCTTTCCCCCCTTGCCGGGATGCCTCTCGAGCGCTTGAGCTTCAGCCGCACGCCGGTCACGGATCTCGGGGCGCTGTCGGGAGCCGGCTCGCTATCTGATCTAACCCTCTCACTCGGTTCGCGGGACCTGGCCTCCTTGCGCGCGTTGCCTGCGCTGACGCGATTGTCGTATGTCGAGGCCGACGGCGGATTTCCAAGCCAGACCGTCGCGGAATTCTGGGACGAGTTCGATCAAGGGGGGCTCAAGGCTGCCGACATCGCGGGCTTGGCCCGCGAGTCCTCGCAGCGGCCGGACGACAGCTTGTTCGCGCTGCGGGTTGCCGCCCTCCAGGCGTGGTTCGGGCTGGATGCCGATCACAACGAAACGGCCGGTCGCTTGCTCGCGATGGCCGGGAAATCGCAAGACCCGGACTTCAAGGAGCGTGCCGCAAAGGCGTGGTGCTTCCGGGCGGGGGCGGATCCCCGGAGGCTCGAGGTCGTGCTGGCCCTGGCAAGGGAAGCGGCGAGTGGCGGAGAAAGTCCCAAGCAGAGGCCGTGGACCCTGCAGACGCTCGGCATGGCCGAGTTCCGGGCCGGCAACCTGGCCGCCGCAAAAGCCGCCTTCACGGAATCGGTGCGGGTGGCGGAAGCCGATGGCTGGCATCCCGAACTTCGGCCGCTGATCCAGGTCCCGGCCGGCTTTTTCCAAGCGATGATCCTGTCCCGCCAGGGAGATGCGGAGGGCGCGCGGATTTACTTCGAGCAAGCCCGCTCGCCGATGGAAACCGTGCCTCCGGGGGGCGAGGAATCGTTGCCTCGCGTGGTCACCCAGGATCACCTCCTTTGTTGGCTGGCCCAGCGTGAGGCCGCCGGGGCGTTGGGTCGGTGATCCGGATTCCGCGAAAAAATTTCGCGGGTGTGTCCGCTTTTGTCGCCGCTTTGCGCGTGTGTGAATGGCCGGACCTTCGGGTGGAGGGATGGCCGACGCCCCTGGCAGATCCTCACGATGCATTCCGGCCTCCTGCTGATTCGACTCTTCCAGCTCTCCTGTCCCGCATCGGGGGCAGGAGCTTCAAACGCTTTCCTTCCCCGGGATTCGAAACCACAGCCCCCCGGCGGGAGGCCGGATTTCCCCTGAGTGGGGCGAAACGAAATCGGGATCTCCCTCCCTCCCCGATGGAAAAGGGCCCCGCGTTATCAGCTCATGACGACGCGGGGCCTGTTTGCGTCCGGACCCATCAATCGACGGCGACACGGTAGAAGCGCTTGGTCCCGGTGGCTCCATCGGGGTGGACGAAGGTTTTCGCGGACCCGTCGCCGGCGATCGGTGCACCGACCGGATCCCATGAACCGAGCGCCGGGTCGTCGGAGCATTCAAACTGGTAGCTGTGCCCGACATAGGTCTGGACGCTCAGTTTGAAGTCGTCGCCGTCGATCCTCGGATCGGTCGTGGTCACGCCGCTCGAGTCGATCACGACGCCGTAGTTTTCCAAATTCGGCGGCAGGCCCGCGCCGGCGGTGAGCAGGTCGAGGATCCCGTAGTTCTGGACGGTCTGGCTGGCGGAAAGACTGGCGCCGCCCTTGATGCGCATGGTGCCGTTGTTGACCACCGAACCGGTGACGGTCAGGTCGCCGCTGTCGACCTCGACGCTGCCGTTGTTCAGCAGCTCGCCGTCGATGGTGCCCGCGCCGCGGAGGGTCGCGCCGGCGGCAATGTCGAGGCTGGCTGTGGCCAGGGTGCCGCCGAGCAGATGGAAGACCGCGCCCGGCTCGACGCTCGTGCCGCCGCTGCAAGCGAGGGTGCCGGAGAGGGCGAGGGTGCCCTGGTTGACGGTGACCCCGCCGATGAAGTTCGAAGTGCCGCCCAGGGTCCAAGTCCCGGCGCCGGTCTTGACGAGGAACAGGCCGGCCTCATCGCCGCCGTCGTCGATGGTCCCGGCGAAGCTCTGGTTCGTGCCCAGGGCTCCGACCACGTAAGTCGAAGTGGTCGGGCCGCTGCCGGTTTGGCGGCCTTCGAGGCGGGTTCCCGGGCCGCCCTCGAGACCACCCAGATGGATCGTCTTGTCGCCGTTGCGGTTGTTCAGTCGCGCGCCCGCGGTTCCAAGGTCGATGAGGGTGGCGGCACTGCCGAAGTTGCGGTCGTCCAGCGGTGTGCCGTTCCAGTTGAGGCGCAGGGTTCCGGATCCGCTGCCGAAGTCCAGGCTGCCGCTGAATCCGGCCATGTCGCCGTTGACGGTGAGAATGCCGGCGACCGCGGAAAGGTTCACCCTGGCGTCGCCGGTGCTGGTCATGGTGTTGGCATTGGAACCCACGATGGCGCTGTTGCCGCCGGTGGCGATGGCGCTGGTCCCGCTGAAAACCATCGGGTTGTTGAGGTTGCCGGAGAGGATGTTCAAGGTGCCGCCGCCGAGGTGGATGGGCCCGCTGCCGAGCGGGGCATTGCCGGACACCGCCAGGACGCCGCCGGAGAGGTAGGTGCCGCCGGAATAGGTGTTGCCCGACGGGTTCGGGGTGACGGTCAGGGTCCCCGCGCCGGCTTTCATCAGCGAGCCGGTGCCGGCGAGGGTTCCGGACGTGCCGTCGAATCCGAGGTTGGCACCGGTCGTGTTGTCCACCAGCACCTCGCGCGGTTGGAGGGTGCCGTTCAGTGCCACCGTTCCGGTCGCTGCCGGACCGGTGAAGCTGACCCGGTCGAGGTTGTAGAACTTGTTGTCGCCGCCCGGGCCGTTGCTGAAGTTGGCGGTGCCGTTGAGATCCCAGGCGCCGCCGCCGGCTCCGGTCCAGGTCAAGTCAGCCGCGGTGCCGGACACCGTCAGCCAGATGCTCTTCGGGCCGGCGGCCACCGTCGATGACCGGCCCATCGCGTACCCCTGGCGGGTACTTGCGGGGAAGTCGTGGGTGAGGTTCACCGACGACGCGCTGCTGTTAGGTGCTCCGCTGACGAGGGTGTAGGTGCCGGCATTCAGGTAGCCGTCGAGGAGGTTGAAGTGGAAGTTGATGGTGCCGGTTTGGGCGAGGGTTCCAGCAGACACGAGGATCCGGTCGTTGGTCCCGCCGGCGTTCGAGGTGAGATCGAAGTCGAGGTGGGAGCCGGAATTGAGGACGAGTCCGCCGGCGGCGGTCATGGTGCCGGCGTTGCCGGGGCTGTTGCCCGGGGAAACACGGCCGTCGGTCTGGACGGTCAGGACATTGCCGACCGGACCGCTGCCGCTGAGCTTCGAGCCGCCGCCGACGAAGACGTTGGTTGCGCCCAGGGATCCGAGCACTTCAAGGGTGCCACCGTAGATCGCGGTGGTGCCGGTGTAGCTGTGGTTTCCGGAGAGCGTGAGCTTGCCCGCGCCGTATTTGGAGAGGCCGGTGGCGCTGGGCGCACCGTCGGTGATGACGCCGGCGAACTCGGAGTCGGTGCCGAGTTGACCCACGGACAAGGTGGTGACGCCGCTGGAGTTGTAGGCCCCGCGGATCCGCGAGTTGGCGTCGCCGGAAAGCTGCCCGAACTCGTAGGTGTTGCCGGTCGAGTAGTTCTGCGTGAACAGGTCGATGCCGGACAGATGGATGCGGGCGTTGAGGAAGCCGTTGAAGGATCCGCTCAGCGCCCGCATCGCGATGCGGCCGCCGTTGCCCGGGGCGGTGGCGCCGCCGGTGAGGTTGACGGTGCCCGTGCAGCCGGAGGAGGCACCGTCGAGGTAGGCGCGGCCCTCGGTGCCGAGGGTCGAGGGAGAATGGATGTTGAAGGTCCCGCCGCCGGAGAGGGATCCGTCGAGCTCGATGCGCGGGGAGAGGTTGAGGTTGCCGGTCGCGCCGGCGGAGACCTTGATGTCGGGGGTCAAGGTCAGGTAATTCGAGCCGGTGTTGTCGGTGAGCGTGCTGCCGCCGGTGAACTGGATCGCACCGCCGGCCAGGTTGCCGCCGTTGTTCAGGATCGTGTTGCCGCCGTTGAGGAAAGTGCCGGAGGCGAAGCTCGCCGGAGTGACGAGGGTCAGGTTGCTGTCGCTGGCCTTTGTGAGCGCGCCGGTCGACGCGATGTTGCCGGTGCCGGCGAAAGTGTAGGCCTTGGTGCCGGTCACCAGCAGCGAGCCGGTGAACTGGGAGCCGTCGACATTGACCGCCGGGGCTGCCGACCCGCGGTCGTCGAAGAGCGCGGTGTCGCCGGCGGAGAAGACCGTTCCTGTGCCCGAGCCGGTCTGCCAGTTGACGCTGGCCTGGTCCCAGAGGTTGCCGATGCCGTCGCCGATCCACACCAGGTCGCGGGGGGCGGCATTGCTGGTGACGAGCAGCGCGAACTGCTGGCTCCACTGGCTGCCGTCGGCATCGGTCACGGTGAAGTTGAATCCGGCGCGGCCGGTGAAGTTCTGGGTCGGGGTGAACTTGACGACCGGACCGCCGGCGGCAGGCGTGGTGCCGTTGGCGAGGAACTGCTGGACGCTGCCGTTGGCGATACCGGAAATGTTGATGACCGGCGCGGCGGTGAAGGCGTCGGTGTATTTCGCGAGGTCGATCACCTGCACCGACGGCGCACCGGCCGTGTTCTTCGCCACCGTGGCATGGGGGATCGCCTTGAAGTGGAGATACTCCTCGAGAAGCGTGTATCCCACCGGAGTTCCGGCCGGGAAGAAGGTGTTCGGGAGTTGGCCGGCGGTGAAGGCGCTGTTGTGGTCGTCGCCGACGACGTTGTAGGCGATCCCGTTCTGGCCGTTGAGGGCGAGCTCCCAGTAATCGGGCATGCCGTCGAGGTCCGAGTCGGTCGGCGGCGTGGTGCCGTTGAGCGTGCCGAAGCCGTTGTTGGTGATACCGTATTGATCGGCGAGAAGCTGTTCGCCGTTGTTGGTGCGGGCCGGATCCTCGCCGGCGACCTTGCCGTCCTTCTGGACCAGGATGCTGTACTGGTTGACCACGCTGTCGACCAGCAGGTCGTCGAGTTCGTCGCGGAGATCGCCGGGGTAGTTCGCATCGAGGCGCAGCGGGGCGGCGGAGGACAGGACCTTCTTGTAAGCCGTCAGCGGATCATCGACGGCAACCGTGGCGGTCCCGGTCGCGCCGGTGTAGGGAACGGCGGACTTGTAGTAGCGGTTGGCGCCGACCGCGTCGCCCGGGGTGAACTCGGCGCCCGAGACGATGCCGTAACCGCGGTCGGTCCCGTCGAGGACGCCGTTGTCGTTGTTGTCGTAGAGGGTGTCGTCGAGATGGAGGCTGAAGTTCGGTAATCCATTCGAAGCGACGGTCGCCTTGGTCAGGCCGGTGCTTTTCAGCGTGCTGCCGTCGTCCGCGTCGTCGATGGAGATGTAGTAGCAGCCGCGGACGTTGGCCTTCCAGTTCGCGGGCGTCTGCGAGTCGCCCATGATGAAGCCCTCGTTGCGCCAGTGGAAGGTGACGTTGTTGATCCACTCCAGCATCGACGGCCGGGCCTTTGGATTGCGGGTCCGGTGATGGGCCCAGAGGGTGTGGTGGCAGGAGCCGTTTTGCAGGTCCCACAGGCCGCCGGCGTTGTGCCGCTCCATGCCCCAAGTGGAGTTGGAGTATTGCATCGTGAAGTGGTTCACCGAGCTGTTGAAGAACGAGAAGTTCTCGTCGGTGCTGAACATCATCGAGATGTGGTCGAGCATCGTCCGCTGCGCCGTGCTCGCGATGTTGAGGCAGTCGCCGCCGGTGCCGTTCTTGCCGTGGCGGATACGGAAGTGGCGCATGACCGTGTCGCTGCCGCTGATGAGCATCCGGCCGCCGCGCAGGCCGACGCCGTCGCCCGGCGCGGTCTGGCCGGCGATGGTGACCTTGGACGGGACGTTGAAATTGGTGTCGGAAACCACCGGGATGTAGCCGCTGACCGCGAACACGATGGTGCGGCCTTCCGGGGGAGCGGTGCTGAGCCCCACCCGCAAAGAACCCGCGCCGTTGTTGTTGAGGGTGGTGACGTAGTAGACGTCACCGCCGCGGCCGCCGGTGGCGTAGGCGCCGAAGCCCTGGGCTCCGGGGAAGGCGGGAATCTGGGCGGTCAGGGGAAGGGCTGCGGCAAGGAAGGGGAGAACAAGGCGAATCATGGATCGGTGCGGAACGGAGCGGCGGGAAGGCCTTCGGCATTGAAAAGGTTGGCGCCCACCGGGTTGTCGGCCCAGGCGTAGCGGACATAGGCGGGGCGTTGGACCGCGGGGCTGGAGACGACGATGGTGTCGCCTTCGATGGTGGCGTCGGCCCACACGAACTTCCGGTCTTCACCGGCGATCGCGAATTGCTGGAGGGGACCGTCCTTGGCGACGAGGCCTCCGCCCACGTGGTCGAAGTGGAGGAGGATCATGCCGTCCTCGATCTCCGACATCTTGATCATGGGGCCGCAGGGCACGAGATCCCTGCGGTAGGTCCCGTGCAAGGCGAGGCGGGCGAGGCGGGCTCCCACATCCTGCTTGTTGCGGGGGTGGACATCCTTGGCGTCACCGATGTCGATCGTCACCGCCATGCCGGTGGCCGGCAGTTCGAGCGAAGTCGCCTGGGCTTCGCGCATGCTCGCCAGGCTGCTGTTGCCCGGCTCCGGCTTGGGGTCGTGGTGCGCTGCGAGCTGGACAAAGTAGAAAGGGAATGCCTCACCGGACCAACGTTCCCGCCAGTCTTCGATCAGGGCCTTCTGCAGGGCCGGGTAAAGCTGGCGGCTGCCCCCGTTCGACTCCCCCTGATACCAGATGGCCCCGCGGATGCCATAGGGAGCGACCGGGGCGATCATGCCGTTGTAAAGGACCGACGGGTTGTGCTGGTCCTGCATCGGATCGGGATGCCGCGGGGCGCGGCCCTTGTTGCCGCGGGCGGTCCATTTCGCGAGGGCCTTGCCATAGTCCTCGAAGGACTTCGGGTGATCGCGGTAGGTGATGAATTTCTTCCAGAAGGCGTCGCGCAAGGGCTTGAGTTCGGGAACCGAAGCCAGCTTCTCCTTGCTGATCCATGCCTCCGCGGTGCTGGCGCCGTAGGCACAGGTGACGAGACCCACGGGGACGTCGAGCTGCTGCTTCAGGTCGCGGCCGAAGAAGTAGGCGACCGCGGAGAAGTCGCCGGCGGTGGCCGGGGAGCAGACCTGCCATTCGCCCTCGACATCGCGCTGCGGGTCTTCGCGCAGGGTCCATGCGGCGGTGAACATGCGGAGCCGGGGATGATTCGCATCGGCGACTTCCCGTTCCCAATCCGTGGTGCCGGAGAAGTAGCGCTTCTCCGTCCTGGCAACCGTGAAATCCATGTTCGATTGGCCGGAACAGAGCCAGACTTCCCCGACGAGCACGTCCTTGAAGGTCCTGTTAGTGGCGGCTTTGACCACCAGCTCATGCGGCCCGCCGGCGGGCAAAGCGGGGAGATCGAGGCGGAAGTGACCGTTGTCGTCGGCCCGGGTGACGGCGGTCTTGCCGGCGATGCTGGCGGTCACCCCGGTGCCGGGAACGGTGGTTCCCCAGAGCGGATTGCCGCGGTCGCGCTGCAGCACCATGTGGTCCGAGAAGATGCGGGGCAACCAGAGGTCGGCGGGCAGCAGGTAGGGACCGATGGCGGTCGAACGCAAGGCGCCGGCGAGGACCGAGGCATTGAATTCGGCACCCGGCGGGCCGGTGTGGGTGTGGTCGCTTCCCGCGAAGAGCAGCCCGGTTTTCTCCCGGCCGAGTTCCTCGTAGCGGTCGGCGAGCAGGGCATTGAACGGGATGAAGGCGGCACCGCCTTGCTTGGCGGACTCCCGGGCCCATCCCGCGTAGCTGTCGCCGGCGCGGCCGATCTTGCCATCGGTCCAGAGGTTGCGCGGGATCAACGAGGCGACGATCGGGGTGGCGCCTTTCGACTTGGTGTCAGAAATGTATTTCCGCAGGTACCAGCCGTAGCTGTGCACGGTTTCCGGCTTGCCGTCGGTCTGGCGGGTGATGTCCTCGCTTTCGTCGCCGGTGCCCTTGATCGAAGCCCGGCAGCGCTCGTCGTTGAGCTTGCCGCCGTCGTTGTGGCCGAACTGCATCACCACGAAATCGCCGGCTTTCAGGTTCGCCATCACCGCGTCCCATCGGCCCTCCGTCAGGAAGGTCCGGCTGCTGCGGCCGCCGATGGCGCGGTTGACGACGTCGATCTTCGCGGGATCGAAGTGCGCCACGAGCGGGTCCCCCCAGCCCTGCTGGCCGGAAGTCTGGTTGCGCACCGTGGAGTCGCCGATGATGAAAAGCGTGGGCTTCGCCCATGCCGGCACCATCAGCAGGCACGCGGCGAGGAGGCGGATTGGGTTTCGCATGGGGCAACGATGGCCGGGATCCGGCAGCCTGTCGCGTCCCCTCTATGGGTAGGTTCCGGAGCGCTGGAATGTTGCATCGTGCTTGCCCTGTGGGGGACAAGGCGCATCCTGCGGACCATTGGCAATGGCTCTCCACCCCATCACCGCTCGATCTTTTCTCGCCTTCTGCCTATCGTGGCTGAGCGTGGCCGGGGAGACGATCGAGGTGCCGGTGACGACCCTCAAGATCGCCCGGCCTGCCGGCCGCGCGCTCGAGGAACCTGTGCCGCGGCCCCTGCTGATGGTGCGTGTCGAGGAGCGCGGGGAGACCTTCGACGATCCGATGGTCACTTCCTACTGGACCTTCGATCCGGCCAGTCCCGGCGAGGGCCTGCGGAAGAAATTCAGCGGGCCGGGGAATGACCAGTATCTGCGCTTCATCACCCCGCTTTTCGGCGGCTGGGGCCTGGCCTGCGGCCGCCTGGACTCAGGGAAGGAACCGGCGGACGGTAACTCGATGTTTTGGTTTGATCTCGTCAATGGAAGGGTGGGGGAGAAGGTCGGTGGCCACCCTTCGCAGGCACGGCTCGATGAGCAAGGTCTCACCTACGAGCGCCATGGTAGCCTGGAGGGCACTGCGCTTTCCGCGTCGCGCGTCGTGCGCCTCGATCCGCTTGACGGGACGATGCGCACCACCGAGATGCCACTCGCCTATTCCCGCTGGCTCGATCACGAAGAAGTGATGGGCGTCGCCCGGATCGATGGCTCATTGAAGATCGTTCGTCTCCATGTGGGCCGCTCCCGTGCCGAGGTAATCGGGGGCTTGCCCGAGGGGTTCGACACCCCGTCAAAGGCCGGTTATGACGGTGCCACGGGAGTTTATCCGGCGGGAGGCAAGACCGCCGACGGTGTTTACGCGATCAGCGGATTCGGCCTGTGGTTTTTGCCGGAGGGCGGGGAGTGGCATCGGGTGGCCAAGGATGTCCACATCGTCAAAACCTTCGGCGGCGTGGCGCCTCAATTGCCGGTCCGCTACCTTGGAAACGGGCGCTTCGCGGTGGCCAGGACTACCCGTGATGAGGTGCCGGTTCCCGACGACTTCGCCGAGGACGAGCAGGTCTTCGGGGCGGCGGAGGCGGTCACGATGCTGATCGACGGCCGCAGTGGTGAACGGATCGCCGAGTCAGCACCCGTGGTCTACAACCACAACCCGCCGTTGGAGATCCCCGGCGAGTGGTGGGCTCCGGGCTACGAGCCAGCCGGGCCTGTTCCACCGAAGGAGCGGGCCTCACGGTTCCAATGGGAAGGGGAGACGCGGACGATCCGCTTCGCCGGCGATCGTTCATTGAAATTGGAAGAGGGCCGGAAATGCGCGCTTTCCGGCGATGGCCGCTTGCTGCTGGTCTATGAGGACTTCCCGAAAAGCGTCGGTGGCAAGACCACGGTCACCCTGCAGGTGGCCGATGGCGAAAGCGGGGAAGTCCATCGATTGAGCATTGCGTCGGAGTTCCCCGATGTGATGGTCGAAGCCTCGTGGCAGGTGCTTTGCGCGGAGCACCCCGACCCACAGCTTCTCCGCGGATTCCGGGCGGAGCGAAGCGATCCTTTCCGCGAACCTTGGGGCAACTGAAGGTGTCTAGCGGATCGGGATTAGCGCCACCGGGCCGAGCAGGCCGGAGGGCAGGGGTTTCCAGCCGGAGGCGTCGAAGGGCTTGTAGTCGATGTTGACGAAGTTGATCTCGTGGAAGGACTTCCAGGGGACCTTGCGGCGGTCGAGCTCGGCGATGCGGTTGGCGGCGAGGTTGGTGACCTCGATTTCGAGGACGTTCTTGCCGGCTTGAAGCAAGCGGCTGACCTCAAGCCGGTGAGGCGGAGCCCAGCAGGTGCCGGCGTCCTTGCCGTTAAGTTTCACACTCGCGGTGTGTGCGACTTCGCCGAGATCGAGCAGGGCGGGGGCGGCTGCGGGCAGGTCGAATTCCAGCCGGTAAAGCGCGGTGCCGGAGAAATTGCGGTAGCTGGCGTCGGGTCGCTCGGTCCACGAACCGAGCTGCGTCGTCTCGAAGGTTTCGGGTCGCTCCGGACCTCCCTCGAGGAAGCGGACGTTCCAGGTGCCTGTGAGGGTGATGGGGGCGCCCGCGGCTTCGGGTTCGTTCCAAGTGGCTCCCTCGGCCTGCTTGTCACGGAAAGTGCGAATGATGCGGGACTCGCCGGGCGCGAGGACGAGGCGGATGCCATTAGTCGTGGCGACGACGCCGCGGCGGTCGTGCATCGGATCGAAAAGCACTGCGGACTTCATCGGGGTGGCGAACTTGACCCGCACGTCGATGGCTTTGCCCGAGCGGTTGACGATGAAGTAGCTCCATCCATCCGGTTGGCGACGACGGACGAAGCGCAGGCCGTGTTCGGCCATCGCTTCGCCCTCGATGCCCGCGGCTGCCAGGGCTGCGGGTAGCTTCGTGTCGACGAGGAGGGATCCCTTGTCGCGGGGCATGGCTCCGAAAGCCTCTGACAGGGCGGCCCGGCGCTCCTCCAGCCGACCGAATCCGGGGACATCATCGGGGAGTGGTCCGAGGAAAGCGATCTTGGCCCCTTGCTTGGCCAACTCGACCAGCTTGCGGGCCGTCGCCACGGGCAGGTGTTCGGTGGCGGGGACGACCAGCAACTTGTGCTGCTGGCCACCGAGTTCAACCTTGCCATCGCGGACTCTCGTGCCGTCGAGCAAGCGGTCGGAGACGAAGTCGCAGGGGACGCCGCTTTCCCACAACTCCATGGCGGCGCGATAGAAGGTGGTGGGTTGGAGCCACTTCTCCTGGTTGTGCATGGTGAAGAGCGGCAGACCCTTTTCGCCGTCGTGCCAGATGTCCTGAACCGGGAAATAGAGCAGGACTTCGGGATCGGGCTTCCCGGACTGCAACACCGACTGGACCCGGGTCATGTAGGCATTGAAGGCCGGCAGGTCTCTCCACAGTCCGCCGTTCTCGCCCATGTGGGTGGAAGCGTAGAACAGCCAACCCGGCCAGCCGGCGTCCTCCGGAGTGTAGGGGATGCCGTGGAAGAAAAGGTGGTTCACGCCGCCGAGCCAGACGAAATCCGCGGCCTCCTTCAGCTCCTTCGGCGTGACCTGGAAGTGTTCGTCGAGCCAGGTGAAGGTTTCGGCCGAGACCAGCTTCTTTCCGGTCACGTGGGCGGCGGACGAGGCGAACTGCAGCATCGGGATCTGCGCCTCATCGACGTGGCGGAAAATCTCGGTCTCCGGGATGTCGGCGACGGCGTAGTGGTCCAACAGATTGCCGGGCGAACCGTGGGCCTGGTTGCGGGTCAGGCTGCCGCGCTGCTTCGCCCAGTCGTGCCACTTGGCGAGATACCCGCGGTGCAGGTCGCTCAAGGTCGCCCGGTAGTCGGCGCGGACGCGTGCCACCGTTTCCGCATCGCCTTCGCCGTGGAAAGCGGGGAGCTGATCGCGCAGGTCGTAGCCGCGGAGTTCGGCGAAGCGCTCGAACAAACCGTCGGTCCAGGCGGCACCGTAGTATTCAAAGGAATCGTGGAAGTGGGCGCGGGGTTCGGGCACGCCGGGGTGGTCGAGTGCCTCGTCGAAGTGCTCGAGGTAGCCGCCGATCGCCTGTGCCGAGAAGGGATCGAGCACCCAGCCCGCGCCGCCCGGAGCGGCGCGCTTCACCTTCTGGATGCCGTGCTTCGAGACCAGTCCATGTACCCTCCACTCGCCGGCGGGTGGTGTCCACGCCAGCCGGCCATCCTGGACCTTGCTGGTCAGATCGATGGCGTCGCCTTGTTCCGGCCAGGCGGACAGGGCTTCCAGCTTGCCTTGCGGCAGCTTGAGAATCAGTTCCCGTCCGCCGCTCGCCTTGGCGATCACGCTTTCGAGGGACGCGGAGGCATCCTTGCTCTCGACCCATGGACCGCCAAAGGGCCAGCCGGTGCCGGTGGTCAGATCGAGGCCCATGCCGAGCCTTGCTGCTTCCCGGGCGGTTTGGGCGTAGGCGTCGGTCCACGGTTTCGACAAGAAGGCAAGGTCGCGGTCCTCGTAGCCCTTGGCACCGTAGATCGGGCAGATCTCGACCCCGCCGATCCCGGCCTTCGAAAAGCCCTCGAGCTGGCGGATCAGGTTGGCCTCGTCCACGCCGCTACCCAGCCACCACCAGCGGGTCCACGGCTTCGCTTCCGCGGTGACCTCGGGCCAGTCGGTGTCGGCCGCAAGTGCCAGCGGGGCGAGGAAGGTGAGCAGCAGCAGGGGTTTCATGGAACCCCATCAAGGACGGGAACTCCGGCGGGTTCAATCACCCGAATCGGGTTATGATGGCGGCAGTCACGACCGGTCGGCCTGTGCCCGCGAGTTGTCCACCCGCTCCAGCCGCAGGTAGTCGTAAAGCAGCCCTTGATGCCAAACCCGACCGCTGAGGCGCAGTTCGAGGACGTTCTCTCCCTCCTGCAGGTCGCCGGCGGGGATCGGGAATCCGAGCTCGGTGAGCAGGCCGCGATGGCCGTCGCGGTGCATCACGCCGTTCTCACGGAGCCTGCCGCTATCGCCGAGGTTGTTGCCGTTGATCGACACGTGGAGCCGGTCGCCCTCGCGGTGGCCGCAGAGCGCGATCCTGAGGACGTGGTCGGCGGGCTCTTCGAGGTTGAAACGAAGTTTCCAGATCGAGTCGCCGAGGACCCGGCCCTTGTCGTCGAGGCGAAGGGGCTGGCAGAAGTTCCAGTCCTTCCGCCAATCGCTGCTGCCGACGGTGAAATCGACCCCGTCGGGGAACTCCTTCTGGTATTTGAAATACTGGCCCCATTGCCAGTAGTAGCCGCCGTTGCGGAACTCCCGCGAGTCGCGATCGGGCACTCCGATTTCCCAGACCGTCGGGCCACTGCGGGCGGGTTGCCACTCGACTTTCCCGAGATCCAGCGGATGACCTCGGGAGACGACGATTTCGCTGCGCTGGAATTCGCCGAGCACCCCCTTGGCAAATGCCCTCAGGACATAGGTGCCCGGGCGGACGGAGCCGAGGCGGAAGCGGCCGTCGGCCCCGGCTTTCGCCCAGTACTGGTAGTGCTTCCCGTCGCGTTGCCATCCGACCGTCTCGCCGCCGCGCCGCGAGCGGCTTTCGTAGTCGGGCGATGTGAGGCCGATCCACAGCGTGCCGGGGCTTGGGCTGCCAGGCAGGTCTTTGACGGTGATCCGGCCGGTGACCGGAAGCCGGGATCCAGCCGCGTAGAGCGGGTCCTCGACCCAGGCATACGGCCATTTGAGGTTCTCGGCGGCGGCGGTCTTCATCGCCTTGTTCCACAGTTCCAGGGCATCGCCGCCCTGGTTGGTGTGAAGCAGGAAGGGTCCGATGACCTTCGCCCAGGCTTCGTCGGTCTTCACCGCCAGCGAGCTACCACCGTAGTGGCTGCCATGCCACATGTTCAGCAGCACCGGCCGGCCGCCGGGATTGACGTCGAGGTGGCCGGTTAGCTCGGGCTTGGTGGGACCTCCTGCGATGTATTCGAGGGAAGGATTCACCATCCACAGGCCGATCTGCTTTTCCGATGAGGACCAGCCATAGGCCGGCGACTCCGAAAACAGGGCGGAGTAGCCGTACTTGTGCTCGGGCTGGCCTTTGTGGATGCCCGTGGTGAGCCGGCGCGCTTCCTTGAGATTCAGGGGGCTGGCGTTGTCCCAATCGTCCCCGGTGGGCATTTTCCGCGAGCGATCGGCGTCGATGGTCAACCAATCGAACACCCGGGGATCCGGCTTCACCACGAAGCGCGCCTCGCCGACCGAGAAGCCCGGCATCCCGGGGGCGTGTTCGAAGCGACCGCGGATATGCAGCCCTTCTGCGCCGTCCAGAAGCGTGTAGTGAAAGGACGCGTTCACCGGCAAGGTCCCGGCAGCCCCTTGATAAGGACAGTTCAGGACCACCTCGCCGAGCTTGCCGCCGGCGATCGAGATTTCGGTGGTGGCAGGCCGGGGAAAGCCCTGTGCCCGGCCGTTTTCCGAACCTCCGGATAGCGACCAGTAGCCGGTTCCGCCGCGGATCAGCTCCTGCCCGTCCCGACTGAGAGACACCACGGTGGCCCTCGATTTGTCGATCCGGGCCGAAATCCGGTCGTTCTCCAGCAGGTAGGTGCGGCCCTCGTCGCGAACCCGGACTTCGGCGGAAGCCGTCGCGAGAAGGGCGGTGGCGAGAAGGGCTTGGAATGGGTTCGGCATGGAAATCCGGGTGTAAACGGTGGCGACACGCCAAACTGGCGGCGATTCGGAGGCTAGGCGAGCCCCCCGATGGGGTTAAATGCCGGCGGCATCGAGTTTCGGTTCTCCGCAGCTCCGCACTTGCACGGTCCGGCCTGAGGCCCAAGCATCCGCGCGCATGACCCACGACCCGGACCAACACGCCTCCCTCGGGGCGATGTATTCCGACTACTTCCTCGACTACGCCTCCTACGTCATCCTCGAACGCGCGGTGCCGCACCTGAATGACGGCCTCAAGCCGGTCCAGCGGCGGATCCTCCATTCCCTCAAGGAGCTCGACGACGGCCGCTACAACAAGGTCGCCAACGTCGTCGGCAACACGATGAAGTACCACCCGCACGGCGACCAGTCGATCGGCGACGCGATGGTGCAGCTGGGGCAAAAGGACCTGCTCATCGACTGCCAGGGAAACTGGGGCAACACCCTGACCGGCGACGGCGCCGCCGCCCCGCGCTACATCGAGGCCCGGCTGACCAAGTTCGCGCTGGATATCACCTTCAACCCGAAGACGACGGAGTGGACGCCGTCCTACGACGGCCGCAACAAGGAGCCGGTCACGCTGCCGGTCAAATTCCCGCTGCTGCTGGCGCAGGGGGTCGAGGGCATCGCCGTCGGCCTCGCGTGCAAGATGCTGCCGCACAATTTCATCGAGCTGATCGACGCCTCGATCTGCGCCCTCCGCAAGGAGCCCTTCGAGCTGGTGCCTGACTTCCCGACCGGCGGGATCATGGACGCCAGCGACTACAAGGACGGCCTGCGCGGCGGCCGGGTCCGCGTCCGTGCCCGCATCACCGCGGAGAAGAAGAACTTGCTGCGGATCACCGAGATTCCCTTCGGGACCACCACCGGCGGGTTGATGGATTCGATCGTCGCGGCGGCGGACAAGGGAAAGATCAAGATCGCCAAGATCGAGGACAACACTGCCGCCGACGTCGACATTCTGGTTCACCTGCCGTCCGGCGTGGACGCGGAGAACTTGCGCGACGCGCTCTACGCCTTCACCGACTGCGAGCTCAGCCTTTCGCCGAACGCCTGCGTCATCGCCGATGACAAGCCGCAGTTCCTCGGGGTCTCGGAGATCCTCAAGCGCAACGCCGAGCAGACCAAGGAGCTGCTCAGGATGGAGCTCGAGATCCGCCTCGGCGAACTTGCGGAGAAGTGGCATTTCAGCTCGCTGGAGAAGATCTTCATCGAGAACCGGATCTACCGAGACATCGAGGAATGCACCACCTGGGAGGCCGTGCTGAAGGCCATCGACGACGGCTTGAAGCCGTTCAAGAAGCTGCTCAAGCGCGAGGTCACCGAGGAGGATCTGGTCCGCTTGACCGAGATCAAGATCAAGCGGATCTCGAAGTTCGACTCCTTCAAGGCCGACGAGGAGATCAAGAAGCTTGAGGACGACATCGCCGAGACCGAGAAGAACCTCCGCAACCTGACCCGCTACTCGGTCCGCTGGTTCGAGGAACTGAAGAAAAAATACAGCAAGGGCCGCGAGCGGAAGACCGAAATCTCCTCCTTCGAGCGCGTCGACCGCACCCAGGTCATCCTCGCGACCGAGACGCTCTACCTCGACGACAAGAACGGCTTCGCCGGCTATTCGCTCAAGAAGGAGACGCCGATCGAGAAGTGCTCGACCCTCGATGACGTGATCATCTTCGGCCAGGACGGCAAGATGCGGATCGTCAAGGTGGCGGACAAGTTCTTCGTCGGGCCGCGGCCGCTGCGGGTGGCCGTTTTCCGCAAGGACGAGGATCTGATCTATTCGCTGATCTACCGCGACGGCAAGGACGGCGCCGTTCTGGCCAAGCGTTTCCGGGTCGGCGGGATCACCCGCGACAAGGAATACGACTTGACCAAGGGCACCAAGGGCAGCCGCATTTTTTACTTCGCCGTGCACAAGAGCGAGGCCGAGAGCGCCGATCAGCTGCTGATCGTCCACATCAAGCCCGCCCTGCGCCTGCGCAACGTGAGCCGGCCGTTCAACTTCGGCGAGGTCGCGATCAAGGGCCGCGGCAGCGGCGGCAACATCGTCACCAAGCTGCCGATCGACCGCATCGTGCGCGCGCCGAAGGACTTCGATCAGGAAGCCGGCGCGTAGATGGGCAGGTTCGGCTGGTCGTGGTGTCTGGACATCACGGCCAGCAGGCTAGACCGGATCAAATCCCAGCATCGCTGCCGCCACGTAAAGGAACTCGACTTGCCCCGAGGATTCCAGGGCGGCGGGCTGAACGGATTCGATGCATTCGAGCGCTTCTTCGACGGGAAGGCCCTCGGAGACCAACGCCACGCCGAGCATGGTGCCAGTGGCCATCATGTTCAATGAACACACGGCGACGGCGCCCTGCGTGTTCTTGTAGAATTCGGCAAAGCGCTGGATCTGGTCGCCATCCGGCGTCCATTCGTCTGGCAGATCGAGGGAAAGATAACCGATCCCTTCCGCTGCCAGCGCGGCCTCGTCGATGTCCACCCCGATCCCGACTACGGCCTGCAGCCCGGCTGCCTTCAAGCCAGGGATCTCACCAGTCCCGGGAACCGGCATGCCGGCGAGCCGGCCGTCCTTCACCCACCAATGCCTGGACGTTGCCGAAACTGGGGCAGGGCGGCTGATCGGGATCTCGTCGGGTGAGAGCACCCCGGGTCCCGGTGGCCGGGGAGATGCGAACTTGATTCCCAGGTCCTTGTCACTGCTGACGCTGAAAAGCTTGTCCGGAAGCTGTGTGTCCAGGCTGCAAATGAAGTCGAAGTCCCACTGGCCCTTGGCTTGGTTGAAGATCAGTCGTCTGGGCATCAGGAAAGCGAGGAATCCCTTCGCCTTCAGTTCCATTTCGACCCGTTCCTTGCTCCAGTCCTCGAATCCGGGAATCCTCTCGAATTCAGCGGTGGTTTGGGGAATGCGGGTCAGGAAGGTGTCTGGACGGACCTTGCTCTGGTAGTCGCCGAATCCGTAGCCGACCCAGGTGTTCAGCATATCGAGGTCGCCCCCGCTTGGCCCGAGCACTTCTTCGTTCGGCCCCTTCCATCGCCCGCAGACGACGATCACTTCGGCTTCCCCGTGTGCTTCCGCCGGGTAGGCGGTGCCGAAAGGAGCGAGATTGCGCGTGTCCACGTGGGTGACGTGGCACCGCTTGAATCCCGCATGGTTGTGACGGAGTTGAAGGTCTTCGATGCGAAAGAACATGATCTAGCAGGTGGTCGGTATGGTGTTGATCTCCAAACTGGGGGCGGAGAATGGCAGGGGCAATCCGATTCCTGCCGGCCGGAGGTTTTGCGACCGGCGATGGCTTTGCTCGACGCCGGGGGGATGATGGTGTGGGCTCGCCGGGTGATGAATGCCAGCCCGACTCCCGACGCGAGCCCGTCGCCCGATCTTGAGATCAAGGACGCCCAGCTCATCTTCAACCGGGTCTGGAAGAGCCTGGAAGCCGAGGTCGGCCGGGAGGGCTTGCAGTTCCCGAAGGAGCTCATCCTGCTCGGCGGTGCGCCGGGTTCGGGAAAAGGCACCAACACCGATTTCATCCGCGAGCTGCGCGGGATCACGGCGCAGCCGATCGTGATCAGCCAGCTGCTCGATTCGCCGGAAGCCCGCAAGATCAAGGCAAGCGGCGGCATGGTGGGCGACGAGGAGGTCCTCAAGTTGCTGCTCCGGGAATTGCTGGAACCGCGCTTCCGCGACAGCACCGTGCTCGACGGATTCCCGCGGACGACGGTGCAGGTGGAGTGCCTGAAGATGCTCTACGACCAGATGATCCTGCTGCGCCGGGAGTTCGCGGGCACCCGGCTCGCCCACCGCTTCCGCCAGCCGACGTTCCATATCATGGTGCTGTTCGTCGATGAGGCGGAAAGCATCGAGCGCCAGCTGAAGCGCGGGCGTGAGACGCTCGCACACAATGCGGAGGTCCGGCAGTCCGGGGTCGGGGAGTTATGGGAAGAACGCAACACCGACTTCGATCCCGAACTCGCACGCAACCGCTATCGGACCTTCAAGGAGAAGACCTACGACGCGCTGGTCTCGCTGAAGCAGATCTTCCACTATCACTTCATCAATGCCCAGGCGCCGATCGAGGTGGTGCAACAGAACATCATCCGTGAGCTGGAGTATCAAAGCTCGCTGGAACTCGATCCGCAAACCTACGACACGCTGCGCCACATCCCGCTGGCGGACGAGATCGTCCAACACGCCCGCCAGGAACTGGTGCGGCGGCTCGACGGCTACCAGGTGGAGCACCCGCAGTTGCTCAAAGCGGTGGTGGATTTCATCCAGGAGCGCACGATGCCGATCATCGAGCGCTACGCGGTCAGCGGACGGGCGATGATCAACACCGAGGAGGAGCTGTTCCAGCAGCCGGTCGCGCTGGCGATGCTGATCGACATCTTTTCGGAGCGCGGGTTCCGCGCCAGCGTGGACATCCACCGCCAGGAGATCCCGGAGCGGGTCGATTTAAGCACCGGAAAGATCCATACCCGGGAGAAGAAGGTGTATCGCATCACCGTGCTCTTCGCAGGCTCGAAGATCCGCCGCGGCTGAGCGGCGGGGCGTCAACCGCCGCCTGCCAGGCGCCGGGTCAGGTAGCGGCGGGTGATTTCGTAGAACTCGCCCATGCTGGCGATGTCGATCCATTCGTCGGCGGCATGGAGATTGCCGACCCGCGGGCGGGCGACGATGGTCTGGATTCCGGCTTGGCAGAGGAAACGCGCATCACTGCCGCCCGAGGCTCGGACGCGGTTGACCGCCTGCCCGGTAAAGTCCTCGGTGATCTCGAACCACAACGGGTCGGGATTGAGCACCGACGGTTCGGCGGCCACCAGGGTTTCGATGGAGACCTCCGGTCCGAGGGTCTCGTGCAGGCAGGCGAGGATTTCGTCGAGGGTGTGGGGCGGGGGAAACCGGACATCGAGCGTCGCCTCGGCCGCGTCCGGGATGCAGTTGAGCGTGCGGTTGGGCGTGTGCAGCGTGGTCAGCGCGCAGGTTGGCTGCCAGTGCTCGCCGGCTGCGTCCGGCGGGACCGGGAAGCGGCCGGCAAGCCGCGACAGCGCGTCGGTGAGGGTGGTGGCCGCATTGTGGGCCAGCCATGGACGGGCGGCGTGAGCGGCGCGGCCGCGGGTATGGATGCGCAGGTGCGCGATGCCCTTTTCCTCGACCGTGACGTCGTGAATGGAGCCCCCGTCGGGAACGATGGCGTGGGCCGCGCGAAGTCCGGCTTCGCGGACGAGAAATCCCACCCCGTGCTCACCGCCGCGTTCCTCGTCCGACGTCACCACCATGCCGAGGGGCAAGCCGGGGTCCGAACGGTGGAGGTCGGAGAACAGCTTCAGCATGATGGCGAGCGCGCCTTTCATGTCGCCGGCGCCGGGTCCGTAGAGGCGGCCGCCGTCGATGTGGGAGCGGTAGAGGTCGAGGTCCGGGTGTTCGATGACGTCAAGGTGCCCGATCATGAGCACTCCGGCGTTTTCCTTTCCCGCAGGAAGGGCGACCAGCGACTCGTAGCCTCCGGACTCGTGGCGCTCGAGGCGGATCCCCGGAACCGACTCGAGGTGATTGCGGAAGTAGGAGAAAGCCCGCGCCCGTTCCTGCGGCGCGCTGTCGGTGCTCGGAATCAGGATCAAGTCGCGGGTCAGGGCAACCAACCGGTCGGTGAGTTCTGTAGACATGGCGTGGAGCGGTTCGATCAACGGTCCTTGGTGTAATCCCACTCGACGGGCAGGTCGTGGCGGGCGGTGTCCATCAGCTGTCGGCACTCGGCGATGGTGTCGGCGATCGCGAGGAACTGGCCTTTGCGGACGCGGCCATCGGGATCGAGGTTGAAGTTCACCGGCAGGATTCCCGCGCGACGGCCGGTCGAAAAGAGTTCGGAATGGCGGCCGAGTTTTTCTAACAAGGTTTCGCCGGGGAGAGACTCGACCAGCTCGAGGTTGCGCATTCGCCAGGCACCGCGGGGGTGAAAATGACGGGCGAGAACCGACGGGTAGGTCGCGCCGGTGACCCGAGCGTTGATCTCGCAGACATATACGACGGGTGGCCGTTCGGCATGGCAGGCGAGGAGGAAATCGACGCTGGCGGCGCCGCGGTAGCCCTGTTGGTGGAGCCAGCTTGCGGCCACGCCGGCCTGGCGCAGCAGTTCGCGCAGGAGTCCCGGGAAGTCGTCGAGATAGGGTGGGGGCGACTCGTTGCCCTGGTGGATGCTGTCGTCGAGGATCTGCTCGGTGAGGTCGTAGAGGTAGACGGCGTCGTCGTGAACGAAAACCTGCACGCTCGGGCTGAGGGCGGAAGTGATCCCGTGTTCGCCGGCTTGCAACCAGGCCTGCACCATGACCGGGCCCTCGTACCAGAAGGATGAAGGGATCGCCGCGACCGGTTTGTCGGTCGGGAGCTTGATCAGGCCGATCCCCGATGCGCCGACCTGGGCCTTGATCACGGCGGACTGGTAACCCATCGCACGGAAGCGCCCGAGAGCGCCGGGGATCTCACGGCGGGAACCGGCGTAAATTGTAGGGAAGACCGGCAGGCCGGAGGATTCGAGGTGACGGTGGAGGAGCAACTTGTTGTTCCCCCGGTGACTGCCGGTGGGGCTCGACAAGGTGCGCTTGCCAAGGGTGGTGGCGAGCCGGTCGATGGTCTCATCGGTGACGAAGCCGTCGATAATGCCGGCCGGCTGGACCAGCAAGCGGTCGAGCAGCGGATGCCCCGCGGCGGTTCCGTTCGCCAGGTGCTGTCCCAGGGCCAGGAAGTCGCGGCGGGGAAGGATTTCGATCTCCGGGAGGTCGAGTCCCAAGCCGGAAAAGTAGTCGCTGAGCGCGGGATCCGGCTTCCTTTCCAGCACCAGGACGTTGTCGCCACCGCCGAAAATCAAGCCGAGCACCGGCAGCAGGCGGCCCCCGTAGGAGTCGACGCAGGAGATCTCATCCTCGAGGATCTCCGCCTCCTCCCGGTTGCCGAAGAACATGGAAAGCAGGTTGGCGACGAAGATCACACTGCGGTTTTCCCAACAGTTCGGCGTGTAGCCCTGGGTGGGGATCACCAGGGGCGCACCCGGTTCCGGGAAGAGATCCATCCTTGATGTTAGACCGGCTCCGGAGCGAGGGCAAGGAGGCGGTTTTGCGCCCCAGAAGACCCGGTCGAAACACGGCCAAAATGAACCGGTGCAGGAGCAAATTGATGATGGTTTTGGGTGCGATAATTGTGGATTTGCGAAGTGCGTGGAATTACGTGCCTTCGGATCGGGCGATCGATGTCCATCTTGAATTCAACGCCTCTCATGAATCTGGATCATTGCGATGCACAGATTTGTGTGACGGCTTTTGCTCGGCTCGGGCCGGGCTGGCGCGTCCGCTTTGCGGAAATGCGAAGCGATGGTCAGGGAATGCGAAAATTATCGTCGTGCGGGTCACTCTGGCTTGCCGCTTGCGACGTTTTTTGGGACTGCAGCCGCTTCCCGATCCCCGGGAGGAAGGCCTTGGTCACGCCAATCGACTGACTCAAAACATGCTCCTTTCCATCCAAACGAGCCCCCGTCTGAAGCGGCTGCGGCAAGGTTTCGAAAACGGCTTCTCGCTGGTCATCACCCTGATGATGATGGTGATGCTTTCGATCCTCGCCGTGGGCTTGCTCTCGCTCGCGTCGATCCAGACCCGCACCTCGAGCGTGATGAACGACCGCTTCCGGGCGCAGGCCAATGCGCGCCTCGCCTTGCAGCTGGCGATCGCCCGCCTGCAATCCGACCTCGGGCCGGACCAGCGGGTCACCGCGACCGCCGAGATCGTCGGCAGCAAGTCGCATCCGCGGTGGGTCGGGGTCTGGCGCAGCACCCAGGACGAAGACGGCGGCCTGCCGGTGGTTTCCTGGGACAAGCGAGATTCGTACCTGACCGACACCCGGACCTCGGGGGGGCAGAACTCGCCGAACCAGTTCGAGCACTGGCTGGTCAGCGGTGATCCGGGCAAGGACCCGGAACAAACCTCGGGGGAACTGGTTCGCCTGGTCGGGCCGGGCACGGTCGCGGACGGAGCCGATCACGTGAAGGTTCCCCTGGTCGAGGTCGACAATGGCAGCGGCTTGCCCGGGGGCTATGCCTTCTGGTGCGCCGACGAGTCGATGAAGGCCAGCCTCAACGTGCCGGCACCGGCCTCGGGCGATGAGGCGACGGGCGTGGCGCCGCCGGACCGCTTCGGGGTTGCCAGTCTCCCCGGGTTGGAAGGGTACGACGGGGTCGATGACGAGGACCTTGCAAAGGTGATCGACTATCCGCAGGCGGAGCTGGCCGAGATCGGCGACCGCGACGCGCTCAAGGAGCACTACCACAGCATCGGGACGCGGGCTTCGTCGGTGCTTGCCGACACCCTGCGCGGCGGCTTGAAGCGCGACCTCTCGGTGTTCCTCGAGAACGGTTCGGTGGATTCCGCCGGCGACCTGTTGCCGGCGTTGACGGAAAACACCCCGCTGTTGGAAGGCAGCCTGCGCAAGAACCAGGGACCGAAGATGGGAGCCTTGCGCTCGTATGCCATGCTGGCCTCGCGCTCGGGGAGCGACGAAGTGGAGGTGACCGCGGCCGTCGAATCGGCCCGCGCGGACAAGTTTGCGAAGGTGCCCGACCTCGAGGAATTCACCAGCCAGCCGATTCACCCGGTGATCGCCTCGGCCGAAGTCTACACCCGTTTCTGCTACGTCCGGGGCTACCTGACCGTGCACCTTTACCCGCGGATCGTCCTCTGGAATCCCTACAACGCCAAGCTGGCGTCCCAGGACTACACGGTGGATTTCAACCACTGCATCAACGATTCGCTGGTCGTCGAGCGAAGAGGCACGACCACGGAGGAGCTGGTGTCGACCGCCTACGACACCCGCAACAAGAAGGAGAACCGGATGAGCCTGACCCTCGAGGCCACCTCGTTCGAACCGGGTGAAGCGCTGGTCTTCACGCCGAAGCCGCAGACCAATGCGATTTCCGGCCTGGCGACCCCGCTGGCGACCCGCGACGGCGGCGGAACCAACCTGATGAGCGCTTCGGTCAACCCGAACTCGTTGACCAACTTCTACCTCACGCTGACGAACCTGAAGTCGGTGGGGGTGAGTGCAAGCGACCTCCCGCTCTACGCCAACCACAACAAGGGTGCCTACTACTGGGTCGACATGATGGACTGGTATGAAGGCAACCCGGACAACGGGCTGAAGGTGAGCCTGATGCTCGGCAGTGCGTCGCGTTACGATTCCAGGATGCGGCTGCCCTTGCTTCAGTTGCTCGATTCCGACAACTGGCGCCGCGGTTACCAGGGCCGCTACAACAACGGCAGGTGGCGTGTCGGCGGGGTCGAGCCGATCTACGACTTCGAGGCCACCGCCGATTTCGAGCCGTGGGCTCGCGGCTGCTACGGCTTCCGCTACAAGTGGTGGGTCGAGAAGAATCCCTTCAACTACTCCGGCGGCGCGGTGAACCGCTACTGGGGTGCCGCGGTGACCGCCGACTACAACGTGCGCGCGGCTTTCTGTCATCGCAGCCCCTACGACGGCGTCACCGACAACGGCGAGGAACACCACTGGTACATGTGGGGGCCGTACACCTGCGACCGGCAGCAGGGCCTGCCCTACCTCTCGCCGGAAAAGGCGGCGCACCCGTTCGACGACAAGTTCCGAGGCAACGTCTTCTACGCCGGCAGCTCGACCGAGCCCGGAACCGTTTATCCCGTCTACGACCTTCCTCGTAGCGACGAGCGGATCGTGTCGCTCGGCCGCTTCGAGCACGCCCAGTTGACGCCGTTCATCTGGCACGCCAGCTATCCGATCGGCAACTCGTGGGTTCCGCCGAACCTCAAGAAGCGCGAGGCCACGGCCGACCGCGCGCGCACCCTGAAGAGCGCCTGGAGCGAATTTCTGCCCTATCTTCCCACCTGGCTCAAGCAGAGCCGGGGCGACGATGTGGTGATCTACGACCTGGCCTACGAGGCCAACCACGAGCTCTGGGACCGCTACTTCCTCAGCGGCGCGCTGGAGTCGGAGAAGAAGCGCTTTGCCGAGGATCCGGCGGGTGCCCCGCTGGCCAACAGCCGCCTGGTGCCGGTGGCCGGCCGCAATGCCGATCCCGACCGCTTGGCCGGTTTCTACGAGGCAGCGTCGGAATTGCTGCTCGCCGGTGCGTTCAACGTGAACTCGACCGATCCGGAGGCATGGCACGCATTGTTGTCGTCGCTGAACGGGCGTCTGGGCGCCGAGGGCTCGTCTTTCTCGCGCTTCCAGTCACCCGAAGGCGGAGCCCATGATCCGGGTTCACCCTATGAGTCGGGCTCGTGGGGCGGATTCCGTTCCCTCGAGGACGATCAAATCGCGGCCCTCGCGGAGGCGATTGTCGAACAGGTCAAGCTGCGCGGCCCCTTCCTCTCGGTCAGCGACTTCGTCAACCGCCGCCTGGTGACCGACCGGGATCGCAGGAACGGTGAACTCGGCTTGATGGGACCCCTGCAGAAGGCGATTCTCGATTCCGGGATCAACGATGCCCTCGAAGGAGGAGACGTTGCCCTCACCTCGTCGGGATACGGCCAGGCGAGCTACGAGCCGGGCTCGAGCGCCGCGGAATGGGGGCTGCCGGAGCACCTCCGCACGTCCAAGGCCGCCGGGATGCCGACCTATCTCCAGCAGGGGGATCTCCTGCAACCGCTCGGATCGACCCTGGTCGCGCGGGGCGACACCTTCACGGTTCGGGCTTATGGTGAAGCCCGCTCGAAAGACGGCAAGCAGGTCACCGCGAAGGCGTGGTGCGAAGCGGTCGTCCAGCGCCTGCCCGATTATGTGAATCCGGCGGATGCCCCCGAGACACCGCCCTTTGCCAGCGACGGTTCCGCGAACCCGGCACTGTCGTCCGCCAGCCTGCGCTTCGGCCGCCGCTTCAGCACCGTGTCGTTCCGCTGGCTCTCGCCTTCCGAAATCTAACCGCCCGTCTCGTCATGATGATTTCCCGTGTTCTGCTGTTCGCTTGCCTGGTGACAGGCGCACTCGCCCAGACCCCGCCACCGCCGCCGCCACCGGAGGAGGGTGGGGGAAGTGGAGGCATGGATGGCAACCTAGACCTCAGCGACGTGCCGGTCCCGGAAGCCGATCGCAAGGCGAACGAGCCGACCCTGAGCGCCGCCGAGCGCAAGGGCCTGCCGATCCAGATCTCCGTGGTTCCGGTCGGCTATGTGCCGGCCCCCATCATCTATCTGGACGAAAACGGCATGCCCAAGGAGAAGTACCGCGACCCTTTGGAGTATCCGCCCGCGGTTTACCACGTGAAGACCGAGTCCGGGACCATCCGCGTCCTCGGCGGCCAGAACCAGGTCGGGCCTGCGACCCGGGTGCCCCGGGTTGCCCAGATCTCCCTGTCCTATGAGGTTCCGATGGGGGACAACGACGTGGCACCGGCTCCCGGCAAGGCCAAGGCGTCGCTGCCCCTCAAGTCGATCGGCACCTTCGCGGTCCCGCCGGCCGCCACCCATCTGGTGGTCGTGCTTTGGAAGGACCCGGGCGCGAAGAAGTGGAACAACCCGAACTACAAGGTGATCAATGTCTCGCCGACCGCGGTGAAAAAGAACGAGGCGGTCGTTGTGAACGTTTCCGGACGGGACCTCGCGCTCCATCGGGGTGATTCGCCGTACCGCATCAAGTCGGGCTTCATGGGCAAGGTCGAACTGGCCATGAATGAGAAGGGCCAGATGCCGATGGTCCTGGCCTCGGCCGACGGCGCGGATTGGCACCAGCTTTCGAAAACCGTGATCGGACCACGGAAGGACGAGCGGGTCTTCGTCGTCGCCTGGCCGGCTCCCGTTGGACCGGCCCAGCCCGCGGGGGTTGCCTTCAGCGCCGTGACCAAGCGCTTGGCCGAGGCCAAGCCGTTCGAGCAGCCCCGGCCGTGAGTGTATCCGGATCACCTACGCGATCGCGTAGGTAAACAGTTCTTGATTCTCGGGGCGACCGGGATATCAAACGGGAGCCATTTTATCCCCGAAGTGGCGTTCCCCCCCACCCCCCATGAGCAAAAACCACTCCCCCCGTGGTAAGCGACCTGCTTACAGACTGCTTGCCGTCGTCTTTGGAATCACCGCCGCATTCACGGCGAAGGAAATGGTCACCGGTCACCACGGTCCGCTCTCGGTCCATCTCGGCACGGCCTTCAACAAGGTGCTGCTCGGGCTGTCGAAAGTCGGCATGGGTATCGGAGAACTGGGTTGGGAGCTCCGTGAAATTGGTGCGACGACCCGACCTCAGGCTGCTACCGCCGGAAGCGTGATCGAGGACGAGGAGTTGTCGTTCGTCGGCAAGCACAGCAAGGCGCTCTACGGTGCCTCGAAGCGAGCCTTCATCTCCGCCTCCAAAGTGAGGATCTACGCGAGCAACTGAGCGGCTTTGTCTCCAGGACCTGCCGCAACCCCGGGCATGGAGCTTTTTTACGCCCGGAAGCGCTGCAAGTCGAGGGTCATCGGATACTCGCGGTCGATCACCGGCTCGGCGACGTCGAGGCGGCCGGGCGACTTGTTGATGGTAAAGAAACGCGAGCGGCGGCGGCTTTCGGCGACGAAGGCATTCAGCGGGAAGTCGTCGTAGGCGCGGCCTCCGGGGTGGACGACATGGTACTGGCAGCCGCCGATCGAGCGCTGGTTCCAGGTGTCGACGAGATCGAAGGTGAG
>NZ_JACZFQ010000072.1 GCF_014904755.1 Neoluteolibacter marinus
TCGGAATCGTCGGGTGAAGCGCGGAGTAAGGGCTCCAAGCCCGGAAGCGGACGCCGGCGACGAACTCCCCCTGGCGGCCGGTGGGGTGAAGCGGGACCGGGATGCCGTTGCAGGTGATCCGGTGGCGGGAGTCGGTGAAGCCACTGACCTTGAGCTGGAGGCGTTCGATCGATGAGTCGACGTAGCGGGACGTCCCGCTGCTGGACTGTTCTTCGCCGAGTACGTGCCAAGGCTCGATTGCCTGGCGGAGTTCAAGGTGGATGTTCCGCTGGTCGTATTCGCCGACGAGGGGAAAGCGGAACTCGTGGTGGGGCTCGAACCAGGCCGGGTCGAAGTCGAGCCCGTGATCCCGGAGGTCGGAGACGATGTCCTCGAAGTCGTCCTTGATGAAATGGGGGAGCATCCAGCGGTCGTGGATCGAGGTCCCCCAGCGCACCGGCTTGGCGGTGTAGGGTTCGTCCCAGAACCGCGACAGCATGCCGCGGATCAGCAGTTGCTGGGCGAGCGCCATCTCGGGGTGGGGCGGCATTTCAAAGCCGCGCATTTCCACCAGTCCCAGCCGGCCGCTGGTGCCGCCGGGCGAGTAGAGCTTGTCGATGCAGATCTCGGCACGGTGGGTGTTGCCGGTCATGTCCACCATGTGGTTGCGCAGCACCCGGTCGACCAGCCACTGGGTGTGGTCGAGGGTCGTGTCGCCCTTCGGGAGCGCATCGAAGGCGGTCTCAAGTTCGTAGAGCGTCTCGTGGCGGCACTCGTCGAGGCGCGGTGCCTGGGAGGTCGGTCCGATGAACAATCCCGAGAACAGGTAGGAAAGCGACGGGTGATTGTTGAAGTAGGTGATCAGCGACGGCAACAGCTGCGGCCGTCGGAGGAACGGCGAGTCGAGCGGCGTGTCCCCGCCGACGACGATATGGTTGCCGCCACCGGTGCCGGAGTGCCGGCCATCCTCCATGAACTTCTCGGTGCCGAGGCCGATGCTACGGGCTTCCTCGTAGATGATGCGGTTCTTGGTGACGATCTCCTCCCACGTCTTCGACGGGTGGATGTTGACCTCGATCACGCCGGGGTCGGGCGTGACCGAGAACGAGTTGATGCGCGGGTCCGATGGAGGCCGGTAGCCTTCGATGCGGATCGGGGTGCCGAGCGACCTGGCGGTTTCCTCCAGGGCAGCGACCAGCTCGAGGTAGTTCTCCGCGTTGACGACGGGGGGCATGAAGACGTGGAGCCGCCCGTCCCGGGGTTCGACGCAAAGGCCGGTGCGGATCCTTCCGGCCGCGGATTCCCCGGTTCCCGGGGCCGTGGTGGCGAGCTGCTGTTGTCTCGAGGCCTCCCGTTGCTCCTCCCGTTCGCGATGGCGGGAAGCGTCACGAAGCGGATCCTCGTCGCGCGGATCGGCCTGGTACTGGCTGCGGATGGTGGCGGACGGCGGCAACTCGCCGGTGCCGCGGCGCAGGGCGGGGGGGAGAAACTGTTCCGCCGGGAAGGGCTCGCGGGGGACCGACGGGTCGTAGGGTTCGAGGATCGGTTGGTCGATGCGATCGGCCCAAGGCAAGCCGTCGATGGGAAGCCGGTAGCCCATCGGGTGATTGCCGGGGGCAAGGAAGAGCTCCTCGTCGCGCAGGAACCAGGGGCCGGTGAGCCATTCTTCCGGATGCAGGCCGCGGGCGATCGGCAGCAGGTGCCCGATGACCGAGCCGAGGCCCTCGTCGAAGACCTTGCTGAGGGTGGCCCGCTCGAGCTTGTCGGCGAGCCGGGGGTCCTCGACCGTGACGTTCATCGGCAGCCGCCGCTCTTTCCAGAGGTAGTAGAACAGGTCCTCGTAGCCGGCCCGGATGTAATTGTCCGGGAGATCGAGATTGCGGGCGAGTTGACGGATGAAGGCCTCAGATTCCTTGTGGCCGAAGCCGTATTCGACCCGGTGGTCGGCGAACAGGTCGGGATCGTTCCACACCGCGGTGCCGTCGCTGCGCCAGTAGGACGTGAAGGCCCATCGTGGCAGCGGTTCGCCGGGATACCACTTGCCCTGGCCGTGGTGGAGGAGTCCACCGGGAGAGAATTTCTGATAGAGCCGGCGCAGAAGCTGGTCGGCGTAAAGCTCTTTGGTCGGCCCGAGGGCTTCGGTGTTCCACTCGGGGGCCTCCATGTCGGTGGCCGAGACGAAGGTGGGCTCGCCACCCATGGTCAGGCGGATGTCCTGTGCCATGAGCTTCTCGTCGAGGCGATGCCCGAGCAGCTCGATCGCGGAGCTTTGCTCCGGCGTGTAGGGGAGCGTGACCCGGGGCGTCTCGCGGATGCGGGAGACCTTCATGTCGAATCCGAAGTCGGTCTCCGTGCCCTCGGGCATCGACAGCGATCCGGAAATCGGGGCGGCGTTCTTGTAGTGGGCGGCGGCACAGAGCGGGATGTGGCCCTCGCCGGTGAGCAGGCCGGAGGTCGGGTCGAGCCCGACCCAGCCGGCACCGGGCAGGTAGATCTCGGCCCAGGCGTGGAGGTCGGTGAAGTCCTCGGGGGGGCCTTCCGGTCCGTCGCCGACAGGCTTCTGGTCGGCCTTGAGCTGGATCAGGTAGCCGGAACAGAACCGCGCGGCGATGCCGAGACGGCGCATCACCTGGACCAGCAGCCACGCGGAATCGCGGCACGAGCCGGTCCGTAGACCGAGGGTTTGCTCGACTCCCTGGACGCCCGGCTCCATGCGGATCGTGTAGCCAACGGTGTCGTGGACGATGGTGTTGATCGCGACAATGAAGTCGATGGCCGCCATGCCTCCGGAGACCGGCAGGGAATCGAGAAACTTGGTGAAGAGCGGCCCCTTGACGTCCTTGACCATGTACGGGGCGAGGTCTTCGGTCAGCTCGTCGCTGTACTGGAACGGATAGGTCTGGGCATACTCGTCGAGGAAGAAGTCGAAGGGGTTGATGGTCGCCAGGTTGGCGATGAGGTCCACTTCGATGCTGAATTCACGGACCGGCTCCGGGAAAACCACCCGGGCGAGGAAGTTGCCCTGGGGATCCTGCTGCCAGTTGAGGAAATGCTTCTCCGGCGAGATCTTGAGCGAGTAGGAGGGAACTTCGGTTCGAGAGTGGCTGGCCGGCCGCAGGCGGATGACTTGTGGTCCTAGTGTAACCGGCTTCGAATACTTGTAGGAAGTAAGGTGGTGGAGCGCGCAGTGGATCGACATCGGCGGGTGGAATGGATGGGGTGAAAGCTCGATTGGGGCCAGAATCCGGGGGGAATCGAAACGATCCGCCGAATTCTCCTGATCCGTTGCGGGTGCGGTTGGATCGGTTCGGGAAACTGATGCGGGTGATGCTGGTTTTCCGCGGCTGGAGGAGGGTTGATGCGGATCAGGGTGATGGTGGCGATCCCAATGATCCTTAGCGGATTGCACCGGCTCCATGTCGACCGGGAAAATTTGAAGAATCCGTAACGCGATCTTGGCAGAATCTTAAAAAAGTCTCATCGTCGTCCTACCTCCCATCCCCCCGTGACCCCCTTGCGACTTCCCTTACTGTCGCTCGCTATTGGCCTCATCGTCCCCTGCATGAGCCTTGGCGGCGTCGTCATCAACGAAATCCAGTCGTCGAACCATGCATCAGCTTATGATGACGACGGCGATGCACCTGATTGGATCGAATTGTTGAATACGGGCCCGGATCCCGTGAATCTGGCGGGCTGGGGCTTGTCGGACCGGCTCGACGACCCGTTCAGGTGGACCTTTCCCTCTGTCGAGCTAACTGCAGGTGAACGGCTGGTCGTGTGGTGCTCCGGGAAGGACCGCAACGGAACGGGAGCCGGCTTGTCGGCGGATTCTCCGGACGACATTCCCGGACTGGTGCTGTGGCTCCGGGCCGAAGGTGAAGGATATGCGGATGGTCAATCGGCCGCGACCTGGACGGACCTCAGCGGGCACGGGAACCACGGCGCCGCACCTTCAAACGCAAGCCGGCCGGAGTTCCGGGCCGGCGCGGTCAATGGCAAGCCGGCCTTCGGCTTCACCAAGGTGGCGGGCCAGGAGTTCCGGCTGCCGGTGTCGAGCTTCGACGGATTGACCAATCTCAACAACTTCACCGTCTTCTCGGTGGGGAGCTGGACCGGGGGCGAAGGGACCTCCGGCTTTTTCGGTGCATGGCACAGCAGCGGGGGGGCGACCCCCACCCATCTGGAAGTCGGCGGCGACGAGGCGGTGAGCTTTCGAGCCGGCGACATGAACCGCATCGAGGTGACTGACGTGGTCCGGGGTGGGGAGTGGTCGGTGTTTTCCGCGACCCTGGCGGGCACCCAGGATTCCCCCTTGGCCCGCCTGTTCAAGGACGGCAGTCTGATCGGCAGTCGCGCGGAGAGTCCCGGCCTGATCCCGCTTGAGGATCTGGACCGGATGGCGGTGGGAAACTCGCAGGACGATCACCACCTCGACGGTGAAGTTGCGGAAGTGCTCCTCTACAACCGTCCCTTGGACGCCGCCGAGCTCGCCTTTCTCAATGTCTATCTCGGCACGCGCTATGCCTTGCCCGGCGCTTCGCTGCCGCTCATTCCGCAGATCCACACCTCATTCAGCATCGACTCCGGGGGCGAAGCCCTGGTGCTCACCCGTCCGGGTGGCGAGACCGAGGATCTCGTGCCGGCGGTCGCGATTCCGCAGGATGCGAGTTACGGGAGAAGTCCCGACGGTGGCTCGCCATTGGCCTACTTCGCGACGCCCACGCCCGGTGCGCCGAATGCCCTGGAATCTTACGGCCCTCCATTGGCCAGGCCGGTGCTGTCCGAACCTCACGGCTTCAAGACCAGCTCCTTTCTCCTGGCCATCACCCATCCGGACCTCGGCGCGACCATCCGCTACACCACCGACGGCAGCGACCCGAGCCCGACCCACGGGACGGTCTACACGTCGCCGGTCCCGGTCAACAAAACCACCGTGGTCCGGGCCGCGGCCTTCAAACCTGGCGCGTTGCCGTACCGCGCCGTTGCCACCCAATCCTATCTTTTCCTCGACGACATCGTCGACCAGACCGCGGCGGTGCCGCCCGGCTATCCCGCGGACTGGGATGGCTTTGCGGAAATCAGCTATGCCATCAGTCCGACGATCGCCTCCCGGCCGGGCTACGAGTCGAAGATGAAGGCGGCATTGGAGAGTTTTCCGTCGCTCGTGATCTCGATCGCACCGGACGACATGTTCGGCGTGGAGGGGATCTACTCGAATCCCCGGCGCCATGGCTACGAGAAGGTCGCGTCGGCCGAGTGGATCACGCCCGACGGGTCCATCGACGTCCAGGTCGATGCGGGGCTTCGCATCCATGGGGGGGCGAGCCGCTACATGGACCGGACGCCGAAGAAGTCGCTGCGTCTCAGCTTCAGGGGGATCTACGGCGAGGACCGCCTGAAAGTGCCGGTGCTCGGGGATCTCGGAACCTTGCCGAGTTTCGACACGATCATCCTGCGCGGCGAATACAACAACTCCTGGCTCGCCACCGTGTCTTCAGGGCGGGACCGGGGGACCAACATGCGCGATGAATTCCTGCGCAACACCCAGGCGCTGATGAGCGGCCAGGCGTCGCGGGGCAACCACGTCCATCTTTACATCAACGGGCTCTATTGGGGCGTCTACAATCCGTGCGAGGCCCCGGATGCCGCCTTCGCCGCCAATCTCTTCGGCGGGGATTCCGAGGAATACGACGCGGTCAATCACGACGGGGTCAAGGACGGCGACAACATCGCCTGGGAAGCGATGCGGGCGATCGCCGAGGCAGGCCTGTCGAGCCCGGAGCAATACGCGGCGATCCAGCAGTATCTCGATGTCGACCAGTTCATCGACTACATGATGGTCAACATCTACGGCGCCAACCAGGACTGGCCGGACAACAACTGGGCCGCCACCCGCCGGCGCCAACCCGGAGCCGGCTACAAATTCTGGATGTGGGACGGGGAGAAGGCGATGGAGTCGGAGAACTCCAACCGGACCAATCCGCCCCGCTCGAGTTTCAACTACGACAATCCCGCGGTCATCTACATGGCGCTGCGCGACAACGCCGAGTTCCGCCTGCGCTTCGCCGATCACGTCCACCGGCATTGCTTCAATGGCGGGGTTCTCGCCGCCGATGTCGTCGCCCAGCGCTACGCCGCCCATGCCGCACTTGTCGAAGCCGGTGTGTTCGGCGAAGAGGCGCGCTGGGGAGCGTATCGCAATGAGATCTTTGATCTCGATGGACCTTCTCCGATCTACTCGCTGGACCCCCACTGGTTGGCCGAGAGGGACCGCTTGCTTGACGACTACTTCCCGGGGCGCACCGACTTCGTGGTCGAGGAATTCCGCGAAGAAGACCTTTATCCGTCGATCGATGCCCCCGTGTTCAGCCAGCACGGCGGCCAGCTCACGGCCGGGCAGACGGTCACAATCACCGCGAACGGGGGCACGATCTATTACACGCTCGACGGCAGTGATCCACGGGTCGAGATCACCGGTGCGGTCTCACCGACGGCGATGGCCTATGCGGCCCCGCTGGTCCTCAGCGGCCACAAGACCCTCAAGGCCCGCGTCGTCAATGGGGGTGAGTGGAGCGCCCTGAACGAGGCGGACTTCCACACGATGTTGCCGGAGTCGGTCTTCAAGCCGGCAGGCAGCGGCGACTGGACGCTGAACTCGAATTGGACACCGAGCCCTTATCCGAACGGTGCGGGAGAGAGTGCGCTGATCCATGCTCCGGTCGGCGGCGATCGTAACGTCAACCTTCGTGCTCCGGTGACGGTCGGTAACCTTCGCTTCGACGAAACCGGCAATCTCTTCCGCAACCGGCTCCGCGACCAGCTCACTGGCAAAACGCTCACCTTCAACGGCGGAGGCGCAGATGCGCTGCTGCAGGTGGATGGCGACGGCAGCGGCTACGTCGAGCTGGAGGTGATCGCCGGGACCCATCTCGCCAGCGATCTGGAGGTGGCGGTCAATCATCCCGGCGGGGACCCGGAACACGGGGCCCTGCGCCTGCGCGAGACCTGGAGCGGAAGCGGCGGCATTCACAAAAGCGGCCCGGGGGTCCTGAGTCTCACCGGCGATGGCAAGGATTTCACCGGCGGCCTGGAGGTCCGCGAGGGAGTCGTCCAAGTCTCCGAACCGGCGTGCCCCGCTCTCGTCTCGTCGGTTTCGGTCGCCGCGGGAGGACAACTTCGCCTCACTTCCGGCAGTTCACCGGGGGTGCCGAGGCTGTATGGCTTCGGGGTCCCGATCCAGATCGCCGGGTCCGGCCGTGGCGCCGCCATTCCCGATGGCGGGGGATTCGGCAAGACGGGGGCCCTTCGCTATGACCCGGGCAGCGGTGAAAACCACGCCGTCCTGCCCGTGCCGGTCCGGCTCAACGCCTCCGCCGGCATCCACGTCGATGGGTCGGAAAATCGCCTCGAACTCACCGCTCCGATCGACTCGGGTTTGCTCGACCCGGCGGCGCTCACACTCACCAAGTCGGGTGGGGGGGCTCTGCACCTTCATGCCTCCAACGAGACGTTCACAGGAGCCATGGTGATCTCCAACGGCTCCTTGGAAATCTCCGGTGCGCTCGGGTCACCGGTCTCGATTTCCTCCGACGGGGTGCTGACAGGCTATGGTCAAACCGGACCGCTGTCCGGCAGTGGCACCCTTCGTCTCGACCGCCAGATCCTTGCCGCACCGTCGTTTTCCGGTGGCGCGCTCTCCGTCGTGATCGGGGAGGAAGGCTCGCCGGACTATCTGCAAGCGTCGGATTCCGGCAACGGGCTGCTGCGGGTGGATGCCCTCGCCGTGCCACCGTCGGTTTGCCGGATCTATCTCACGGGGAGCGGGAGTGTCTTCCGCGGCGTCCTTTTCGCGCCGTTCCCGGTTGACCTCGCGGCTGCGATGCATGCCTCCGTGACGGAAGTCTATCAGCCGGACGGTGGCGGCTGGTTGCTTGCCCCCGGGGCCCAGGTCGTCACGGTGCCGGAGATCGCGGATTTCGGCAGCGGGCCGGTGATGGGACATGTCGTTGAAGTCAGGCTCGACGCCGCGCCGGCTTCGATCGACGCGTGGAAGCTCCTGGCATTTCCCGATGCGGGCGACCGCAACGACCCGCTCGTCGGCGGTCTCGAGGCCAATCCGCAAAACGACGGGATCCCGAATTTGCTCCGCTACGCGCTCGGCATCGGGCCGGGAGACGATCCACACGCGCTGCTGCCACAGCTGGAGCTTCCGGGTGACAGGGCGGAGTTCCGTTTCCCCTTCGATCCGGGCCGCGACGACATCGCCTGCCTAGTCGAGGCCACCAGCGATCCCGCCGATTGGGCCAATGCCGAGGTCTTGTTCGATTCACGCAGCGACTACCCGCTCCGTCTGGAAGACGGCTGGCTCGTCATCGAAGACTTGCTGTCGGCACCGGTCCGCTTCTACCGGCTGCGCGTGTTCGTCCGATGAACAACGGTCTCAGTCCTTTGACGACTTCGGGTCGAGCGCGTCGCGCAACCCATCGCCGAGGAAGTTGAGCGAGAACAGCGTCAGCGAGAAGAAAACGGAGGGGAACAGGAGCAGCCAGGGATTGGAAAGCATCCGGTTGGAACCTTCCTCGATGAGGATCCCCCAGGAGCTGTTCGGCGGCTTGACCCCGAGGCCCAGGAAGGAAAGTACCGCCTCGAACAGCATCACTCCGGGGATGGTCAACGCGGTGTAGACGATGATCGGGCCGATGCTGTTCGGGAGAATGTGGCGGGTGAGGATCCTCAGGTGGCCGAGTCCGAGAGAGCGCGCGGCTTCGACGAAGTCCATGCGGGAGACGCTCTGGACCTGGGCCCGGACGATCCGCGAAACGGTGAGCCAGGAGAGGGTGCCGATGGCGATGAAAAGCGGAACCAGGGTGGTGATCGGTTCGACCCAGGTCCGGGTGTCGTTGACCTTCGCAGTAGTGGAACCACTGCCGGCGAACAGGTCGACGGTCCACTCGGTGAGCTTGCCGGTGAAGGGTTCGATGGTCTTGCCGAGCAGGATCACGACGATCAGGAACGGCAGCGCGTAGAGGATGTCGACGATGCGCATCATCAAGGCGTCGGTGCGTCCGCCGATGTAGCCGGCAAGGGCGCCCCAGCACACCCCGATGGTGACCGAGACGAAGGTGGTGATCAGTCCCACGGCGATCGAGATGCGGCCGCCGAAAAGCACGCGCGAGAGAATGTCGCGCCCCAGATGGTCGGTGCCGAACCAGTGTCCTGATCCGGGCGACATGTTTTTGTTAGGCAGGTCCTGGACGTTCGGGTCGGCAAGCAACCCGGGGATCGATGGCAGCACCAGGCATGCGAGCATGATCAATGCAACGATCACCAGGCTGGGCATTGCCGCGTGGTTCTTGCGCAGGCGCAGGGCGGCGTCGCGCCACAGCGAGGAGCCTTTTTCAACGGGGACGGGAGTGCTCACGTTCGGAGTGGAGAAGCTTCAGTTCGAGGACCGGAGTCGGGGATTGAGCCAAAGGCCGAGCAGGTCGGTCGCGAAGTTGGCGATGATGATCAGGGTGCCGTAGAGCATGACGATGCCGAGGATCACCGGGGCGTCGCCGACCTCGATGGCCTTGATGAAGTGCAGGCCGAGGCCGGGTACCACGAAGATGCTCTCGATGACCACCGAGCCCGAAATGATGCTGGCAAAGGCGGGGCCGATATAGGCAACGGCGGGGATGAGGCCACCGCGCAGGCAGTGGCGGGTGAGGATTGACATGCTGCCGACGCCCTTCGCCCGGGCGGTGCGGACGAAATCCTGGCTGAGGGTTTCCAGCATGCCGGCGCGGGTCAGCCGCGAGAGGTAGGCGGCGGTCCCGAGCCCGAGCGTGATGGCGGGCAGGACCCAGCTGGCGGGCGACAAGGGCGACCAGCCCATGACCGGCAGCCACTCGAGCCGGCGGCCGAAATTCTCGGCGAGCAGGGGGCCGATCACGAAGCTCGGGATGCAGATGCCGATCATCGCGATCGCCATCGAGGCGTAGTCGAGGGACGAATTCTTCTTCCACGCGGCGAGCACGCCGAGGGGAATCCCGATCACGATCGCAACAGCCATGGCGACGATGCCGAGCTGCAGCGAATTCGGGAATGCCTGGGAAATGATCTCGATCACCGGACGACCTTCGAGGCGGAGGCTCACGCCCGGGTCGCCTTTCAGCAGGTTGCCGAGCTGGCGGGTATACTGGGTGCCGATCGACTCGTTGAGACCGTAGTAGGACTCGATCTTCTCGCGGATATGGTCGGGGATCGCCTTTTCGGTCTGGAAGGGACCGTAGGGCAGCGCCTTGATCAGGAAGAAGGTGACCGTGAAGAGGACGAACAGAACGAGAAGTCCCTGCAGGAAGCGGCTGATGAGGGTGCGGAACATGGTCAGGGTTCGAGGCGGATGGCGCTGTAGGGGTGATTGTCGAGGAGCAGCGGATGCCAGCCCTTCACCTCGGGGCGCAGCAGGTAGTTCCGCGAATACCAAGACATGGGCAGGATCGGATACTCATCCATCATCAGGCGCTCGGCCTGGCGCAGGCTTTCGAGGCGTTTGGCCGGGTCGGCTTCCAGCGCGGCCCCGGACAGCAGCTCCTCGTAGCGGTCGGAATGCCAGCCGGTGTTGTTGTTCCCGTTGCCCTCCGTCCACATCGTGAGGAAGGTGGTGGGATCGAGGTAGTCGCCGATCCAGCCGGCGGAGGCCATGTCGAAGTCGAGGCTCTGCTGGGCGCTGATGTAGGAACCCCAGTCCTTGTTCTGGATGTCGATCAGCACGTTCAGGTTCTGCTTCCACATCGCCTGGATGGCTTCGGCGCTGGCACGTGCGGCCGGCTTGCTGATGAGCAGGGAGAAGCGCGGAAAGCCGCTGCCATCGGGATAGCCGGCCTCGGCGAGCAGGGCCCGGGCTTTCTCGGGATCGAATGACAGCACCTTGTCCGGTTCGTACGATCCCATTTTCGGCGTCAGCGAGGTGGCCGGGGTGTAGCCTTCCATGATGTAGTCGCAGAGTTGCTGGCGGTCGATCGCCAGGGCCAGAGCCTGACGGACCCGGGTGTCGGAAAGCACCGGTCGCGTGGTGTTGATCCGGATGAAAGTCGTCCCGACGTAGGGTTCCTGACGGAGATACTCCGGGGTGGTTTCGCGCACCTCCTTGATCAGGTCGGACGGCAGCTGATAGGTCGTGTGCAGCTGCCCGGACAGGAAAGCGCGGGTTTCGGTGTAGGGGTTTTCGATCGGCAGGAAGCGGATGCCATTGAGCCCGACATTGGCGGCATTCCAGTAGTGGGGATTGCGATCGACCTCGATCACGTCGTGGAAGAGCCAGGTCTTGAGCTTGAAGGGACCGTTGCCGACGATGTTCGGGTACAGGCTCCACGGCGTGAAGCGGTCGGAGATCTTGCCGTGCTTGAGCACCACGTGGCGCGGCACCGGGAACCAGGTGTAGTGGCGGACCAGCGAGGGCAGGTAAGGTACCGGTTCGCGCAACTCGAGCTGCAGCGTGTAATCATCGACCGCGGTGGCACCGACGCCGGCCAGCTCGAACAAATCGTCGGAGGCCTTTCCGGCCATGGTCGTCAGCAGGGCCTTGGCCTTCGCCATGAACGTGCCCACCGGCCAGGAATAGCGGCCGGCAGGATCGGCGAGGATCCATTCCAGCGCTTCTGCGGGAAGGGCGTCGAGTCCCTTCGCCGTGACGAACAGTTTCCGCTGGGCGTCATCCGTCAGGTCCGGCCATTTAGGCGATTCGCCGAGGGGGGCGAGGTCAACCTTGGCATCGGGACCGAATCCCACGTCCTTCATGTCGTCCCAGCTGGTGTTGGGGACGGCACCGGCCGTCAGGAGGATCTTGCCGCGGCGGTTCTTGTTGTAGTCCTCGGCGTTCTTCAGCGGGTAGACCATCTCGACATAGGGCGCCGCGAGGTCGGGATGGAGCATGCGGTGGTAGGAAAAGACGAAGTCGTGCGCGGTGACCGGTGCGCCGTCGGACCACCGGCCATCGGGCTGCAGGTGGAAGGTCCACCCGGTCAAGGTGTCGTTGTGCTCCCACGAAACCGCGGCACCCGGCGGCAGGCCGTCGTCTTTCTCCGGGTCGTCGGCGACCAGTCCCTCGAACATCGCGCCGATCAACTTGCTCTCGATGACCCCGGTGACGAGATGGAGATCCAGGGCCTTCGGTTCGGACGAATTGCCGATGAGCATGATGCCCTCGCGGTTCGCCTTTTCGACCTGGGTCTCCCGCTGGCAGCCGGCGAGGCAGAGGGCGAGGGGAAGTAGGAAAAGTGCGCGGTGTGTCATGGGGCGGGCGATGACTAGCGTTTCCCGTGCTCAGATTGCAGGGAAAATTTCACACGAATCGTTTGTTCGCGGCGCTAGATGGCAGGATTGACGCGATTTTCAGGGAATCCTGCACAATTGGCCCGAGGGGGCTTGCAAGGGTGTGAAGGATCGCTAGAACCGCCGGAACCGCCTTTGTTAGCTCGAATTGAAAGCCTACTTCCTGCGCCGCATCCTGCTGGTTCCGTTCACCTTGATCGGGATCACGGCGCTGGTCTTCTCGACCATCCGGCTCGCACCGGGCGGCCCGATGGAGCAGAGCCTGGCGCGCCTGATCGGCGGTGAGAAGCGGGCTCGTGCCGAGTCGTCGTTCTCGCTGACCGCGGCGCAGGTGCTGGAGGAAGAAGAGAAGTTCAACCGCGACAAAGGGCTGGCACGCGCCTACCTGGAGTGGCTCGGCGCGGTTCCGCGGGACCTGGAAAAGACCGGCAAGGAGTTTCCCGAGGGCAAGATGGAAGTGCAGATCCCGGTTCCCGGGACCACCCACGTTGTCACCGCCCGCAGGGATGCGGCGGGGGGCGTGAAGCTCGATCCGCTCGAAGGGGCCGACCTTTCCGCCTGGCAGGTCCGGCTGCGGACACCGGAAGAGCAGGCGGAGCGCTGGGCCCGCTGGGTGAAGGGCATCGATCTGGAAAAAATGCCCGACTACCGCGCGGTGCTTTTCAAGCCCGGCTTCGACGGTTTGCTGCAGGGGAGTCTCGGAAAGTCCACGAAATACCAGGATTCGGTTTGGTCGATGATCCTCGACCGTTTGCCGGTGTCGCTGTTCTTCGGCATCGCCAGCATGATCGCGGTCTACGGGATCTGCCTGCCCCTCGGGATCGTCAAGGCGATCAAGCACCGCAGCTTCCTCGACAACATCACCTCGGCCGCCGTTTTCGCGGGCTACGCGATTCCCGGCTACGCCCTCGGTTCCCTGATGGTGGTCTTCCTCGGTGCCAAGCTCGGCTGGTTCCCGATCCGCGGGTTCACCGGCGATGACTTTGAGACCTTGTCGAACGCGGACAAGGCCAAGGACCTCCTCCGGCACACGGCGATGCCGCTGGTCTGCTACCTGATCGGCAGCTTCGCCTTCATGACCATGATGATGAAAAACAACCTCATGGACAACCTGGCGGCCGACTATGTCCGGACCGCCGCCGCCAAGGGCGTGTCGTTCCCGTCGGCGGTGTTCAAGCACGCGTTCCGCAACTCGATCATCCCCATCGCCACGACCTTCGGGAACAACGTGTCCCTGCTGGTGGCAGGCAGTATGCTGATCGAGCGGGTGTTCGACATCAACGGTTTCGGCTTGCTGCAATTCAGCGCGATCTACGAACGCGACGAACCGCTGATGATGGGCGTGTTGTTTTTCTCCGCATTGTTGCTGTTGGTCGGCAACATCCTCTCCGACTTGTGCGTGGCGATGGTCGATCCGCGGGTGAGCTACGAATGAGATGAACTTTCCGCGCAAGATCGGCTTGTTGTTGATTCTCGTGGCACTGGCCGCGGGGTGGTCGCATTCCCGCGAGCTGGCCCTGCCGTCGCTGCGCTGGTTCTTTTCGTTCGGTGCCACACCGGACGAGATCCAGGTGGCCAGCCCGGCGGAGTGGAGCTTGTTTTCCTGGGAAACCAGCAACCGCTGGCTCCGCGAGCATCAGGGGGACATCGTCGGCTACGGGATTTGCGGGGTCATGGCGATCGCCGGGTTGGTGATGATTTTCACCGGCGGGAAGTTTCAATGGAATCCGCTGACGCTGCGCAAGTTCGCCCGCTTCCGTTCGATCGGCCGGGGGTGGACCGCCTACCGGATCCTCATCCTTCTTTTGTTGCTGGCGATGCTGGACCAGGTGTTGGTCGGCAAGCGGGCGCTGGCGGTGAATTACGAGGGTCGCTGGTTCTTCCCGGCCTTCCAGCAGCAGATCCTTTACGAGAAGGATTTCGGGGGCTCGGCCGAGCAAGAGGTGAACTACCGCAAGCTGCACCAGCGCTTTGTCGATGAGAAGTCCGGCAACAAGGTGATCCTGCCGCCGATCCCGTGGGATCCGACCTTCGATTCGGATGAAGTGATCCGCCGTCCCTTGCTGGTGATCGAGGGCAAGATCCACCGGAATGGCGACAAGGAGCCGTTCAACGGCCAGGCGGTGCAGTTCCGCGAAGACAATCTGGAGATCCAGAGCCTCGCCTCTCGGTTCCGCAAGGGGCTGCGCGACGGGACGACATCGGTTTACGACGAGAAAGGGGAATTCACCCGCCGGGAGGAATGGCGTGAGGGCAAGCGGGTCATGGAGGGGAGCGAGGAGCCTTCGGCCGATGTTCCCGAAACCGGCTGGGTCGAACTGGTCTATCCCCCGGCGCCGCCGTCGTGGAACGACAAGCACTTCCTCGGGACCGACTCCAAGGGCTGGGACATCGCCGCGCAGATGTTCGGTGGCTTGCAGGTGATTTTCAAAGCCTCGGCGATGTTCCTCGCCATCACCTACGGGGCCGGGATCGCGCTGGGCTGTATCATGGGCTACTTCGGCGGGTGGTTCGACATCACCATGCAGCGGCTGATCGAGATCCTCAGCAATGTCCCGTTCTTGTTGGTGGTGATGATCGTCACCGCGAGCATCGGCCGGGACAACGTGGTGCTCGCCAACATCCTGCTGATCTACTGCGCCTTTTCGTGGATCTCGGTGGCCACCTACCTGCGAACGGCCACCTTCAAGGAGAAGGCCCGCGACTATGTGGCGGCCGCGAGGGTCCAGGGGGCGGGAACCACCCGGGTGATCTTCCGTCACATCCTGCCGAACGCGATTTCAACCATCGTCACCCTGTTGCCGTTCAGCGTCGCCGGCCTGACCACGATGCTGACCGCCATGGACTTCCTTGGTTTCGGCCTGCCCGACTCCTACCCCAGCTGGGGCCGGGTGCTGGACGACGGCACCTCGAATCTTTCCTCGCCATGGATCGTGGCCTCGGTCTTCGGGGTGATGGTGACGGTGCTGCTGGTGATCACCTTCATCGGCGAGGCAATCCGCGAGGCCTTCGATCCCAAGAAATTCACCACCTACCAATGATCCGCCGGCTCACCATCCTGGCCGCGGCCGTGGCCGCCCTCGCTTCCCTATCCTGCACGGACCGGGGCGCCGACGAGTTTCCTTCGTACGACAACACTCGCGAGCGGGAACTTTTCTACGAGCGCAAGAATGCCGAGGTGCTGGAGGAGTTGACCGCCTCGCGGAACAAGCTCGAACAGGAGTTGGCGGGAGAGTTGGCGGACGACGTCAGGATGGAGAAACAGCAGCAGCTCGGTGCGTTGCGTCACCGGATGGAGCGGCCGAAGTTCTTCGACATCCTGACGGAAGCCGACCTGCCGCAGGACTTGGAGTGGAAGACCGACCTCGACCAGCCGGAGCTTGGATCGCCGGACGCCAGGAAGGGCGGAACGTTCCATTCCTTCATTCCCGGGGGCTCGTACCCGCCGACCATCCGGCCCCTCGGCAAGGAGGGCAACAACTCGTTCCGCAGCTATCACTGGGACGATGTCGAGATGAGCCTGACCGCCTGGCACCCCGGAACCGGCAAGCCGATTCCGGCGCTGGCGGACCGATGGGCGGTCGCCGAAGACGGGCAGACGGTCTACTTCCACATCGACGACGACGCCCGCTGGTCGGACGGCAAGGAAGTCACCTCGCGCGACTGGCTGATGGCCTTCTACATCTACCTGTCACCCTACCTGACCGAGGCGTTCTACCGCGCTTATTACGGCGAACAGTACTGGGGCATCGCAACCTACGGCGACGACTATGTCTGCATCCGTCTCGCGTCGGCAAAGCCGATGGCGGAAGGATTCGCCGGGCTGACACCGTTCCAGGAAGACTTTTACAAGGAGTTCGGGCCCGACTTCGAGACCCGCTACAACTGGCGGCCGCGGCCGACCACCGGTGCGTACAGGATCCGGTCGGAGGATATCCAGAAAGGCCGTTCGATCGCGTTGACGCGGGTGCAGGACTGGTGGGCCAAGGACAAGAAATACTACAAATATCGTTTCAATCCCGACCGGCTCGAGTACATTCAGGTCCGCGACGAGGAGAAGGTCTTCCAGCTGTTCCTTCGCGGGGAGATCGACGTCTACCTCCTTGGCGACGCCCGGAAGTGGTATGAAAAGACCGAGGTGCCGGAGGTCTTCAACGGCTACATCGAGAAGGCGACCTTCTACAACGAGTTCCCGGCGGTTTCCCGCGGATTCTATTTCAACCTGCACGAGGACTCGTTGAAGAACCTCGAGGTCCGCATCGGCCTGCAGCACGCGTGCAACTGGGAAAAAGTCATCGAACTGGACCTGCGGGGCGACGGCGAGCGGCTGAACCTGCTCAATGCCGGCTATGGCGAGTTTTCCCATCCCACGCTCCGCACTCGTCCGTTCTCAGTGGAAAAGGCCCGCGAGCACTTCGCCAAGGCAGGCTTCACCGATCGCGACAAGGACGGCATCCTCAAGACGCCGTCCGGCAAGCGGCTTTCTTTCACCGTCACCTACCCGAAGCACCCCATCTGGGACCCAATCCTCCTGCGGATCAAGGAGGAGGCCCGCCGGGCCGGGGTGGAATTCAAGCTCGAGGGAATGGATCCGGTCGCGGCGTTCCAGAAGATCAGCCGCAAGGAGCATGAGATCGCCTTCGCCGGTTGGCAGAGCCCGCCGCCGATCCCGGATTACTACCAGGGCTTCCATTCGAAGGATGCCTACGAACCGGGGTCGACCAAGCCCCGGCCGATGACCAACAACATCAACTCCTTCGCCGATCCGGAGGTGGACAAGATTCTCGAGGAAAACCGCGCCGCCCGCAGCCTCGATGTGATCCGCGACACCAGCTACAAGATCGAGGAGATCATGCACGAGCGCGCCGTGTGGGTGCCGGCGTTCACCCGGCCGTTCTACCGGGTCGGCTACTGGCGCTGGGTCCGCTGGCCGGACGATTTCAACGTCCGCCTCGGCAACGACCCGGAGATGAACCACGTGCTGTGGATCGACAACGACATCAAGCGGGACACGCTTGAGGCGATGAAAGAGGGCCGCACTTTCCCGGAGCAAAACCACGTGTTCGACCAATTCCGTTCCAAGCCCGCCGCGGCTGCCGCCGAGTGACCATGTCCGAGCCACTTCTTCAGGTCCGTGATCTCATCACCGCCTTCGACACCGATGGCGGCCTGATCCGTGCCGTCGACCAGGTCTCATTCGACATCGAGCGCGGCAAGACGCTCGGGATTGTCGGCGAGTCGGGCTGCGGGAAGAGCGTGACCGCGATGTCGATGATCCGGCTGTTGCCGCAACCGGCGGGCAAGATCCTGCAGGGCGAGGTGATGTTCAAGGGCCGGGACCTCACCCGGCTCAAGCCGTCGGAGCTCCGCAAGATCCGCGGCAACGAGATCGGGGTGATCTTCCAGGAGCCGATGACCGCCCTCAATCCGGTCCACCGGATCGGCAAACAGCTTTCCGAGTGCTTCCGCCTGCACAAGAAAATGAGCAAGCGAAAGGCGTGGGAGGCCGCGATCGAGATGTTGCGGCTGGTAAAGATTCCGGCGCCGGAGCTGCGGGCGGGCGACTACCCCCACCAGCTCTCCGGCGGGATGAGGCAGCGAGTGGTGATTGCCATGGCTCTTGCCTGCCGGCCCGACCTGATCATCGCCGACGAGCCGACGACGGCTCTCGATGTCACCGTCCAGGCGCAGATCCTCGATCTCATGAAGCGCTTGCAGGCCGAGATGGGGATGTCGGTGATCCTGATCACCCATGATCTCGGTGTCATCGCCGAAAGCTGCGACGAGGTGGTGGTGATGTACGGCGGCCGGGTGGTCGAGCGGGCGCCGGTGAAGGCGCTGTTTGCGAATCCCTTGCACGCCTACACCCGCGGGCTGCTGGCCTCGATCCCCCGGATGGAGACCCCGCGCAAGACGAAGCTGCCGGTCATTCCCGGGATGGTCGCCACGCTCAAGGATTTCGTTCCCGGCTGCCGCTTCTGCCAACGGATGGACCGCCAGGGAAGCACGCTCCGCGAGCGCCCTTCGTTCATCGAAGTGTCGCCCGGCCATTGGGTGGAAGCTTGTCCCCTTTGTTACGCCTCCAACGACGCATGACCCCGATCCTCTCCGTCCGCGACCTCAAGGTGCACTTCCCGGTTTCGGGAGGCTTGCTGATGCGCCAGATCGGCTCCGTGCGCGCTGTCGACGGGGTTTCATTCGAAATTGCGCCCGGCGAGACCCTCGGCTTGGTGGGGGAGTCGGGTTGCGGGAAATCGACCTTGGGAAAGACGATCGTCCGTCTGAACGACCCGAATGCCGGCTCGGTTGCCTTTGACGGCCGGGACATCACCCGGCTCAGCCGGCGGGCCATGCGTCCGCTGCGGCGGGACATCCAGATGATTTTCCAGGATCCGGTGGAATCGCTGAATGCCAGGCACAGCGTGCGGGAGATCCTCGAGGAACCGCTGATCATCCACGGCTACGGGAATGCCCAGGCCCGCCGCAAGCGGGTGGACGAGGTGCTGGAGCGCGTCGGACTGCAAAGCGCGGCGGCCGACCGGTATCCGTTCGAATTTTCCGGCGGCCAGCGGCAACGGATCGGCATTGCCCGCGCGATCGCCCTGAAGCCAAAGCTGATCATTTGCGACGAGCCGGTGTCGGCGCTGGATGTTTCCGTGCAGTCGCAGGTGCTGAACCTCCTTTTGGAGCTGCAGCAGGACATGGGGCTCTCCTACCTTTTCATCGCCCATGACCTGGCAGTGGTGAAGCACATCTCCGACCGGGTGGCCGTGATGTATCTGGGAAAAATCGTCGAAATGGCCGACGCCGAGACGATTTACCGGGAGCCGAAGCACGCCTACACCAAGGCCCTTCTTTCGGCGATTCCCGAGCCGGACCCGACTCTGGAGAAGAGCCGCATCTTGCTCGAAGGCGATGTGCCGTCGCCAATCGATCCGCCGAAGGGAAGTGCCTTCGGTCACCGGATCCAGCACCCGGGATACAAGGACACGATCGGGGCCGATCTGTCGCTCCGGGAAATCGATCCCGGGCACTGGGTCGCCGCGGATCCCTGTTGCCTCGAGCCGAAGGACTGGGCGAGGGTGTCCGGGGGCGTCGTCAAATAGCCGGCGGGAGGAGGATCCGGAGCCGGCGGCTGCTCAAGGGCAGTTGATGAAGAGCAGGGTGACCACCGAGTAGAAGGTCACGAGGGCCAAGAGCAGGCCGAGGGGAAAACGGGGTTTCATTGCGGAGGGGAAGGGTAAAGGGGGGGGAGGGCGATCCGATCAAGCGACCTGGGTCGTGACCGGACGGCTGAGTTCGGGAGCCGCGTCGGCCATGCGCACCTTGCGTTTGCCCTTTTCCTGGGGGATCCAGCCGATGCTGGTCCCGGTGATGGCAAGGGCGAGGACGAGGCGGGGGATGAAGTTGGAGCGGTTGGCGATCTTCATGGCGACAGAATGCCGTGGATGGTGCCATGGAACCATTACGTCATGACGGATTACGCAAACGCGTAGGGTCAATTGGGAGTTGAGTCCGGCGCTTCCATCACCCAAAACCGCCGCGAGAATGAAGATCGTCGTGGTGGGAAAGGGAGGGCGCGAGCATGCGCTGCTGAGGGCGCTGTCCGAATCGCCGGAGAAGCCGGAGCTCTATTGCTTTCCGGGCAGTTCCGCGATTTTCCAGATCGCCAGCCCGGTCGATGCCGACGGGCTTGAATCTCTGGTCGCCTGGATGGCTGCGAATGCCATCGACCTCTGTGTCGCGGGCGAGGAGAGCTACCTGGTGAAGGGCGAGGGGCTCGCGAACCTCTGCGAGAAGGCCGGCATCCCGTGTTGGGGGCCGCACCTGCAGTCCGCCCAACTCGAGGCCAGCAAGGAATTCGCCAAGTTGTTCCTGGAACGCCACGGTATCCCGACCGCCAAGGCCAGCGCCTGCGAGACCTTGGAAAAGACGGTCGCGGCCATCGGCGGGAAGTTTCCCACCGTTCTCAAGTTCGATGGCCTGGCTGCCGGCAAGGGCGTGGCGGTGTGCATGGTCGAACAGGAAGCCACCGATTTCCTCGACGAGGTCTTCGTCCAGAAGCGCTTCGGCCCCGGCCGCGTGCTGGTGGAAGATTTCCTCACCGGCCCGGAAGTTTCGATTTTCGCAGCGATCGTCGACGACCGCTACCTGATCTTCACCCCGGCCCGCGATTACAAGCGGATTGGCGAGGGGGATGCCGGCGCCAATACCGGCGGCATGGGCGCCGTCGCCAGCCGCAAGTTGATCCCGGCGGAACTTTTGGCGGAGATTGAAAAGAACATCGTCGCTCCGACCGTGGCCGGGCTCCGCAAGGACGGCCTGCCGTACCGCGGGTTCCTCTACTTCGGACTGATGCTGACGCCGGAGGGGCCGAAGGTCATCGAGTACAACTGCCGCTTCGGCGATCCCGAATGCCAGGCGGTGATGCCGCTGGTAAAGGGCGATCTCGCGGGCTTCTGCCTGGCCGGGGCAAAGGGTGAGTTGAAGCCGGAGCTTGTTTCCTTCGACGAAGGCTGGAGCGTCTGCGTGGTGTTGGCGTCCGCGGGCTACCCGGAGAGCTCGCATTCCGGGGACCGGATCTCCGGGTTGGACAGCGTCGGCGATGCCCGCGTTTACCATGCCGGGACGCTGCTCAACGCGGACGGGGTTTGGGAAACCAACGGCGGTCGCGTTTTGGCGGTGGTCGCCGGAGGGGAGAACCGCCATGCTGCCGTCACTGCGGCCCACGCCGCCGCCGATGGTGTCGAATTCGACGGCATGCAGCGCCGCCGCGACATCGGAATCCTCAATTTCACCGACTGATGAGCCGCATTCTCGGACCCGACGATATCGACGAAGGGATCGTCAAGCTGGCGACCGCGATCCGCGAGCGCACGGCCGGCCGGCCGATCGCGCTGGTGGGCATCCGCAGCCGCGGTGACGAGGTGGCGGAGCGGGTTTGCAACCGCTTGGCCGAGGACGACCGGGAGCTCGAGATGGGGGTGCTCGACATCTCGCTCTATCGCGACGACTACGAGCATTTGCACGAAAATCCCAAGCTGCAGGAAAGCGACATCCCGTTTACCGTCGACGGCGCGCACATCATCCTGGTCGACGATGTCCTTTTCACCGGCCGCACGATCCGCGCCGCACTGGATGCGCTCTCCGACTACGGTCGCCCGGCGAAAGTCGAGCTGGCGACCTTGATCGACCGCGGTCACCGCGAAATGCCGATCCAGCCGGACTACACCGGCATCCTGCTGGAGACCGCCCGGCATGATCACGTGCATGTTTCCTTGGAAGGTGCCGACGGCGAGGACAAGATCGAGATCGTCGCCAAGAACCCCGACTGACCATGCTTCCCGAACGCCGGAAATCCGCCGAGGAAATCGCGAAACTCCGCGAGTCAATCGGCGTTCCCGGCAGCGAACCGGTGGCTGCGGAGAAGGCGTCCGAACCGGAGATTCCGGTGACCGATGTTTTTGAACCGGCCCCGGCCGAGGAGGAATCTTCCAAGCCGGTCGAGGCGAAACCGGTAAGATCGTTGCGCAAATCGGAGCAGCAGCCGGGCAACCGCAAGCGCACCGCGCCCGCCAAGCCCGGCGCTCCGATCCCGGTCCGCCGCCACAGCGACCGGGAACTGATGGAAATGCGCCGCGTCCAGGCAACTCCGCCGGATCAGTCGATCGCCTATGTCCAGCAGCTTGCCGTGCCGTGGCCTTTCATCCTGTTCGGCTACTTGTTGCCGCTGAGTGGTGCGCTGGTCGGGTGGTTCGCGGCCTGGGCGCCCGGGGTTCCGGAGCCGAACTTCATCGCCGGCTGGCTTGCCGACCTGTCGCGCCAGCCTTGGCTCGGGCAGGCTGGCTTCGGCCTGTTGATCGGATTCTGTGTCCTCTCCCTCGCGGCCGCGGGCTGGATCGCCCTGAAAAAGCCGCGCTCCCGCCACCACGCCGGCTTCATCTGCATCCTCGCCGTTCTCGTCTCCGTTTTCGGACTCATCCACCAATTGACACCTACTTATGGCCCGTAAGGACCTCCTTGACCTCGTTTCACTCGACCGGGAAGAGATCGATCTCATCCTCGATCAAGCCGTCCCGTTCAAAGAGCTCTTCACCCGTTCCGTGAAGAAAGTCCCGGCCCTCAAGGGCAAGTCCGTCCTGATGTTGTTCTACGAGCCGAGCACCCGCACCCACTCCTCCTTCGAGGTCGCGGCGAAGCGCCTGTCGGCGGATGTCACCAGCTTCGACGTGTTCCAGTCGTCGATTGTCAAAGGGGAGTCCGTCCGCGAGACCATCGAGACCCTGCAGGCGATGCGCACCGACTACATTGTCGTCCGGCACGGCCGTAGCGGCTTGCCCGGGATGATCGCCGGCATGACCAAGGCCAGCGTCATCAATGCCGGAGACGGTTCGCACGCCCACCCGACCCAGGGTCTTCTGGACGCCTTCACCCTGAAGGAAATCTACCCGGATCTCACCGGCAAGAAGGTGCTGATCGTGGGCGACATCCTACACAGCCGTGTCGCACGCTCCACCAGCACCGTGCTCAAGCGTCTCGGGGCACAGGTCGCCTACCTTGGCCCCGGTTCACTGGTTCCGAAGGCGGGGCCGGACAACATCAAGCGCTTCACCGATTACGACGAGGCGATGAAATGGGGACCCGAGGTCGTTTACCTGTTGCGCGTCCAGATGGAGCGCCAGGACGTCCAGTATTTCCCCAGCTTGCGCGAGTATCACAAGGTTTACGGGGTGACCACCGAGCGGCTGAAACAAATCGACGACCGTGGGATCTACCTCATGCATCCCGGCCCGGTGAACCGAGGGGTGGAGCTCTGTGATGCCGCCCTCGACTACTCGCGCAGCCTCATCAACCGCCAGGTCGAGAATGGCATCGCGGTCCGCATGGCGGTGCTCTACTCGCTCAAGCCGGGCGGCGAGGGAAAGATCGAAGGCGGTGCCTGATAAGGCCCGGAGGGTGGCTCAATAGCCGAGACGCTTCTCCAACTCGAGGTCAGGAGAGGCTCCACGCTCCATCGCGTTGCGGTAATACTCAAGTCCCTGCTTCTTGCGGCCTTGTTCCGCGTAGAGGAAGGCGAGGTTGAAGTAGGCCTGATCGAGGGTGTCGTCGAACTCGAGGGCGGACTTGAACTCGGCCTCCGCCTTGTCCTCCTGGCCGAGATCGAAGAACAACTTGCCGAGGAGAACCCGGCCGTCGGCGTTCGACGGGGCGAGCTCGACGCTGCGCTTGTAGGCATCCAGCGCCGGTCCGTAGTCCTGCAGCTTGGTCAGCGAGAAGCCGAGCATGCGGTAGGCATAGGGGTTGGTCCCGTTGATCGCGACCGCGTCGCTGAAGACCTGCGCCGCAGCGGCGGGATCGTTCAAGCGGAGGTGGACATTGCCCAGCCGGCACATCGTGTTGGTGTCCCCGGGATTGCGCTCGAGGACCAGCTCGAAGAGCTCGCGGCAGGACTGGAAGCGATCGTTGACGTAGGCGCGGGTGGCGGCGTCGGTGTAGGGAAGGTTCTCCTGTTCGAGCTGGGCGACGCTGGCATTGACCTGATCGCGGGGACGACGGAACGGCGACACGAACTCGTCGTCGACCTTGCGGTTGCGGACGACGTTCATCTCGTCCGGGCTCAACGCGAGCTCGGTGCCATTGAAAAGGTCCAGGGCTTCCCGGATGGAATCGTCGTTCTCGGCCTTGTCGCCAACCGCCTCGACCAGCAGCTCGGCGGCCTGGCGGCGGCGGTCCTGGATGCGGAGCTGCTTCTGGATGATCGAGCGAAGCATTTCCGCTTCTGCCGGATCGGCGCCGGAGCTGGCGAGGCCGCCTGCTTCGGCGCGGAGGCGTGCTTCCAGGTCGGCCATCCGCTTGTCCTGGGCGGCCTTCTCCCGCTTGAAGTCGTTGATATTGCCCTTGGCGATGGCGAGGTCGCGCATCGCATCCAGCAACTGGTCCTGGGTGGCGTTGTTGCTCTTGTTGAGCCGGTCGACCTGCTCGTTGGCTTCGCGGAGCTGCTTGGCGAGGCCCATGTTCTGGTCGATCAACTGCTGGATCCGGCTGCCTTCGTTGAGGTTGAGCAAGGCGGCCATGTTGGCGTTCTCCCGCAGCAAGTTGTCGCGCTCGACTTCGAGGTCCTGGAACGACGACTGCACCTCCTTGAGGGTGTTCTCCAAGGAGGCGATTTTCTGGTTGGCGCGAGCCAACTCGTCGTTCTTGCCCCGCAGCTGATCCTGCAATTTGCGGAGCTGTTTGTGTTGGCTGGCGATGACCTCGTTCTGGGTCTTGCGCTCATCCTCGAGGCTCTTCTGGAGATCCGCCGCCTGCTGGGCCAGCCGGGTGCGCTCGGCCTGAAGGGCATCAACTTGGGCTCGGGCGGTGCGGGTTTCCGCTTGGCTTTGGTCGAGGGCCTGCGCCATGGCCGCCTTTTCGCGCTCGAGCGATTCAATCTGCCCGTTGAGGCGACGCATGTCTTGTTGCAGGGGCTCCGAGGCCATGCGGCTGCGGAGCTTGGCGAGTTCATCCTGGGCCCGCTTCATTTCGGCCCGGGCGAGGTCGCGCTGGGTGGTGAGGTCGCGGGCACGCGAGGCGTTGCGATCGGCGGCTCCCGGATTTCCTTTCCCGGCAAGGTCCTGCTCCAGCTCCTTGACCCGCTGTTCCAGTTCAACGATGCGGCGCGACTCGAGGGTCTCGACCTTTTGAGTCGGTTGAACCGGCGCTTCCGGCAGTTGGCTGTCCTGGAGAGCCGGGGCCTCGCCTTCCATCACGCCGGTGCGAAGGCCGCCCTCCAACTCGGCGATGGCGCGGTTCTTGTGGTCGCGCTCCTTCACGACCTCGGGACCGATGTCGTTGATGAAATCCGTCGTCTGGTCGCGGCGGCCCTTGACCATCTCCGGCTTCCAGAGCGGGTAGTAGGTGGCGACGCTGTCGAAGAGCTGCTGGGCGCGGCGGAGCTTCTCGTAGGCCTCGGTGAACTTCTTGTCGGCACGCAATTTCTCGGCGTCACGGGACAGCAGCCAACCTTGGAAATAGACGTCCGACGGATCGAAATGGGCCGGGGCGTCCTTGGTGGGAGTCAGCGGGCCGGGCTCCTGTCCGCGCGCCGGCGTGGACCAGGCGCCCACGCTCAAGGCACAGGCGAGTAATCCGGCACGACCGGTGGAACGGAAGAGGCTCCGACGCATAGGGCGGGCAAACTAGGAAAGCCGCGGAGCGGCGGCAAGGGGGAAATCGGGCCGGGCGGAGGCGTTAGACGGCGGAAATTACGCTACTTCCTGAGGAGTCGGGGCGGGACCTCGATGACCTGGTCTCCCGGTGCGACAAAGATCCGGTCGTCCTTGCGGGGCTCGACGATCGCGCCGCCGGTAAAGCTGCCGAAAGACGGGAGAACGAGCATCTCGCCGCGGATCAGGAAACAGGGAAGTCGCAGCGAGGTGCGCTTGCCATCGGCGATCCGGGCCACCGGATGCCAGTGTGCCGCGATGGTCGGCCGATCGTCCCTTGCCTCGCCGGGGTCGTGGACGATGTGAAAGCCGGCGGCTTCGATGGACGGGACCGGTTCGAGTTTCGCGGGCAAACGGGCGATCTTCCGGTCGTGGTTGCCGATCACCAGCTGAACCGGAATCCCCAGCTTTTCCATGAACGATTCAAGCGACTGTTCGATGGCGGTGGTGAGGCCGGCGGGGGAGTGGAAGAGGTCGCCATCGATGATGAGCCGCGACGCATTCTGTTGCTGGCAAAGAGTCGCGAGACTGGCCAGGTCCGAGTCGCTATCACCCTCCGGAATCGCGAGCCCCTTGGCCTGAAATGCGATGGCCTTTCCCAAGTGAAGATCCGCCACAACGAGGGTCCGATCCGCGAGAAGAACCGCCTTTTCTGGAAGTAGTTCAATCGTTTGTTCAAGGAGTGCTGTGGTCATCTGGTGGCGGCCTGATTGAGTTCTTCAAGCATCTGTTCGAGGCGACTTGCAACGTCCCCTGCGGGCAAGGTGGCGGAGAGGCGGTCCGCCCAGAGCGGGAATGCCATGGGTGTTAAGTTTTCTGTTTCAATCAAATGTATTGGTCGCTCTTTGATTTCTGATAGCGCATTTCCCAGTCGGCTGTATTCCAGTTGCTTCTCTAGAATTTCCCGTTGGGACTGGAGGAGAAGAAGATTGGCGGGATCGTAGCGTTCCAGGACCTCAAAGAGGAGGCGTGAGCTTGATTGAATCTCCCGTTGGCCGCGTTGCTGGCGCCCCGGCAGTTGTTGGAGAACCAGGCCGGCTACGCGGGCGACTTCGCGGAAGTGGCGGCGCGCCAACTCGGCGGTATTGAGACAGGCGATCAGATCCTCAAGCAAGGAATCTAACGTTAGATTGAAACGTATGGCATCTTCGCTGAGGTGTAGTCCCCGGCGTGCGGAGAGGCAGAATCCGTAATCGTTCTGGGTCACGGTGACGTCGTCCTTCAGGCGCAGCCGGTAGGCCATCAGGGCGCCAAGTCCTTCGTGCACCAGGCGGCCTGCCATCGGGTAAATAAACAAGTGTTCGCCTTCGCGGGACCGGGTGTGCTCGACGAGGAGGCTGCGGTCATCGGGGAGTCGTGACCAGCGCTGCTGGATGGCGAGGATCGGGGCGACTGCCGTCATCTCAGGCGCGCGCCCGCCCTCACCGCGCAAGCGGGCAGCCATGGCGTGGGAGAGCTCGGTGGAGAGCGGCATTTTGCTGCCGCCCCAGATGGCGACATGCCCCTTTGCCTGACGGGTGGCGACGCGGACGGTGGCGACGCGTTGGTGGAGTCTCATCAGCTCCAGTTTGCGGCCGGCGAAGACCAGCAGGTTGCCGGGTTTCAAACGACTGATAAAACCCTCTTCGACGGTGCCGAGGCTGTGGCCGTTGGCGAAGCGGACGCTGACGTGGGCATCTGAGGAAATGGTGCCGATCGACAGCCGGTGCTGGGTGATCAGGCGTTTGTCATCGACCTGGTATCGTCCGTCGACCAGGCGGGCCTTCTGGTAGCGCGGATAGGCGGCGAGCGCTTGGCCGCCATTTGAGATGAATCCCAGGCACCAGTTCCATTCGTCGTCGCCGAGGTCCCGGAAGGCGTGGCTCGACTGGATCTCGCGGCGCATCTCCGCGGGCTCGAACGGTTCGCCGATGGCGCAGGTGACGAGGTGCTGGACGAGCACGTCGAGCGGCTTGGTCAGGGGGCGGCGGGCTTCGAGGTGACGGGCCAGGGCGGCGTCGCGGACCGCGGCGAACTCGACCAGTTCCATCGCGTGGGTGGGCACGCCCAGTACCCGGGAGGTTTTTCCGGGTTGATGACCGGAGCGTCCGGCGCGCTGGAGCAAGCGGGCGATGCCCTTGGGTGATCCCACTTGGATGACTTGGTCGACGGGTGAAAAATCCACGCCAAGGTCCAGCGACGAGGTGCAGACGACACAGCGCAGCGACCCGTCGCGGAGGCCTGCCTCGACCTTTTCGCGCTCGGCACGGTCGAGGGAGCCGTGGTGCATGGCGAGGGTGTCCCGCCAATCGGGGCGCAGGGCGACCAGTTCCTGGAACCAGATTTCGGTTTGGGAGCGGGTGTTGGTGAAGAGCAGGGTGGTGTGGGCCTTTTCCAGTTCCCGGACGACCTGGGGAGCGAGCCGGGTTCCAAGATGGCCGGACCAGGGGAAGCGGTCGATTTCCCGGGGGATCAGGGTTTCGATGCGGATCGGTTTCTTGAGATCGGCATCGATCCGGACGGATGGGAGATCGCCGAGAAGGGTGGCGCGGGCATCGTCGAGATTGCCGAGGGTGGCGGAAAGTCCCCAGATCTGCAGGTCGGGAAGCCAGGCGCGGAGCCGGGCGAGGCAGAGTTCGGTCTGGACGCCGCGTTTGGTTCCAAGGAGCTCATGCCACTCGTCGACGATCACCGCGCGCAGGCCGGAGAGCTTTTCCCGCGTGTCCGGGTGGGTGAGCATCAACGAGAGGCTCTCCGGGGTCGTCACCAGGCCGAAGGGAAGCCTCTTCCGCAAGCGGGCGCGGAGCGCGGCCGGGGTGTCGCCGGTTCGAGCTTCGACTTGCAGGTCGGGGGCGAGGAGTTCCAGCGGTTCGCGCAATGCGCGGAGGGTGTCCTGGGCGAGGGCCCGCAGGGGGGTGATCCAGAGCACGCTGCAGCCGGACCGAGGGTTCATGATGGCCTCGATCACGGGGCCGCCCCACACGGCAAGGGTCTTGCCGAGCCCGGTCGGGGCGTGCAGCAGGCCGGATTTGCCGTCGGCGTAGGCGGCCCAGGTTTGCTTTTGAAAAGGGAAGGCCCTCCAGCCGCGTTGTCGGAAGAAGGGCTGGAGTGGGTTTCCCGGCATGGTGCGGCCAGATCAACCGCCAAGTTTCCCGGATGGCAAAGGGAGATTTGCGGTGGCGACCGGGCGGTCGTCATTTTCCGCTGCATGCCATGCGGATTTTGCGTCCCGATTGACCGCGGCGGCTCCGCGTTCTAGGAGTTCGCCATGGATCTGACCACCACCGCTTATGGCACCTGGAGCGCCGGACGTTTCATGCACTTCGGGGAGACGCTTTCCGAGGAGCGCTTCATCGAGTGCATCCACACCGCGTGGGATGCCGGGATGCGCACCTTCGTGACGGCCGACGTCTATGGCAACGGCAAGGCCGACGAGCTGCTGGGCAAGGCCTTGGAGGGCTATCCGCGGGACGAATACTGCCTGGTCGGGATGCTTGGACACGATTTCTACGAAGGCCAGCGCCAGGGCGCGCGCGGCTACCCGCGGTTCACCGACCCGGAACTCCACCAGCCCACGCACTACCGTGACTACCTGCGGACGGCTTGCGAGCGGTCGCTGGTTCGCTGCAAGACCGATCACTTTGACCTGCTGATGCTGCACAACCCCGATGAGATCGGATACACCAGCGAGGCGGTGTGGGATGGCATGAGGGCCTTGAAAACCGAGGGTCTTGCCGATCGCCTGGGGATCGCACCCGGGCCGGCAAACGGATTCACCCTGGACATCATCAAGTGCATCGAGAAGTTCGGCGAGGACATCGACTGGGCGATGCTGATCCTCAATCCGCTCGAGCCGTGGCCGGTCGGACTGGTGCTGCCGGTTTGTGAAAAGCACGGCGTCAAGGTGCTGACGCGCGTGGCCGACTACGGCGGGCTCTTCCACGGCGACATGAAGCCGGGCCACGAGTTCAAGCCGGGTGACCACCGCGCCTACCGTGCCGAAGGATGGGTCGAGCACGGCCTTGAGAAGATCGAGAAGATGAAGCCGGTCGCGGAAAAGCACGGCCTGACGCTGGTGCAGTTTGCGGCGGCGTGGAATCTCAGCCAGCCTGCCGTCGAGAGCGTGGTGCCGACCTTTATCCAGGAAGCCGGCGATGGAGTGCGGTCGATCGAGGAGCAGATCCGCGACTTTGCCGCCCTTCCGGACGTCCGCCTGAGCGCCGACGAGGTCGAGCAGATCCGCCAAATCGGCGACAACACCGGCTGCATGGCGCTGAAGGGCGCGAGCAAGCGCCATCAGGTCAGCGAGCGGCCCGACGAATGGCCGATGCGTGACGACCTGCTGGAAATCGCCGGTCGTCACGGGCTCGGGACGGAGTGGTGATTCCCATCCCTTTCATCACGGGGAGCTGGGCGGGCAGGTGAGTCCGGCCTGCTGGCTCCCCGTCTCCGCTAGAGGTTCGCGATGTCGCGGATCACGAATTGGGACCAAGTTTCCAGGCGGGGGAAGAGGGGGGCCTGGAGCTCGGCGAGCTCGTTGAACTGGAGGTTCGCCAGCGCGTCTTCGTTCGCGGACACTTCGGTGCTGTCGATGTCGATGACGTGGACGATTCCCAAATGCACCTGGCCGACCTCGTTGCTGTCGTCGTTGAGCAAGGCGGCGATGCGGTTGGTGTGTTCGATCTTGAAGACGAGTTCTTCCTGCAGCTCGCGCTCGACCGCGGCGAAGTAGGCGTCGCGGCCGGTTCGCCCGTTGCCGGTGTCGACGGGATTGATGTGGCCACCGACGCCGACGGAGAGTTTCGCGTGGAGCCGGTCCTCGCCGCCGGACTTGCCGCGGGTGTAGTTGAGGATCGAGCTGCCGCAGCGGATCAGGCAGTAGGGGATCAGTTGCTTGTGGGTCGGGTCGGCTTCGGCCTCGGCCCGGTCCATGAAGAAGTGATTGTCGGGATCCAGCAGCCGGTCGATCGCCGCGTTCATGTCATGGGTGCGGATTCCCTGGAAGGATCCGATTTCGTCAAAGAGAGGGCGGGGGACCACGAGGACTTGCTCACCGGCGTATTTGGACATGAGGGGAGATTGAAGTGCCACGTGTTGAAGTTCCAAGTGCCAAGAAAGGCATGAAGAGTTCCGAACGGGGTGCGCCGTGCCGAGCGGCCCTTACTTGGCGCTTGGAGCTTCCTCTCTTGGAGCTTCGACCCCGGCTTCAGTGGTCGAGCTTGAGCTTCTTGAGCTTGGGCTCGATTACCACCCGGCAGTAGCCGTTCTTCGTCTTGTTCTGGAAATAATAGTCCTGATGGTAGTTTTCCGCCGGGTAGAAGACGCCAGCTTTGGTGATCTCGGTCACGATGGGATCCTTGAAGTTCTCCTGCGCGGCCTTCTTGGAGGCTTCCGCGAGGGTCTTCTGGGTATCGTTTTCGTAGAAAATGGCCGAGCGGTACTGGGTTCCGACGTCCGCGCCCTGGCGGTTCAGGGTGGTCGGGTCGTGGAGGTCCCAGAACCAGGCGAGGACTTTTTCACCGCTGATTTTCTTCGGATCGAAGACGACCTGGACGACCTCGGCATGGCCGGTGGTGCCGGTGCAGACGTCCTCGTAGGTTGGGTCGGCAACCGAGCCTCCCATGTAGCCCGAGGTGGCGGAGATGACGCCGTCGAGCTGCTTGTAGGCGGCTTCGATGCACCAGAAGCAGCCGGCGCCGAGGGTGAGCTTTTCGGCGCCTTCGGGCACTTTGGGCGGGGAAGCGGGGAGTTTGGCGTCAGCGGGCATCGGTTTTTCTGGTTCGCAGGAAGCAAGCAAGGGCAGGGAAAGCAACAGGGCGACCAACTGGCGGCGTTTCATGGGAATTGGAGCGGGAAAGAGCGATCTTTATTCCTCAAGCTAGCGGTTGCCCGGTCCCCGTAAAGGGAAGAGGCGGCGGAGTCACGAATTGGAAGATTTTGCAGACAAATCGGCGGCACGAGGGCATTTTTCCCACGAGTGAAGGTGAATCCATCCGCAGCGTGGAAGTCGTGGCTGGCCGAATTCGGCCCGCGGCTGCTTCTGTTCGCCCGCGGCTGGGCGCCGAGCCGCGAAGATGCCGAGGATCTCGTCCAGGAGGCGGTTTTGAGGCTTTGGAATTACCAGCAGGACAAGGACTCCGCCGTGCCGGACTTGCCGCTGGCGTTCTCGACGATCCGTTTCTGCGGGCTCAACCGGCACCGCACCGACAGCCGCCGCCGCAAGCGCGAGGAGTCGATCATCTACCTCAATGATTTCAAGGACGTGTGGCTCGACCCTTCCGTCGAGGAAGACGAGGACGCGGAGCAGTTGCGTGCGGCCGTCCAGAAGCTCAGTCCGAAGCTGCGCGAGGTGATCACGATGAAGATCTGGGGTGGCTTGACCTTCGCCCAGATCTCGGAATCGCTCGCCATTTCCCAGAATACCGCCGCGTCGCGATATCGTTACGCATTGGAGCAATTGGCGCAGGATATGCGTCGCCTCAAGGAAGAACGCCATGGAATCGCCTGAAGAAATCGAGAAGGCCCTATCGCGCCTGATGCCTTCCGCGATCAGTGAGAAAGGTCAGCGTTCGTTGGACGAACTGATCGACAGTCTCGCTGCGGGTGAGGAGCAGGTTGCCGAAATGCCACGCAAGTCGCGCCTGCCTTGGTGGGGCGGCGTGGGCGCGGCGGCGGCCGCGGTGGTGGTGGCCTTGAGCTTGCCGACCGGAAATCAGGCGGCTGTGGATCATTCGCAGGTTCAGGTCGAACGGACCGGGAATAGCAACGGAGGGATCCTGCTGCTGGGGCAGTCGAAACGCGTCGAGGCGGCCGAACCTCAGGATTGGATGTCGGAGAGTGACGGGGTTGCCTACCGGGCATGGCGCGTCCGGGTTGTCGATGAAGAACGGGTCCAGGATCTGGAAACCGGCTACGAAGTGCTGGTGTCATGTCCCCGCGATGAAGTCCGGTTGCTTCCGGTCACTGCTTTTTGAAGGTCATGAAGATCATCAGCCTTATCACGATTTGCCTCACCGGGTGGCTTGCCGCCGAAGGTCCGGGCCCCGACGCGGTGGCGTCGGGGGTGATCCGTGGTGGTGAGAAGGCACCATGGCTGGGACTGAAGATCGGGCGCCTTGACGAGGCGACGCGTGCCCATGTGCCGCACGTTCCGGAGGGGATCGGTTTCGTGGTCACCTCCGTGGAGCCGGGTGGTCCTGCGGAAAAGGCCGGGATGAAGGCCTACGACATTCTCTGGCGCTTCGACGACCAATGGATCGCGAACGAGGCGCAGTTGTTCACCTTGCTGCGCTTGCGGAAAGACGGCGAACAAGTGCCGCTGGGCATTTATCGCAAAGGCGAGGCGATGACTCTCAAGGTGACCCTCGGGCACCCTCCCGAGCCGCGGGTTCTGACCCACACGGAAGTTTCCGCCGGCGCTCAGGATGCGCCGATGAAAGTGCTCAATCCCGCCGAACGCACCGCTGAGATCGAGCTCGCCGACGGCAAGGCCGTCCTTTCGCTGGTGGCGGGTGTGGCGGAAGTGACGATTGTCTCCAGTGACGGTGCCCCGGTTTACCAAGGCCCGGTCTACGACTTCAAAGGGGTTTGTCAGGTGCCCGATCCCTGGAAGCCCCGGGTCGGGGCGCTCGAGCGCGCGCTCGCCCATGCCATGCAGGGGAATTTCACGTCACGTCCGGCGCGGACCCGCGTGGTGCCTGCGGCGGAACGGGTCGAGGAGTGACCGGGTAAGAAATGCTAGGGAAGACCTTGCGTTTTCCGGTGCCGGTTCCCATTTTTCCCCGGCATGCATCCTGACTTGGCGAAATTGCTCGATGCCGGAAGAATCAATCAAGCCGTCGCAGGGCGTCTCGACCAGCTTGCACCCGGCAGCTTTTGTTTACATAAAGCCTGGGGGGCTGGAAAAGTGATTGATTGGGACCTTCCGGGAAAGAAGGTCACCATTGATTTTGAACAAAGCAGCGGACAGGTCATGGACCTGCAGTTCGCGATCCAGCGCACCGAACCGCTCGATGCCGAGGACTTCCGGGCAAAGAAGGTTGAACAGATCGAAGAACTCCGGGCCTTGGCCAAGAGTGATCCGGTGGCCCTGGTGATCCAGCTTCTCGAAAGCCACGGCGGCACGATGTCCGTCGACGTGCTCGAGCGGGAGCTGTCCGGTGGCGTGGTGCTGGCGAAAGACTTCCGCAAGTGGTGGGATGCCACCAAGCGGGCCCTGCGCGAGAGCAAGCGGGTGATCGTGCCGTCGCGCCGGACCGAGCCGCTGTCGCTGCGCGCCGGCGATCTGAGCCCGGCCGAGGCGTTGGTTTCCGACTTCGAACAGGCGCGCGATCTCAAGACCATGTCGAAGGCCCTCGAGGCGATCACCATGGACTCCTCGTTGTTCAAATCCGACACGGCCGCGCTTCAGCGCTTGCTGTCGGGCATCAACGAGACCGCGGCCAAGAGTGTTCGCATCCAGCTTGGCCCGGCGATCGAATTGCTTTCCGCTCGCGACGAGCTGATCGGCGCCTTCAAGGACATCGAGCTTCCGCCCGAGTCGCTGCGGCTGTCCGACGTCCTGGCGGCCGAGGAAGGCCGCTTGGCCGATGCCCTTACCGCGCTCTCTTCCGGTCGCCAGCGGGCGATCTATGAACAGTTCAACGTGGCCTTCGGCGAGCGTTCGATCGAGGTGCTCACCGAGATTTTCGACAAGGTGGGCTCCCGCGGTGTCACGGAGATCGCCAAGCTGCTCGACGAGCTCGGTCACATGAAGGTGCTCGAAGCTCACCTTTCGTCCGCGGTTGCCCGGCGCTCGCTCGGCACCGATGCCCTGATCTGGGTGTGCCGCGAACGCAATGGCGTTGCCGGCACCATCTTCAACGGCGAAGTCGGGGCCTGCATTCTCAACCTGCTCGAAACCGACCACTTGAGCGACGGTCCGCGCAAGACGACCCGCCTCCAGACCCTGGTTGCGGAGGACAAGGAACTGCTCGGAGACATCGTCAACAACATGGACGTGAATGAGGCCCGCAACTTCGGACGCCGCCTGATGGAGTGTCCGGTGTTCAACGACCTCGACCGCAAGTCCCTGATGGCCCGCGTGATCAAGGCGCGGCCCGAGACCGGCGAGCTGGTCAGCGGCCAGAACGCCAAGAAGGAACAAGAACTGCTGGTGTCCTGGCCGAGCCTCGAAAAGAAGAAGGCCGAGCTGGACGACATCATCCGCAACAAGATTCCCCAGAATACCAAGGACATCTCGATCGCCCGCGAATACGGCGACCTGCGCGAGAACTTCGAATACAAGTCGGCGAAGGATCACCAGAAGTACCTGAACAACCGCAAGACCGAGCTGCAGCGCGACATCTCCCGCGCCCGCGGCACCGACTTCAAGGGGGCGGATGCCTCGGCCGTCAATATCGGCACCATCGTGAACCTGATCAACGAGGACGGTAAAAAGGTGACATACACCGTGCTCGGCGCGTGGGACTCGAATCCCGAAAAGGCGGAGCTCTCGTACCTCTCGGTGCTCGGCGCGGCGCTTCTCGACAAGAAGATCGGCGACTCCGTCGAGGTTCGCGACGAGCACACCGAGGCCCTTCACAGCTACAAGATCGAATCGATCTCGCCCGTGAATCCCTGAATCCTTCCTGAATTCCCACACTTCCCCGAATATGGACTACACCACCATCGTTGAAATCCGCGGCCGCGAGGTCATTGACTCCCGTGGCAATCCCACCGTCGAAGTCGACGTTCACCTCGAAGGCGGCGCCGTCGGCCGCGCCGCGGTTCCCAGCGGCGCCTCCACCGGTGAACACGAAGCCTGCGAGCTGCGCGACGGCGACAAGAGCCGCTACCTCGGCAAGGGCGTCCTGAACGCCGTCGACAACGTCAACAGCAAGCTCGCTCCCGCCCTCTGCGGGATGATCGCCACCGACCAGGCGTCCATCGATGCCGCCATGCTCGCGATCGACGGCACCAAGAACAAGAAGGAGATCGGCGCCAACGCCATCCTCGGCGTGTCCCTGGCAACCGCCAAGGCCGCCGCGATCCAGCTCGACCTGCCGCTCTACAAGTACCTCGGCGGCCCGAACGCCAAGGTGCTGCCCGTCCCGATGATGAACATCATCAACGGCGGCTCCCACTCCGACGCCCCGATCGACTTCCAGGAGTTCATGATCGTGCCGATCGGCGCCCCAACCTTCCGCGAGTCCCTGCGCTATGGCGCCGAGGTCTTCCACAATCTGAAGAAGGTGCTCCACGACCGCGGCCTCTCCACCGCCGTGGGCGACGAAGGCGGATTCGCTCCCAAGCTCGATAGCGCCGACGACGCGCTCGGCGTGATTTGCCAGGCCATCGAAAAGGCCGGCTACAAGGTCGGTGAGGACATCGCCATCGCCCTCGACGTCGCTTCCTCCGAGTTCTACGACAAGGAGAAGGGTGCCTACGTCTTCCACAAGTCGGATGGCTCCGTGAAGAGCGCCGCCGAGCTGGTCGACTTCTACCTCGGCCTCCAGGCCAAGTACCCGATCATCTCGATCGAGGACGGCTGCGACGAGAACGACTGGGACGGCTGGAAAATCCTCACCGAAAAGATGGGCGCCAAGACCCAGCTCGTCGGCGACGACCTCTTCGTCACCAACACCGACTTCCTCGCCAAGGGCATCGCCCAGGGCGTCGCCAACTCGATCCTCGTCAAGGTGAACCAGATCGGTTCCCTCACCGAGACCTTCGACGCGGTGGAGCTTGCCAAGGAAAACGCCTACACCGCCGTGCTTTCGCACCGCTCGGGCGAGACCGAGGACAACACCATCGCCGACATCGCCGTCGCCACCAACTGCGGCCAGATCAAGACCGGCTCGATGAGCCGCTCCGACCGGATCGCGAAGTACAACCAGCTGCTTCGCATCGAGGAGCAGCTCGGCAACGACGCCATCTACGGCGTCGGCAAGATCAAGGTCCTGCACTAAGCGGCCCGACCCCTTCGAAAAGCCTCCCGGGAAACCGGGGGGCTTTATTGTTGGGGGATCCCGCAGCTTGCGTGCGTATCGACCTCGCCCCCGCGCCCGTCATGAGAATCCCGCTCCTCCTCCTTCTCCTTGCACTCCAGCCCCTTCTCGCCCGGCCGCGGGTGGTCGCCTATGTGCCCAACTGGATCAACCTCGGCGAGTTCGCCAAGACCATCGACTACCCCAAGCTTACCCACATCAACCTGGCCTTCGAGAACCCGGCCGACGATTCCGGCCAACTCTCGTTCAACTCCCGCAATCAGGCCGTCATCGAGGCCGCCCGGGCCGCCGGGGTGAAAGTGCTCGTTTCCATCGGCGGCGGCTCCGCTTCCGGGAACGAGGAACTCAAGGCCCGCTACTTCAGGCTCCTCACCCCGGAGCAGCGCCCCGGCTTTGTCGCCAAGCTCGCCGGCTATCTCGACGAGCACCGTTTCGACGGCATCGACATCGACATCGAAGGTCCGTCCATCAACGGCGACTACGGCCCCTTCATCGCCGACCTTGCCGCCGCGCTGAAGCCCAAGGGCAAGCTCCTCACCGCCGCCCTCTCGCAGGGCTACGGAGGCAGCCGGGTCCCGGACGATGCCCTTCGCCACCTCGATTTCCTCAACATCATGGCTTACGACGCGACCGGTTCCTGGGATCCCGATCGCCACGGCCAGCACTCATCGCTGGAGTTCGCCAAGAAGGCCGTCGCCTACTGGACCGGTCGCGGCGTGCCGAAAGACCGTGCTGTCCTCGGGGTGCCCTTTTATGGCTATGGCTTCGGCGAGGCTTTCCGTCCGGGCGGCTATGCCTATGCCGACATCCTGGCCCTTCACCCCGAGGGCGAGCGGCTCGATGAAGTCGGCAAGACCATCTGGCACAACAGCATTCCCACCATCCGCGCCAAGGCCGAATTGGTCCGCGAGGAAGGGTTGGGGGGTGTCATGATTTGGTCGCTGAACCAGGACGTTAAAGGCGACAAATCGTTGCTCACCGTGATCCATGCGGCCGTTGCAACGGAGGGGAAATAGCACGCCCCGGCCATCTCGGTTCCTTCGCATGGATCCAGGTATCGCAGGCCTTCAGGATGGGGTGAGCCACTTCTCGCGGCGGAACCAGGTTTCCTGGCGTTTCGCGTACTGGCGGGTGGCGGCGTTGATGAGCTCCTCGCAGGTGGAATGGTCGATCTCGCCGGCGAGGAGCCGCCGGATCTCGCGGAGACCAATGGCTTTTTCGACGCCGCCGGTGGTTTCCCCGAGTGCGGCAACCTCCTTGATGGCCCCGCCGGAGAGCATGGCGCGGGTGCGGCGGGCGATGCGGTCGTGGAGCTCCGGTCGCGGGCGCTGGATGAGCCGGCCCCTGAGCTTTGATTCGCGGGTACTGGAGGCTTGTTCCCAGTCGTCGCGCAAGGCGGAGCAGGGCACGCCGGCGAGAATGCAGACTTCGAGCGCACGGGAGACGTAGCGGCGGTTCTGGAGGGCGGTGCGACCGGCTTCGACGGGGTCGAGTTCTTGCAGGCGGGCGACCAGGGCTTCCAGTGGCTGGGCATCGAGCTCGGCGCGGAGGGCGGGATCGCCGGGAGGGAGGGGAGACGGGCCGTGGGAAAGGAACTTGAGGTAGAGTCCCGAGCCGCCGGTGATGATCGGGGTCTTTCCGCGGGCAACGACATCCCCGATGACCGGGGTGACGAGGCGAAGGTAGCCCATGGCGTCAATGGGCTGTTCGGGGGTAAGGACACCGTAGAGGTGGTGGCGGACACGTTCGCGGTCCTCGGCCGGGGGCGCGGCGGTCAGGACCTCGATGCCGCGGTAGAGCTGGAAGGCGTCGGCATTGACGACCTCGCCGTCGAGCTCCTCGGCCAGTTGGAGGGCGCAGGCACTTTTCCCCGCGGCGGTGGGTCCGCAGACGAAAAACAGCGTTTCGGGATCGGGCAGTGTCACGGACGGCGGAAGTTGGAAGGCAGGGGGGCGGGGGCCTTCAACAAAAAACGCCCCGTCCGGAGGAACCGGACGGGGCGCGAAGTAGCGGGTCGTGATCAGTTCGTCGTCTCGTCGAACTTGATCGATTCGGTGCTTTCAGCGGCCGGGGCCTGCTCGGGAGCGGGCTCGGCGGTAGCGGCAGCCTCGGCGGCGGCTTTTTTCTCCGCGGCGTCTTCAGCGGCTTCTTCCTTGGCGCCGTCCTCGTGATCCTTGGTCTTGGCCCCGCTCACCACGAGCTTGCGGCCCATGAAGAACTGGTCGTGCAGGATTTCCACGGAACGCTTGGCATCGTCGACGTTCAGCATGTCGACGAAACCGTAGCCCTTCGAGCGGTGGGTGCGGCGGTTGTAGACGATCTCGACGTTGCGGACGGTGCCGACGCCCTTGAACAGTTCCTTGAGGTCTTCCTCGCTGGCGTCGTAGGACAGGTTGCCGAGGTAGATGCGGGCGCTGGCGACTTCCGAGCGCTCGGGCGAGCGGCGCTTCGGGGTGTCGGAGCCCTCGCTGCGGGCGTCGCGGGTCTTGGTCTTCACCTCGCGGGGCGGACCCTCTTCGAAGCGGACGCGTTGCTGGCGCTCTGGACGAGGCGGGCGGACGGGCTCCTTGTAGAGGCCGATGGCCTTGAGGAGCTTCTGCCACCAGGTCAGCGGGGGCGGGGTGTATTCCTTGCGGGGACGGCGCGGTCCGCGATTGCCGCGGTTGCCGCCGCCTTCACCGCGGTTGGCATTGTTGCCTTGTTCGTTGTTGTTGCGGTTCCGGTTGCGATTCCGGCCTTTGCCTCCGCGGGAACGTTGTCTGCGACGTTCTCCTCCTTGGCCTCCGGCGCCTCTCGTATCAGGTGTGGCGTTGGACATGTTTTGCGTTTCGGTTGGCGGGCTTTGCTTGCGACGGCGGGCAGCCGCCCGCGAATCGGGCGGGGCTGCAGGCTCGACCTGCCGGTCCGGGTCTCCGGCTTTATGGTGCCGGGGAATGCCACCGCTCAAAGCGGGACGGGTGGGATTCCATGGACCCGGGATCTGGCGGTTATCGCGCGTTGGGCCCGGTTGGCAGGCTGTTCCGCGGATCCACCTCCGCCGGAGTCCGATCGCGAACCGCCCGAGCGGAGCGCTGCTGCCAAAATCTGCGTTTGGCCGGCGGCGGGCAAGCGGATGAACCGGAACTGCCTGACAGGCGGGATTTTAGCCCCGTGGCTGTCAATGGCAAGGCGCGAAGTAGGGGTTGGAGAAGTTCGCGCTGAACCGTCAGTCGCAGGCGGACATGCTGGCCAGTGACGTCTTCCCGGGGCTGGGAAACGCGGTTTGTGCTTTCGCGGCAAAACATCCGAGCCGGGTTGCGGCGGCGGTGACCCAGAGGAATCCGGGAGGATGGCGTTAAAAGTTTTCAAAGTGAAGTAAAGGTGATATTTGTGAACATTGTGGTGGATCCCTAGGTTCTGGGTTCATAGATGCGTTGGCGTCGCATGAGAACTCGTTCCTTGCCCGGGCTCCGGGTTCAAATTCTCCATGATTTCATGCATCCGGGACTCGCCTTGCTGTTCCTCACCCTGCCGCTCGTCGCTTCGGCTGCACCCCTGAAGCTATGGTTCGAGGAACCGGCTTTGCCCGACCGTTGGGAGACGGATTCCTTGCCGATCGGCAACGGTAAGGTTGGAGCCTTGCTCTTCGGCGGGACCGGGCAGGTGTTCGTCCACTTCAACGAGGATTCCTTGTGGACCGGCGATGCCAACGACACCGGGGCCTTCCAGAGCTTCGGCAACGTCACCTTCGACTTTGCCCGCAGCCCCGCGGCGATTTCCAACTACCGACGCGAGCTGGACTTGGAAGCCGCCGTTCACACCGTGAGCTACACGGCGGATGGCGTGGGATTCAGGCGGACCGCCTTTGCTTCCCAGCCCGCGGGCGTGATCGTTGTCGCTTGTACTGCCGATAAACCGGGTGCCTATTCGGGCGTCATTCGCCTCAATGACGACCACGGCGCAGCGGCACTTGTCTCCGGAGGAGACTCGCTTGAGGTTTCCGGGAAGCTCGCCAACGGCATGAGCTACGCCTCCCGCCTGAAAGTGGTCGCGCGAGGAGGAAGCTTGGTTGCGCGGAACAATGCGCTTGAAGTGACCGCTGCCGACTCGGTCGTCATCTACCTGGGTGCCGGCACGGACTACGTGCAGGATCACCGGAAAAACTGGCGGGGGGAACGGCCCGACGGGAGGGTCGAGACGACCGTGGAGGACGCCGCCCGGCAGTCACTCGACGAGCTTCGAGCGGCCCATATTGAGGATCACCAGGCGCTCTTCGGCCGGTGTTCGATCGATCTCGGAAAGAGCGAGCCGGCCGCCGGGTTGCTCGATGCCAAGGCGCGGCTCCTCAAGTTCGCCGGGAGCGGCCGCGACCCGGACTTCGAGGAACTCGTCTTCCAGTTCGGCCGCTACTGCCTCATCGCCTCGTCGAGGCCCGGATCGCTGCCGGCAAATCTCCAGGGTGTCTGGAACCGCTCCAACAAGCCGCCGTGGCGCTCCGACTATCACACCGACATCAATGTCGACATGAACTACTGGCTCGCCGAACCGACCCATCTCGCCGAGCTCCACCAATCTCTTTTCGACCACGTTCGATCCCAGATCCCGGTGCAGACGGCGAATTCCGGGGTCTACTTCAAGAAGCAGTTCAACAAGGACGTTCGTGGCTGGATCATCGAGTACGAGTCCGGGATTCACGGGGGCGGATCGTACCGCTGGAACCACTCGGGTTCCGCATGGCTGGCCCAGCAGTTCTGGACGCACTTTGCCTACACCCGTGACGAGGCTTTCCTCCGAAGCGAGGCGCTTCCGGTGTTCCGCTCCGTTTGCCTGTTCTGGGAGGACTGGCTGGAGGAGCGCGAGGGCGGGCTCGTCGCACCGCAGGGTTGGTCTCCAGAACATGGACCCACCGAGGACGGCTGCACCTACGACCAGATGTTCGCCTGGGATTCCTTCACGAACTATATCGACGCATGCGGGATCCTGGGCGTCGAGCAGGAGCATGCCGCCGCGGTGAAGGTGCTCCGCGACCGCTTGATGCCGCTCAAGATCGGCCGCTGGGGGCAGCTCCAGGAGTGGCTGCTCCACGACCGTGACAAGAAGCAGGAAGGGCACCGCCACTTGTCGCACCTGGTGGGACTTCACCCGGGGCGCCAACTTCACCCGGGAAGTCCGGACTTATTCGAGGCGGCGAGGAAATCCCTCGCGGCCCGCGGTGATGGCGGTGCCGGCTGGGCCATCCCATGGAAGGCCGCCATGTGGGCGCGGTTCGGCGAAGGCGAGAAGGCCCGGCAACTTTTGGTCAAGAAGCTGCATCCGGTTCTCGTCACCCCGGGAAGAATTGCCGCCGGGACGGATGGCACGGCGCCCAACCTGTTCACCGTGGTTTGGAGCGTGTTCCAGATCGATGGCACCTTCGGCTACACCGCCGCCCTCGCCGAGATGCTGGTCCAGTCCCACGAACCCGGCCGGCTGCACCTCCTTCCGGCCCTGCCCGCGGCTTGGCCGGACGGATCCGTGGCGGGGTTCATGGCGCGGGGCGGGCATGAGATCGATCTGGAATGGAAGAATGGCGAGCTGGTTTCGGCGACGATCACCAAGGGGCCTGGACCGCTGGAAGCGATCGTGATCCAGGGCGAAGCGGCATCGACCGGGGATCCCCGCTTGCACCTTCGCTGAGGCCTGTTGCCGGTCTCGCGACGCGGGTTTTGGGTTGAGTGGCCGCCGGGTGCCGGTAGAGTCCGCCCGAGTTCATGATCCGCCCTTTTCTCTGCCTGGTTTTCCTGCTTTCCGGCCGTTTGGCATTCGCCCAGCAGGGCGAAGCCTTCATGGTAGTTGAGGCGCATTCCGGGAAGGTGCTGATTGCCTCGAATTCGGTGGTGAAGCGTCCGATCGCCAGTTTGACGAAGATCGCCACCGGGGTGATCGCCGTCGATTGGGCGGATGCCATCAAGGTGGACTTGAGCCAGGTGGAAGCCGTCGTGCCTCCGTCGGCCCTCGCGATCGGCGGGCCGAATCCAATGGCGCTCCAGCCGGGTGACCGGATGTCACTGCGCGACGCCCTGTACTCGGCCATGCTCGGGTCGGACAACATTGCCGCAATGACCGTGGCGCACCATGTGGGCGGCGAGATCCTGCGGGCCCGTGGCAAGGGCGGCGATCCCGTGGAGGCCTTCGTGGGCGAAATGAACGAGCTGGCGAAAGCGATCAAGCTTTCCAAAACCCGCTTCCGCAATCCCCACGGCCTGGAGCTCCCGAAACAGACCGGCCTCTCGACGGCGGCGGACGTCGCCAAGCTCTCGATCTACGCGATGCGGAAACCGGGCTTCACTTTCATCGTCCGTCAGACCGATCGCCAGGTGACGGTGCACGGGATCAACGGTGACCGGTCGTTCAAGGTGAAGAACACCAACGAACTGGTGGGACAGCCGAACATCCTGGGCGTCAAGACCGGCACCACCGCGGCGGCTGGAGCGTGTCTGAGCGTCGCTGTGGAACGTGAGCCTCTGGTGCGGGAAAAACCGGACGGCGAGAAGTCGGTGACCCCGCGGCGCCTGATCATCGTGCTATTGAACAGCCCCGACCGCTTCAACCGGGCCAGCGCGCTGATCCCCCAGGGCTGGGATGCGTATGACCGGTGGGTCGCGGCAGGCGCTCCGGTGGTCAACCGCGAGAAGGAAATCCTCGAGGTTCCGAATCCGCGGTAAAGATGGCGCGGTTTTGACTTATCGAATCGGTCTTTAAACTCCACACCCACAAGCGATGCGCATCGGTATTCTCAATAGCGGGGGCGATTGCCCGGGGCTCAATGCGGTGATCCACGGTGTCGTGGGGGCCGCCACCCAGCTCGGCTGGGAAGTGATCGGCTTCAAGGACGGCTTCGAGGGGCTCCTGCCTCCCGGCGATTACAAGGTTCTCAAGCCGCAGGACACGCTGGGCATCCTCAAGCTCGGCGGCACGATCCTCGGAACCACCAACAAGGGCCACTTCGCGGCGAAGGTCGGCAAAGGTGACATCGCGGAAGTGCCGGCGGAGATCGTCGCCAAGGCCAAGCGCACGATGGAGCTCCTTGAAATCCGCGCCTTGATCATCGTCGGGGGTGACGGCTCGCTGACCACCGGTTTGCAACTCTACCGCGAAGGCTGGCCGATCATCGGGGTGCCAAAGACCATCGACAACGACCTCATGGCCACCGCCATGACCTTCGGGTTCGACAGCGCGGTCAGCACCGTGGTGGACGGCCTCGACCGCCTCCACACGACGGCGGAAAGCCACAAGCGGATCATGGTTCTCGAGGTGATGGGACGCCACGCGGGTTGGATCGCCCTGTGGGGCGGCATCGCGGGTGGCGCCGATGTCATCCTGTTGCCGGAAATCCCCTTCAACACCGAGAGGGTCGCGGAGTTCATCAAGCAGCGTGACTCCCAGGGCCATCACAGCACCCTGGTGGTGGTGGCCGAAGGGGCGCTGTTGCCCGACGGGGAACTGGCGACCGTGGCGGAGAACTCCGGCGGAGAGGTCCGGCTCGGCGGGATCGGCGAGATTGTCGCTCGCCGTCTTGAGGATCTGACCGGCAAGGAGACGCGGTCCTGCACGCTCGGCCACCTCCAGCGCGGCGGAGCTCCTACTGCGCTCGACCGGATCCTTGGAACCCGCTTCGGGGTGATGGCGGTGAAGCTGGCCGAGGAAGGTCGTTTCGGCCGCATGGTCAGCTATCAGGCGTACCACGTCGATTCCGTGCCGATCGAGGAAGCGGTCAACAAGCTGCGCCTGGTCGAGCCCGAAGGCGAAATGGTCCAGGCCGCCAAGGCAGTCGGGATTTGCCTCGGTGATTGATCGCCCGCACAGAGCTTTGATCCGGCAGCGGGCGCGGTGACGTGCCCGCTGTTTTGCGTCCGGGTTTTCACTGCTCTTGCGGCGGCGGGGCAAGGCGGATAGAAGACCGCCCACATGTCTATCGATCCGCTTCTGCAGTTGCTCCGCCGCCAGGCGCGTCACAGCCATCAGGAACTCGCCGAGTTGCTGTCGATGTCCGAGAACGAGGTCCGCGCCCGTCTTGAGGCCTGGGAGTCCGACGGGACCATTCTCGGTTATCAGGCGGTGATAGATCCCGAACAGGCGGGGGATGATGATGTGTCGGCCTTCATCGAGGTGAAGCTCACGCCGGAGCGCGGGGGCGGGTTTGACCGGCTGGCGATGCGAATCGCCCGCTTCGAGCAGGTCGTGAGCTGCTATCTCGCGAGCGGTGGCTACGACCTGATGGTGGTCGTGGAAGGCAGCGACCTGCGGGAGGTGGCGAGCTTCGTCACCGAGAAGCTCAGCACCATGGACGGGGTGCTTTCGACCGCCACCCACTTCCGGCTCAAGACCTACAAGGAAAACGGTTTCCTCTTCGAGGAGGTGTCCGCGCCGGAGCGGCTTGCGGTTTCCCCCTGATTTTTCCCGCGCAAAAGGAAAACCCGCCCGGAACGAATTCCGGGCGGGTGCCATGCCCGTCGAGGGCCATCACCTAAGGAAGCGGAGCTTGAATTCTCAAGGCTGGGCGGGAACGTGCAGCTCCGATCCCTTTGCAAGGACTGTACTGGAATTCAGGTTCAGGCCGTTCAGGGCATTCAGTTTTGCGGTGCTGGTGCCGTGTGCTGCGGCAAAAGCACCGAAATCGGTATTCTCGGTGATTGAGATGAGTTTGATGCGCGGGGTGCTGGCCACGGTTTGGCTGGTGGACTCGGCGACCTCCGGTGCGGCTGGCTTCGACGCAGAGGCCTTGGGAGCTGGCGGTGCGGGAGCGGGCTTGGTTTCCGCCACCGCGGGGCTCTTGCCGCCGAGAACGAGGGTTTGACCCGGACGCAGGCTCTCGGCCTTGGTCGAGGGATTGGCTGCCTGCAGGGTCTGCGGGCTCAGTCCGTAGTGGCGGGCAATGCTGTAAAAGGTCTCGCCGGACTTCACGACATGAGTGCCTTGTCCGGAGCGCTTCGCTGGAGCGGCTTTGGCCGGTGCCGCCTTGTCGGGTAAGCGGAGCTTTTGTCCCGGGCGGATGAGCGACGGGTTGCTCAGGTTGTTGAGCTTGATCAGTGTCGCGCTGGTGGTGCCGTGGCGCTTGGCAAGCTTCGAAATGTTGTCGCCGCTGCGGACGATCCCGTAGGCCGGCCCGGATGAAGCCGCCGGGGTTTCGGTGGCCTCGACATGCTCGCGGGGAGCGGGAGTCTTGCTGGCGGTTTCCACCAGTGACTTGAGCTGGCTGTTTTCCAGTTCAAGCTGGCGGATTTGCCGCTCCTGTTCCGAACAACGGTCTTGGAGCAGCTCCAACTCGGTCTTTGCGTTCGCGAAGGGGGCGGTGCAGGCGAGGGCGGCGAGGAACGGCAGGACTCTCATGACGGGATGAGAATTTTCAAAATTCCGTCCCGGAAACAAGGTAAATTTAACAAATCTTAATAATTAACCCCTAAGTGACTCCAGCTGAGGCGGGAGGCCTCGCGCGCGACTCAGGAGTCGCTCGAGCGCTCGGAATCGCCTTGCTGACCGGCGGGGACTTCCGCGGCGGTCGGTGCCTGGACGATCTCAACCGGGGCCCCGCTTGGCGCGTAGGGAAGGCGCGTGGTGGAGAGCCACTGGCCGCTTTCGAGGCCGTCGCGCACGACCAACAGGTCGGCGGTCGACCAAACCGGCGCGATCTTGGTCCGGACGATCGCTGGATTCTCGCGATCGACCAGATAGACGCTGTTCACCCCGCGCATGGCGTGGCGGGGAAGCACGAAGACCTCCTCGAGGATCTTGCCTTGGATGGATGCACGGACAGGCTGGCCGATGCGCAGCGGAGGTTTGCCCGAAGCGAGGCCAAAGGGATCTTCAATTCGGGCGATGGCGAACAATTCCCGCGACGATTCGTCCAAAGTGCCTTCGGTGCGGACGATGGTGGCCCGCCAAGTGTTGCTGCTGGCCGCACCCAAGGCGTCGGTGAGAGTGACGGGGACTTCAGTGTCCCCCGGCTGCGACGGCAAATCCACGAAGCCAAGCTGGCGGGGCGAGAGGGGCAGGCGGATTTCCGCGAAATCGGTTGCGAAAACTTCACCCAGAGGCGTCGAGCCGCCGACCGCTTGGCCTAGTCCGACCGCCCGCTGCTGGACGCGACCATCGAAAGGGGCGCGGATTTTGGTGCGATCCAGGTCGCGCCTGGCTTGCTCGAGATCGGCCTTCGCGGCATCGACCGAAGCCTTGGCTTCCTTGAGCTGGGGAATCCGCAGGACCAGCTCGGAGGGTTCTTCCTCATAGCCGAGGTCCTGCCAGTTCAGCCGGGCTTGTTTGGCGCGGGCCTCTTCCTGGACTAGGACCGCTTCCGCCCGGGCCAACCGTGACTCCGCCCCCGACACGGCGACCTGGAAGTCGGCGGGGTCGAGTTCCGCCAGTACGTCGCCTTTTTGGAAAAAAGCCCCGTCCTCGAAGCCCGGGTGAATGGCGACGATGTTTCCGGCGACCTGTGGCGTGAGGGTGGTGGTGTAGTGGGCGCGCACGCTGCCCTGGCTGTCCAGCAGGACCTGGAAATCGGTCCGGCTGAGTTCGAGGATCTCCGTCTTGAGCGTTTGGGGAGGGGCGGGCTGCGGCTTCGGGGCTTCCAGCGGAATGCCCAACCGCCACGCGGTGAGCGCACCGAGCGTCAGGATGACAACTGGAATGAGGAGTCGGAGAAGCATGAATCAGATGGGCGAACGTGCACCGCAAAGCGGGTTTTGCCAAATACGAACAGGATCGGCCGGAATTGCGCCTTTGTGCGTCAACGGGCCTCGGTCTTGAAATCACCGCCGAGGGCGAGGTGGAGATCGATGCGGTTTTGGAGCCGGTCGTTGCGCAGCCGGATCAAACCGCTGCGGGCGTTGGTGGCGCGGTTCTGGGACTCAAGCACGCGCAGGATGTCATCATTGACCCCGTCGGAGTAGTCGCGCGCCGCTTGCTTCTGGGCGAGAGCGGCCTGCTCGACTTCCTGGATAAGGTAGGCTTCCTGCTCGGCCAGCGAGAGGTCGGCGGCGAGGGCGGATTCCACCTCGCGGAAGGCTTCGAGCGCGGTTTGGGAGTAATCGTGGATGGTGGCTTGGTTGGCGGCCACCGCGCCCCGGGCGTCGGCCGCCAGGGCGCCGCCCTCGTAGAGCGGTTGGCTCAGGTTTGCGGCGATCGATGAGGTGAGCCAGGCCGGATTGAGGAGGTTCGAGAAGTGATCCACCGAGGTGCCGCTGCCGGCGCTGAGCGCGAGACGCGGGAGGAGGGCCTTGCGCGACGCGTCGGCGCGTTTGGCCGAGGCGAAGATCCGCGCCCTCGCTGCGGCGAGGTCGGGGCGGCGCTCGATGAGGTCGGCGGGGATCCCGGCGGGCACGCCCGGTTTCAGGGTGGGGAGCTCGCGCTGGGCACGGGTCCTGCCGGAAGGATAGCGGCCGGTCAGCACCTCGAAGCTGCGGGCGGCTTCGTCACGCAACAGTTCGGTTGCCTTCACCGCGCGCTCCGAAGCGGAGACGTTGGTACGGCCGAGCTGGACGTCGAGGGCACCCTGACCGGCGCCGCCCTTGAAGAGTCGCTCGACGGCGCGGAGCACCCGCTGGTTGGAGTCGAGCGTGCTGTGGGCCAGCTCCAGCAGTTGCTCGGTGGCGATCAGGTTGCACCAGGCCTTGGCGGCGTTGGCGGCGAGGGACAGGCGTGCGCCGCGGTAGTTGGCGCGAACGACCGCGTAGTCGGCATCGTCCGCGGCATTCAAGTCCCGCAGGCGCCCCCAGAGGTCGGCCTCCCAGCCGGCGGCGAGGGACAGGCCGTAGCGCTCGCTTTCACTGGCGGGCAGCTTGCCATTCTCGGAAATGCTGTAACCACCCGAGGTTCCGAGGCTGGCGGTCGGGCGGATCCGGGATTTTCCCGCGATGTTGGACTCCTTCGCCTGCCGCATCCGGGCGGCGGCGGCCTTGAGGTCCTGGTTGTGGGCGAGGGCCTCGTCGACCGCGCGGTTCAGATCCCGGTCGGAGAACTCGTTCAGCCAGCCGGTGCTGATCTTGCCATCGCTGCCGCTTGACGCGGCTTGCCAGGTGGCGGGGCTGCCGACTTCGATCCGTTCCCGCGGCGATTCGAAGTTCATATTATTGCAAGCCGCGAGGGGCAATCCGGCGAGGACGATGAGATGACGCAGACGGCCGGCCGGGGATGGTCCGGTATGCAGGCTGTGACGGGAATTCCGTTGCATTTCCTTGGTTCAGTCGCTGATAGTCGGTCCGCGTGACCGTCGAAAGAAAAGCCCTTACGTCCTTCCTGTCGGCAATTTGTCTTCTGGCCGCCGGTGTGGTTTCCCGAGCGGAGGAAGCTCCGAAACCCGAGACCGCGGAGAAGCCAACCGAGACCCAGCCCGAGGGCAAGGAAGAAGCGCCGCCAAAGAAGGACGCAACTCCGGCGGAGGGTGAAAAGCCCAAGGAAGATGCGCCCAAGCCCGAGAAAACCGACAAGGACAAGCCGGTGGAAGTGATGCCGGATGAAGACGATGCCGCCGCCGCCGAGCGCAAGGAGGCCGCCGAAGGAGCGGTCGCCGTGGCCCGGCCGCTGTCTTCGGATCCGGTGCAGGTCTACGGTTGGCGCGAATGGGTGAAGGTCGGCGAGAAGGAGGTGAAGCTCGCCGCCAAGCTCGACACGGGTGCACGCACCAGCTCGATCCATGCGGAGGAAAAGGAGCTCTTCGAGCGCGATGGCAAGAAATGGGTACGCTTCATCGTCACGGATCCGGGTGAGGAAAAGTCGGCCCGCATTCGTATCGAGGCACCGCTGACCCGGATCGCCCATATCAAGGAGCCGGGCGGGGAATCCGAGGCCCGCGAGGTCGTTCGCCTCAATTTCACCATCGGCGACCGCAAGCTGCGCGCCGACTTCACGCTCAACAACCGCAGCAACATGCTGAGCCCGGTCCTGATCGGTCGTACCACGATCAAGGAGCTCGGCTGGGTGGATCCGTCCCGCCCCTATCTGGCCGACCAGAAGATCATGCGCTGATTCTTCCCGCCGCTTTTCATGGCATCACGCATCAAACTGATCCTGGTGGTCGCCATCCTCAGCCTGATCGGCGGAGGCATTGCAGCCTACAAGCACGTCGAACTCGGCCTGCCCCTGCGCGTCGGTGATCTTCCCGAGCAGTGGCTGGTCGAAGCGAAGATCACTTTCATCGCCGACGGCGGGAAGGTGAACGCCCGGCTCTCCCTGCCGGCCGCCGCCATCGACGAAGGACTGGGCAAGGATGCCGGGTCGGTGGGTTACAACTACTATGTCGACAAGGATCTCGGGGAATACACCGCGGTCTGGACTTCCGAGAAGAAGGAGAAGGACGAGAACCAGGCCATCTACTACCGCGTGAGTTTCCCGCGGCGGCAGAAGAGCGGCGGCGAGCCAATCCCGAATGCCGGCGGCGGCAAGCCGGAGGCCGTGACACCCGGATTCGCCGGGGCGATGGAGGATGCGGCCAAGAAGGTCGTCGAGCGGGCGAAATCGGTGTCCGCCGATCCCGACTCATTGTTTGTGGGATTGTTCGGCGAAATCGCGGCGATCGAGACTTCGCAGGAAGTCGGCCTGCTTCGCGCCCGCTACGAGGACGAGTCCGGGCGCAGTGCGTTGACGGTTTTGGGCATCGATCTCCTGAACATGGCCGGGGTGCCCGCGCGGGTGGCCTACGGCGTGCGCCTGGAGGAAGCCCGCGGCAGCCAGCAACCGATCCGCCTGGTTGAATACTACGATGGTGCGACTTGGAAAGTCAGGGACCCCGATGAGCCTTCATCCACCATCGATCCGACCAAGATGTTCGTCTGGAACCGCGGTGGCGGTTCGCTGTTCGAAGTGACCGGGGGGGAGGCCTCGCAGCTCGTTTTCACGGTCATCCGCGACCTGATCCCGCTCAAGGACCTCACCGACCTGCGCGACTCGCCCTTGTTGATTTCCACCATCTTCGGTCTTCCTGCGTCGGAGCAGGCGGTGTTCCGCTTCGTGGTCCTCATCCCGCTCGGCGCCTTCGTGGTGGTGGTCATGCGCAACCTGATCGGGATTGCCACCCTGGGCACCTTCATGCCGGTGCTGCTGGCGCTGGCCTTGCTTGAGATGCCGGTGGACAGCGGGCTGATCATGTTTTCGGTCATTGTCGCGGCCGGCCTGTGGTTCCGCTTCCTGCTGTCGAAACTGAACATGCTCGTCGTGCCGCGGGTTGCCGCCTGTGTGGTGATCGTGACCCTGCTGATGATGCTGCTCAGCGTGATCAGCTACAAGCTGGGCATGCGGTCGGGGCTGCAAATCACTCTCTTCCCGATGATCATCCTCGCATGGACCATCGAGCGCATGTCGCTGATCTGGGAAGAAGAGGGCAAGCGCAGCGCGCTGCTCCAGGTCGGCGGCTCGCTGGTGGTCGCGGTCATCGCCTACCGGTTCATGGCAGTAAGGCAGGTGAAGTACCTGGCCTTCTATTTCCCGGAACTGCTGCTGGTCCTGCTCGCGTTCATCATCCTGCTCGGCCGCTACACCGGCTACCGCTTGTCGGAACTCTTCCGCTTCCGGGATTTCAAGGAGGTCTGACGATGCAAGACCTGAAGAAACAGGACGCAAGCGCCGGCAAGCTGGCATCCGGGCCGAAGCCGCCCGTCGAGCCTACGACACCTCCCCCCGTGGCGCCGACCAAGCGTTGGTGGCATCGTTGGATCCGCACCCCGCGCGAGCTGCGGGAAATGGGGGTGGTGGGGATCAACATGCGCAATGCCCGCTTCCTGTTGCCGAACAATCCGCGGCGGCTCTACGAGTTGGTCGACAACAAGCTCCGCACCAAGCAGATCGCGGCCGAGCACCAGCTCGCCATCCCGGAGACCTACGCGGTGGTTCGCAGCCCGCATGAGACCTCCCGCATTGATCGCCTGATCGAGGGGCGCGAGTCATTCGTGATCAAGCCGGCCCGGGGGTCCGGCGGCAAGGGTGTGCTGGTCATCATGTCCCGCGAGGGAGATGACTTCATCAAACCCAGCGGAGCCCGCCTGAGCCTCGATGAAGTCCGCCACCATTGCTCCAACATCCTTGCCGGGCTATTCAGTCTCGGTGGCAGGCGCGATTTCGCCCTCATCGAGCACCGGGTGCAACCGGCGAGGGCGCTCACGGAGATCAGTTTCCAAGGAGCGCCGGACATCCGGGTGGTGATGTTCCATGGCTATCCCGTCATGGCCATGTTGCGCGCTTCCACCCGCGAGTCGGATGGTCGCTCCAACCTCCACCAGGGGGCGATCGGCGTGGGGATCGATCTCGCCACCGGCCGCACGATCCGTGCCGTTCATCACGGCCACCCGATCGAACGTCATCCGGACCTGAAAGTTCCCGTCGTCGGCGTCCAGCTTCCCCATTGGGATGCCATCCTCGACATCGCGGTGACCTGTCACGAGATGACCGGCCTCGGTTACCTCGGCGTCGACCTGATGATCGACGAGGAAGCCGGCCCGCTGATGATCGAGGTCAACGCGCGGCCCGGGCTTGCGATCCAACTTGCCAACGGGGTCGGTTTGCTGCGGCGCCTGGAACCCGTCTTGGCCCGGCACGAAAGCCACCCGCACGATACCAAGGCCCAGAAGATCGCCTTCTCCCAACGAAGCTTCGCGGCCGCCGGTGTGAACGCGAAGCCGGCGTGATCCGGCAGGAGTCGGGGCGGCGCGGGCAGCGACCGTGCGGGGTGTCGACCTCCCGGGTCCCGATTCCTCGGGGGCGGCTTGACGGGGGCGGGGGGGTTTGGTCTTTCGGGGCATGTCCGACCCCGTCATCCAGGCCTCGAACCTTCACCGCAGTTATCGCATCGGGAAGAAGAGCATCGAGGTGCTGCATGGCATCGACCTCTCGATCCACCGCGGCGAGCGCGTCTTCCTTTGTGGTCCCAGCGGCGCCGGCAAGACCACCCTGCTCTACACCCTGGCCGGACTGGAGCATCCGGAACAGGGGACGGTGCACATCGACGGCACCGACCTCTATTCGCTCGGGCCGAAGCGGCAGGCGGCGTTCCGCAATGCCAAGATCGGCTACATTTTCCAGAACTACCTGCTGCTGCCCGAGCTCACCGCCTTTGAGAACGTCCTGGTTCCCGGGGCCATCGGTGGCGTGGATGCGGACGCCGCGGCGCGGGCCGCGCTGGAGCGGGTCGGGCTTGCGGACCGGGCGGATCACCTGCCCGCGGAGCTTTCCGGCGGTGAACAGCAACGGGTGGCGATCGCCCGCGCGCTGGTGAACCACCCGCCGGTGCTCTTTGCCGATGAACCCACCGGCAACCTCGACTCCCGCAACAGCGCCGAGGTGATGGGACTCCTGCTGGGGCTGGCGGCGGAAAGCGGGACCACGCTGGTGGTGGTGACCCACGACGAGCATCTCGCCACCCGCGGTGACCGGCGCCTGATCATCAAGGACGGCACGATCACCGACACGACTCCGGTGAGCGCCTAAAGACCGGGCAGGAAGTCGATCCCCACGAGCCGCTCGACCACCATCAGCAGGCCGGCCACAGCGATGACGATGGAGCCGGCGCGCTTCACCACACGGAAGCGTTCTCCGAGCCAGCCGAAGCACACGAAGGCCGCGGCCAGCACGGCGATCTGGCCGCATTCCACCCCGACGTTGAAGCCGAGCAGCGCGACGGGCAGTTGGTCGGGGCGATCGACCGGCAATAGTTCGGCGAGGACACTGGCAAAGCCGAGGCCATGGATCAGGCCGAAGGCGCCGACCAGCAGCAGACGCCCCTTGCCGAGTTCCTTGACCCAAAGGTTCTCCGCGCCGACCCACGCGATGCTGGCGGCGATCAGGATCTCCACCGGGTTGGCGGGCAGCGTCACCCAGCCCAGCACGGCGGCGGCGAGCGAAACCGAGTGAGCGACGGTGAAAGTGATGGTTTGCTGCAGCAGCGGCTTCCATTTCGGGGCAAGGAGAAACAAGCCGAGCACGAAAAGGATGTGGTCGATCCCGAGCGGAAGGATGTGCACGAAGCCGAGCTTTATCCAGTAGCCGGGCGAGGATTCCTTGGGCCGCATCTCCGGTTGCTCCGGGCTTCGTTCCGCCACCACGGCGCGCTCGCCGCTGACCATCGGGAGAACCTCCGCGGAGCTGCCTTCGCCGGTGGTGACGATCAGCACCACTCCGAAGGGCTCGCGCCAGATTGCTTCCAGTTTGCTTGCGCCCGGCGGGAGTTCGGCTTCGAGATGGATCTCGAGCATTGGCAACTCCTCCGCCTCCCCCTCGTTCATGAAAGGCGCCGGATCCTCGTGAAAGGCCGGGATCTTGAGGTTCCAGGGTAGGGGGGCGCCGTCGGCCTCAAGCTGCAGGCATTCGTGCCAATACTTGTCGCTCTCCCGCTCGATCTCTTCCCATCCCGCCGGGCCGAGCTGGCGCAACCAGGCCAGGTCTTTCGGCTCCTCATCCTCGTCCCCGCGAAGACCGGGTAACATGTAGGCGGCGTCCGCTTCGATGATGCCCGATACCTGGGTGCCATGGATCTGCAGGTCGATCGGCATCTCCGCGATCTGGTGGGCCAGCAGGTGGCTGCACGCCGCGGCGAGCAGGAGAAACAATCCGACGATGCGCATCGGGGTGGAGATCATCGCGCGGGAGGGTGCTTGCAACTAGAACTCTCCGCGTCGCTGCGGGGAGGCGAGTGCGGAAAGCCGGAACGCGTCCGCGACTTCGAGGGCGGCACCTTCCAGCAGGCGATCGAGGCCGCCGATTACTTCGAGGATGCCGCGTGTCCACTGTGTGGCCTGCCAGGCGGGTTCCGAAAGTTCCAGCAGGTGATCGAGCGCGGCTTCGCCCAGGAACGGCTCCAGCCCGTAGCCGACCATCAGGGCCGTGGATCCTCGCCGGGGATCGATGGCCAGCAGGATGGTCCGGTTCTCACCGCCACGGGAGGATTCGATGGAAATGCCGCCGCCGTTGAACACCCAGAACACATGCAACTCGAAGGGATGCTCGGCCGGGAAGGCATGGATCATCACGTGCAGCTGGACCTGCGGGAAGGTCCACATCAAGCGGCGGATCGCCTTGCGGATCCGGGTGATGTCGTTTTTCGAAAGAACACCTGCCGTGTCCGAGACGCCCTCGGTCAAGCGCGGCACCGGCCCCAGCAAGGCGTTCGCCCGTTCCAGGGTCAGCTTGCAGGACGGGCATTCCGGCGAGGTCTCGGTCAGCCGGGTCCTGCAGTAAGGGCAGTGCATGGGAGATTTCTAACGACTCCCGGTGGTCCAGCGGAAGGCCAAAGCTGTACGGGATCGGGAGCTCCATGCGGCGGGTTGCCGCTTTTCCCGGTTGGCAAGCGGGCGGACCGCATCGCACGATCCCGCCATGCAGCGCTTCGCAGGAAAGACGGCCGTGGTCACCGGGGGTGGCCGCGGGATAGGAGGTTCAATCGCCATGGCTCTCGCCGCCGAAGGCGCGAAGGTCGCCGTGGTCAGCCGCAGCGAGTCGAGCTGCGGGGCGTCCGCGGAGGCCATCAACGCCGACTATCCCGGGGCCGCGAAGGCCTATGCCGTGGACGTTTCCGATCACGAGGCGGTCCAGGAGCTCGGCAAGCAGATCATCGCTGATTTCGGCGGCGTGAACATCCTGGTGAACAATGCCGGGGTCACCCGCGACGGCTTGTTGATGCGAATGAAGGAGGAGGACTGGACGACGGTGCTCGACACCAATCTCAAGGGCGCATTCAACACCGTGAAGGCCTTCATGCGCGTGCTGATGAAGGCCGAGGATCCGCGCATCATCAACATCGCGTCGGTGATCGGGCTGATCGGCAATGCCGGGCAGGCGAACTACGCCGCTTCCAAAGCCGGCTTGATCGGGTTCACCAAGTCCGTGGCCCGCGAGCTGTCCGGCCGCCAGGTCACTTGCAACGCGGTGGCTCCCGGTTTCATCACCACCGACATGACCGGTGAACTCCCGGAGAAGGTCCGCGAGGAAGTGCTCGGGAAGATCCCGCTGTCATCCTTCGGTGAGGTCGGGGACATCGCTTCCGCGGTGCTGTTCCTGGCCAGCAAGGAAGCCCGCTATATCACCGGTCAGGTGCTCGCCGTCGACGGCGGCATGACCATGTAATCCACCCGCCGCCATGGAACTCTTTGTCATCCGGCACGCCAAGGCCGAGGCCCACGGGCATCCGCAGGGCGATGGAGCACGCGCGCTGGTGGCAAAGGGGATCGACCAGTCGCAGCGGATCGGCCGCTTTCTCAAGCAGATCGACCGCCGGCCGGACGTGATCCTCACCAGCCCGCTGGTCCGGGCGCGGGAGACGGCCGAGCACTTGTGCAAGGCCGCGGAAATGCCCGGACCGGTCGTCCAGGGCTGGCTGGCCTGTGGCATGGACCCGGAAACGGCGATCCGCGAGCTGGTCGCGTTTTGTGATTTCGAGCGGGTTGGCATCGTGGGCCACGAGCCCGATCTGTCGTCGTTCATCGAGTGGTTGCTCGGATGCAGTGGCAGTTCGGTGGAGGTGAAAAAGGCCTGCGTCAGCGGGTTGCTTGTCCACCCGCCGGCATGGCACGCCCGGCTGCTTTTCCATCTCCCCGTTTCGATGATCCAGGGGTGATCGGATGGGGGGAGCGGAGATTGCGAATCGAGGGCGCAATTTTGCGGAAATGGACATGAAAGCGCAGAAAGGTGCTTGGAAGGTGAGGTTTCGTGATTATTGAATTCATCACTTTCCATTCAGAGTTTGTGGATTCTTCATTCAGAAATTCTTCATTGGTGGCATTTTTACGCAGGTTTGATGGGTGGAGTTGACGGATTTGGTCGTGTGGGCGCGAATTGGGGCGACCCCACGATCCACATGAACATCAAAGTCCCGACTCTTCGAAGCTCTCTGCTGCACACCGCCATCGCGACGGCGCTGATCCATTCCGTGGCACCGGCCGCCTCGTTGTACTGGGACACCAATGGTGCGACCGCGGGCTCAGGAAACGGTTCCGGCAACTGGGATGCCGACAGCAACTGGTCGACCTCCGCTGCCGGCGATGCCGCCACGACCGCCTGGACCAACGGCGAGAGTGCCGTCTTCTCCGCGGGAAGCGACGGCGCGAATTTCACTGCAACGGTGACCGGCACGGTGACCACCCCTTCGATTGTCGTCGAGGAAGCCGGCAACACGGTGACGATCGCCGGAGGCACGATCAACATCGGCGGAGGTTCCATCGACACCTCGCTGCTCGGACCAACCACCAACCGCAATGTCGCGATCAGTTCGGTTCTTGCCGGCTCCGGCGGGCTCACGATCGCGGCCAACGGCAACACCTCTGACAACGGGGGGAGCTCGAACTCCGAGCTCGACCTGACCGGCGTCAACACCTTCACCGGTGACCTCACGATCACTTCCGGCATCGTCGGCTGGAATGCGGACACGGCCTTCGGGGACGCGGCCAACGGCTTGATCTTCGACGGCGGGGGGCTGGTGGACACCAACCGCGGACTCACGCTTTCACGCGACATCAGCATCACCGGAAACGGCGGCTTCATCCGCACCTACGGCAGCGTCAGCACGATCGTGACCGGAACCATTTCCGGCGCCGGAAGCCTCACCAAGACCGACGGCGGTCCCCTGGTCATCGAGTCCGACAACAGCGCCACCTACACCGGCAAGCTGCGGATCGGCGGCGGTCAGCTGAAAGTGGCGGAAGACTCCGCCCTGGGCGCCGTGCCCGCGGCTCCCGTGGCCGACGCGATCACCCTGGCGAACGGAGCCCGCTTCGCGAACGCCGATACCATCGGCGGCAACGACCTGACCCTACCGGCCAATCGCGGGGTGGTGGTGGAAAGCGGCAACGCCGGGTTCAATGCCTCCGCCAGCTTCATTCTCACCGTGGACAGCCCGATCACCGGGGCGGGGAACTTCACCAAGGGAGGCAACGGTGAAATGGTGTTGAACGGTGCCGCTTCGCACACGGGCGAGACCCGCGTGGAAGGCGGCTTTTTCCAGATCAACTCGACCATCGCCGGGACCACCCATTTCCGCGTCTACGGCACCAGTGAAGTGGCCATTAACAGCGGCGCGGAGATCAATGCCGACCGCTTCGTGACCTCAGATGGCAACGGCGCGAAGTCGACCATCACCCACACCGGCGGCACCTTGAACGTCACCGGCACGAGCAACATCAAGACCTCGCTGCGGTCTTTCAACATCGGTCACTGGGGCGCAGGCAGCGCTTCCAGCGTCTACAACCTCTCGGGCGGCGAGTTGAACGCCCTCGGCGCCGAGCTCGGGCTCGGCTGGGACTCGACCAATGTCACCTTCAACCAGACCGGCGGAACCGCCAATCTCCTCGGCATCGACCTGGCCAACGGCCGCAGCAATCCCGCGACCTACAACCTCGAAGGCGGGGTGCTCAATCTCGGCAGCAGCGGCATCACCACCAACGGCGCGAAGACGATCAATCTCGGCGGCGCAACCCTCGGGGCGCTGGCGCCGTGGAGCAGCGGCCAGAGCATGGCACTGACTGGCATCAACGGGGACCTCTCGGTCGAAGCCGGCGACCATGCCATCGGATTGTCCGGCGTGCTCAGCGGCCCCGGCGGGATCGTCGTGGAGTCCGGCCTGCTTTCGCTGGGCGGTGCCAACACCTACACCGGGACCACCACGGTCAACGACGGCGCGCAACTGAGGGTTTCCGGGGCCGACGCCTCTCCGGTCGTCGTCAATACGGGCGGCATGATTTCCGGCAACTCGGTGAGTGCGATCGTTCCCTCATCGATGCCTTCCCTTGACCTGAAGGACGGCACGACCAGCAGCTTCCGTCTCGGCTACGACACGGCGACCATCGCCGACACGCTGGGGACCACCGACACCGACGGCTTCAGCATCACCGGAAGCCATTCCATCGACATCGTTCCGACGATCCCGCTGTTCGTCGGCGACCAGTTCACCTTGTTCGACTACGAGGGCTCGATCCAAGGGGCCGGCTTCGCGGGGCTGAGCCTCGGTTCCTCGTCGAACCCGCATATCTCCTACACGCTGATCGATGACGCGGCCACGACCTCGGTGATCCTCGAGGTGACCGCCGCCGACTCGCTGCTGTGGACCGGCAGCGCCAGCGGGGTCTGGGACACCAACGGAGCCACCAACTGGGAACTGTCGGGCGGTGGCACCGCGTCGAAGTTCTTCCCGCTGGATGCGGTGAGCTTCGAGGACGATGCCACCAACACCAACATCACCGTGTCGGGAACGGTGGAGGTCGCCTCGCTGTCGTTCGACAACTCCTTCGACACCTTCACCTTCTCGGGGGGAGCGATCGGCGGCCCGACCGGCATCGACAAGAACGGTGACGGCACCGTGATCTTCAACAACCAGAACACCTTCACCGGCAAGACCCTGATCGGTGGCGGCACACTGGTGATCGGCAGCGAGGAGGCCCTGGGTGCCTCTCCCTTGGGGCTGGTGGCGAACCAGCTGACGCTCGGCGCCGGAACGCTCTCTGTCAGCGGGACGATGGCGATCGACGATGCCACCCGCGGCATCGCCCTGAGCTCCCCGGATGCGGTCATCGACGTTCCGGCGGCTAGCACCCTCACCATCTCCAGCCCGCTTTCCGGCAGTGGTCCCTTCACCAAGACCGGCGAGGGTAGCCTGGTTTCCAGCGGCGGCAGCTGGACCGGCGGCGTCAATGTCGCCGAGGGCACCTTGCGGATGAACTCCAAGAGCGGCGTGGTGGATTACACCGTGCAGCCGGGCGCCGTACTCGAACTTGGATACACCTCGACCGGAAACTACAACTCGGGGGCGGTCGTCCACGGGTCCGGGCTGGCGTCGCCGTCCGGTCTCTACCTCAAGGCGGGCACCGCGATCACCTTCCAGCGGAGCGGCGGCCTGCGCCTGTCGACGGCCCCGACCACGGTCCGCACTTACGAATCCGGCCAGTCGACCCTCAACGGCTTCGACATCGGCGGAGCGCACCTTTCTGTGGATGCCGCCGCGTCCGGGTCGGTGATCGACAGCTCCGTGAACTTCAACACCGGCGGCTACGGCTACCGCATGAACGTCGCGGCCGGCGCCAACACCACGACCGGAGACGTGATCTTCAATGGCGTGCTGGGCGGAAGCGGCAGCGTCAACAAGGGCACCATCCCGGTGAACTACCAGAAGTATGGTGCCGGGTCGGTTGTGCTCAACGGCACCAGCACCTTCGACGATGGCATCTGGATCCGCCAGGGCTCGGTCATCCTGGGCGGAGATAACGTGATGGCGGCGTCCGTCGGGGCCGTGTTCGGCGACGGTGCGGGTGTCTCCGGCACCCTGGTCATGAACGGCTTCAGCCAGACCTTCAGCGACATCTCCAACTTCAACGGGAACATCGACAGCCGCATCCTCGGCGGGGCGGCTGCCACGTCGACGCTCACTGTCAATGTCAACGCGGCCGGCCGGACCTTCAGCGGTCAACTGGGCGGCACCGGCAACGAGGGGAACCTCGCGCTGGTCAAGACCGGGACCGGTGACCTGACCCTTGCCGGGGTCCTGGCTTACACCGGCCCGACCACCGTCACCGAAGGCGTCCTCGGCTTGGCCACGGCAAGCCTCGACGACAATTCCACGGTCTCGATCGGGGCCGCCGGCAAGCTCGACCTCGCCCACGGCGCCAGCGACGTGGTGGCCAGCCTGATCCTCGACGGCGGAACCCCGATCACCAGCGGCACCTACGGCGCCACCGGGTCCGGTGCCGCCAACATCGACGATGTTCACTTCTCGGGCACCGGCATGTTGAATGTCGGCGGTGTCGCTGATCCCTACGCCGACTTCGAAAGCAGCAACGGCATCGCCGGTGCAGGTGCCGGAACCGACTCCGACGGCGACGGCATCGAGAACGGGATCGAGTTTGTCATCGGCGGCGACCCGAGCGGTCCGAACTCCGATTCGAACGCGCTGCTCCCCACCGCGACCAGCGACGCGACCTACTTGAACTTCGTCTTCCGCCGCACCGCCGCCTCGGCCTCCGCCAATCCGTACGTCCAATATGGCTCGGATCTATCGGGCTGGGCGACGGCGGCACATGGGACCGATGAGGTGATCATCTCGGTGGAGATGGACGGCTTTGAAGCGGGGGTGGACCGGGTCACGGTCCAGATCCCCCGTGCGCTGGGTGCCGGCGGACTCCTGTTCGCCCGCCTGCGCGTGGACATTCCCTGATTCACCATCGATAGGGGTTCTCGGATGGGTTGGAGCCGTCCGGCATTTGCCGGGCGGCTCTTTGCTTTTGCAGCGGGGTAGGCAGGGGGAATGCCCTCGACGGGGAGCATCGCCCGCCTAGGCTCGGCGCCGATGATTTCCCAAGACCCGACCGGCCCCGAACCAATGAAGTATGCGATCCTCGGCGAGGACTCGAGCACGCCGGAGGAGAAGCTGGCCGCTTTCAAAGGCGTCGTGGCGTGGGGTTATCTCAGCCCTCATTTCGAGAGCGGAGTCCTCTATTTCGTCGATCCCGGGCTGGATCTTGAGACCGTGGGCGCGGCCATTTCCGGCAATCAGACGGAGCAGGTGAAGCGTTGGCTGAAGGCGGGTGACCTGGTGAAGATCGAGCAACTCCACGCGATCCAGTGGGCCATGGAGGCGCCTGAGTTCGAGGCGCTGGTGGTTTCGCCGTTCGTGCTGTGCCGGCCGGTGCCGGGGTGACCGGTTGCGTGGATGGCCGTTGTGGTCCAGACTGCGGCCGATGGAGGAAAGCGCCTTGCTGGAAGAAGCGACCGCACTGGTGCCGGTGGGCGCCTGGCCTTCGCTGGCCGAGGCCCACGAGCACGCGCTGGTGGTGCTGGCGATGAACCGCGAATGCCTGGTGCATGCCGGGGACGGCCTTTACGCGCTGCACGCTGAACCCGATCATGCCGCGGCGATCCGCCGGGAGTTCGAACTCTACGCGGCGGAGCAGTCGGAGCGGCGTGAGCCTGCGGAACCGCCGCTGTTTCCTGCCGGCGTGGAGCTGGCGATGCTCTGGATCGCGGCGCTGGTGGGGATGTTTGTCTGGCAAGGGCGCGATCCGGCGCTCACCGACCGCTTGTTGAATTCCAATCTGGCGGTTTTCGACGGCGGCGAGTGGTGGCGTCCGTTCACCGCCCTGTTCCTTCACGCCGATGCCGCCCATTTGCTGGGGAATCTGGGCATCGGCGGGCTCTTTTGCGTGATGGTCGCGAAATCGATCGGCGCCCTGCGCGGATGGGCATTGATCCTGGCCGCGGGAACGCTGGGGAACGCGATCAATGCCTGGCTCCACCTGCCCGAGTCGTTCCGCTCCTTGGGGGCCTCGACGGCCACCTTCGGGGCGGTGGGAATCCTGGTCGGGGTGTTCAGCATGCACGCGTGGCGCGCCGGTTCCTACCGACGGCTGCGACCGCTGCTCGGACCGGTGATGGTCGGGCTGGTGGTGCTGGGGTGGTATGGCACCGGCGGGGGACAACAGGACGGGGTGACCGATGTGGCCGGACACGTGGCCGGCTGGAGTTGCGGGGTTGCCCTCGGCGCGGCGGTGGCAGCGACCATTCCGTTCGAGGAAGAAGAACGCGCCGCCTGATCCGGAGGGGATGATGCTTAAAACCCGCGGTAGTCCTTTGGAACCGAGGGCTTGATGGAGACCATCACTCGAAGAACTTCTTGAGCGCCTTCTGCTCGTCCGGGTCGAGGGCGTCCTTCCACACGCGATCGCCACCGTCGCCGGTCGATCCCGCCGCACCGCCGGCGCGGGCGCCGATCGGGGTCTTGTCGACATCGTGTTCCCCGTCCTGAAGTTGCAGAAGATCCCCGGGCAGGGCGCGGGAGAGGTCCTTTGATTCGATCCCGGTGAGATCGCCGGTGTCGATCTTGTCGCCTTCCTTGCCGAGGACTCCGGGTGCATGACCGGGACCCCGGTCGACGCCGCCCTTGCCCGGGCCTTCGCCCTGCTTCTCACCGTCCTGGCCGTCGCCTCCGAGCAGCTCGTCGAGCCACTCGTCGCCTTGGCCCTCGCCTCCGCCTTGGCAATCCTTGCAAGCCTGACCGGCCTTCTTCATGTTCTCGCGCAGTTGCTGGAGCTGCTCGGGATTGAGGCCGAGATTGTTCGGGTCGAGCTGGCCGAGTTGATCCAAGAGCTGGGGGTTCGGCTTGAGGGCACCGTTCCGGAGACCCTGGAGCGCCTGGTCGAACTGGTTGAGCAGGCGGTCCTTTTCCGCAGCGGACATGCCGCCGGCGTTCTTCTCCAGGTTGCCGAGGGCGCGATCGGCCCGGGTGAGCTCGCGGTCGAGCTTCTCCACCTGGTTGGCGTGCTCCTTTTTCAAGGTGTCGGTCGCCTCAAGGGACGAGTGGCTGAACCAGTCCTCTTCTTCCTGGGACCGCAACTCCTCGAGCTTCTTGCGCATCTCCTCGATGTACGTCTCATCGATCATCTCCTCCTGGTCGAGCCGCTCGAGGTCGGCCTCGAGATTCTCCCAGGCCATCGGTTGGTCCGGATGATCGGCGGGGCCGGTATCACGGGCCGACACCGGGATCAGCATACCCGCCGCGAGAAATCCCAGCGCGGCGACGGGCGGAACGATCACCCGCTGCCAATGCCAATCGACGCCGGCATCGACCTGCTTCGGCAGTTCGGGCCACGGCGCGACCCCGGCACTGGCCGCGGAAAGCGCGTTGCGAAGCCGCATCGAGGCCTCGATCCGGACCATGGAAAGCGCCGGCTTCTCAAAGCGCCTGCGGGCGATCAGCCAAGCGATTGCCGCGAGAACGGCGACCGTGCCGGCCGTCGCAGCGGCCAGGATCCAAAGCGGCGCGTCGGGCATCTCGCGGCGGACCAGAAGCAGGGCGCAGGCGCCGAGCAGGCCGAGCACCACCAGCGGGACCGACAGGGTCTCGATCCACCAGGCGGTGTTGATTTTCCGCGCCACGGTCTTGGCGTGACGTTGCCAGGCGTCGCGGAGCTCCTCGGTTGAAGTCTTCATGATCCGGTGACGACCATAACGCCGCCGCCGGCTTCGGCGATGTGAAAAATCGGTGAAATGGCGTGGCGGCTGGCCGGGGAACCGCTTTCCTCGCCCCATGATCCGCTGCCTGTTGTCCCTTGTCACCGCCCTTGTGATTCCGGCTGCAATCGCCGAGGAAAGTGGCATGACGGTCGAGCAGGCGGAAGGCTTCGCGCAACTGGCACTGGCGGGGATCGACCGCGAGTTCCCCAACAAAACCGGCCACGTCACCACCGGGGCGGACGACCTGAAGTCGCCGCGGCAGATGCATCCGGTGTTCTACGGCCATTTCGATTGGCACTCGTCGGTGCACGGCCATTGGACGCTGGTGCGGCTGCTGAAGCTGTTTCCACAGGCGCCGTTTGCGGACGAGGCGCGGATGGTCCTGCGCGGTCGACTGACCGCCGAAAAACTGCAAGCAGAAGCTGCTTACTTCCAGAAGAAGGAGAACCGGAGTTTCGAACGCATGTACGGTTGGGCCTGGGCGCTGCGCCTGGCCCGCGAGCTCCATGACTGGGACGATCCCGACGGCCGCGAATGGGCGGCGAATTTTGCGCCGCTGGAGCGGGAGATCGCCGGGCTGGTAAAAGGCTACCTGCCGAAACTCGAATGGCCGGTGCGCTGTGGCTTTCACCCCGAGACCGCCTTTCCGCTGGCGCAAATGCTCGACTATGCCCGCGCCACCGGCGACGGGGAATTCGAGCGGCTGCTGTTGGAAAAGGCGCGATCTTTCTATCGCGGCGACCGCGACTACCCGGCGGCCTACGAGCCGTCCGGCAACGACTTCTTCTCCCCGGGCCTCAACGTGGCCGATCTGATGCGGCGGGTTCTGCCGCAAGACGAGTACTGCGATTGGCTGGGTCGCTACCTTCCGGGACTCGCCGGGGGATCCGCCGGCAACCTGCTCACCCCGGTCACGGTGAGCGACCCGAGCGACGGCCACCTGATCCACCTCGCCGGCTTGAACCTGACCCGGGCCTGGACGATGCGCGGGATCGCCGCGTCCCTGCCGGAGGGTGACGCCCGCAAGCCGGTGCTGCAGGAAGCCGCGTCCAAACACGCCAAGGAGGGGCTCGCCCTGGTGTCGAGCGGGCACTACGAGGGCGAGCACTGGCTCGGCTCCTTCGCGGTCTACCTGCTGGGCGGGACCGGCTTGCCGTGATCCGCGGCAAAGTTTCGGCTTTCCCCGGCGCCGTCCCAGGTTTCACCGTCCCGCCGTGCCCGCTGTCACCAATATCTCCTGCTATCGCTTCGCCCGCATGGACGGCCTCAAGTCCCTGCGCGAACGCTTGCTCGCCTTCTGCAAGGAACGCGCGCTGAAGGGGACGATCCTGCTGGCGCCGGAGGGCATCAACCTGTTCGTCGCGGGGGCGGCTCCGGCGATCGAGGAGTTGCTGGCGGAGCTCCGCGCCTTGCCGGGACTGGAGGACCTGGCGCCGAAGTACAGTGCCAGCGATGAACAGCCGTTCTCGCGGATGCTGGTGCGGCTGAAGAAGGAGATCATCGCCTTCGGGGTGGAGGGCATCGATCCCGCGACCTACACCTCGCCGCGGCTCGAGGCACGCGAGTTGAAGAAGTGGCTGGATGAAGGCCGGCCGGTCGTGCTGTTCGACACCCGCAACGACTACGAGGTCAAGCTGGGCACCTTCAAGAATGCCATCCCTGCCGGTATCGACCATTTCCGCCATTTTCCCGAGGCCGTCGCCAAGCTGCCCGCGGAACTCAAGGACGCGCCGATGGTGACCTTCTGCACCGGCGGCATCCGCTGCGAAAAGGCGGCCCCTTTCATGGAGCAGGCCGGCTTCCGCAATGTCTATCAGCTCGAAGGCGGGATCCTGAAGTACTTCGAGGAAGTCGGGGCCGACCACTACGACGGCGAGTGCTTCGTCTTCGACCAGCGCGTCGGGGTTGATCCCGGCCTGCGCGAAACGGGTTCGGCCGTCTGCTTCGCCTGCCAGGCGCCGCTCACGGTCGAGGAACAGTCGGACCCGCGATACATCGGGCACGTTTCCTGCCCGCATTGTTTCCGCTCGGACGAGGACAAGATGGCGGAGCGGATTGAGGCGCGGCACGCGGCCTTGCGGCAGGTCACCGTCCCGCTGCCCGGCAGCCAGCCCTATGAGAACCGCCGGCCGATCCGCATCCCCGGCGAACTCGACGGGAAGACGATCCTCGAGGTGCTGGAGATCCTCTTTGCCCACATTTCCCGTGATGAATGGCTCGCCCACCTGGAAGCCGGACACATCCTGGATCCACGCGATGCCCCCGCGACGCCGGACGCTTCCGTCAGGGCGGGGGAACAGTGGACACGAGTGATGCCCGGGGTAGTTGAGCCCGCGGTGAATGCAGATGTCGCGGTGCTGCATGAAGACGAGGCCATCCTCATTCTCGACAAGCCGGCACCGCTGCCGATGCATCCGAGCGGCCGCTTCAACCGCAACACCCTGGTGCATTTCCTCCATGCCGCCTGGCATCCGGAAAAACCGCGTCCGGCGCACCGGCTCGACGCGAACACCAGCGGTCTGGTCGTCTGCGCCCGCACCCGGCACTTCGCGAAACTACTGCAACCGCAGTTTTCCCGCGGCGAAGTGGAGAAGCTCTATCTGGCAAAAGTTCACGGGCACCCGGCGGAAGACCGCTTCACCCTCGATGCCTCCATTTCCGATGAGCCCGTTGCCCTCGGCGCGCGGGAGATCGACGACGCCGGCCAAGCCGCGCTGACCGAGGTCACGGTGGTCCGTCGCGATGACGACGGCACGGCGCTGCTCGAGGTCCGCCCGCTCACCGGCCGCACCAACCAGATCCGCATCCACCTGTGGCATGCCGGGCATCCCATCGTCGGCGATCCCGTCTACCTGCCAGATGGCGGGCGGGGGGACACCCAGACACTCTCACCGGAGGACCCGCCGATGTGCCTCCACGCCTGGAAACTCCGCTTCACCCATCCCCGCAGCGGCGAGCGGGTGGAATTCGATGCCGGTCCTCCCACTTGGTCCATACCCGGGTAGGGGAACGAGCTGGCATGGCCAACTGAACAAAGGAACAACCGCTTTGAACGGCCGGCGATGACAATGAATCCATTTCTGTTTGCCTTCCTCATCGCGGCATTTGTCCTCTTTGGAGCAAGCAATTGGGCGCAACACTTCGTGGCATCAAAGCTTGCCAGGTGGCTCTATCAGAATCGACGGGAAGTGTGGCGTGGGCTCGGGCGTCCCGGAACATTCTTCTTCAAGGGCGAGCCTGACAATGGCTACCTTGCAAGAACCTCTGCCCTTCAACTCCTTGCCCAGGGGACTTGGGTGGGTGGCTATCGAAAGAAACTCGCCGGTACCGAAGCGGAAGCCTATCTGCGGCGCCGTCGTGTCGCTGGCTGGATCTCCATCCTATCGATGGTTCTTTTCGCGGCGGGAATGGTTTTCGGTATCGCGCAAGCCGGCCACCGGGAGTCGATGATGGAGACCGCACAAGAGTGGGCGAGGTTCAAAGATCTGCCCCCGACGGCCTCCAATATTGAGATCCGCACGAAGGGATCGAGCTTCACCCGGGAGTTCACTATCCGCTTCCGGGACAGCCCGGCGCATATCAAGTCGTGGATCGCAACGAGCCCCGGTCCGGCTTCCGTTGTTCCGGTCGTCGATCACGAGGGTTGGGCCACCTACACCTATCCAGCGGGTTCGGGTGCCGAATTCGCCGAGGTGAAGATTTCCCCATCGGGCGATGCAGTTCACATTCGGACCTACTGGAGTTGAGGGGGAGGAGCTTCCTACAAGCAGTCCACAAGCTGTCCCAGCTCCGTGAGCACCAGGTCCGCGCCGCAGCTTTCGGGGCTGAAGCCGCGCAGCCGCAGGGATCGCGCGTCGCCGGCGAAAAGGGCGGTGCGGAATCCGGTGGCGATGGCGGGGGCGATGTCGTTGCGGACGTCGTTGCCGATGTAGAGCGCCTCTCGAGCCTTGATGCCGCGCTGGCGCAGGCGGTCACGGACCTGTTGGAAGGGAAAGGGGTCGGGCTTGGCCCGGCGGTCGAGGTAGGAGAAACGGCAGAGCTCCGGGTCGATCCCATGATCGCCGAGGCCGGCGCCGAGGTGCTGTTCGAGGATCGGGACAGTGTAGAACTGCGCGTTTGAAACCAGGCCGAGGGAGAAGTCCCGCGCGGCGAGGGCGCGCAGGGTTTTCGTGGCGCCCGGCATGACGGCGGTGGGATTGGAGCGGTGCTCGCAGGCGATGGCGTGGCGCTCGATTTCCGCGGGGGAAAGTCCGGGCTGGAGCGCGGCGTGGATCTCGCGGATGTCGACTTCCGAGTAAGGATAGGGGGAGGTCGCGTGGGCGGCCTCGATGGCGGCGTCGATCTCGGGATCCGGATCGGTATCCCCGGCCGCGGAGATCAGGAGCGTGCCGTAGATGTCGAAGATCACGGCCTTGATGCCCGGCAGGGGATCGAGCTGCGGGGGAATGCCGGTGGGCAGGGGCTTCACGTGCAGAGGAAATGGAACGATCCCGGCTTGAGGAACTGCGCGAGGATCTTGTGCTTGGGCACGTATTCCGGCGCTTGGGGTGAGGCGGCGAGGACCGACCCGTAGAGCTTGCCGAGCCGGCAGGCATAGGCGTCGGGCGAATAGGGGGCGAGATCAGTGGGCTTGGCGGTCGGCGCGGTTTGTTTCAAGACGCGGCGCAGCCAGGCTTCCGCCGGTTGGGTTTCGGCGCGGATCTCGACCAGCACCTTGCCGGTCCCGTCGCCGGCGAGGATGCGGTGGATGACCTGGCGCTGCAGGTCTTCCGGGAGATTGCCGAAGTCGAGCCGGCCATCGTGGAGCATGGCGTTGAAGGAGCGGTTCAACTGCTCGTTGGACATCGACTGGCCGTAGGTTTCGAGCGTGTCGCTGAGGGTGCGGACCAGCCGCTGGCGGAGGGTTTCCATGCCCACCCACTCGACGGGGACCAGCAGCCGGTCGTAGAGCCGGCCGGGGACGATCCCGGCTTCTGAGAAATCATTGGTCACCGCCGGCAGGTTGCGCCCGAGCAATGGCTTGCCGAGGGTGACCGGTTCGAGAAAGCCGAGGCCGAAACCTTCCGCGACGGAGGTGGTGATGCAGTGGGTCGAGTGCCGCAACCAGCTGGCGAAGGTGCGCGGCGCGCGCGGCGTCGGGGAAAGGCGGCCGACGACATCGAGCATCACCGGCAGGCGGGTATCCTCGGCGAAGGCGGCCCAGTCGTCGTGGTACGGGCGCCAGCGTCCCTTGCCGGCACCGAGGCTGACGGCGTAGCGGGTGCCAGCGGGCGAAAGGGCGGCGAGAAGGAAGAGCTCGCCGAGGTTCTTGCGGCGGATGCCGCGCACCGGGTAGAGCACGAGCGCGTGCTCCGGTGCCTTGTCGAGCGGCTTGACGCGCGCCGGCGGGGTGATGGCGTTCGGCAGCAACGCCGATTCCCCGGCGGGCAGGCCGGCGGCGAGGAAGTGGCGGCGGTCGCGTGAGTTGATGAAGGCCTGGCGGATGCGCGGCGAGTGCGGGTAGAGGGTTTCGGTGTCGGCGATCACCGGGTAATTGCCGGGGCGGCCGTCCTCGGCGAAGTCGTGGAACTGGAGCACCATCGGCTCGCCGGCCTCGGCGAGGATCGCCACCGCGTCGGCCATGCTGCGGTTGCGGCCGATGGTGTGGTTGTGGAAGTGCCAGATGACCGGACCGCTCCCCAGGGCCCGTGCGGCGGCGGAGCGCATAGCCTGGACCAGCTGGAGTCCGCTCGGTCCGCCGTTGCCCCCGGAATAGCCGAGCCCTTCCACCACTTCCACCGGGAGCTTGGCGCCGCTTTCATCCGCTTCCCCGCTGAGGATCACATGGGGGATGCCGGCCTTGGTCAGGCAGCGCGAGGCGGTGTGGATCACCCGCGTCACCCCGCCGCGGCGCAGGTGGTAGTGGACGATGGCGACGGAATAGGGCGCGCTCATGGGCTAGCGGTCGAGGGCGGCGAGGGGTTTGACGAAGTGGAAGCCCCAGATCTCAAATCCAAGCCGATGGTAGAGGCGGTGGGAGGCGTGGTTCGAGGTGTAGCTGTCGAGCACCGCGATGTTGCAGTCGTTTTCGCGGGCGACCTCCTCGAGGTGGCGGATCAAGGCGGTGCCGAGCCCGAGCGAGCGACGGGTCGGGCCGACGACCAGGTTGTCGAGCTCGAGGTAGCGGCCGCACCAGATCTTGGTGGCGATCCAGGCACTGGCGACGGCGGCCAGCTCCCCCTCCACGAATGCCCCGTAGGCATGGTAATGCGGGTGCTCGGCCAGGATGGTGCGGAAGCGTTCGGCGAGGACATCGTGGGGGATGCCCGGATTGAGGTCCGCCAGCAGCAGGGTGGCGGCGTTGATGTCTTCGGGGCCGAGTTCGCGAATCACCGGAGGGCTCACGCCGGTCTTCTAGCGCGAGCGGCGGCGGCAGGGAAGCGTTCGCGATACTCGGGCAGAGAAATCATCGGCGGGCGCTCGCCGGGAGCGGCCTGGGGGACGGGTTGACGGGCGAAGAAGGCGTCGAGGATCTCGCCCGACATGCGGCCGAGCTGGGCCAGCGAGCGGTTGCGGTGGATGCGCTCGTCGAGATCGGTCTGGGCGATCGCGCCGATCCCGTGGTGGCGGTGGACGTCCAGCAGGTGCGAAGTCTCCACCCCGTAACCGGTGGGGAAGGGCAGGGCCTCGAGTATTTCCCGTCGCGCCGCGTATTCGCCGGAAAGCGGCTGGTGGAGGCCGGCAAGTTCCGGGCAGAAGCGTTGCAGCAGCGGGCGCACGAGAATCTCCGTGACGCGTCCGCCGCCGCGGGGATCGACGCCTTCCGCGGCGAGCAAGGGGCGCTCATAGTAGCCCTTCACGTAGCCGAGCCCGGCGTGGCGGATCAACGGACCGACCGTTCCGTAGACGAAGCGCGGATGGATGTTGCCGATGTCGCCGTCGACGAAGCACAGGATGTCGCCGCTGAGGTGGTGGACTGCCTTCCAGAGGTTCTCGCCCTTGCCGGTGCGGTGGCCGTGGAAGGGCAGGATGTCGGACGCCAGCACGACTTCCGCCCCGGCTTCCCCGGCGAGCGGACGGGTCCGGTCGGTCGAGCCGGAGTCGATGACGACCAGCTCGTCGAGCAGGCGGTGTTGATCGACCAGCGCTTCCTTCAAGACGGACACGACCCTTGCGATGGTGCCTTCCTCGTTGAGCGTGGGAATGCACAGCGAGACCCGCAGGCCGGCGGCTTCTTTCTCCGCGACGAGCGCGGGCAGATCGGCGAAGTCGCGGTGGTGGAAGGTCCGGGCCATGCACTAGATCATGTCCCGCGTCACCTCGTAGCGGGCGGCGCAGCGCGGGCACTGGACGGTGATGTAGTCCGCGCCGTCGAAGAGCTCGTCGGGGCGATCCCGCCAGGAGCCGAGGATGGGCAGGATCTTGCCGAGGTCGCAGCCGCAGTGGAAGTGGAAGCGTCGGGTTTCGAGCAGCGAGGTTTCCTCGGTGTCCTCGATCCGTTCCGCGGCTTCGGTGTCGAGCTTGGCGAGCCATTCCTCGTCGCAGTCGGGCTGGGCGGTGACCAGGCTGAACAACTCGTCCTCGTGCCGGAACATCCGTGCCGGGCGCTGTTCGGAGCGGGCGTAGAATTGTTCCACCCAGCTGAGCGGGTCGCGCTCGTCGACTTCGAGGGTCGACAGCCGCGGTTCACTCATGTGCTGCGCGGTGACCTGGGAATAAAAGAAGTTCCGGTCGGGTTCGCGCACGTCCTCGGTGAAGAGGCGGCCGGTGACGGATTCGTGGAGCGAGCCGGCGGTGGCGAATAGGTTCACCCGCGGGGCGCGCAGGTTGACGGTCCAGGCGACGGTTTCCGCCCATGGCCGCGCGACGGCATGGAGGGTGATGCAGGCGAGGAAATCCTTCAGCATCTGGTCGAGCTCCGGCGCATGGCGGATCCCGTGCTGCATCAGGTGCAGGTAGTAGTCGGTGTAGATCGGCGCGAATTTCGCCCGCAGCATCAGGGCATTGCGGTGGCGGACGAAAATGGATTCGACCTTGATGAACTCCTCGATGTTTCCGACCTGCTCCGGCTGCGACACGCGCGGACTTTAGCCGCGCAAGCGGAAGTAGCGCAACTTTGCAAGTTGCGGATGGGGCAGGGTGGAGATTCCGGGGGGCTTGGGGCTTCCTTGGATGCGGCGGTCGTCGGGCGGTTCGTGGAACGATGGGGCCAGCTGTCCGGTGGTGCCGGGGTCTGGGAAAATCGGGCGACCGCCCCACCCGCAACTTGCAAAGTTGCGCTACTTCCCCATCCGTTCCCGGGCCACGGAAAGGTAGTGGTCGTCCATCTCGATGCCGGTGAACGTCGCGACGCCGGCCTGCTTCGCCGCGACGGCAGAGGTGCCGATGCCGAGGAAGGGGTCGAGCATGCGGGTTTCCGGGCCCTTACCGTGGAGGCGGATGCATTGCTCCACCAACGCCACCGGGAAGGTCGCGGGGTGCGGGCGTTCCTTGTCGCGCGACTGGATGGTGTCGTAGGGGATGAACCAGGTGTTGCCGCGGCAGCGCTTGTCCTCGCCACCCGTGTGTCCCCAGCGGGCGATGTTCGACTTGTCCTGGTACGGTACCCCCGCGGCACGGCGGTCGAGCGGGACGTCGCCCGTCTTGGTCAGGTGAAAGACATACTCGTGGCAGTCGTTGACGAAGCGCTTGGAATTGATCGGCTTGAAGTGCCCGGCGCTGATCTGCTCGCCCTTGCGGGTCTCGACGGTGATCGATTTGACCCAGTGGAAGGTGTTCTGCAGCACGAACAAGCCGTCGGTCAGGGCCAGCAGGACTTGGTGAGGGAAGAGCGGGTTCGAAGGAGCGGCGCCGACATTGAGGAAGAACGACCCGTCGTCGGCGAGGACCCGCTTCAGTTCGGTGGCCCAGTCGACACACCACGCGAGGAACTCGGCCCGCCCGGCGGTGTCGTCGAAGGAACGGTAGTTGATGCCGAGGTTGTACGGCGGCGAGGTGACGACCAGATCCACCGAGCCGTCGGGCAGGGTGGGGAGGACCTGGAGGCAGTCGCCGTGGTGGAGATGGAGGGCGGGCATGGGGAATGAACCGCGGAGGCGCGAAGGTCGCGGAGGAAACGCGGAGTGGCGATCTCAGCCGTCGTAGCGGAACTCGGTCATGCGGCCTTCGTTCTGCATGAAATCTTCGCGCAGCTTTTCCGTGGTCATTTCGCCGCGGCGGGCAAGCTCCGGAACGATTTCCTCGCAGATCCAGCGCTGATACTCCTCAAACGTCATCCGCGGTGGCCGGGGATGGCCGGAGAAATCGGGAAGCTTGAGGTCGAGGGTGTTCATCGAGGTGTCTTCACGAGGTCGTATCCGTCGGGGCCTGCGAATTTTTCGCATAGCTGGCGCTGCCGCTCGTCCGAGATAACTCCCGGATTTTCGCTCAAGAGCTCCCTGATGTCGAGGAGGTCCTTGCCGTGGCGGGCTTCGTTGTCCCCGACCGCGTGAAGCTTCATGGCCAGCAAGGTTTCAAGTGTCAGCCCGGGAACAGATCCAATCGACGTCCCGGGTGAAGCGATTGTAGCCGTGGTGGGACACCGCCCAGCCGCCTGCAAGCAGGAGCGGGATGCCTTCCCGATCAAAGCGGTCGTAGAGTGACTGGGCGAAATCGGGAAGCATGGCGGCCTATCTGTTTTCGAGGTCGAGAGGCTCCTCCTCGAATCGATTCGTCCCTTCGACTCTTCCGAACGCCCGGCCTGCCTCGCTCTCGAGGTAAGGGATGATCGCGGGATCGTAGTTGCAGATCGTGTTGACATCGTATCGGGCCAAGTTGACCGGATCGTTCACGTAATCGTCCGACTCCGCTCCCGAGAAAAAGCGCCAGCCCGAATCGATTTTGTCATCCGGCTCCTCCCGATACATGTAGCCAACTTTGCGAGCTTCAACGGTGATGTGATCGGTGGCCAGGCATGACCCCATGTATGGAATCACGCGTTTGATGTCTGAACCAGGAATGTTGAAGTCCTTCTCCATCGATTCCGCGAGTTGATCACTCAAGCTTCCCCTTCAGCAAATCCGTCACCTGCTTCGGGTTCGGCTTGGTGGCGGAGGCCTTCATGACCTGGCCGGTGAGGAAGTTGATGAGCTTCTCGTTGCCGGCCTTGATCTCCGCGACCTGCTTGGGGTTGGCGGCGATGACCTGGTCGCAGAGCGCGTCGAGTTCCCCGGCGTCGGCGGGTTCGAAGCCGAGTTCCTTGGCGACCGCGGCGGGATCCTGGTCCGGGGCGTCGAGCAGCACGGTCAGCACTTCCTTGGCCTGGCTGATGGCCAGCGTGCCCTTTTCTACCAGTCCGAGCAGCGCCCCGGACTTGCCCGGTGAGAGCGGGGAATCGGAGATCGCGATCGAGCGCTCGTTCAGGGAGCCGAGCAGGTTGTTGAGCAGGAAATTGGCGGCCTTCTTGCCGGAGGAACCAGAGGTGGCGACAAGTTCCTCGAAATAGTTCGCCAGCGGCAAATCGGCGGCGAGCACCGAGGCGTCGTAGGCGGTGACCTCGAAGTCCTTTTCGTAGCGTCCGGCGCGCTCGTGGGGACGCTCGGTGAGCATCGGCCGGACCTTTTCCAACAACGGCTCGGTGTGGACCGGCAGCAGGTCGGGGCAGGGGAAGTAACGGTAATCGTGGGCGTCTTCCTTGGTGCGCAGCAGCTGCGACTCGCCGCGGTCGTCGTCCCAGCGGCGGGTCGACTGGATCTGCTCGATGCCGGCCTGGAGGTCTTCCCATTGGCGCTCGATCTCGTAGTCAATGGCGCGGCGCACGGCGGAGATCGAGTTGAGGTTCTTGAGCTCGATGCGGTTGCCGAGCGGATCGCTTTCCTGGCGGCGGATCGAGATGTTCACGTCGCAACGCAACTGGCCCTTTTCCATGTCGGCGTCGGAAATCCCGCCTTGCTGGAGGATCATCTGCAGCGAACGCAGGAAGGCGAAGGCCTCGGCCGAGGTCTCGATGTCGGGCTCGGTCACGATTTCCATCAGCGGCGTGCCGGCGCGGTTGTAGTCGATGACCGAGGTGGTGCCGAGGTGGGTGGATTTGGCGACGTCCTCCTCGAGGTGGATGCGGTTGAGGCGGACCTTCAGGCCGGGGCGGGGGATGTCCTTGCGGACGTCGGTGGGGTAGTTGAAGTCATAGACCGGGACCTCGCCGCCGATGCACAAGGGCAGGTCCATCTGGGTGGTCTGGTAGTTTTTCGGCATGTCCGGGTAGAAGTAGTTCTTCCGGTCCCACTTGGAGATTTCGGGCGAACCGCAGTCGAGGTGCAGGCCGGCGAGCAGGGTTTTCTCGATCGCGTGGCGGTTGAGGACCGGCAGCGCGCCGGGCAGGCCCAGGCAGACCGGGCAGGTGCGGGTGTTCGGCTCCTCGGCAAAGGAGGTTTCGCAGGCGCAGAACATCTTGGTGTTCGTTTTGACTTGGCAGTGGACTTCAAGACCGATGGTGACGAGATAGGACACGGACGAGTGGGAATTGGAGATTGGAAATCGGCGATTGGGCCTCGCAGCTCCGATGCCGCTCATTGGCGGCCAAGAATACCCAATATTCAATCCCCAATCGGCAATCCTCCGATGCCTCTCGCCGTGCTTGCCATTTCCCGGGGTCCGGTGCATGGCGGAGCCCCGTGCAAACCCTTCCCTCGCGGGACGACGAATGACTTTGGAAATCGGACTGACCCTGGCTGTCATCGTTCTGACCCTGATCGCCTTCATCAAGGAGGTGGCATCGGCCGACGTGATCGCGCTGACGGTCCTCTGCGCGGTGGTCGGCCTCGGGCTGATCGATTACTCGCAGATGACGGAGGTCTTTAAAAACGAGGCACCTCTGACCATCGCGGCGCTGTTCATCATCGGCGGGGCCTTGGAGAAATCGGGAGCGGTCGACCACATCGGGCAAGTCCTGAAAGCGCGGCTGTCGGGGAACTTGCGCTGGTCGATCTTCGCCTTCGCCGCGCTGGCGGCGTTTTTCAGCGCCTGGATGAACAACACCGCGATCGTGGCGATCTTGTTGCCGGTGACGCTCGGCTTTGCCCGGACCAAGAACATCCCGGCGTCCAAGCTGCTGATGCCGCTTTCCTATGCGTCGATCCTCGGCGGCACCTGCACCTTGATCGGAACTTCGACCAACCTTTTGGTCAACGGCTCGCTGAAGTCGATGGGGGAGACCCCGATGACGATGTTCGAGCTGGCACCGGTCGGGGTGCCGCTGGCCATCGCCGGCATCGGCTACCTGGTGATCTTCGGGCCGAAGCTGATGCCGTCCCGCTCGTCGATCAGCGGCAGCCTGGAGATCGAGCACCGGACGACCCCGCTGTATCACGTCCTGATCGAGGATGATTCCCCGCTGGTGGGGAAGCCCTTGCTCGAAACCCCGCTTTTCAACCGCGACGGCGGCGTGCACCTGCTGGAAGTCCGGCGCAACGGCCAGCGCGTGATGCAGCAGGTCAACGAAATCACGGTCCAGAAATTCGACCGCTTTCTGATCGCGGTCCACGGCCGCAAGAAGAAGGCGGTCGAGGCCAACAGCCTGTTCAGCGAGGCGCGGGCCCAGGTTCTCTCGACGGTGGACGGGATCGTCACCGAGCTGGTCATCCGCGACGAGTCGTCGCTGATCGGCGTGACCCTCGCGGGCTCGGACTTCCGTCAGGAATACAACGCGGTGGTGCTGGCGGTGCATCGCAACGGCGTGAACATCACCGAGCACCTCGCGCGGCTGCCCTTGGAAATCGGCGACACCCTGTTGGTGATCACCCCGGCGCACAACCTCGACGAAATCGCCGAAAGCCGTGACTTCGTCCTCACCGACAAGCCGGTTGAAGCGACATCGACCGCGCCGAAGCACCACTCGGTGCTCGCCTGGTCGGCTCTGATCGGGGTGGTGCTGGTAGCGACCCTGACCGATGTCCTCCACGGCATCATCCCGGCGGTGCCGAAGATTCCCATCCACTACGCCTCGATGGTTGGGGCCCTGCTGCTGCTGTGGACCAAGGTGCTGACCCCGCGCGATGCCTACGCGAGCGTCGACTGGCAGGTGCTACTGATGCTCTACGGCTTGTTGGGCCTGGGCATGGCGATGGAGGAGACCAAGACGGCGGAGTTCCTGGCAAAGAACGTGGTCGGATTCACCCGCAGCATGTTCTCCGCCGAGATGCTGCCCTATGCCACCTTGTGGCTGATTTTCCTGCTGACCCTCCTCCTGACCGAGGTGCTCTCGAACAACGCGACGGCGGTGATGATGATCCCGATTGGCGTCAGGCTGGCGCACGAGCTCGGGGTCCAGACCCACCCGTTCATCATCGGTGTGACGGTGGCGGCCTCGTGCGCCTTTGCGCTGCCGATGGGTTACCAGACGCACCTGATGATCTATGGTCCGGGCGGCTACCGTTTCTCGGACTTCCAGCGGGTCGGGATTCCGCTGAACCTCATCTGCTGGATCGTGGCCTGCACCCTGATTCCCGTGATCTGGCCATTCCACGGGTAGAAGGGATCAATCAAGGATCATCAAGGGAGCACCGACTTCAGTCGGCTTCTCAGGACTGGCGAGCCAACCAATCCAAGCCGACTGAAGTCGGCGCTCCCTTCCCGTCCCTTGGCGCTCTCACTAAAGCTTCAAGTTTGCAAGCAGCTCCCTCAGGTTGGGATTCCGCATCACGTGGTCCAGCCGCGGGTCGCGCAGGATGTCGGCATAGCGCTTCTCCCTTGCCAGCTGCCGCAGTTCGGGATCGTCCAGGATCAATGTTCGGATCTCCGGTTCCTCCATCACCGGGATGGCCTTGGGCGGGCTCGATTCCCCGAGGGCGATCAACTTCGCCAGCGTGACCCGGGCTTCGTCCGACAGCGAATCGAGCTCTCCGAAACGCTCCAAGCTTCCGCCAATGGTCCTGCGGATCTCCGCGAGGAAGCGGAACGATGCGTTGGTGTCGCTCTTGCCATCAACGAAGCGCCGGATCTCGGCAACCGAGCCAAAGTTCCGCAGGGCCGTGGCACCGCTGAACCAGAGCAGGGCGGTCGGCACCAGGCTGAACAGCAAGGTCAGCGCCCAACGCAAGGGCGAGCGGCGGTTCTGGCCGGCAACTTCCTTGTTGGGCTCGCCCCAAGGCCGGACCAGCACCTTCAGGATGGCGCGCAGGACCAGCAGCGAGACGATGCCGGTCACGACCGGTGCCGCCACCGACAACCACGGCTGGCCGTGCCCGAGCAGGGCCGGGGCGTAGCGCCAGGCCTGGAGGGCGGCAAATCCGCTGACGCAGACGATCAAGGTGCCGACGATGATCCGCAGCAGGCCGCGCAGCACGGCGAGGCTGGCGCAGGCGCCGAAGATCAGCAGTGCCGCCGTCCCGAGGCTGACCTGCGGGATCGTCTGCAGGTCGAGCGCGGCGAACAGTTCTTTCATGCGTCAGGTGCCGGGAATCCTCCCACCTGTCCGCGCTGGCGCAAGAGGTGATCGCAGATGACCAGCGTCGCCATCGCCTCGACCATCGGCACGGCCCGCGGCAGCACGCAAGCGTCGTGGCGGCCGCGGCCGGCGAGTTCGGTGTTCTCGCCGGTGTTGGTGACGGTTTCC